>CAYXGM010000051.1:0-29702 GCA_964464555.1 uncultured Gemmatimonadaceae bacterium | reverse complement strand
CGCCCCCGGGCGATCTCCTCGAGGTCCCGGACCTGTCGGGGGAGTCTCCGGACGAGGCCCGGGATCTCCTGAGCTCGGCGGGGCTGGTCCTGGGACATGCGGACTCTCTGAAGCACCCTGTGGTTTCCGAAGGCCTCATCCTGGGCCAGAGCCCTCTCCCGGGACAGCTCGCCCTGGCCGGCGACACCGTGCGGGTGGCCGTGAGCACCGGCCCGGAGGAGCGGCCGGTTCCCGATGTCCTGAGGCTCAGGGCCGACCGGGCCGGCACGGTGCTGGAGGCTTCGGGATTTGCGGTGGTGGTGGACTCGGTGGAGTCCGATCTTCCAAGGGGAGGGGTGGTGGAGATGGACCCGGAGCCGGGCATGCTGGCGGTGGTTCCTTTGGAGGTCCGTCTCACGGTGAGCATGGGCCCGCCCATGGTGGAGATGCCGCTTCTTTTGGGGATGCCCGAAGAGCAGGCCAGGTCCATCCTGGACTCCCTGGGCATGCTCGTGGGGGAGGTGGACGAACGCTTTCGTTTCGGGCGGGACCAGGGGTTGATCGTCGAGCAGGAGCCCCCTGCCTCCACGCTGGTCCAGAAGGGGACGGCCGTGCGCCTGGTGGTGGGCCGCCGGGGAGGCGATCTTTCCTCCCTCCCCCAGCCTGCCGGGCGGCAGGAACAATCGGGCCAGGGCGCCGTACGATCCAGCGGGGTTCGTCGATAGGCGGGGCCCGCCGTGTACCTCTGAAGAGCAACGAGAGATGCGTCGAAAAGGATCCTGGATTCCCTATGCCATCGCCGCCCTGGCAGCGGCCCTCGTGGTCCTCTTTGCCTGGGTGAACCGGGATCGCCTGCAGCCTGTGGTTCCGGGCCGGCCCGCACCCGACTTCACCGTCGTGGACTCCCGGGGCAAAGAGAAGGGGTTGGACGACTACGAGGGCAAGGTGCTCCTCGTGAACATCTGGGCGACATGGTGTGCGCCCTGCAAGGAGGAGATGCCCTCCATGCAGCGGCTCTACGAGGCCGTGGGCAGCGATGATTTCGAGATCCTGGCGGTGAGCATCGACGCCCCCTTCGGACAGCGGGACGCCTTCGGGCGTCCGGGAGGGGACCTCTGGTCCTATGCCGATTCCATGGGCCTCTCTTTCCCCATTCTTCATGATCCGTCCGGGAACATCCAGAAGACCTTCCAGACCACCGGGGTCCCCGAGTCCTTCGTGGTAGGTCGGGACGGGATGATCATCCGAAAGATCGCAGGGGCCACGGCCTGGGATGCGCCCCAGAACGTACAATTGATCCGGCGTCTTCTGGGAGATTGATCTTGCCCATCCTTCCCCGCATCGTCACCAAGAACTGGCAACTCAAGCTGGCTGCCGTCGCCCTGGCTGTGATGCTCTGGACCGTCCCCCGGTTCGACACCCAGAGCCGGCAGGTCCTTTCGGATGTTCCGGTGCGGGTTCAACTCAACGACCCCCAGTACGCGGTGCGGGGGGATCCCTTTCCCGAAACCATCGATGTGACCCTCTCGGGGTCGGCCCGCGCCCTCTTCGGTCTGGGCGTGGATCGGCCCTCGGTGGTGGTGCCCGTGGACCGGGTCGTCTCCACCGACACGGCGGTTCTGCTGCGTTTTCAGTGGCTCAGGATTCCCGAGGGGGAGGACGTGGTGGTGGAGGAGTTCCGGCCCAGCTCGGTGCGTCTCTCCTTTGAGCCGAGGGAGTTCGCCGCCCTGGGTGTTTCGCCCCGCTTCACCGGGAGCCTCCCCGAGGACCTTGCTCTGGTCGCTCCCCCCCGGGTGACGCCGGACCTGGTCAGGATCTCGGGGCCTGCCAGTCGGCTGGAGGAGATGGACTCCCTCTCCCTGGTTCCCCTGGACCTGTCCGAGGTCACCGGCTCGGGGACCTTCGCCCGGCCCGTGGACACGACGGGCCTCGGAGCTGTGGTCATCGCGCCCGAGGAGGCCGCCGTGGAGCTCACGGTGGAGGAGGTCCTGGAGAGGACCATACGCGGGGTGAAGATTCGGCTCCCCGACCTGCCCGCCGATCCCCAGCTCCAGGCCCGCCCTCCTGAAGTCGACGTCATCCTTTCAGGGGGACGGAGCCTCGTGCAACAGATGGACTCGGCGGCCCTGGTGGTCACATTGCCCCAGAGCGGGGTCAGGACCCTGGCCCCCGGGGAGGAACTCCGCACCGAACTCGTCGTCGAGGGACTTCCCCCCTACGTGGAGGCCCGGACGGATCCCGCCCTGGTGGTCCTCCGTCGCCCTGCAGGCCGGTGAGCGCTCCTCTGATCCTGGGGATCGAGACGAGCTGTGACGAGACCTCCGCCGCCCTGGTGGAGGGGAAGGAGAGGATCCTCAGCCACGTCATCCACTCCCAGGACGTGCACGCGGTCTACGGCGGCGTCGTGCCCGAGCTGGCTGCACGGGCTCACCTGGCCCGGTTGCCCGAAGTGGTGGATGAGACCTTCCGGCAGGCCGGCCGCAGGCTGAGCCAGGTGGATGCCCTGGCTGTCACCACCGGTCCCGGTCTCATCGGGGCCCTCCTGGTCGGCGTCGCCTGGGCCAAAGCCGTCGCCTTCGCCGTGGATCGACCCCTCATTCCCGTGCACCACATGGAGGCCCACCTCTTCGCGCCTTCCCTGGAAGACCCGGAAGCCGAGCCCCCCTTCGTGGGACTCCTGGTGTCGGGGGGACATACCCTTCTCCTCCACGTCGAGGCCTGGGGGAAGTACCGGCTCCTGGGCCAGACCCGGGACGATGCGGCGGGAGAGGCCTTCGACAAGGTGGCGAAGCTCCTGGACCTTTCCTACCCCGGGGGCGCCGCCATCCAGGCTCTGGCCGAGATGGGTGACCCGGGTCGCCACCCCCTCCCCAGGCCCATGCTCAAGCGGAACCAGACTCCCGAGGATCCGGGATACTACGATTTCTCCTTCAGCGGATTGAAAACGGCGGTGGCGGGTCTGATAACCGAGCTGGAGGAAGAGGGCGCCCTGGAGGAGGAGCGGGAGCATGTGGCGGCCGCCTTCCAGGAAGCCGTGGTGGACGTGCTGGCGAGCAAGGTCCTGCGGGCCGTCGAGCAAACGGGCATCAACCGGGTCCTCCTCGGTGGGGGCGTTTCGGCCAACCGTCGTCTGAAGAGTGAGATCGGGACTCGCCTGGATGCCGAGGGCCGGCTCTTTTTCGCGTCTCCCCGTCTCTCCATGGACAACGGGGCCATGGTGGCCCGGGCCGCCCTTTTCCGCCTGGAGCGGGGTGACGTAGGTTCCCTCGATGTGTCGGCAGATGCGAATCTGCCCTTTCCCGACCTGATTCCCGGAAACGCCTCGGCGTCGGGGAGCTCCTGACCCTCCGGGGATAGCCGATTCCCCGGGTCTCGAGAGGCCAAGACAGTGTATCCCATCCTTTTCCGGTTGCCCGAATGGTTCCCCCTCCTGGGGGGCGAGGCCATCACCTCCTTTGGAGTCATGATGTTCCTGGCCTTCCTGGCGGCGGTCATCACCCACCGCCAGGGAATGAAGCTCCACGGCCTGGATCCGGAGATCAGTTGGGATCTTCTCTTCATGGCCGTCCTGGGGGGAATCCTGGGCGCCAAGCTCTACTACATCCTCCTCAACTTCCCTCGCCTCCTCGAGGACCCCCTGGGCCTCATCTTCGCTCGGGGCGGCCTCGTCTTCTATGGGGGGCTCCTCGGGGGGGCCGCCATGGTGACCTGGCAGATCCGGAAGCGGGGTCTGCACCTCGCCACCCAGGCCGATATCACGGCCCCGGCCCTGGCCATCGCCTACGCCGTCGGTCGGGTGGGGTGCTTCCTGGTGGGGGACGACTGGGGCCGGCCCACCGACTCCTGGGTGGGAATCCGCTTTCCCAGGGGAGCCCCCCCCACCCGCGTGGACATCATCGAGCGGGAATTCGGAATCCAGGTGGATCCCGAGCTGGTGGCGAAGTACGGGGAGATCGTACCCGTTCACCCCACCCAGCTCTACGAGATCGGGCTTTCCCTGCTCGTCTTCGCCGTCCTCTGGTCCCTCCGGAAGCATGCTCATGCCAAGGGCTGGCTCATGATGCTCTGGCTGGTGTTGGCCGGATTGGAGCGCTTCGGGGTGGAGTTCTTCCGGGCCAAGGACGATCGTTTCTTCGCAGTCCTGACCCTGGCCCAGGTCATCAGCCTGGCCATGGTCGTCGTGGGGGCCTGGGGTCTGGCACGCCTCCGGTCTCCTAGCCCGCAAACCGCCGAAGGAGGTGGTAATCCGTGAGCCGGTACTTTCGTCGCAGGACCCCCGGGACCAGGGAGAATCTGGAGGCCGGCGCCGTGGCGGCGGGACTTGCGTTGGGGGTGGCAACGGTGACGTTCTACCTTCTGCGCCTCTTCCTTTCCCGGGAGCCCATTTCCCCGCGACCGGAGGAGTCACGCCCCGAGGATCGCCCGCTCCCCGATCCCGACGGCCGAGACCAGGCATGAAGGGAGTGGGCGGTCCGGCCCTGATGTTGGGCCTTCTCTTCTGTTCCTTTCCGGGATCCCAGCCTCTCGAGGCCCAGATGGCCGCACGGGAGGTGACTGAGATCGCCTTCGAGGGGAACGAGCATTTCTCCGACGGTGCCTTGGGCAATGCCATCGTCAGCCGTGAGACCGAGTGTCGCTCCCCCATCCTTTTTCCCTTCTGCCTGGCCGGCTTCGACTTCGCCCTGAACTCTTCCCACCTGGTGGAGAGGGAGTTCCGCAGGGATCTGGCCAGGGTGAAGCTCTTCTACTATCGCATGGGGTACCGGGAGGCCGTCGTGGATACGGTCCTGGAGCGGCCTTCCGACGATGAGGTCAAGATCACCTTCGAGATCCAGGAGGGCAGGCCGGTTCGGATTACCGAGCTCGGGTTCACCGGCCTCGACCGGCTTCCCGACTCGTCGGTCCTCCAGGGGCTTCCTCTGGAGGTGGAGGATCCCCTCTCCCTGGTGCGCTGGGAGGCCACGGAAGACACCCTGGTCAACCGACTGAAGAACCTGGGCTACGCCCATGCCGAGGTCTTCAAAGGGTACACCATCCCCCGGGAGACGCCCTACGAAGCCAGGGCGACCTTCGAGCTCTATCCGGGACCCCTGGCCTACGTGGGCCCCCTCACCATCACCGGGCACAGCACGGTGGACGAGGGCACGGTGCGGCGTCTGCTCCCCTTCCAGGAGGGCGATCTCTACGCCCAGGATCTGCGCTTTGCCGGGCAACGGAACCTGTACAACCTGGAGATCTTCAGCTTCGTGGACATCACCCCGGAGCTGGATCACCAGCCCGACAGCATCGTCCCCATGTCCATCCAGGTGGCCGAGGGGGATCTGCACCGGGTCAGGACGGGTGCGGGGCTCAGCACGGCCGATTGCATCTCCACCGAAGCCCTCTGGGCGTCCCGGAACTACCTGGGCGGGGCCAGGCGTCTTCAGTTCCGGGGCCGGCTCTCGAACATCATGGCCCCCCAACTCCAATCCACCCTCTGCCGGTCCGCCGGCACCGGGGATTACGGGCTCCTCAACTGGCTTATCTCGGCGGATTTCAACCAGCCCTGGCTCTTTTCGCCTCGGACGTCCCTCTCAACGAGCTTCTTCTGGGAGCGGCAGTCCTTTCCCGACATCTTCATCCGTCAAACCCGGGGGTTGAACCTCGCCGTCACGCGGACGCTGGGCGTCTCCACCCGCCTGACCCTTTCGCTGACCCCTCAGATCTCCAGCCTCCAGGCTGCGGAGATCTTCTTCTGTTCCAACTACCTCGTCTGCACGCCCGAAGACATCGAAACCCTCCAGGGCGACAACTGGCTTTCTCCCGTGGGAATGAGCCTCTCCCGGGACAGGAGGAACCAGGCCCTGAGCCCTACCCGGGGGTATTCGGCGCTTCTGGACCTGGAGTATGCCTCCCGGCTGACGGGCTCGGAATACCGCTACACCCGGCTCCTGGCCGATGCGGCCTGGTATCATCAGGGAGAGGGCGGTTGGGTTCTGGCGACCCGTCTCAGGGGTGGATGGGTAGTGCCGGGAGGCTTCCGGGGGATCACGGGTGAGGGCTCCAGCGGAGAGATCGTCCATCCCGACAAGCGCCTCTACGCCGGGGGATCCAACAGCGTGAGAGGATTTGCCCAGAACCGCCTGGGGCCGCAGGTCCTGCAATTGGATGCCGTGGGGAAGCTCCTTTCCACGGCGGGTCCCGGCGGGAACCCGGTATGCACGCCCGAAGAGATCCTCGACCGGTCCTGCGATGCCGGCCTGCTTTCGGAGGACGATTTCCGGCCCAGGCCCACGGGTGGAACGTCCCTGGTGGAGGGGAGTGTCGAGTTTCGGATTCCCATGGCCGGCGAGCTGTGGGAGGGGGCCACCTTCGCCGATTTCGGCCAGGTCTGGGGCGAGGGGAGCGACCCCACGCTGTCCAGCATCGAGATCACTCCGGGCGTGGGTGTCCGGTATTTCAGCCCCATCGGGCCCATCCGCGTGGATCTGGCCTATCGGTGGGGAGGGGAGGGGCGTCTCCAGGTCGTCACGTCGGGCATCGAGCCCTGGGTCCAGGGTGAGGGGGCCAGGCTGGAGGACCCCGAGGGGAACGAGTTGGACTGGATGGCCTCAAAGGATCTCGCCATCCTGGAGCCCAGGGTTCTCTGGGGCGATTACGACGGCTGGTCTCTCAGGCGCTTTCAGCTCCAGATCTCCATCGGGCAGGCTTTCTGATGGCCGGGAGCTCCTCGGGCCCCGCCCGGATCCTCTTTCGAGCGTCGGTGGTTCTGGCCGCCGTGCTCCTGGTTCTGGGTGTCGTCCTCACCAGGACGGGCGCGGGACGAGCCTGGATTCTGCTCCAGGTTCTGGCTCGGGTGGAGGGGGCCGTGCACGGGGAGCTGAGCGTGGATGGGGTCTCCTCCCCCGGCCTCCTCCGGGGGTTCACCTTTCGCGGCCTCAGCATCGCCGACAGCCTTGGCCGGCCCTTCGTCACGGCCGACTCCCTCCGTGCGGGCCTCTCGGCCCCGGCCCTCCTGGGCGGAGACCTGGTCTTCACCCGTGTGGTCGTCTGGAACCCTTCGGTGACGCTGGAGCAGCTCCCGGACCAGGAGAGGCTGAACGTCCTGCGGATCTTCTTTCCCGAGGACCCGGACGAGGCGCCGGAGGGGGAGGGGGGCGTGGAGACCGCCCGGGCCGACTCGACCGGGAAGGGGCGGACCATCGCCCTCAGGGACGTGGCACTCCACGGGGCTTCCCTGGACGTGTTCCTTCCCCTTTCCGGGGAGCTCTCCGACCGAAGCCGCGTCCTGGTGGCCGAGGGTCCCGACGGAGGGGCCTCCCTGCGGCGGTACTCCTTCCGGGAGATGGAGCTCCGCCTGGACGAGGCCGTCCTTCAGGATCCCGACAGGGAAGGTCAGCGCTTTCAGGTGGCGGCTCTCTCCCTCACGGGTGAGGTGTGGCCCGAGGCCTTCCGGATTACCGACGCCAGGGGCACGGTGGAGCGCGTCGGCTCGGGCCTCACGGCGGAGTTGGAAGAGCTTGCCCTTCCCGCGTCCCGGGCCCGGGGATCCGTGGCCGTCGAATGGGGGGAAGACCGGGGCGTCAGGGTGGAGGTGGACGGGGAGGCCCGGGGTCTGGCTCTGGATGATCTCGCGTTCCTGGAACCCCGCCTGCCTGCCGGCGAAGCCCGGGGACCCTTCGGCCTCGTCCTGGATGATGAGGGTGTTCTCCTCGAGTTCCGGGAGACGGAGCTGACGTCGGGTTCGGCCCGCCTCCGGGCCGACGGCGGCCTCCTCCTGGGGCGGTACCTTCGGCTCAGAGGCATGGAGCTGCAGATGGAAGCCATGGAAGTGGCCGTCACCGATCCGTGGCTCCCCGACCCCCTCCCCCTCAGGGGACGGCTCACGGGCCGCCTGAGCCTGGACGGGGGGCTGGAGGCACTGGGTGTGGACAGCGACCTGGCCTTCCTGGATTCCCTCTCCGGGGCCAGCGCCCGGGTGATGGTCACCGGCACCTTCCATCTGGCAGACACCCCGGGCGTCACGAACCTGAACCTGACCCTCGCGCCCCTGGATTGGCAAACCCTGAGGGGGCTCTCTCCGGCCATGAAGCTCTCCGGGCCGGGCGCCCTCCGGGCGGAGGCTTCGGGCTCCATGTCCACCGGGTTCGAGCTTTCCGCAGAGGCCACCTTCGTGCCCGCCGGATTCTCTCCCAGTAGGGTGACGGCGAACGGTTTCGTGGGCACGGAGGGTGCCGAGACGGTGTTGAACCTCACCGGCGACCTTCGACCCCTCTCCCTCACGGCCGTGGCCCGGGACTATCCCGAGCTCCCCGTGACCGGGGAAATCTCGGGCGTGGTCTCTCTGGGCGGGCCCCTGTCGGATCTGAACCTGGAGACGGAGCTGGAGACGGATGCCGGACCTCTCATGGTTCAGGCCCGTTTCGATGCCCGGGACCCGGCCCGGGGCTACAACCTGGATACCCGGGGGGAGGATTTCCTCCTCTCCCGTCTGGTCCCCGATCTCCCCGAGCCCACCAGGGTGACGGGAAGAATCCTGGCTTCCGGCCGCGGTCTGCGGCTGGACTCGGTGGCCGGGGACGCAACGGTGTTCATTCGTCGAGGACAGGTCGGGGAGCTGGCGGTGGACACGGCGGCCATGGTTCTGGCCGTGGAGGAAGGACTCCTTCGCCTGGACGCTCTGGTGGCCGAAACGGAGCTGGGCCACGTGGAGGCCGGAGGCACCTTCGGCGTGTCATCCTCCGCTCCTCCCGGAGAGCTCAATGTGCGTCTGGAAAGCGAGTCCCTCACTCCCCTGCGTCCCTGGATCATGGGCGAGGTTGCCACGGTTCTGGACGAGCTCTCGTCCTTCGAGAAGGACCTGATGGTCCTGGACGGGGTGGACCTGGACACCCTCCCCACGGCGGCGGAAGTGGCGCTGGACGGGCGGCTCCAGGGCCGGGCCAGCTTCAGGGGAGGGTTCGAGAGCTTCGACGTGGAGGGAAGCCTGGACTTCCAGGATCTTCGCTACACCACCGACTTCGTGGAGTCGGGATCCCTCACCTTCTCTGCCGTGAACCTTCCCGGCGCCGACCGGCGCATCCAAGGACTCCTTCGCACCGACTCGGTGGACGTGCGCTCCCTTTCCTTTTCCGGCACCGACGTGGAGGTGGAGATGGGATCGTCTGACGGCCGGGTCCGGGTCGTGAGCCGCCGGAGAGAAGGAGACGAGTACCGGGCCCGGGGCACCTTCGCACTGGATACCCTGGACGGGGGGATCGTGAATCTGGACGAGCTCACCTTCGGCTTCGACACGGTTCAGTGGAACCTGGGCGGGCCTACGTCCTTCCGGTGGAACTCCCGGGGCGTCAGGGTACGGGACTTTCGGCTGATACGGCCGGGCGTGGGATTCATGCGGATCCGGGCCGACGGTTTCATTCCCCGGCAGGGAGAGGGGGATTTCGTCCTCGACATCGAACGCCTGGATCTGGCCCGCCTGGCGAGAGTCGTCCAGCTCGAGGAGAGGCTGCAGGGCCTCGTGGATGTGGCCCTGACCCTGACCGGAAGCCCCGACGATCCGCGAGTGGAGGGGTCGGTGGCCGGAAGAAATCTGCGGTACGGGGAGATCGAGTTGACCCGCCTGGACTCGGAGCTCGGGTACCGGGATCAAACCCTGACCGGGAGGGTCAGCGCCCGGGAGGGAACCCGGGAATCCCTGTCTCTCACCGGGACCTTCCCTCTGGACCTGAGAGTGGATACCCGGGAGCCCCGGGTCCCCGAAGAGCCCGTGGATCTCACCCTCCAGGTGGATTCCTTCCCGGCGGAGCTTGCCCTCTCCCCCATCCGGGCCCTGGAGCGGGTGGAAGGGACCCTCTCGGGAGAGGTCCGGTTCGCGGGCACGCCCCGGGAGCTGGAGCCCTCCGGGGAGCTCCGTCTGGTCCGGGCCTCGGCCGATTTTCCGGCGCTGGGTGTCAGGCACACCGATATCGAGGCGACGCTGGGCCTCTCCCCCGATGCCACGGTGGAAGTGGACGGGTCCCTCCGCTCCGGGGGCACGGCCAGGGTCACCGGGACCGTGACCCTGGATCCCCTTACCAATCCCCGGTTGGACCTCCGGGTGGAGCCCCGGAACTTCCTGGCTGTGAACCGCCGTGACGTCCGGGCCAGCGTCTCGGGCTGGCTGGATGTGGCTGAGCGATACCTTCGGCCCACGGCTACGGGAGAGCTCACGGTGGAGGAGGGCGTCCTCTTCGTGGAGGAGCTGGCCAGGAGCACCGAGGTGGTGGACCTGGCAGACCCGGCCTTCTTCGATGTGGTGGACACAACGCTGGTCACCCTCCAGCCCATCATCCGGGCCAGCCGGAACCCCTTCATGCAGAACCTGCGCCTGGATGTGGATCTCTCCATGGAGAGGGGAAGCTGGCTCCGGGGCAAGGACCTGAACGTGGAGATGGCCGGGCAGTTGGACGTGTACTGGGACCGGACGGAGCGGGATCTGGCCCTGGCCGGGGATCTACAGGCCGTCCGGGGCGTGTATGCCGTGTTGGGCCGGCAGTTCCAGGTCCAGGAGGGGACGGTGAGCTTTCTGGGCACGCCGGGGATCAACCCGAATCTGGACATCGAGGCGCTGAACCGGCTCCGGACCTTCGAAGGGGAGCGCCTGGACATCGTCGCCTCCGTGGAGGGAACCCTCCTCTCACCACGGGTTTCCCTTTCCAGCAACGCACCCTTCCCCATCGCCCAGTCCGACCTGGTGAGCTACCTCCTCTTCGGCAGGCCCACCTACGCCCTGGCGTCCGGTCAGAGCTCCTTCGTGCAGGGGGCCGCCGGGGCCCTCCTGGGGGCCGCTACCGGCGCCACGGCGAACCTGGCCATGGGGACGCTCTCCAACGAGCTGGGGTCCCTCGCCACCCGGGACGCGGGATTGGACTACCTGGCCATCACCCAGGGACAGGACGCTGCCCCCGGGGGCACGCTGGACCTGGCGGGGACCGTGGCCACGACCCAGGTGGAGATCGGGCAGTACATCACGCCGGACATCTTCGCCGCTCTCATGTGGCGTCCTCTCACGGGTTTGGGAGGGACCTCCCGCAACCAGTTCGCCGGCCTGCGGGTGGAGTGGAGGCTCAAGGACGAGTGGACGTTGGAGGGATTCATCGAGGACCGGTTCGCCCGGAGCCCCCTCTTCCTGACCAGCGATCTGGGGCCTCAGTTGGACCGGGTCCTGGGGTTCTTCTTCTACCGCCAGTGGGGGTACTGAGACGGGATCAGACCCCGGGTTTCGGGGGTACTCTGAGTCCGGGTACGGATGGAGAGGGATGGATGGAGAGGGGATGGCAACTGCGGCGCGGATCCCCTTGGATCTCACCGCGAAGGAACAGAGGATACGCACGATGCAGCACATGAAGATCTTCGTCATGATGGCGGGCCTCACGGCCCTTCTCGTGGCTTTCGGGGGATATTTCGGCGGGCAGAGCGGCGCCGTCCTGGTGTTCATCCTGGCCGCCGGAATGAACTTCGGGATGTACTGGTTCAGCGACCGGGTGGTCCTGGGCATGTACAAGGCCCGCATCATCGGGCCCGAGGAAGCCCCTGACCTCTACGAGATGGTGGACCGGCTCAGGCAGCGGGCCGAGCTGCCCATGCCCGTGGTGGCGGTGGCGCCCTCGGACCAGCCCAACGCCTTCGCCACAGGCAGAAACCCGGAGAAGGCCGTGGTCTGCGTCACGGCCGGTATCCTCAGGGCCCTTCCGCCCCGGGAGCTGGAAGGGGTCATCGCCCACGAGCTGGCTCACATCAAGCACCGCCACATGCTCACGGGGACGCTGGCGGCCACCATGGCCGGGGCGGTGGGCATGCTGGCCACCATGGCCCGTTGGGCGGCCATCTTCGCCGGGGGGCGGGACGACGGCAGGAACCCCCTGGGGCTCATCATCATGTCCATCGTGGCGCCCCTGGCGGCCATGATCATCCAGTTCGCCATCAGCCGCCAGAACGAGTTCCAGGCCGACGCCACGGGAGGCCGGATCGCCGGGAATCCCCTGGCTCTGGCCGGTGCCCTGGAAACGCTGGAGCGGAGCGCCAAGCGGATCCCCATGCAGGTGAACCCTGCCGGGGCCCACCTGGCCATCGTGAATCCCCTGGCGGGGGGGCGGAGGGGGGGTGGCCTCATGAACCTCTTCCGCACCCACCCGGACACCCGGGAGCGGGTCGCCCGACTCAGAGAACAGGCCCGGCGGGGAGACGTTTGAGCTCCCGGAGTCGGTTCCGGCGGCCCTCGGGGGGGCGTGTACCGTCAACGAATCGAGGCCCGGTTTGAGCAAGGTCGTGGGCATCCTGGGTGGCATGGGCCCCATGTCCACGGTGGACCTCATGCGCATGATCACTGAGAAAACGCCGGCGGAGCGGGAGAGGGACCACCTGAGGATCCTGGTGGATTCCAGGCCGCAGATCCCGGACCGCCCGGCGGGCCTCTTCGGGACCGGACCCTCCCCGGCGCCCATGATGCAGGAGTCGGCCCGGCTTCTGGAGGAGTGGGGCGCCGACCTCATCGCCATCCCCTGCAACACGGCCCACGGGTTCCTGGACGATGTGCAGGAGGCCGTGCAGATCCCGGTGCTGGACATGATCGGCCTGGTGGGGAGGGAGCTGGCCCGGACCTTTCCCGAGGGCACCCCCGTGGGTCTCCTGGCCACTACCGCAGCCGGAAAGGCCCGGGTCTTTCACGACCGCCTCCCGGCCTTCGATCTGGTCACGCCGGAGCCCGGAGCCCAGGAAGAGCTGGTGGCCGGAGCCATCCTCCAGGTCAAGCTGGAGCACACCGGGGAGGAGCCCCGGCGAAAGCTCCTGGCGGCAGTCGAGACCATGGATCCGGAGCCCCGGGCCCTCATCGCCGGATGCACCGAGGTGGAGTTGGCCTTCCATGGAGCGGACACGGAGCTACCCGTGGTCCGGCCCATGGAGCTCCTGGCCCGTGAGATCGTCTCGGTGGCCCGGGACGGCTGACCCCCCCGCATTGAACGCAGCCCCCCTTTTGAGGTAAACTACCGGGCTATGGCTCAAGAGAACCTCATCGTCCGGGGCGCCCGGGAGCACAACCTCCGGAACATCGACGTGGAGCTTCCCCGGGAGTCCCTGGTCGTCATCACCGGCCTCTCGGGATCGGGAAAATCCTCCCTGGCTTTCGACACCATCTACGCCGAGGGCCAGCGGCGCTACGTGGAGTCCCTTTCGGCCTACGCCCGCCAGTTCCTGGGCCTCATGGAGAAGCCCGACGTGGACGCCATCGAGGGCCTCTCTCCCGCCATCTCCATCGAACAGAAGACGGTGAGCCGGAACCCCCGGTCCACGGTGGGAACCGTCACCGAGGTCTACGACTACCTGCGGCTCCTCTGGGCCAGGGTGGGCACGCCCCACTGTCCCGAGTGCGGGGAGCCGGTCCTGCGCCAGTCCTCCTCCCAGATCGTCTCCCGACTCCTGGAGATGGAGGAGGGCACCCGCATCGAGGTCCTGGCCCCCCTGGTGAGGGGGCGGAAGGGGGAGTTCCGGGACCTCTTCGAGCGGGCCCGTAAGGAGGGCTTCGTCAGGGTGCGGGTGGACGGAGAGACCTACGACCTCATCGAGCCGCCTTCCCTGAACCGATACGAGAACCACGACATCGCCGTGGTGGTGGATCGCCTGGTGGTGAGGGCCGAGGACCGGGACCGGTTGGCGGACTCGGTGGAGACGGCGCTGAGGACCGCGGGGGGGGTGGTGGAGGCGGTGGAGCATGGCGATGAAGAGCCCCACGTCCATCTCTTCAGCGAGCGGTACGCCTGCGCCAACTGCGGGATCAGCCTGCCGGAGCTGGAGCCCAGGCAGTTCTCCTTCAACTCCCCCTACGGAGCCTGCGAGGAGTGCGGGGGGCTCGGGACCCGGAAGGAGGTGAACCCGAATCTCATCGTCTCGGATTCCAGTCTCTCCATCCTGGAAGGGGTGATCCTTCCCTGGGGCGAGCCCTCGGGCCACGTACGGAACTCCATCCTCCAGGGTCTGGCCCAGGCCTACGAGTTCGATCCCGGGGACCCCTGGGGCTCCCTCCGACCCGACGTGCAGGAGGCGGTTCTCTTCGGCTCGGGCAAGATGAAGATTCGCTTTCCCTACCACTCCAAGCGTTTCGAGGGCCATTACGAAGACGTCTGGGAGGGCGTGGTGGCCAACGTGGAGCGCCGGTACCGGGAGACCAAATCCGACGCCGTCCGGAATCAACTGGAGGACTACCTCTCCACCCTTCCCTGCACGGCGTGCCACGGCTCCCGCTTGAGCTCCCAGTCCCGGGCCGTCACCGTGGGCGGTCGCTCCCTGGGCGAGGTGGTGGACCTCCCCATCGACAGGGCCCTGGCCTTCCTGGGGTCCCTTCCCCTGGAGGGGGAGGGAAGACCGGGCGGCGAGGTGGCGCCGGGGCCGGCCCTCCCGGCGGCCATCGCCGGCCCCATCCTCAAGGAGGTCCGGGAGCGCCTCGGATTTCTGGTGAACGTGGGGCTGGAGTACCTGACGCTGGGGCGCTCCGCCGACTCCCTCTCCGGCGGGGAGGCCCAGCGCATCCGCCTGGCCACCCAGATCGGAAGCCGGCTGGTGGGGGTCCTCTACATCCTCGACGAGCCGTCCATCGGGCTCCACCAGAGGGACAACCACCGCTTGCTGAACACCCTCGAGCGACTCCGGGACCTGGGGAACACGGTCCTGGTGGTGGAGCACGACGAAGACACCATCCGTGCCGCCGACTACGTGGTGGACCTGGGGCCCGGAGCCGGGCGGGCCGGAGGCGATGTGGTGGTGCAGGGCAAGCTGGAGGATGTCCTGCAGGAGTCGAGCTCCCTCACCGGTGCCTATCTGCGGCGGGAGAAGGCCATTCCGGTTCCGGCGGATCGGCGGCCCCTGGACGAGGATCGGGTCCTCACCCTGAGGGGAGCCGCGGAGCACAACCTGAAGAGCATCGACGTGAACTTCCCCCTGGGGACCTTCATCTGCGTCACCGGCGTGAGCGGGTCCGGGAAATCCACCCTGGTCACCGAAACCCTCTATCACGCCCTTGCCAGGCACTTCCACCGGAGCCGGCTGGTGGCGGGAAAGCACGACGGCATCGACGGGCTGGATCACGTGGACAAGGTCATCGATGTGGATCAGTCGCCCATCGGCCGCACGCCACGCTCCAATCCCGCCACCTACACCGGGCTCTTCACTCCCATCCGGGAGCTCTTCGCCTCCCTCCCCGAGTCCCAGATGCGGGGCTACGCCCCCGGGCGCTTCTCGTTCAACGTGAAGGGGGGTCGATGCGAGGCGTGTCAGGGCGACGGGCTGGTGAAGATCGAGATGCATTTTCTGCCTGACGTCTACGTCCCCTGTGACGTCTGCAGGGGGCGGCGCTACAACCGGGAAACACTGGATGTCTACTACAAGGGAAAGAACATCGCCGACGTCCTGGACATGACGGTGGCCGAGGCCCTCGAGTTCTTCGATGCCGTTCCCAGGATCCGGAGCAAGCTCCAGACGCTTCACGACGTGGGCCTGGGGTACGTCCACCTGGGCCAGTCGGCCACCACTCTCTCCGGTGGAGAGGCCCAGCGCGTGAAGCTGGCCACGGAGCTATCGAAACGGGCCACGGGAAACACCTTCTACATCCTGGACGAGCCCACCACGGGGCTTCATTTCGAGGATGTGAGGGTTCTCCTGGACGTCCTGCAACGGCTGGTGGAGCGGGGGAACACCGTGGTCGTCATCGAGCACAACCTCCACGTGGTGAAGACGGCGGACTGGATCATCGATCTGGGACCTGAAGGTGGAGAGGCCGGAGGCCGTATCGTGGTGGAGGGGACGCCCGAGGAGGTGGTTGCGGAGAGGGGCTCGTACACCGGGGAGCATCTGGCGGTACTGCTGAACGGCCGGTGATTCGGGGGCCCGGCCACCGGGCCCCGGCGGGCGCTTCCGGAGCCGGCCCGGCCCGACTTCCGATCCGCCCGGGCCTCTTTTTGTTTGCCCCCCGGGGTATTACTCATACCCTGCGGGATCGCTTGCGAGCTCCGTGTCGCCGGCCGGAACGAAACCGCCTCGGCGGGCCCGGCGTAGTACCCAATGCATTTGCCGTCGGACACATACCCAGGGAGAAGGGTCTATGGTCACCCGCGATGATCTTGAGAGCTTCCTGATCCGCATGGATCTGGATTTCAACGAGGTGGATGAGGGCATGTACCTGGTGGAGGCGCCCGAAGACGGCCCTCCCGTGGTCGTGCATCACTCGCCGCCTCTCCTGGTGGTTCGCCTGAAGGTCATGGACCTTCCCGAGGGCGTCGAGCTGGCCGAGCTCTATGAGAGCCTCCTGGTCTGGAACGCCACCGACGTGGTTCATGGCGCCTACGGAATCGAGGAAGGCGACGTGATCCTCACCGACACACTGGAGCTGGAAACCCTGGACTTCCCCGAGCTGCAGGCCTCCCTGGAGAGCATGCAGATGGCGGCGTCCAGCCACATCGACCGGATCAAAGCCCTGGCCGGCACAAGGCAGGAGGACTGAGGCCATGGGGATCTTACAGAAGTTTTCAACCCTGCTGAAATCGAACATCAACGATCTGATCGCCCGGGCCGAGAACCCGGAGAAGATGCTGAATCAGATCATCCTCGACATGCGGGACCAGTTGGCCAAGGCCAAGCGGGAAGTGGCCGCGGCCATCGCCGACGAGCGGAAGCTCAGGGCCCAGCTCGATGACGAGGTCAAACAGACCCGGGACTGGGAGCACCGGGCCATGCTGGCGGTGAAGGAAGGGCGGGACGACCTGGCCAAGCAGGCCCTCCTTCGGCAGCAGGAGCACGCACAGCGGGCCGCCACCCTGGAGCAGACCTGGTCGGCCCAGGCCGAGGAGACGGAGAAGCTGAAGAACTCCCTCCGGCAGCTCAACGACAAGATCGAGGAGGCCAAGCGGAAGCGGAACCTCCTCATTGCCAAGCAGAAGCGGGCCCAGGCCCAGCGGCGCATCCATGAGACCATGTCGGGCCTCTCCGACACGTCTGCCTTCGAGGCCTTCAACCGCATGGCCGAGAAGATCGAGGAGTCGGAGCGCCGGAGCCTCGCTCAGGCCGAGGTGGCCGAAGCCCTCACCGGTGACACCCTGGAGACCGAGTTTCAGCAACTGGAGGCGGGAGGGGACGATTCAGGGGTGGAGGACCGTCTCCTGGCCCTGAAGCACGAGATGGGTCTCATCTCGGCTCCCGGGGCGAAGAAGCCCAGGGCTCTGAGCCCGGGAGAGGAGGAGGACGAGGAGGAGGCCAGCCCGAAGGAGGAGCCGGAAGACGAGGGAGTGGACGCCGAGGCCCAGCCCCAGGAAGAGGACGGGCCGGTAGCGGACGCCGTTCTCCTCGAAGAATTCGAGCAGCTGGAAAAGAAGGGCAAGGAGGAATAGCCGCCCATGAGCACCATCTACCTGAATGGTGAGTATCTCCCCAAGGACAAGGCATCTCTATCCCTGGACGACCGGGGCTTCCTCTTCGGGGACGGAATCTATGAGGTCACCGCGGCCTATTACGGCTCCCTCTTTCGCTGGGACCGGCACCTGGCTCGCATGCGGCGAGGCCTGGAGCACCTTCGCATCGACTACGACCCCGCGCCCCTGGAGGAAGTGCACGAACGCCTGATCCGGGAGAATGATCTGGGGGACGCCCGGGTCTCCTACGTCTACACCCAGGTGACCCGGGGCGTGGCCCCCCGGAGCCACACCTTCCCCAAGACACCCGTGCCCGCCACGGCCTACCTCTTCACCGGGGAGTACAAGCGCCCGCCCAGGGAGAGGTGGGAGGAGGGCTTCACCGCCATCACCGTCCACGACTGGCGATGGGCCCGGAGGGACCTGAAGACGGTCCAACTCCTGGCCAACGTCCTCGGTGCCCAGCAGGGCGTGGACGCCGGAGTGGACGAGATCGTCTTCGTCCAGGACGGGATGGCCATCGAGGGGTCCCACAACAACTTCTTCATGGTCTTCGGTGAGACCATCGTCACCCATCCCCTCTCCAACCAGATCCTCCCGGGAATCACCCGTGAGGTGGTCCTGGAGCTGGCCGACGAACTGGGCTACGAGCTCCTGGAGCGGCCCACCACCGTGGCGGAGATGCACGAGGCCGACGAAGCCTTCCACTCGGGGACCCTCTCGGAGGTGAAGCCCTGCGTGGAGATCGACGGCCGGCCCGTGGGCGACGGGAAGGTGGGGCCCGTGACCCGGGCCCTCTTCGACGGCTTCCTGGAGATCACCGGGAGCGGGGAGTAGCCCGGGGCCGAAGAAGGGAATGGCCGGCCGCAGACGGCCGCTGGGGCTGCTCCGGGATCCGGGTGCTCAGCGACTCCTTCTCCTGAGCTCCGCCGGCGGCCCGCCCTGGAAAATCCAGACCACGTCCGTGCCCTCGGCGTCCCGGGTCACCTGGAAGTGGGCCGGGACGCCGGGGGCGATCTGCACCCCTCCCCGGCTCCGGTCCATGGCCGTCTCTGCCGGATGGACGTAGAGGCCGTTCAGGGAGAGGGTGTCTCGGGCCTCTACCTCGGCCAGGTCCCCGATCTCCGCGATGGTGCCTTCCCTCTCCAGGAGGGGCTTCTCGAAGCTTACCAGGAGGTCCGCCCGGTAGCTGGGGAGACCGGGGATCACCACGGTGCCCCCGGTGAGAAGGAGGTCGCCGACCCGCCGCCCGTTGCGGGGAAGACTCTCGTAGAGCTCCCGTCCCACCCCCTGGTAGCTTCCCGTGGCGATGGACTCCAGAGCCGCCAGAAGCCCCACGAAATTCGCCCTCCTCAGGTACTGCTTCTGGGGATCGTCGGCCCAACCTCCGGACTCCACCAGGATGGTGCCGGTGCCCCACTGGGTGATGAGATCTCCGAAGGCCCGCGGGTTGAAGGTGTCGGAGTACCTGGCCATGTGCCCGCCCACCAGGGGCTCCATGGCCCGGATCATCACCCCCATGACCTCCATGGCCCGATGCCGGACATCGTTGACCTCACGGCTCTCGTCGAAGGGAGGGGAGAGGAGGGCGATGGCCACCCCCCGGTCGGTATCGCCCACCCGGGTCCCGATTCCCTGGTCGTGGAGGTTGAACCCGAAATCCGGCTCCAGGGCGTCCCGCACCGCCTTCAGGACCCGGCCCTCGGGGGTGGCGAGCCTCCTGGCGTCACGGTTGATGTCGATGCCCTGGGCGTTCCGGCGCTGAAAGCGCTCGGCCCCGTCGGGGTTCAGCAGGGGAAGGGTGTGGACGGTGGCTCCCCGGAGAATGGTGCGGATGATGGGGTGGTCGGGGTTCGTGGCCACGGCAGCGTAGATGTCGGCCAGGGCCATGCTGGCCGTGCTCTCGTCCCCGTGCATCTGAGACCAGAGGAACACGCTCACGGGTCCCTCCCCGAAGGAGACGGTGTAGAGGGGCCGACCCTCGGCGCTCCGGCCCACCGGCTCCACCCTGAAGCGCTCCGACCCTTCCACCACGGGGCCCACCGCTTGCCAGAACGTCTCCTGGTCGAAGCGCCGGTCCTCCAGGCCCGCCACGCGGACCCCGGTGTGAAGCTCGGTCAACGCCGCAGTGGGCGGTGCCGGGGCAGGCCCGGAGGGTGGGGCCGGCGTGGTGGCGCAACCCGCCGGGGCCAGGGCCATGGTGGAGAGGGCGAGGATGACGGAGATACGATTGCGGGTGGGGCTCGTCATGGGTGTCGTTCCCGTTGAAGGTGTGTCGTCACCGAAGGTGGATCAGGACTCGGGGTAGATGAGATGAGGCCGGCGGAGCTTCCGGAAGGCTCTGAGGTCCTCGTCCCAGTCCCGCATCAGCTCCTTTGGCCCGAGGCCCTCCACCAGACCCAGGCGGATCCCGTCCGTTCCCGCCAACCGGTCGAAGTGCCCCACCCGCCACTCCCAGAGGTCTCCTGACCTCCGATACGTTTCGCTCAGGAGGGCCAGGGCAGCGAAGGTGGGATCGTAGTCAGGCTCGAGGGCCGTGAGTCGGATGCCCTGGACCTCTTCGCCGCTGAACTTCCCGTCCCCGGCCTGGACGGGGGTGAAGCGGACGGCCTGGAAGCGCACGCCCGGGATCCCGTACGCGGCCAGGGCCTCGGCAAGCTCCTCTCCATCCAGCCACGGAGCCCCCACGAGCTGGAAGGCCCGGTCCGTCCCCCTCCCCACGGAGAGGTTGGTGCCCTCGAAGAGGCAGGTGCCCGGGTAATGGAGGGCGCTTTCCTCCGAAGGCATGTTGGGAGAGGGAGGGACCCAGGGGAGCCTCGTGTCATGGAAGAGCATGTCCCGCCGCCATCCTTCTGCCGGCACAACGTGAAGCTCCACCTCCACTCCGAACTCGCCGGTGAAGAGCCGGGCCAGTTCTCCGGGGGTCATTCCGTGGCGCATGGGTACCGGGTAGAGGCCCACGAAGGTGGAGAACTCCGGGTCCAGGACGTTTCCATGAACGGTCTCGCCCCCGATGGGGTTGGGCCGGTCCAGGACCACGAAGGGGATCCCGGCTTCGTCGGCGGCTTCCATGGCCAGGGCCATGGTGGAGACGTAGGTGTAGTAGCGGGCTCCCACGTCCTGGATGTCGAAGAGGAGGACCTCCACGCCCTCCAGCATGGCCGGTGTGGGCTTCCGGGTCTCCCCGTAGAGGGAGTGGACGGGGAGGCCGGTCCGGGCGTCCCGCCCCCCTTCGATGCTGATCCCACCCTCCTCCTCCCCCCGGATCCCGTGCTCCGGGGAGTAGAGGGCCACCAGCTCCACCTCAGGCGCTTCCGCCAGGCGGTCGATGCTGGACACGCCCCGGCTGTCGATCCCGGTGTGGTTGGTGATGAGGCCCACCCGCGCCCCCTTCACCAGGTGCAGGGAGTCGGAAAGAAGAATCTCCAGGCCAGGCCGGACAACGGGCTCCACTGCGCTCTCGCCGACGGCCCGGGGTCCCCCCTCGCCCCCGCTCCGGCCCTCGGAGCCGCAGGCCAGAGCCGCAGGAAGGAGGAGAACCGAGAAGAGCGATTGTGGCAGCCTTTTTCCCCTCATATGTTGCTCCTCGGATGTGGGTGGGAAGGGTGTGTTGCGGGCACCTATCGACCAGAGGCAACATCGGCGGACCCCTCCACCCCGTCAACGTGTTCCCCCGGCCGGGCCGACCTGTCGCAGGGCTTCCCCAATCGAGAGGTGTTCGCTTTGAAGAGGTTCTTTCCCCGCCGGTCCGCTCTCCTGGTTCCCCTCCTCCTCACCTTCGGCTGTCATGCATGGAGGGGAGGGGAGACCCGTCCGCCTGCAGCGGGTGGCGAGGTCCCTGCTCGGGAAACCCCGGAGGAGTTGCCCGACACCCTGGCACCGGCGTCCGACACGCTCCCCGAACCGGTGAAGCCGCCACCGGAGCCCCGATTCCACGCCTGGGCCGACTCCGTCCTCTCCACCCTCACCCTGGAGGAGAAGGCCGGCCAGCTCATCATGCCCTGGCTCTACGGGGACTTCGCCCCGGAGGGATCGTCCAGCTACGAGCGGGTCCGGGCCATGGTGGACGAGGTGGGCGTAGGAGGCTTCATCTTTTCCGTGGGCTCCCCCACCGAGGTGGCGGTGAAGGCGAACCTCCTCCAGGCCCGTTCCCGGCTTCCCCTCCTCATGGCCGCCGACCTGGAGCGGGGGGCGGGGTTCCGGTTCAGCGGGACGGCCCACCTCCCGGGCCCCATCTCCCTGGGGGGCGCCACCGAGTTTCCCTCCATCATGGCTCTGGGGGCCGCCGGCGACCCGACCCTGGCCTACGAGGCCGGCCGGATCACCGCCGAGGAAGCGCTGGCCGTGGGAGTGCACGTCCCCTTCGCCCCGGTCATGGACGTGAACAACAATCCCCTGAACCCCATCATCAACGTCCGCTCCTTCGGCGAGAATCCGGCGGAGGTCGCCCGCCTCGGCTCGGCCTTCATCCAGGGAGTCCAGGATGCCGGAGCCCTGGCCACGGGGAAGCACTTCCCCGGCCATGGCGACACGGAGGTGGACTCCCACCTCAGCCTGCCGGTGATCCGGGTGACCCGGGAACGGATGGACAGCATCGAGCTCATCCCCTTCAGGGCGGCCATCGCCGGCGGCGTGGGGGGGATCATGACGGCCCACATCGCCCTTCCTTCCCTCACCGGGGGTGACGGGATGCCCGCCACTCTCTCCCGGGAGGTCATGACCGAACTCCTGAGGGAGGAGCTGGGCTTCGACGGGATCCTCTTCTCCGACGCCATGGACATGTCCGCCATCGACCGGCGGTTCAATCGCCGGGAGGCGGCGTTCCGGGCCGTGGAGGCCGGCGCCGACGTGATCCTCATGCCCCCGGATCCCCTGGAGGCCCGGGAGGGAGTCGTGGCGGCCGTCCTGGAGGGTCGCCTCTCCGAGGAGAGGCTGGACGCCTCGGTCCGGAGGCTCCTGGAGGCCAAGGAGAGGATGGGCCTCCACCGGGACCGGTTCGTTCCCCCCGAGGAGGTGCACCGGCGGGTGGGAATCCCCGAGCACGAGGAGGTGGCCCAGGAGACGGCGGACCGCTCCATCACCCTCCTTCGAAACGACCGGAACCTCCTTCCCCTCCTGGGGACCCGGTCGGCCCGGGTCCTCTCCGTCACCTACCGCCGGTCCTCGGACCTCCTGGCGGGCCGGGTCCTGAACGGGGGCCTCAGGGCCAGGTATCCCCGGCTGGTCACCGCCGACCTGGATGCCCGGACGCTGGACGAGACCTACGACGGGCTCCTGCGCCGGGCCGGGCGGTCCAACCTGGTCGTGGTCTCCCTCTTCGTGAACGCCGTGTCCAGGCCCGGATCCGGCGCCCTGCCCGACCCCCTGGTGGACTTCCTGGACAGCCTCTCCCGGACCCGGGTCCCCCACGTGGTCATCTCCTTCGGGAATCCCTATCTCATCGAAGACTTTCCCGACATCCAGGCCTATCTCCTGGCCTGGAGCGCCGCCGAGGTGAGCCAGCGGGCCGCCGCCCGGGCCCTCTTCGGGGAGATTCCCATCCAGGGAGAGACGCCCACGGCCATTCCCCCGTTTTTCGAGATCGGAGACGGGATCCTCCTCCCGGCAAGGAACCGCTGAAAGGAACCGCTGAGATGACGATGCGCCGAACCACCGGACCGACCATCCTCCTGCTGGGGCTCCTCCTGCACGGGTGCGCCGGGGGACCCGGTTCGCCGGGAGCCGGGCCCGAGCCGCTACCGACCCTCTTGCCCGAGCCGGATGCGCAGGGCCGGGCCTGGGTGCAGGAGACCCTCGAGTCCTTGAGCCTGAGAGAGGCCATCGGCCAGCTCGTCATTCCCTGGATGCCCGGGGCCTACGCCTCCACCACCGGTCCCGAGTTCAGGGAGTATGCTCGCTACGTGGAGGAGGCCGGAATCGGGGGCATCTCCATCTCCATCGGCCTGCCCCACTCCTATGGAGCCAAGCTCAACGCCCTCCAGGAGCGGGCAAAGGTCCCCCTCCTCATCACCTCGGACTTCGAGAACGGGGGTCCGGGGATGCGCATCAATCACAGCTACTCCCTCCCCACCCTTCTCGCCCAGGGCGGAGGCACCTCCTTTCCCCCCACCATGGCCTTCGGGGCCATCGGGGGGGATCGCTTCGCCTACGAGTACGGGCGCATCACCGGCGTGGAGGCCCGGGCCGTGGGGGTGCACCTGAACTTCTCCCCGGTGCTGGACGTGAACTCCAACCCCCTGAATCCCATCATCAACACCCGCTCCTACGGGGAGGACCCAAAGGCCGTGGCCCGCCTGGGCGCCGCCTACCTGGCCGGTTCCCGGGCCGGCGGGGTCATGACCACGGCCAAGCACTTTCCCGGACACGGGGACACGAAGACCGACTCCCACGTGGAGCTTCCCATCGTGGACGCCGATGCCGAGCGTCTGGAGGCGGTGGAGCTGGTTCCCTTTCGGCGGGCAGTGGATGAAGGCGTGGATGCCGTCATGACGGCCCATGTGGCGGTGCCGGAAATCCTGGGCCCCGACGGGCCGCCGGCCACCCTCTCTCCCTACTTCCTCACCGACTTGCTTCGGGACGACATGGGGTTCGACGGGCTCCTCCTCACCGACGCCATCCGGATGCAGGCCATCGCCCAGCACTACGGGGTGGGGGAGTCGGCGGTCCTGGCCCTGGAGGCGGGAGCGGACATCATCCTGGCTCCCGCCGACGTTTGGGTCACCCTGGACGCCGTGGAGGAGGCGGTGCGGTCGGGCCGGATCACCCGCCAGCGCCTGGACGCCTCCGTGCGCCGGATCCTGGAGATGAAGGCCCGTGCGGGGCTCCACCGGAACCGGATGGTGAACCTCAACCGCATCGGAGACGTGGTGGGCTCGGCGGAGCACCTGGCCCTGGCCGACACGACGGCGGCCCTCTCCATCACCATGCCCCGGGACCGGGATGGGCTCGTGCCCGTGGATCCCCGGGAGCTCGGGCGGGTGGTCCACGTCGTCTTCTCCCGGCAGGCGGACCTGGTGGCCGGCCGGACCCTCACCTCCGTCCTCGGCCGGTACTTTCCCTCCGTCTCCACCCGTCGCTTCACGGCAGAGAGCTCCGCGGAGGCCTACGCCGACCTGGAGTGGGCCGTGGGGGGGGCGGACCTGGTGGTGGTGAGCGCCTTCGTCACGCCCCGGGCCGGGGCCGGAGAGGTAGCCCTTCCGGAGGCCTTCAGCCGCTTCGTTGAGGAGAGTGCGGCCAGACGCCCCACGGTGCTCTTCTCCATGGGCAATCCCTACCTCCTTTCCGCCGTCCCCGGCGTGGGCACCTACCTTCTGGCCTGGGGGCCCCACGAAGTGAGCCAGCGGGCCGCGGCCCGGGCTCTGGTCGGGGTGGAGCCCATCACCGGCACCCTCCCCATCTCCCTTCCCCCCTTCCATGAGCTGGGCGATGGGCTCGCCCGGGAGGCCGTGGCCGACGTGCCCCTCCTGGGCCTCTCCTCGGAGCAGGAGCTGGAGATCGGCATTCTTCAACGGGAGGACGCCCGGAGCCGGGAGGATGCCGACCCCGGCGCCGACCCCTACGGTGTGGCGCCGGCCGAGGCCCGGGCCGCATGCGGTGAAGTTGCCGGGATCCGGCCCCGGGCTTCGATCTGCCGGGAGATCGGCGGCGTCGTTATCGCCGGGACCGAGGTGGATCCGGCCCTGGCGGGGATGGATCCCGGGGCACTGGCCGTTCTCGACTCCCTGATCCTGGCCGCCGTGGCCGACTCGGCCTCTCCCGGGGCGGCGGTGGCGGTGGGGCGCCACGGAAAGCTGGTCCGCCTGCGGGGATACGGCCGCCTGGACTGGGATCCGGCAGCCCCCAACGCCACCCCCGCGTCCATCTGGGACATGGCCTCGGTGACGAAGGTCACCTCCACCACCATGGCGGCCATGATCCTGGCCGAGGCGGGGCGTCTGGATCTGGATGCCGCCGTGGTCACCTACCTCCCCTGGTGGGACCGGGGAGACCCCCTGAAGGGCGAGGTCACCATCCGCCAGCTCCTCCTCCACCGGGGAGGTCTCCCGCCCTTCAAGAAGTTCTTCGAGACCCTGGATGGATGGGAAGCCATCCAGGACTCCATCGCCGGGCTGGCCCTGGAGTACACCCCCGGCGACTCCACCGTCTATTCCGACATCGGTCTGATGACCGTGGCCTTCGCCGTGGAGGAGATCACCGGTCAGAGTCTGGACGCCTTCCTCCGGGACCGGGTGTGGACTCCCCTGGGGATGCAGGACTCGGGCTTCAATCCCGATTCGGCCCTCCTCCCCCGCATGGCACCCACGGAGGCCGATGACTACTACCGGTTCACCCACGTCCACGGCGTGGTTCACGACGAGAACGCCTTCGCCATGGGTGGGGTGGCGGGTCACGCCGGGCTCTTTTCCTCGGCCCGGGACATGGCCGTCCTGGCCCAGACCCTCCTGGACGGCGGAGCCGCCGCCTCCTGCGTTCCCGGCAACCCCGCCGGCGTCCCCTGCTCCAGGGCCCGGCCGGGCCCGGTCCGGGTAGTGGCCCCCACCACCGTGGAGCTCTTCACCCGGCGCTACGACGAGAGCTCGTCCCGGGCCCTGGGGTGGGACACGCCCGGCCCCCGCTCCTCCAGTGGGGACTACTTCACCCGTGAGGCCTTCGGGCACACGGGCTTCACCGGGACCTCCATCTGGGTGGATCCGGAGCTGGACCTCTTCGTGGTCCTCCTCACCTCCCGGACCAACCCCACCCGGGAGAACTCGAAGCACGTACCTTTGAGGAGGGCCGTGCACGACGCCGCGGCAACGGCCATCACGGACATGAAGGTGACGGCGCGGGAGGGGGGAGAAGGCCGGTGATTCGACCCTGCCGATGCCAGGAAAGGACCGACCCATGACGCTGCAGAGCCGCGAGCGGGTGACCGCCGTCCTCATGGAGAGCCACGAGGACCTGGCCTGGGCCGTGGCCCACCGCATCGCCGACATCATCCGGGAGCGAAATGACCGGGGAGAGAGCGCCGTCCTCGGCCTCGCCACCGGCTCCACCCCCATCGGGGTCTACCGGGAGCTCATCCGCATGCACCGGGAAGAGGGGCTGGATTTCAGCCGGGTGGTGACCTTCAACCTGGACGAGTACTACCCCATGGAGCCGGACAGCCCCCACAGCTACGTCCGGTACATGTGGGAGAACTTCTTCGACCAGATCAACATCCCCCCCGAGCAGGTCCACATTCCTGACGGGACCGTCCCCCGGGAGCGCCTGGACCGCTGCTGCGAAGACTACGAGAAGGCCATCGAGGATGCCGGCGGGATCGACTTCATGCTTCTGGGCATCGGCCGAAGCGGGCACATCGGCTTCAACGAGCCCGGCTCGCCCAGGGAGGCCGGAACCCACCTGGTCTTTCTGGACTCCATCACCCGGGCCGATGCCGCCAGCGACTTCTTCGGAGAGGAGAACGTGCCCCTGGAGGCCATCACCATGGGCGTGGCCTCCATCCTCCGCTCCAGGGAGATCGCCCTCCTGGCCACCGGGGAGCACAAGGCCCCCATCATCCGACGGGCCGTGGAGGGCGAGGTCCATCCCGACGTGGCCGCCACCTATCTCCAGACCCACCCCAACGCCACCTTCTACCTGGATCCTGCGGCTTCGTCGGAACTCTCCCGGGTGGCCACCCCGTGGGTTCTGGGTGAGGTGGAGTGGACCCCGGACCGGGAGACGGAGGCGGTGATCTGGCTCAGCGAGGAGGTGGGTCAGCCCATCCTCCGCCTCACCACAGCCCACTACCGGGACAATCACCTGAGCTCCCTGGTGGCCCGCTACGGGTCCGCCGGCCCCGTCAACGGGGAGGTGTTCAACCGCCTCATCGCCAAGATCCGGGGCAAGAGCAAGCTTCCGTCGGACAGGACGGTCCTGATCTTCTCCCCCCACCCCGACGACGACGTCATCTCCATGGGAGGGATCCTGAGGAAGCTGGTGGAGAACGGGAACCGGGTGGAGGTGGCCTACCAGACTTCCGGCAACATCGCCGTCTTCGACCACGACGTGCGCCGGTATCTGGACTTCCTGGAGCGGGGGGAGGAGGTCCTGGGAGGGGACACCGGCGACGTCCGGTCCCCGGTGAGGAAGATCCGGGAAGCCCTGGCCGCCAAGTCTCCCGGAGAGGTGGACATCGCCGAGGTCCAGGCTTTGAAGCGGGTCATCCGGGAGACGGAGGCCGTGTCGGCCCTGGAGTCCGTAGGGCTCGGGGCCGAGGCCGCCCACTTCCTGAACCTGCCCTTCTACCAGACGGGGAAGGTGAAGAAGGACCCGATGACCCGGGCCGACGTGGACATCCTCCTGGAGACCCTGGACCGGGTCCGGCCCGACCTGGTCTTCGCCGCCGGTGACCTCTCGGATCCCCACGGGACCCACCGCATGTGCCTGGAGGCGGTGCGGCGGGCCATGGAGGCCTATGAAGGGCCGGAGCCGGAGCTCTGGCTCTATCGGGGGGCCTGGCAGGAGTGGCCCGTGGCCGAGGCCACGGTCCTCGTGCCCCTCTCCGAGGCCGAGCTTCGGCAGAAGATCATGGCCATCTTCAAACACCAGTCCCAGAAAGACAAGGCGCCCTTCCCGGGACCCGACGAGCGGGAGTTCTGGCAGAGGACTCGTGACCGGAACCGGGGTACGGCGGATCTCCTGGTGCGTCTGGGGCTGCCTGCCTACTACGCCGTGGAGGCGTACGCGGTGGAGAGGGAAGGAAGGCGGGTTGAGAATCCCCCGGCCGCCACCTCCACCCTCGGAGCCAGGGCATGAATCCTTTCACCCTGCTGGACCTGGTCGTCCTGGTGGTCTACCTGGGCTGCGTCACGGCGTGGGGCGCGTGGCTGGGGAGGGGGCAGAAGGGGGGGACCGACTACTTTCTGGGCAACCGGGAGCTTCCCTGGGTGGCCGTCATGCTCTCGGTGGTGGCCACCGAGACCAGCACCCTCACCTTTCTCAGCATCCCCGGCGTGGCCTACCTGGGAACCCTCACCTTCCTCCAGCTCACCTTCGGGTACCTTGCGGGACGCCTGGTGGTCTCGGCCCTTCTCCTTCCTGCCTACTTCCGGGGGGAGCTCACCACCGCCTACGCCCTCCTGGAGGAACGGTTCGGCAAGGGGACCAGGCGGTACACGTCGGGCATCTTCATGGCTACCCGGCTCCTGGCCGACTCGGTGCGCCTCTTCGCCACGGCCATCCCCATGGCCCTGGTCACCGGGTGGCCGTACCCCGTCTCCATCGCCGTCATCGGGGTCCTCACCCTGGTCTACACCTACTTCGGCGGCATCAAGGCCGTGGTCTGGGTGGACGCCCTGCAGATGGGACTCTACCTGGTGGGGGCCGTCATCGCCGGGGCCGCCCTCCAGTCCCTGGTCCCGGGGGGGTGGGGGGAGATCCTGGCTGCTTCGGCGGAGGCCGGCAAGCTCCAGGTCCTGGACTTCCAGGTGAGCATGTCGGTGCCCTACACCTTCTGGGCCGGGGTCCTGGGCGGGGGTTTCCTCACCATGGCCTCCCACGGCACGGACCAGCTCATCGTCCAGCGCCTCCTGACCTGCAGGGACCTGCGGGCCTCCCAGCAGGCCCTGGTGGGGAGCGCCCTGGCCGTCATGGTCCAGTTCCTGGTCTTCCTCTTCGTGGGCCTGGGACTCTGGGTCTTCTACCAGGGCCGGCCTTTCGAGCGCTCGGACGAGATCTTTGCCCTCTTCATCGTGGAGCAATTGCCCCCGGGCATCACCGGCCTCCTCATCGCCGGGATCTTCGCCGCCGCCATGTCGTCCCTCTCCTCCTCCATCAACTCCCTGGCCTCGGCTTCGGCCTACGACTACTGGGCCCCCCTGGCCGGGGCGGTGGGGGACGAGGCCCGGATCCTCCGGGCCGGCAAAAGGTTTACCCTCCTGTGGGCCGCCCTCCTCATCGGTGGGGCCATCGTCTTCATTCCCCTCAGCCGGGGGACCTCGGCCGTGGAGGTGGCCCTCGGGATCGCCTCGGTGGTGTACGGCGGGCTCCTGGGGGCCTTCGGTCTCGGGGTCCTGGTGGACCGGGCCGATCAACGGAGCGCCGTTCTGGGCATGACGGTGGGGATCGGGACGGTCATGGCCATCTGGCTGGCCATTCCCGAGAAGGTGGCGTGGCCCTGGTTCGTGCCCGTGGGCACCGCCGTGACCTTCCTGGTGGGAACGGTGATGGGCGGACGGCGCCGGGAGGAAGCGACGTGACCCGCTCCCCGGAGGACCGGAGGCCACGGGCCGGGCCCCTCTTCGTGGGGGTGGACGGGGGCGGGACGGGATGTCGGGCCCTGGTGAC
>CAYXGM010000050.1:19160-30221 GCA_964464555.1 uncultured Gemmatimonadaceae bacterium | reverse complement strand
ACGGCTGGCGCGGAAGCGATGTGGGGTACATCACGAAATTCGAGCGGAATCATGCAGACAGCCGAGTCTACAAACTCCGCACGAATTACCGTTCAAATCCCCCGATCCTTCGGGTGGCGGATCGTCTGATCTCCAACAACAAGAAGCGGCTGCCCAAGCCGTTGACGGCCACCCGGAACGGGGCAGCACCCGTTTGTCTCTGCCAACTCAACGATGAGCGCCATGAGGCAAGTTGGGTGGTGGACTCTATCAAGAAATTGCAGCGAACAGGTGTGCCGGGTTCCGGAATCGCCATCTTGCTCCGGACCAACTTCCTCACCGTTGAGTTCGAAGCAAAACTGAGGGACTCGGGAATTCCCTATGTGGTAAGAGGCGGAGCAGGGTTCTGGGATCTCCCTGGCGTCCAGGCGGTCCTGGCTGCTCTGTGGCGGGCAGACCCCAACAGGCGGAATCACTCTTCACCGTGGAGGGGACCTCAGTTTCTCATCCCAATCCTGGACGAAGAGGTCGCCAGAGCTTCCTCCCGGAAGTTCCAGGCCCTGGTCAAGTCCATGACACGCGTCGTCGAGAAACGTGTCCCCAAGACCGCATCACAAGAGCGACAAATGCAGTGGACCGGGGGAGTATCACAGCTTCGCCTTGAGGCGAAGGACTGGGCTGAAACCGGAGCCTTTCTTGATCACTGCGCAGAGGCAAAGGCCGCTACCAAGGAAGAGGATGAGGACGCGGTAGTGCTCTCGACAATACACCAGGCAAAGGGGCTCGAATGGGACGCGGTGTTCCTCAGCGCCTGTGAAAGCAACCTCATGCCTCACCAGAAAGCCGCGGACCTTGAGGAAGAGCGTCGCCTTGCTTTCGTTGCTGCAACCAGAGCAAAGCGTTTCCTGGCCGTGACCTGGTCGGTGTCCCGAGGGGACAAGACCGTGAGAGGTTCGCCTTTCATCGAAGAGATGACCCTGGGCCTTTCCTCATCCCAAGTCGATCGGCGAGTACTCTCCACCGCGCGAGATTGGCAGATCGGGAGTCTGCGGGGAGATGGGAAACCCGCGCGGAAGAAAGCACCTAAACAGCAACCAAAGGGCGGGGCAAAGAAGACGATGCGTCGTCCGAAGGGTCGGGCAGTTGGGGGTTCTGTCCGGAGGTCAAGAAGTACGTCAACCAGTACCCTAGAACTCCCAGACCTGGTTCGGATTCTCAAGAACCACGGACATCGGGTGTCCGTCGAAAAGAGCCCTCACCTTGGACACGTGGTGATCGTGGACGGGCAGGCTGTGGTCTCATCCTCACTCAAGATCCACCTGAGGAACAAGCTCAAGGACTTCATGAAGGCCATCGGCCTTCTTTGAATGCCTCAGGAAGGAATGCCCAAAGCCGGAATCCCTGCTTAGGGAGGGGAGTTCTGGAATGCCGATGGTTTTTTCCTTGGAGGCCATCGCGTTTCGCGGGACAAATGGTTCGCTGGCCGTCCCGGAGCCACGGAGCGTTCATCGAAGCCATCGACGCGGCGCGTGCCCAGTAGACACCTCCTGTAGAGACCTCACCCCCAAATACACAACGCGTCGCCTGGAGGGAGCCTCGTAAACTCCCGGAGGGCAACGCGTTCCAAAATGGGCCTGGGTAGACTCGAACTACCGACCTCACGCTTATCAGGCGTGCGCCTGAGCTACAGGCCCTGTGCCTGTCCGGGAACCGGCCGGCGGTCTGGCGCATTTTGCAGGGGACTGAAACCGGGACGAGCCCCCCACCCCAGACCGAGGCAGGCCATGTCACACTCAACGCCCTCCACCGGGTCCACCTCGACTCGAGGGGCCGCCACGTTTCGCTGCGCCAGGCTCGTGCTGCGACTTGGCGGCCTGTTGCTGCTTCCGGCCCCTCTTCTGGCCCAGACCAGCGACGAAACATGGAGCACCGATTTTTCCCGCCACACCGTTCCCCTGGAGGAGATCGTCTCCGGAGGCCCGCCCAAGGACGGGATTCCGGCCCTGGACGACCCCCGGTTCGAATCGGTAGAAGAGGCCGACGAGTGGCTGGCCGACCAGGACCCGGTGGCGGTGGTGCGCCTGGAAGGAGAGGCCAAAGTCTATCCCCTTCAGATTCTCATCTGGCACGAGATCGTCAATGACCGGGTGGGCGGGGTACCGGTGTCCGTCACCTTCTGCCCCCTGTGCAACACCACCCTGGCCTTCAACCGGGTCTTCGATGGCAAGGTCCTGGACTTCGGCACCACCGGGCGTCTTCGTCATTCGGACATGGTGATGTACGACCGGCAGACCGAGAGCTGGTGGCAGCAGGCCACCGGCGAGGGGATTGTGGGGGAATACGCCGGTAGACAGCTCTCCTTCATCCCGGCGCCGGTCCTGAGCTGGAAGGAAGTGAAGGCGCGCCTGCCCGAATCCCGCGTCCTCTCCAGGGAGACGGGCCACCGGAGGCCCTATGGGCAGAATCCCTATGCCGGATACGACCGAGGCCGGGGACCCATCGCCTCCTTCTTCCAGGGAAAGAAGGACGACCGGCTCCCCCCCATGGAGCGGGTGGTGGCCCTGGAGAGCGACGGCGCCCCCCTGGCCATCCCCTTCTCGGTGATGGGGGAGAAACGCGTGTTGGCCATCTCCAGGGACCAGGACCCCCCCTGGGTGGTCTTCTGGGCCCCGGGCACCTCCAGCGCCCTGGACGCCCAGCGGGTGCCCTGGGGACGGGACGTCGGATCCACCGCCGTCTATGCTTCCCGGATCGAGGGCCGAACCCTTACCTTCGAGGCGGCTGGAGACGGACGCTTTCGGGACCGGGAAACCGGCTCCCTCTGGAGCCTTTCAGGAGACGCCCTGGAGGGACCGTTGAGGGGAAGGTCCCTGGAACCCATCTCCCACGGGAACCATTTCTGGTTCGCCTGGGCCGTCTTCAAGCCCGACACCCGCATCATCCGGTAAAGCTGACCGGAACGGTCCCCATGCCGGCCAGGGAAGAGGAGCCCGGGCCCATGGGAATTTCCCGACCCCGTGATTGTTGGAGGAGGAGCTCCTTGAGCAACGAACCCGGACCCAGAGACGACGCGAAGGGCCAGGACCGGCCCCTGACCTGGCACAAGGCCCTGGAGACCGACGAGCTGCCGGAAGGCCGGGTGAAGCCCGCCACCTGCCACAACTTCACCGTGTGCATGACGCGATACCATGGGGAGTATGCGGCCCTGGACAACCGGTGCCCCCACCAGGGCGGGCCTCTCGGGGAAGGCTCCATCGAAAAGGGGCTCCTCCGCTGCCCCTGGCACGGCTGGGACTATGACCCCATCACGGGCAAAGCCCCGGGCTACGACGATGGCGCGGAGGCCTTTCCGGTCCAGGTCCGGGACGACGGAGTGTACGTGGGCTTTCCGGCCGAATCCCCCCACGAGCCCACCGTGTCGGACCTCATGGCCGAGACCCTGGTGGCCTGGGGCATCCGGTGGGTCTGGGGGATGGTGGGCCACTCCAACCTGGGGTTGGCCGATGCCCTTCGGCGCCAGGAGGAGGCCGGGCGGTTGACCTACATCGGCATTCGCCACGAGGGCGCCGCCTCCTTTGCGGCCTCGGCTTACGGAAAGCTCACGGGCCGGCCGGCGGCCTGCTTCTCCATCGCCGGCCCCGGGGCCACGAACCTTCTGACGGGCCTCTGGGACGCCAACGTGGACCGCGCCCCCGTCCTGGCCCTGACGGGGCAGGTAGACACCCAGGTCCTGGGCCCCGGGGCCTTCCAGGAGATCGACCTCATGGCAGCCTACGGGAAGGTGGCCCAGTGGAGCCAGACCGTCCTCCCCGGCAGCCGTCACGCCGAGCTGGTGAACCTGGCCTGCAAGAGCGCCATCCTGAACCGGGGGGTGTCCCACCTGGTGTTTCCCGACGAGGTCCAGCAGATCCCTGCCGACGAAGGCGCGAAGCCAGGCGGACCCGAAGGCCGTATGCCCCGCCGGGACGTGGCGCCGTCCCGGGCGTCTCTGCAGGAGGCCCTGGATCTTCTCAACGATTCGAAGCGGCCCGTGATCATCGTGGGCCACGGCGCCCGGTTCCACATGGAGGCCATCGTGGCCCTTGCGGGAGATCTGCGCTCCCCGGTCATCACCACCTTCAAGGGAAAGGGTCAGATCCCGGATCGACATCCATTGGGGGCCGGCGTCCTGGGCCGGAGCGGGACCCCGGTAGCCTCCTGGCTCATGAACGAGTCCGACTGTCTCCTGGTCTTCGGAGCCAGCTTCTCCAACCACACGGGCATCACCCCCAAGAAGCCCATCATCCAGGTGGACTTCGATCCCATGGCTCTGGGCAAGTTCCATCCCGTCCAGGTGCCGGTCCTGGGCGAGATCGGCGTGACGGTGGACCGGATCCGGGCCGCCATCCGGGACGGAGGAGGATCCTGGGCGGACCAGCGGGAAGAGGTTGCGGAACGCTGGAAGATCTGGCGCCGGGAGAAGGCCCGTAGGGAGGACGAGGAGAGGGGCAAGGGCATCAGCTCCGCCGCCCTCTTCGCCGCCCTCACCCGGCTGGTTCCCGAGGACGCCATCCTGGCCGTGGACGTGGGGAACAACACCTACTCCTTCGGGCGGTACTTCGAGTGCGCCCGCCAGTCGGTCCTCATGTCGGGCTACCTGGGATCCATCGGCTTCGCCTTTCCGGCGGCCCTGGGGGCCTGGGCCGCCACCCAGGAAGATGGCACCCCCTTCCACGGCAGGAAGGTGGTTTCGGTGAGCGGGGACGGAGGCTTCGGACAGTATATGGCGGAGCTCAACACCGCCGTGAAATACGGAATGAACATCACCCACGTGCTCCTGAACAACGACGAGCTGGGGAAGATCAGCAAGGAGCAACGGAGCGGCCAGTGGCCCGTCTGGCAGACCGGCCTGAGAAATCCCGACTTCGCCGCCTACGCCGAGCTCTGTGGGGCCCTGGGAATCCGGGTCACGTCCGGGAAAGAACTGGACGACGCCCTGGCCCGGGCCCTGGCCCATCCGGGCCCGTCCCTGGTGGAGGTGGTGGGAGACCCGGAGCTGGTGTAGGGCCTGGTCACCGGAGGGGGAGAGCGTTCAGGCTCCAGTCGTAGTCCGTGAACCGGATCTCGAAACGCCCGCCCTCCAGGAACTCCCGGTGGGGCCCCGGGGGAAAGAAGGCAGCCAGGTATCGCCCCAACCCTTCCTTCCCCTCCGGGAAGTCCTCCCGGTACCAGTCGAAGATGGGGCTCAGAAACACGGTCCCGGAGGCCGGGTCCACCCGGTTTTTCGCCGTGCTCTCCAGGAGGAAGGCCCGGGTCTGCTCGTCCAATTGCCGGTCCAGCTCCCGGCCGGTGTAGGCCTCGTTCCGGAGGAGTGGACAACCCATGGCCGCGCACACCACGGCGAAGTGGATCCGGGGCTCCCGGAACTCCTCCCGGATGATCTCATGCTCGATCTCGTCCAGGGTCCACCTCCGCCCTCCCACCTCCGCCATGCGCTCCTTCCACGGCCCCTTCCCGGAAATGAATCCCAGGGTCTTGTTGATGTTCCGGATGGACTCCCGTTCCTGGTGCTGGTTGATGAGCTGGATGGTGTAGGCGTTGTAGGCGTTGATCCACAGGGCCAGACGCTCCGCCCGGGGCAGATCGTCGGGACGGGTCTCCGCCAGGGCCCGGAGGTAGACCTGGAACTCTGCACTCCCGGCGAAGGCGTCGTAATCCACCAGCCCTCCCTCCGTGACGTGGGTCCGGAGGAGGCTGTCGAAGGTGGAGTGGTCGAAGGCCGGAGTCTGCCCAGCCACGGGCAGAAAAGTCCACGTCAGAAGACCCAGGAGGGCGAACATGGATCTCTTCATGGATCACCTCGTTCCCAGGAGATCATCCAGTTGCTCCAGGAGGGAAGGAGGCTCCATCCCCCACGCATAACGGTACCCCAGACTCAGCCCCACCCCGTTGGGCAGGTTTCTGCCGTGCACCGGAATCTGGCTCGCCAGCTCCAGGCGTCCCCCTCCCACCTCGTAGCCGATGGTGGGCATGATCTGGATCAGCCGGCGACGCTCCCCCTCCAGGGTGATCCCCTGGGCCTCCGGGGCCGCACCCCAGAGGCCGTCGGCGGCCAGCTCCCAGGCGAATCCACCGGCGGTGCCCCCCAGGGCCAGGTGGGCGTACCGTTCATTCCCGGGCTTCCGGGCCGCTTCTCCGTTCTCCCCACGCCAACGATAGCCGACCCACCCCATGAGGTAGAGGGGTAGCTCCCCGAGCTCGGTGCCGGACTCCAGGCTCACCTCCAGGTCCGTCTGTCCCTCACTCAGGGGCAGGACCGTGGCGTCCACCGGAAAGTCGCTTCCGGGGACCTTCACGCCGGCCCGGAGGGCCAGGGGCAGATCGAGGCCCAGAAGCTCCGGAGCCATCCGGGTGGCCACCCGGATATCCCCTACCCCCGTGCTGGTGCTGTTTCCGCTGGCGGCCTCCACACGCAGCCGGTGGATGGGGAGCTGGGCCCAGAGCTCCAGACCCTCCAGGAGGCCCACAGCCCCCGTCAGGAAGAGGGAGCGGGTGTCGAACTCCGAGTCGGCCAGGAAAGGCTGACTGGTGCCCAGATGATTGAAGAACTCATTGGCCTGCTGGCTGTAGGCAGACAACTGCACCCATCCGGCCCCCTGAGGCAGCGTCCGTACCGAGCCGCTCTGGGCCAGGGTGGGCGAGGAGTGGGGAGCGCTGCAAATGGCCTGGGCCCGGCCCCGTCCCGGCAGCAGGGTCAGGAAAGCGGCCGCGGCGGCCAGACCCACCAGGGTCCTCCCGGCGTGGCGGGCAAACGTCATTCCGGCGTGTCTCATGATGCCTCCCGGAGAAATGATTGCTCGACACTCCTCCAATCCGGAGAGCGGGGAGGGAGTTCCAGGAACGGGGAACGTAGCGGATGGATCGCCGGGGGCCGGGGAGGGATGCCGAAGCCAGAGATGTTTGCGACGGCCCCAGAGATGTTGGCGACGGCCGTCGGTGGCTCGGGCGGGGGACGGGACGAAAGGGTGGAGAGGCTCAGCCCCCCTCCGCCTCCTTCAACAACAGATTCAGGACCTTGCCCTTCAGCTCCGGGGGGGCCTTCTCTCCCCCACCGGCCTTCTGCACTGCGGCCAGGAAGGATTTCTCCATGGCCAGCTTGGGATAGCAGCGGGCACAGATGTCGAAGTGCGCCTTGACCCGCTCATGGGTGATGTCTTCCAACTCCCCGTCCAGGTACTCGTACAGGACGGAGAGAGCCTCCTCGCAGGAGATCATCTCGGCCTTGGGGTCCTCTCCCTTGCCTTTGGAACCGGGAGGGTCTTCTCCTCCACCTTCCCCGATAAGCCGTTTCAACCATGCAAGCATCGACATGATTCGTCTCTTTATGACCCCTCCGGATCCTCTCCGGCCCCGGCCGGGGGCTGGAGATAACCCATTTCCAACGCGTAGTCGTAGAGAACCGCCTGGAGTTGGCGGCGACCCCGAAAAAGCCGGCTCTTGACGGTGCCTACCGGCACGTCCAGGGCTTCGGCGATCTCGGCGTAGTTCAACCCTTCCACGTCCGAGAGAACCACTGCGGTCCGGTAGTCCTGCGGGAGGTCATCGATGGCCTCCAGCACCGAGTCGTCCACCAGGTGTCCGAAGAACTCTCCCTGTGGATCCTTCTGGGACACGGCGGCCCACAGGGGGTTCATGGGGTCCGTCTTCCCCGGATTCAACCCCGCCTCCCTGGCAACGATCTCCTCGTGGCGTTGGCTCCGCTCCTCTCCTCGAAGGAACACGTTTCGACAGATCGTGAAGAGCCAGCTCTTGCAATTGGTCCCGGGCTTGAACTGATGCCAGGAGCGATACGCCCGGAGGAAGGTCTCCTGCACCAGGTCCTCGGCCCCGTCAGGATTTCCTGACAACCGCAGGGCAAAGCGGTAGACCGCGTCCAGGTGGGGAAGCGCCTCCTCCTGGAAGTCCGCAGTCTGTCCCTTCCCGTCTCGGAGTTCGGCCATGGAAGGGAGTATTTGCCTTCCGGGGCCGAGAGGCAAGAGTGGGACGGGTCATGGCTCTTCCTCCCACGAGGCCAAACGCCGAACACCGTAATGGACCGGGCAAGGCCCGCCCGCCTCGATACCGAGCCGAGCGGACCTACTCCCGGAACACCCTCACGACCGGTTCGCTTCCACTGCGATGTCGATGGTCACATCTCCACCGACCACCATGGTGGCGGCCCAGCTCCCCACGCCGACGCCGAAGTCCCTTCGGTCCAGAATCAGGGACGTTTCGAAGGAGGCAATCTGCTTCACGCCCCCCAGCATCTGCTGCATGTCCGCCGACACGTCCATGACCCCCAGGATCTTCACGGGCAGATCCACCGTCCGGGTCTGGCCTTTGATCTTCAGGGGCCCCCGGACCAGGAGCTCGGTGTCGGAGACCTTCTCCACGCGTTCCGACACGAAGGTGATGTAGGGATAGGTCTCGGCCTCGAAAAAGTCCGCCGACATGAGGTGGGCGTCCCGCTTCTCGTTGGCCGTGTTGACGCTGGCCACCGGAATTCGAACCCGAACGGTGCTGTTCTCCGGGGCCTCCCGGTCATACTGCAACTCCACATCGAACTCGTCGAACTGACCCCTGACCGGGGTGAAGAAGTGCTTCACGCTGAAGCCCACGGTGGTGTGGGAAGCATCCGTGTTCCACGGAATCGCCTCGGGGCCATGGGCCGGCGCCGCTGCCACGGTGAGGCCGCCGACGGCCAGGATCGACGCGGAAAACAAGCTTTGCTTCGTCATCATTTTTCTCCTGTTCTCGATTTCATGGGGCCGGTCCCGCTCTCGCGGAAGGCCCGCGTCCTTTCCGACACCTGCCCTAATCGGTAGAAAGGAGAATCGGTTCCAGGAGGGTTGAAGGCCGGGGTGAAGAGCACCGGGGTGAAGAGCAAACTTGCCGCAGCCGGCCGGCCCGCATAAGCTTGGCCCCGGGACTGTGAGCCTCTTTCCACGGAGAAAACCGATGCGCCGGCACGTCACCCGTCCACGCCTTCCTCACCGGGGCGGCAGAGTTGCCGTCCTTGCCGTTCCGATCCTGCTTCTGGGCCCGCCTCAGGCCGTGCAAGCCCAGTCGGCCATGTTCGACAATTTCGTGGAGACGTCCCCCAGGGCCGGAGAGACGGCGCCGGACTTTACCCTCCTGACCCTGGACAACGAGCCCTTCCATCTCATGGATGCGGCAGCCGAGATGCCTGTGGTGGTGGAGTTCGGCTCCTTCACCTGACCCCCCTTCAGGCGGCAGGTTGCCGTCGGGGAAGAAGCCTTCAAGAAGTACGAGGGCAAGGTTCACTTCGTAGTGCTGTACCAGCGGGAAGCTCATGCAAACGAGTTCATGTTCCAGGACATCGATCAACCGGTGACCATGGAGGAACGGCTGGCCCTGGCTTCCCGGTGCAGGGAAGAGTTGGGCGTGACACGGACCATCGTGGTGGACAGGATGGACAACGCCGTCAGGGAAGCCTACGGCGGGCTTCCGAACAGCGCCTACATCATCGCCGGGGACGGCACCATCGTCTTCAAGGAGCCCTGGGCGAAGGCCGGCGGATGGGCGCCGGTGCTGGACAGCCTTTTGGCTGAAGGGGGCTGAACGGGCCCTCAGTGAGCCGCCGTCACGTTCTGAGTCACCACTCCCACGATCACTCCGAAGGCCAGAAGGCCGAAGAGGATGGCCACCAGGATGGGCCATGCTCCGCGGCCGGGACGGCTGGGCCGGAGAATCGCCGGCCCCTGAAGCCGGTGGGGAGCCGGTTTCCCGGAACCCGAAATCGCCGGATCAGCGGAACGGGCCACCGCCGAGGCCGCGGAGCCGGCGCCGCCCGTCCGTCTCCCATCCCACAACCACCGTCTTCCCTTTTGCAGCGCCCGCTCCACGGCTCCCATGGGGCAGAGGAAGGTGCACCAGGGCTCGGTGAGAACGAGGGACGCCACCAGGACCAGAAAGAGGAGAAGCCACTGGAGGGTGGTCCCCTGGAGGGAGAAGAGGGCGGCGAAAGGCTCGAAGCCCGCCACCACGGGCTGGAGTGTCAGAAAGGCCAGGAAAAGCGCGGCGAACACCAGCACATCCCGAATCGAAACCAGGATCCGGGCCGCCCCGGGCGGCACCTTCAGCCGGACCCCCCCGATGACCCCCACCACCCGCTGGGCAGCCCCGAAGGGGCAGGCATAGAGGCAGTAGAGGTTCCGGCCAAAAAGGACGGACGTCAGGGCGAATCCGGCCAGGAGGAGGTAGAGGGCCAGTCCGGTCCGGGGATCGGGGAAGAAGCCGGAGAGAACACCGGCGATCTTGGCCAGGGTGATGGGTGAGTCCTTCCAGAACCCCAGGACCAGGAGGCCCGTGACCTGGGCTCCCCAACGGATCCGGCGCCGGGCCGGGCCCCGGAAGCGATGCCCCACGGCCCCGACGGCGAAGAGAGCCAGCACCGTGACCTCCAGGAAGCCGAACTCGAAGGGCCGCCGGGGCGGCGGGATCCGGACATCGAAGGCATCTCCCGCCACCCGGGCCACGGAAGCCCGGACCGCCTCCACCACGGCGTCGGTGGAAAGGGTGGCGCCGGTGACGCTCACCACCGTGGGATAGTCGTAGGGGATCTCGTCATAGCGGGCTCCGGCCAGGGCCCGGAAGTACTCCTGCACCCGGGCCATGCGCCAGAAAATGGGGGTTTCCCGGTGCTCCACCACCTGGATTCCCGCCACCGTGCCCAAGGTGTCGATCCCCACCAGAATGGAGAGGGGACCGCCGTACCCCCGGGCCTCCTCCGGCGCCGCCCACCCCAGGAGCATCCCCGAGGGGGCGTAGGCGTGGTACACGCCCCGTTGCTGGTCGATGACGCCGGCCTCGGGGAAGATCTCCCGAACCAGGGAGTCCACCTCCGGTCCGGCCCGGGTACGGCCCCACACCAGAGCCAGGAGGAGGGCCAGAGCAGCCAGGACCGGGAGGAGGGGGAAGGATCGCGGCCGTCTCGTGGACCTCCCCCCGGTGATCCCGGCTCCCGCTTCAGGGCCCTTCGACAACCTCATTCCCTCCGGCGTCCCCATTCCCTCCGGCGTCCCCATTCCCTCCGGCGTCCCC
>CAYXGM010000050.1:0-19060 GCA_964464555.1 uncultured Gemmatimonadaceae bacterium | reverse complement strand
CATTCCCTCCGGCGTCCCCATTCCCTCCGGCGTCCCCATTCCCTCCGGCGTCCCCTCCGGTCAGGAGCAGCCGCCAACCCCCCACTCCGCCGATGACGGTGACGAGGCCGAAGAGGAGGCCGCCCCGCAGGCCCGCAGTGGGCTCTCCCTCCCCGAAGCTGGTGCCCACGAAGGCCAGGGTGAAGCCGGCGAAGCCCAGCCAGAGCAGGAAGAGGGCCCACTTCCACGGCGGCATGGGAAGGCCCCGGTCCCGGGCCCACTCCCTGACCGCCAGGAGGATCACCACGAAGAGGATTCCCTCCACGAACCAGAAGAAGCCGGAGTTGAAGAGTTGCATCACTCCTCCCCATCCAGGTCGATGAAGTCCTCGGTCCGGAGCCACCAGGGGGGCTCCCGGTACGAAGCATTCTTCCCGCCCAGGGAGGGCATGTAGTAGTCCTGGGGATCGGGGCCCGGGTAAAAGCCCTTGTGCAGCCCCGTCAGAGCCCGCTCCGAAAGCCCCGTGGGGTCGTTCGCGGTCACCTTCAGGGCGGCTCGGTGCAGCCAGTTGGCCTTTCGGGTGTAGGGGCACACGCTGACGCAGATTCGGCAGCCCATGTTTCCCAGGTTCGAGTTCCAGAAGTTCTGACACCTGGCCGTGTCGATCTTCCAGCGCCGGTACCCCCGGACCTCCTCCTTATCCCCCATGGGAATGGCCCCGCTGGGACACGCCTCCGCACACACCTTGCAGTGCAGGCAGAAATCATCCACCCCGATGTCGATGGGCTTGTCCGTGGCAACCGGAATATTGGTGGTGACCACGGCGGGCCGGAAGTTGGATCCCAGCTCGGGGGTGATGAGGACTCCGTGGCGGCCCTGCTCCCCCAACCCGGCGTCGATGGCAACCGGGGGAACCATAAGATCGTAGCTGGTGCCGGGAACGTGGATGCGGGCGGGATAGCCCAGGGACTTGATGAAGGCCTCCAACCGGGCCGCGACGATCCGGGAACGGGAATAGGCGTCCTCCGACGTCCCATAGGTGGGGTTGGCGTACATGGGGTCCCAGGACATGGGGGTCCCCACCACGATGGCGTACGTCCACCAATCAGGAATCTCCAGGGGAGCCTCGGTGTCGGAGAAGCCTCGCCCGCGGATGGGATAACCATAGACCCAATCAGGGTTCAGGCGGGTGATCCCGACCAGGGTGGAGCCGAACTGGAGACTCACGGCCTTGATGAGCTCAGCGGTCTTCCCAGGATCCTTCAGAGGGACCGGCTCCACCCGGTTTCCCTGCCGGTCCCGGGGGATGTCGTTCTCCTCCGGCGGGCCGTTGACGGGACGGGGCCCCACGGCTCCCATGGCATTGGACCAGGCCCGGGCCAGAAGGTAGCGATCCCCATAGGTCTCGGAATCCTGGCGAAGCTTGGGAAAGAGCTCCTCCACGTTCAGGATGTCCAGCTCCAGGTCCTGCGGGTGGGACCGGTAGTAGCCGCGGAGGGGCTCGGAGAAGTCGTCGGGGGTGACGGATCCGGAGGACCGGATCTGCATGTACTCCCGCATGAAGCGCCCCCGCCTCTCGAAGATCTGCTCCACCCGTGCATCCATCCTGCTCCCCTGTCCCACCTTCTGGTAGGTCGGGGCATCCCCTTCGTAGCCCGTCCGGTTGAAAACGAGGCCGGCGCCGTACTCGCTCTGCCAACCCAGGTGAGTGTCCGGGTCCTTGCCGGCAGCATAGCCGAAGGCACCCAGCCCGGCCCCGCCGGCCGCAGCGCCGGCGACTCCGGCGGCCTTGAGGAAGTTGCGCCGGTTCATGGCTTCGGACCCTTTCCCTTCATGTCCGGCGCCTGGTACCCGGCCGCCCTTTCCATTGCCCCCCCTCCCCCGGTTTCCCCCCTGTTTTCCCTGGGTCCTTTCCTCCATCCCTTCACATCCTCTCTCTACCCGTAATGGTCCTGGAGCCGTTCATCTTCCAGAACTCCCGGTCCTGGAGCTGGCCTCCGTAGCCGCTGGCCCGGTCCAGGCGAACCATGACCCGGTCCGCTCCGGTAAGACGTGCCTGGATCATGGCCCGGATGGTCCTGTGCAGCCAGGAGTTGTTCGGTTTGTTGAAAGGGCATACACGCTTGCAGTTGGAGCAACTGAACCCGTTGAAGTCGTAGCACCCCTCCACCGCCGTGTACCACTTCAGCGTCCCCGGGTTGTTGGAGGGGGAAGGCCCCTCCCAGGTCCTGGGCCCGTCGGTGACGGACTCGCTGGGGCACTCTTCCGCACAGAGCATGCAGGCGTCGCAGAACTCCGTCACGCCGAAGTCGATGGGGGCATCGGGAACCAGGGGCATGTCGGTGAGCACCTTGGCCAGGCGCACCCGCGGGCCGTACTTCGGCGTCACCAGCAATCCCATACGCCCGAGCTGCCCCAACCCGGCGTCGATGGCCATGGGAATGGAGGGCCCGACCCCGTTGCCTGCGGGGATGGCGCGGTAGCCCAGGCCCCGGATGAAGTCCGCCAGTTGGGAGGAGGTGACCGCCATGCGGGAATACCCGTTTCCGGTGGCGGCGGAGGCCAGGCGCCCGGGGGAATTGGCCAGGGCGTGGTAGTCCTCCTCGAAGGCCAGGGCCACCACCCGGTTCACGCTTTCCGGGATGTACCAGGCGTCCTCCGACTGCTCGAAACGGTCTCCTCCGTAGATCACGGGGATGGTCCGTTCCCGGTCCTCCCGGGTGGGGGCGAAGTGGTCGGCGTAGAGCCAGAGAGGGTTCAGTTCCGCCATCCCCGCCAGGGAGGCCCCGAAAAAGAGGGCGGCGTGGCGTACGGCCAGCGTGGCCTCCTCCCAGGTCATGTCCAGATCTGCCGGATCCCAGGGCCCCAGGCGGGTGAGCCCTGACCCCTGGAGCTGCCCCCCGGTTCCCTCCCACTGGTAGTCCCCGCCTCCCCCCATGGCGGCATGGCGCCAGGCGGCGGCCATGAGGGCGTAGTCCAGGCGAGTCTGGTTGGGCACCACCCCCCGTCCCTCCACCAGGTTCACCCGGGTCAGGTTCTCCGACCGCTCCGGACGATTCTGCCGGACCGGATCCCACACGTTCCGGCTGAACACGGTGAACTTCTCGCTCATGGAGGCCAGGCGTTTCGGGTCCGCCTGGTAGGGGAGCGCACCACCAGTGAGCTTCTCCACCAGGAATCCGCCGTACTCCGCCTCCGATTCCACCACCACCCCCCGCTCCGTGGCCCCCAGGATCCGGGGCGTTCCCAGAAGCGTGGACACCCCGGCCAACCCGGCGGCCAGGCCGGCCCCTCCACCGGCGCCCGCGGCTCCCAGCCCCACGGAGCCCAACCCCAGGGCCTCCAGAAAGCGCCTGCGGTCCATGGAATCGCCGCTCATGGCGTCACCTCCGGCGATGAAGCGCTCCCGGATGCCCCGGGCCCCGATGCAGGCCGCCCGCGGCCGGCCCCGCCGAATACGAAACGGGCCAGGAGCGCGGCCCAGACCACCAGCCCGAATCCCAGGAGGGTACCCATGACGGCGGCCCCCTGGGGCAGGCCCTCCCGCATAAAGGCCACCACAACCTCCAGAACGAAGACCCCGTAGAGAAAGGCCAGGAGGGTCACGACCCAACCCCACCACGGGACAGAAAGCCCCTTCCGGCCGACGATCCGGAGAAGAAAAAGGAACCCCGAAGCCGCCAGGGCGCCGATGAACAGCTCTGCCATGGTCACATCCTTCCGTCCGACGTTCCTCCGAACGGGGCTTTTCCAGGGGCCACTCCCCTACGAGCGGGGAACCCCTCCCGCGGCCCGGGCAGGATGCGTGAGAGCCCTGGTCCCCGCCGGAGCCGTTCCCATACTCGTGAATCGAATTAAGAGAGGCAAATCCGGTGCCAACAGAGGGGGCCGGGGGGGAGGGACCTGACGTTGGGGGTCTGGAGCCCTGTGCGGAGCACCAGGGGCCTGGAAGACCACGAGGTCGATCCCGACGGGGAAACGGCTTGGAAGGAAGTCCGGAATCCGGGCGACTGTCGGATCAGGTGCGAATCTCACCCTCGTAGCTCGCGATGCTCACGTTGCCGGTGAGGGATGGCGTGGAGTCGTTCCGTCGGCCCCTCCCGGGGGCGGGGGCCGGACCTCTCCGTGAGCATTCTGGAGAAAGAGGATGCCGTGGGCAAGCACGCGACAGGGTGGAACAGCGGCGTCCTCCACCCCGGATTCTACAGCCGTCGGCTTGCCCCCTTCTTCCATCCGAATCTATCATGACGGAGTCAGGTACACTGGAGAGCCCACCCGTTTATCGGAGGAAGGGTCCTGGCAGGGGATACCCCCTGAAGCCACGGCAAGGCCCTCCGAGCCAGAACAGGAGATCCCCCATGAGGAACCACGGCCGCTTCTCGAGAAGAGAATTCCTGAAGACGGGTCCGGCCGCCTTCGCTGTGGCGGCCGCAACTCCCGGGTGGCTCTCTGCCCGCCCCGTCGGTGGGTCTACCCTGGAGCATCGGGTGCTCGGCCGCACGGGCCTCAGGGTCACCGCCGTCTCCCTCGGATGCATGGTGGCACCGGAAGAGGTCATTGCCGCGGCGGTGGACCGGGGCGTCAACTGGCTCGACACGGCCCACAGCTACAAGAACGGCCAGAACGAGGGGGAGGTGGGCAGGGTCATGCAGGGGCGCCGGGACCAGGCGTTTATCTCCACGAAGATCCGTTCCGGAGACAAACAAACCATGCAATCCCGCATCGACACCAGCCTCACCCGGCTCCGGACCGATTACGTGGACAACCTCATGATCCACGCCGTGCGTACCCGGGAGGAGGTTTTCAACGAGACGAACCTGGAAGTCCTTCACCAGGCAAAGGAAGCCGGAAAAACTCGCTTCATCGGCTTCTCAACCCATCGCAATATGGCCGAGACCCTGAACGCAGCCGTCGATGCCGGGCACTACGACGTCGTCCTCACCAGTTTCAACTTCTCCAACGCGGACCCGGCCCTGCTGGAGGCGGTGGAAAGGGCCCACGGGGCGGGGATCGGCATCATCGCCATGAAGACCCAGCTGGGCGACTTTCCCGACCCGCAAGGAGGTCTGACTCCCCACCAGGCCGCCCTGAAGTGGGTCCTGGAGAACGAGCACGTCACCTGCGCCGTCCCCGGCACCCGGGATTTCCAGCAGTTGGACCAGAACCTGGCCATCATGGGGCAGCACCTTGGAACTTCCGAAGCTCGCGAGCTCGAGCGGTACGCCGCCGCCACTGCCGACCTCCGCTGCACGGATTGCGGAAGCTGCGAAGGAATGTGTCCTCACGGTGTGGATGTGCGGGATGTGCGCCGGTGCGCAATGTACCTGGAGGGCTATGGGGATCCCTCACTGGCCAGGGAAAACTACCGGCAGGTTGCCGGCAACGCCCGCGCCTGCCTGGACTGCGCCGAGTGCTCCGTCTCTTGCTCGGCCGGGGCCCTTCTGCAGCCGCTCCTGAGCCGCACCCACATGCAACTGGCCTGAAGCGAGGCCCGTGTCCGTCCCCCCCGCTCGGCGTCGAAGACGTCGCTCCCGCCGGCCCGTGAAACGGAGCGAGACCATAGCCAGCACCTCCATTCTGGGGGGATTGGCGGCCATCTTCCTGGCTGTGTACCTGGTGGGGAGCACAGGGGAAACCCGATCCCTCTCCGCCACCGGGTCGGCCTGGAGCGGAAGGACGGACGTCCTCCCCGAGACCATGGAACCACTGGTGCTCACCGGCACCAGGACCTACGGGCCCGAGAATCTATACGAGTACATCAACGGCCAGGCGCCCCATTACCTCCAATTCGGGTTCCAGGCGGTCCTCGTGGGGGAGTACGGGGAGGATGCCGGGGCCATTCCGCACCTCATCGCCGACGTGTACGACATGGGCGAGAGGCGCAACGCCTACGGCCTGTTCATGGAGAGCGTGCCTCCGGAGGCGGAAGTGGCTTCTCTGGGCAACGACGGCTTCTACGGCTACAACGTGGCTGCGTTCTGGAAGGGTCCTTACTTCGTTCGGGTATCGGCTCTCTCGGCGGATGATCGGAGCCAGACGGTACACGCCGGAGCCGAGTTGGTGGCGGAACGGATCCGGGACGAGGAGTCCGAGCTGAAGGAGTTCTCCGTCTTCCCCCCGGAAGACCTTCTCCCCGAGAGCCTGAGCTTCTCCAAGGAAGCGGCGTTCGGCCTCCACTACATGAAGGACACCTTCCTTGCCACCTACCAGGGAGAAGAATCCGTCTACCGGCTCTTCTACTGCCAGATGGAAAGCGACGAGAAGGCGGAGGAGCTTCTGGAGAGCCATGAGACGTACCTGGAATCTTCCGGCGAAATCGTGGACCTCCACCGTGGCACCAGGGAGGAGTTCGTCTGGGGCGAGCACCCCTATGTCGGAACCATCCTCATGATCAGGAGCGGAAGAGTGGTGGCCGGGAGTGTCCGGCTTCCGGACCGGGAGGCGGCGGAAGAGACGGTACGGGAGCTCCTTCGGCGGGTGGAGGGGGAGTCGTGAGGCCGCCGAGGGCAGACGCCGGTGGCACACGCCGGTGCGGGGCCAGGAGAGGCTGATGACACACGAGGAGAAAAGGAACCCCGAGGCCCGATGTTCCCGACGGGAGTTCATTCACCGCGTGGGAACCGCCGGCGCCGTGGCTGCGGGAACGGGAGCCCTGGCCGTGGGGATCCACAACCGGGATCCCGACAAGGCGGATGCCGCCGTTCACCTCCCGGACTTCCGCGTGGAGGAGCGCCCGGACCTTCCGTCCATCGTAGCTTCCGAAGGAGGCAGTCCCCAGCAGATGCTCCAGCGCTGCTTCGAGAGGATGGGAGGAATCGATCGCTTCATCGAGCCCGGCGACCGGGTCGTCGTGAAGCCGAACATCGGGTTTGCCACCCCACCGGCTCTGGGGGCCACTACGAACCCCGAGGTGGTGGCCGTCGTGGCCCGTCTCTGCCTGGCCCAGGGAGCGGAGGAGGTATGGGTGGTAGACAATCCCATCCACGATCCCGCCCGCTGCTTTTCCGTCTCCGGTATCGAGGCCGCAGCCGTCGCAGCCGGCGCCCGTATCGTTCTGCCCCGCTCCGGAGCCTTCCGGGACGTGGAAGCTGCCGGCACCGCCGTGCTGAAGCGCTGGCCCTTCTTCCACGCCCCCTTCGAGAGGGCCACCAAGGTTATCGGGATCCCGGCGGCCAAGCACCACAGCCTCTCGGGCGTGACGCTGGGAATGAAGAACTGGTACGGACTCCTGGGCGGCCGCCGGAACCGGTTGCACCAGGACATTCACACCAGCGTGGCGGACCTGGCCTCCCTGGTGCGGCCCACCCTCACCGTCCTGGACGCCACCCGGGTACTCTTCCGACACGGTCCCACCGGCGGAAGTCCCAGCGACGTGAGGTTCGACGGTGTCGTGGCCGTGGCTACGGATCCCGTGGCCCTGGACGCCTACGGAGCCTCCATCGTGGTCCCCGGGGGGGGAGATTTCCCGTTCCTGGAGGAGGCCGAGCGCAGGGGCCTCGGCACGACGGACATCCGGAGCGCGGGGTTCGAGATGATCTCGCTCTGATCTCGAAGGAATGTCCATGAGACTGACCCGAACCCGAGTCATCGCCCAGGCCTTCTTCCTGGCCCTCTTCCTGTGGCTCCTTTCCAAGGCCGACTTCAGCCGTATGGAGAGCTACCCCGTCAGCCTCTTCCTGGAGATCGACCCCCTCAACGCATTGGGCACGGCCCTGGCAACGCACACCCTTTACGCCGGGATGCTCCTGTCCCTCCTGGTGCTGATCCCCACCATCTTCCTGGGACGCTTTTTCTGCGGGTGGGTCTGTCCCTTCGGAGCCCTGCACACCTTCTTCAGCCGGCTCTTCCGGCCTCTGAAGCGGGAGGAGCGGGTGGAGGCCGACCGCTACCGGCCTCTCTACGCTCTGAAGTATTACATTCTGGCAGCGTTCCTGATTCTTGCGGCCTTCGGCATCACCCAGGTGGGGCTCCTGGACCCCATCGCTTTCCTCAGCCGGAGCACGGCCACGGCGGTGTTCCCGGCGGTGGGTGCAGTTACCAGCGGGCGACTCCTGGGGGAGTGGACTTTCCGCCTGGCCTGGCTCCTGGGAGGGATCCTCATCTTCCTGCTCCTCCTGAACGCCGTCCTTCCCCGATTCTTCTGCCGGGTGCTTTGTCCCCTGGGGGCACTCCTGGGGGTGTTCTCCCGGTTCTCTCTCTTCCGGGTACACCGCAATGAGGAGAAGTGCAACCAGTGCGAACAATGCCTGGTGAACTGTCACGGTGCGGCGGATCCCCACGGCAGACTTCGAAAGTCCGAGTGCTTCGTCTGCCTGGAGTGCCGGGAATCGTGTCCCACCAACGTCATCTCCTTCCGGGCTCTTGCCCCGGAGGAGAGGGTGAGAGTGGCCCCCGAAGTCTCCCGCCGGAAGCTTCTCCAGACGGGGGCCGTAACCCTGGCTGCGGTGCCCCTCATGGGCGCCTCGTTGCGCCCGGACCGCCGCCCGCCCCCGGATCTGATCCGCCCCCCGGGCTCCCGGGAGGAGTCACGCTTTCTGGGCTCCTGCATCAAGTGTGGGGCTTGCATGCTGGTCTGTCCCACCAACGCCATCCAGCCCCTCCTGTTCCAGGCAGGCATGGAGGCCCTCTGGTCTCCGGTGATGGATTACCACCTGGGTTACTGTGAGTTCAACTGCACTCTCTGCACCGAGGTCTGCCCCACCGGCGCCATCCGGGAGCTCTCGGTGGAGGAGAAGCTGGGCCAGGAGCCGCATGACAGGCCCATCTCCCTGGGGACCGCCTTCCTGGACCGGACCCGCTGCCTCCCCTGGGCCATGTACAAGCCCTGCATCGTGTGCGAGGAGGTGTGCCCGGTGTCGCCCAAAGCCATCTACCTCGAGGACGCCGAGGCGGTGGATGCCGATGGCCGCCCCGTGGCCCTCCAACGCCCCGTGGTGGATCCGGCCCGCTGCATCGGCTGCGGGCTATGCCAGCACAAGTGCCCCGTCCACGACCAGCGGGCCATCCGGGTGTCCTCGGTGGGGGAGTCCCGTTCCGAGCTCAACGTTCTTCTTCTGGAATAGCGGCTCCCCACGCCCCCGAGGCGATCGAAAATCGCGGGCTTGCCATGCCCCCGGAGCACGGCTTCAGCCGTACCGCCCCTCAATGTAGTCGGCGGTCTCCTCGTGCTCGGGCGTCAGGAACAGATCATCGGTGGGCCGATGCTCCACCACCTTCCCCAGAAGCATGAAGACCGTCTCCTCGCTGGCCCTCCGGGCCTGGGCCATGTTGTGGGTGACGATGAGGATGGTGTAGTCACCACGTAGCTCCCACATGAGGTCCTCCACCGCCTCCGTCCCCGTGGGATCCAGGGCTGAGCAGGGTTCGTCCATGAGGATGACCTCGGGCTTCACCGGAAGGAGCCTGGCGATGCAGAGCTTCTGCTGCTCTTCCAGGGAGAGGGTGACGGCGGGTTGCCCCAGCTTGTCCTTCACGGCGTCCCAGAGAAGGACCTCCCGGAGAGCCTTCTCCGCGATCTCCGCCTCCCGGGACCGGCTCACCCTCTCCTTGCCCCGGTGGATCCGGTGGCTGAAGAGGACGTTGTCTTTGATGCTCAGGGGGAGGGGGTTGGGTCGCTGGAAGACCATCCCCACCTCTTTCCGGAGCTGGAGAGGCTCCACCTTCGGGTCCAGGATGTCCTGCCCCAGCACCCGGACGGACCCGGAGGTCCTCACGTACCCCAACCGCTCGTTGATGCGGTTCACCGTCCGAAGGAGGGTGGTCTTGCCGCAGCCGGAGGGGCCAATGAGGGAGGTGATGAGCCCCCGTTTCACCTTCAGGTCCACGTCGAAGAGAGCCTGGAAGTCGCCGTACCAGAGGCTCAGCTCTTCGGTCTCGATGGCGAAGGGATGGCGGGGATCGCTGGGCTTATCCAAACTTCCCCTCCACATACTCCCGGGTCCGGGGGTCCTGGACCGTTCCGGTGAAGAACTCTTCCGTCTCTCCCACCTCCACCAGCTCCCCGTTCAGGAAGAAGGCCGTCCGCTGGGCCAGACGCCGGGCCTGTTGAACCAGGTTCGTGACCATGACGATGGTCATCTCGTCCCGCAGGCTCTTGAGGATGTCCTCGATGCGCATGGTGGTGACGGGATCCACGGCGATGGAAAACTCGTCCAGGAGGAGGAGTTCCGGCTCCTGGGAGAGGGCCCGGGCGATGGTGAGGCGCTGCTGCTGGCCCCCGCTCAGGAGGGACCCCAGAGCGTGAAGACGGTCCTTCACTTCGTCCCAGAGGGCGGCCCTCCGGAGGCACCGCTCCACGATCTCATCCAGCCGGGCCTTCTTCTTGACCCCCATGAGGCGGGGAGCCAGGGCCACGTTGTCGTAGATGCTCAGGGGCAAACCCACCGGGAGGGGAAACACCACGCCGATGCGCCGCCGGAGAGCGTAGACGTTGGTAAAGGTGTCCACGTCCTGGCCGTTGAAGAGGACCGTCCCCTCCACCTGCATCCCCGGTACCATCTCGTTCATCCGGTTCAGAGCCCGGAGGAAGCTGGTCTTCCCCGAGTTGGCCGGGCCGATGATGCCGAAAATCTCCTTTTCCTTCACCTGGAAGCTCACGTCCCGAAGCACCGTCTCGGAGCCGTAGCTCAGGAACAGGTTCCGGACCTCCAGCTTGACCGGAGCATCCGCGGCAACCTGCCGGGCGTTCCCCTTGAAGTCGCCGGCCAGATCCCGGGCCGCCATCTCTCGCTTCTCTACCACTTTTTCTTTCCCCTCAGGTAGATCCGAAAGGCGATGGAGAGGGCATTCATGACCAGAACCATGCTGATGAGGACCAGGGCCACCCCGTAGGGAAGCTCTTCCGGCACTCCCGGCACCTGTGTGGAGATGACGTACAGGTGCAAGGACATGGCCATGGTCTGGTCGAAGACCGACTGGGGCAGAAAGGGTAGGAAGAAGGCGGCTCCGGTAAACATGATGGGGGCCGTTTCACCGGCGGTCCGGGACACCTCCAGAATGACCCCGGTGAGGATTCCGCTGATGGCGTTGGGAAGGACCACCCTCCGGATGGTCTGCCACCGGGTGGCCCCCATGTTCCAGCAGGCCTCCCGGAAGGCCCGGGGAACGGCCTGGAGGGATTCCCGGGTGGCCACGATGACCACCGGCAGGGTCATGATGGCGAGGGTCAGGGAGGCCGCCAGGATGCTGGTGCCGAAGCGGAAGAAGAGGACGAAGGCTCCCACCCCGAACAGTGCGTGAACGATGGACGGGACTCCGGCCAGGTTGATGATGGCCAGGTTGATGGCCCGGGTGAGCCAGTTGTCCGAGGCGTACTCACTCAGGTAGATGGCCGAGGCCACCCCCAGGGGCACGGAAGCCAGGAGAGCCACCGCCACCAACCAGACCGTCCCCACCAGAGCCGGCAGGATCCCGCCCGCCGTCATGCCATGGGTGGGTGGCGAGCTGAGGAACTCCCAGGAGATGGCCCCATGCCCCTTCACCACCAGGACCGTGAGGATGAGGATGACGGGGATGACCAGGATCACCGTCATGAGGAGGAAGAGCATCTTGAAGAGCCATTCCACCTGACGATTCCGACGATTGAGGGCCGTGGCCTCGAACATGGTCATGGCCTCACTTCTCCCCGGACCGGCCCTTGCCGGGGCCCTTCCTGACGCCCCGGACCACCAGGTCGGCGGAGAGATTGATGATGAAGGTCACCACGAAGAGGAAGATCCCCAGAGTGAACAGGGCCTGGTAGTGCTCCGAGCCCACCGGGGCCTCCCCCAGCTCGGCCGCGATGGTGGCCGTCAGGGCCCGGACCGAGTCGAAGACGCTGGTGGGGATGTTGATGGAGTGGCCCGTGGCCATGAGGACGGCCATGGTCTCTCCGAAGCCCCGCCCCACTCCCAGGAGCACGGCTCCCAGGAGGCCGTTTTTGGCCGCCGGGAAGACGACCTTCACAATGATCTGCCACCGGGTCGCCCCCATGGCCTCCGCCGCCTCCCTGTAGGTGTCGGGTACGGCCTTCAGGGCATCCTCGGCGATGGTGGTCATGATGGGGGCCGCCATGAGTCCCAGGATGATCCCGGCGTTCAGGACGTTCAACCCCACGGACTCATCGAAGATGTCGATGATGAGGGGGCTCATGATGCTGAGGCCGATGAAGCCCCAGACCACCGAAGGGATGGCCGCCAGGAGCTCCACCAGGATCTTCAGAGCCTCCCGGAGACGACCGGTGGCGAATTCGCCGATGAAGACGGCGGCCCCCAGGGAGAAGGGAACGGACACCAGCATGGCCAGCCCCGTGACGGAGGCCGTCCCCGCGATGAGGGCCAGGGCGCCGTAGGTAGGATTCCGCTCGAAGGTGGGGCGCCATGCCGGGGAGGTGAAGAACTCCTTCACGTCCATGGTACCCAGGATGAAGCCCAGCCCCTCCTTGGTGATGAAAACGAAGATCCCGATGATGAAGACGATAGCCGAAATCCCGCCTATGAAGACGAAGGCGGCGATGGCCTTGTCCTGGTACCAGGCCAGGTCCCGCCGGTGAACGTCCCCATGACGGATGAAGGATGCCCACCCTCGCCCGGAACCCTCGGCGGCGGGAGCCGAGAGGTCAGATGGCATCCGGACCCCTGAGAATTTCCATGAGCTCCCTCAAGCGAGTGGCGATCTCCCGGTAGATGTTCTCCAGCCGATTCAGGGCGTCGGGATCGTTCTCACTCATGGGGCAGGGCCCCAGATCCCAGTCCAGGAAGACGGTCTTGTAGGGGATCTCCCCGATCATCTCCAGCGATTTCTGGTCCAGCCCGATGATGACGTGGAAGTGCCGGGGCTCGGTCGTGAGATCCGGGACGAGCTCGGGTTCCAGCCCTTCCAGGTCCAGGCCGTGGTCCGCGAAAAAAGGAACGAGCTCCGGTCGAAGGCTGTCGGCCGGATCCCACCCACCACTGCTGAACACGCCGCACTCCGGAAAGGCCTTGCGGGCATAGGCCTCGGCCATCTGGCTCCGGCAATCGTTCGCCCGATCCACGAAGAGGATCCGATAGACCTTGGGGTTCTTGGTCTCGCCGATGGCCGCGAAGAGAGCCTCCTGGGCGATGTTCTCCGCCTGATCCGACACTCGGAGCAGCACGTAGAGGGCCCGGAGATGGCTGTAGAGATCCCGGACGGGCACCTTCCGGGTCTCCCCGGCCGTGACCAGGTCTTCGAAGGCCTTGTCGTGGGTGTTGTCCACGGGCCGGGTGAGGCCCAGGGCCTTCCGGGCCGCGTCCACGTCCTCTTCCGTGAAGGCCTTCAGGGCCTCGGCCAGGGAACCCCGGGACTGTCTGGCGATGAGCTCGATGTCCCTGGCGATGTCCTCCGCCGGCGGGCCTTCACACCGGAGGCTGTGGCGGCAGATGGTCACGGCGTAATCCCCCACCCGCTCCAGGGCCACGTCCAGACGAAGAACCGCTGACATGAAGCGGAGGTGGCGGGCCACCGGCAGGTGCCGCACCACGAATCCGTGACAGAGCTGATCGAGGGCCCGGGTTTCCCGGTTGATGATCCGATCCTGAAGGATCACCTGATTGGCCAGGGCTCCGTCTTTGGTTAACAGAGCTTGAACCGCGTCCCGCACCTGGTTCTGGACCAGTTCCGAGACGTCCTTCAGGCGGGAGCTGATGGCCTCCAGATCCCGTTCCAGGCGTTCTTCGTAGCGTGACACGATGCTCAACCTCCCACTGAACCTACCCGAAGATGGGTATCACCACGCCGGATGCGCGGCCACCGGCCGAAGGGAGGGTCGAATCCGCCCCTATCCCTGAGCGGGATCGGAGCATGTGAGGTTCTCCCGAACGGGAGCATAGCCGGTTTCCAGCAGGATACACTGGCCCTCGTCGCTGAGGATCCAGTCCAGGTACTCCTTGACGACGCCCTCCGGCTCCCCCGGCGTATACATGAACAGGGGGCGGGATATAGGATAGCTACGATCCACTGCAGTCTCCAGAGTCGGCACCACGCAGGTGGCACCCTCCTCTCTGGCGACGCAAGGGATCTTCACGTGGTCCGTGGAGTAGGCCAGGCCGCTGTAGCCGATGGCGCATGGGGTGTGCTCCACCAGATCCACCACGTCCTTGGAGCCATGCATGTCCCGGGAGCCCAGTTTGTACGGGTCCTCATCCAGGACCGTTTCCTGGAAGTAGATGTAGGTGCCGGAGTTGTTCTGCCGGCTCACCCGAACGATCTCGTCGGAGGGGCACCCCGGGACGGAGATACCCATGTCCGACCACTCGTCGTAGGCCCCACCTTCCCCGTAGATGGCCGCCAGTTGGCGAAGAGTAAGCTCCCCGATGGGGTTGTTGGGATGGAGAAACACGGCCAGAGCATCGTAGCCCACGAGATGCTCCACGGGACGGATACCCCGAGCCTCTGCCGCCTTGATCTCGCTTTCCCTCATCTCACGGCTGGAGTTGGCGATATCCACCGTCCCGTTGATGAGAGCGGAAATGCCGGTTCCGGACCCGCCACCCGTGACGGCGATCGGCACGCCTGGATTCACCGAGCTGTAGGCCTCGGCCCAGGCCTGGGCCACGTTCACCAGAGTATCGGAACCTTTGTTCTGCAGGACAGTCCTGGAGGACCGGCTCTCCCCGGCCTCGCCACCGCAAGCCAGGTTGAGGACGAGAGCAAGGAGAAGAGTGATGGAGCGCTTCACATGACTTCCTTTCAAAAAGGGAGTGAAACCCGCCGAAAATGCCTGATCAGTTTCCTGGATATCAAAGGGTCGCAAACCGGCCCTCTCTTGGCAACCGGGCCCCTCCGAGCCCGGCGGGGAGTTCCCTTTTCACCACATGACCTTTACAGGATCGTGACAGTGCTGGTGACAATGACCCGGGGGATCTCCGCAGTACCTCATGGAACGAAACAGTCCCGGCTTGCCGAAGGGACGGAGCGCGGTGGATGCCGGGCCGCCGCGGGTCCGACGGTGGACCGTGCCTGTGGAGGCTTCGTGCGGACCTCCATCCGGAGGTTCCCCCCGGAGGGTCCGGGAGGGGAAGGCAGCCCCAGGACGGCCCGGGCCACCCCTTCCTGAAGAGGCCCCAGGTCGGCGTATCGCCCATCCGAGCCCGTCCCCATGTTCTGGCGATTGGTGAGAAGAACCAGGGCCACGCCGCCGTCGCCCGGGCCATCCACCTCGGGAACCCCCAGCACGAAGGTCCCCGTGAAACCCGAATGCGAAAAGCTACCGACGGGCGCCCAGGCCGGCACCTGCCACCCCAGGGTCCGGCCGGAGACACGGGGGCTGAGGAACCTCCGCACGGTCTCCTCCTCCAGGAACCGATTACCATTCAACGTGCCCCGGTTCAGGAGAAGGTCCAGGAGGACCGCCAGCTCCCGGGCCGTCCCGAAGAGGCCGGCGTGGCCCGCCACTCCCTGGTAAGCATGGTGGGCGTTGCCGTCGTTCACTTCCCCTACCAGGGTCCGGGTCCGCCACTCGTCCCATCGCGTCGGGTCTCCCGGGATCCGATAGCCGAAAGCCGAGTCGTAGACCATGCGACGTTCGTAGGGGTTGCCGTGGGACGTGGCGGCAATGGGTCCCTCGTCGGGTCGGAAGGTGAGAGAAGCCAGCCCCAGGGGGTCGTAGAGCTCCCCGGCCAGGAACCGTTCCAGGGGAGCTTCCGCCACGGCTTCCACCACGTGGCCCAGAAGCATGAACCCCAGGTCGCTGTAGTGGCGCCCCTCCCCCACCCCCCACTCCAGGGGCAGTTCCCGGATCCTGGCGTACGCCGCCTCCGGCGAGACGGCGTCGTAGTAGAGTGGAAGCCACTGGGGCAGCCCCGAGGTGTGGGTCAGGAGGTGCCGGACGGTGATGGAGTCCCGGGATGGTCCTTGGAAGTCAGGAAGGTAGGCCCGCACGGGGGCGTCCAGCACCACGTCTCCCCGGTCCACCAGGAGCATCACGGCCATGGTGGTGGCCATGACCTTGGTCACGGAGGCCAGATCGAAGACGGTCCCGGGGGTCATGGGCACGGGATCGGGAAGGAGCTCGGGCGTGGGCGGGTAAGCCATCGAGCCCGCCCCCGGGTCCTCCCACCGGTAGAGGAGGGAATGACCGTAGGCCCGGTGGAGCAGGGTCCGTCCATCCCTCCGCACCAGGAGGACGGCCCCGGCGGTCCGCCCACCCTCCACGGCTCGCCTCACCAGGGAGTCGGCTCGCCTCAGATCCGGACACTCGGGCCTCCTCCCTTCCCCCCGGTCGCCATCCCAGGCCGCCAGGAGCACAGAGAGAGATGCCAGAAGGATGGCGAAGGTCACGAGACGGACGGATGCGCTCCCGGGGCGCCCCGAAGGCACCTCCGTGCCCGCCGCCTCTTCTCCGGGCCTCGACGGCCCGAACCGCTTGGTCATAGGCAATGGATCTCCCCGGAAAAAACCGATCACGGCGTCACCATGATTTCAGAGGGGCGGCCGCCTCATGCCTTCGTGCCTGCTTCCAGCCCACCCGTCGCCCGAAGCACCTCTGAATGAAGCTGAAAGCCGCGCTGGCTTGCTCTCATACATGTTCTCGCCATCCACTCCGATCAGATCAAGACACACGGCGGCTCTGCCCGACTTCGGGACCGGGGCCTCCTCGAGTCGGCACTCGAGCGTCCCGAGAACCAATTCCACCCCGGTTTTGACCCGGACCTGCCAGTGAATCGGCGAGTTTCAGAACCAAGAGCACGTTGGCCGATCCAGTGAGGAGGAACCTCCCCGGGGTTCTTTGACGATCGACCGAAGTCTTGAGGGCCGTGAAGATCCCTGGGGCACGCTGGACTTCGTCGAGAATTGTCCGCTCCGGTAGGTCACCGACGAACCCCACGGGATCGGCAGTTGCTGCAGCCAGGGTCACATGGTCGTCGAAGCTCAGGTAGGTGTACCCCATCTTCTCGCCCACCTTCTGCGCCAGCGTCGTCTTCCCGCTCTGGCGAGGCCCGTGGATCAGGACCACAGGCGTATCCGCCAGCGCTTCGATCAGGCGTAGTTCCACAAAACGTGGGTAGAGGGGTGTGTTTGTCATGCGGCCAATTGTAAGATCGTCCTTCGGCTATTTGAAAGATTCCTAGTCGGCTGAATGAAAGTGTATGGTCCGGCATACCAGAGACTCGACTCTCGATTGAGCGCTGCGCATGGTCATTCTGGACCCAATCCCGGCCGGCCCTCCCACATTCACATCTCCGGCTCTCAGAGCCGTGTTCACCTCCAGTTGGCCCCAATTGCGTTCAGCGGGTGCCGACGCGCCCCTTCAACACCTCTTGGCTATTCGGGCCACGGTTCTGTGAACTCGAAGCGCATCACTTCCCCGATGAGTTCGAAATCGTCTCGGTTCAGCGTAACCAACGTAGCTCCGACCTCTCGGCAGGAAGCAGCGAGTACACAATCGTTGAGGAATGACCGCTTGAACCCCCCCGGACTCATCAGCTTTCGCTGGATAAGCTGGGATAGAATGCGTCCCGCATCCTTCCAGGCCGCAAAGCCGGAAGTGAGGACTCTTCCCCTCCTCTCAAAGGGTTGGATGAGGCTGTCGTCAACGAGCTTCTCGCGTCGTTGATCGATGGCGCCGGCTAGTAATTCCTGGGCCACTACCGCGTGAAAATGGATGAATGGAAGATAGGCTGTGGAGAAGCGTTCGACCTCTTCAGCCCAGGCCAAGTCCCGGTCGGCGGCCACGTAGAGATTTGTGTCGATCACATACCGGGGCATTCACGCCTCTTCGGCGTAGATGTCACGAAGACTCCCAGATCCGGCGATACCACGGATTCCCTCTGCCACCTCCTTGCGGAACGTGACGAGTTCAAGTGCCTGCTCCACCGTCTCGGTCTCGGTCTTCGTCCCGAGCACCCGACGGGCCCGGTCGATGAGGTCCTGGCGGAGACGCATGTTCTTGCGAACGACCTTCGCATCCTTAGGCATGGATCCCCCCTGGTGACTGTACAGCACTAAAATACATATGTACAGCCAGGGTTTCAATCTCTGTACTTCTTCGCCCCGCTGTTCACTGCCATTTCGTCCAATGTCCCGGAGGTTGCTGAAGCGGCCCGTCACCGAACCGGCTGCCAGCGCTGGTTCCCTATCAACAGCAGACGCGCTTCCGGGCTCCCTTCGCAATCGGGCCGGTTGCGACGGAGACCGCCGCAGTCGGCCGGAGCCAGCAGCTTTGTTGCCGGTGGTGCCGGAAGCCAGAGAACATCATCGACGCTCGGAGCACGGGATCAACAATTCTCCGGTGGCTCGGGGGGCTGTTCGTGCCCTTGGGGCGCCATTCCATGTCGGTCTCTCTTCCGGGCTCGGCGCCTCCCCCGGGAATGGAAGTTGGTGGACGAGAAGCCCAAGAGTGGTGCTCACTCTGTCGATGACGGGAGCCGCGACGAGGATGCCTGGGATGGACCAGCCAAGGGCTGGGAAATCAGCACACTTCCCGGCCCTTGGCACAGCCCGTGAAGACACTGGAGGCTACCAGGCGGGAACCTCTCCGACATATTCTGCCCGGAACTCCCCGTGCACGTGCAGACGAACAGCGTCTGGAAGAAAGCCCAGTTCCGCCGGCGACTGGAAGCACCGGTCCCGGTCGTTGTGCGGGTTGCACCAGTAGGCTGCCACGAAGTCGAAATAACCCGTTACCTGACCGTCTTGGGACACGTGGTCGATAGTCCAAGTGCCAGATTCGGCAATATAATGGTTGCCGGTCTCCGAGTCCCCATACCAGGCCGTATAGCCATCGTTGTCTCCTGCAGTGAAGTTGCGCGGGACAAGAGTGTAGATGCCCGGTTGAAAGGGACCCTTTGGAGCTGACGAAAGGCGTTGAAGAATGAGAGTGTGAGTGGTATTGAAGTCCTTGGAACGGATTTGGAGTTTGCGATGCGTGTCGCTCTTGGTTCCGCCCTCCCAGATAGCACCACCTCGATGTTCCCGGTCGATCATAACTGTTACGGTTGTTGGCAGGGTCTGGAGGGACGCCTCCAGGTAAGGCCCTTCCCTCGCGCCCATGGGGTCTGATTGGCAGGCGCCGACGAGCACCGCAAAGGCGCTCAAAGCGGTTGCCTTGGTGAATAACGGGCTCATGACCACCTCCTCTAGT
>CAYXGM010000049.1:0-31092 GCA_964464555.1 uncultured Gemmatimonadaceae bacterium | reverse complement strand
GGATGTGGGGGCGCACGGTGAAGGGGGTGAAGGTGGGCGCGCCGGCGAGGGTTTCGGGGCCGGGCTCATCGGCCATGGCTCCCTCGGCAACCTCTTCGGGCGTGGGCGGGATTTCGATTCCATGGTCGGGAGAGGTGATCGCCTCGTCCCGGATGTCCGTGGGCCCCGGAGCCCAGCAGGCCACGGCGATGAGAACGCTTCCCAGGCTGGCCAGGATCACTCCTCTGGCCCAGGGGTTCTTGGGAATGGGCATGGTCATGGTGTGAATCCTCCGTTCCAGGGTTTCTTCCGGCTCGGAGAGCATAGCAGCCAGGGCCCGGCTCCGGGGCAGTCGCCCGCCCACCTCCAGGAGGAGCTCCAGGTAGGGTCTCACCCGGTGGGGGTGCCGCCTGAGGACCCTCAGGTCGCAGTCCCCCTCCACGGCGATCCTCAACCGGGAGAGCTGCCACCAGAGGGGCACGTTCCACGGCATGAGGACGGGCAGGACTCCCGTGAGGAGAAGGAGCCGGAGATCGCCGGCTCTGAGGTGCTCGGCCTCGTGATCCAGGACCAGCCGAAGGGTGTCCCCGTCCAGCTCCCGGTACCACCGGGGGAGGACGATCTGGGGATCCAGGAAGCCCACCACCGCGGGACCCCAGTCCTCGGAGACCAGGACCCGCTTGCCCGCCGCTTCCTCCCTCCGCCACCCCTCCCTCAATCGCCGGGTCCGCAGGATGAGGAGGAGGAAGAGAGAGATCAGGAGCCCCGAGGCCACGGCCCACCCCAGGAGGATGGGCCCGTCCAGGAGCCTCAGGAAGGACTGGGGAGAGACCTCCACCGCCAGGGGCTCCAGGGGCACCACCCGGTCCGGCGCCGGAGGGGCTCCGGCACCCGGACGTCCCAGGACGCTCTTCCAGAGGGCGTGGCCCAGGGGCCAGGCTCCGGAGAGAAGCATGGCCCCCACCCAGATCCACCGGGTGGGCAGACGGTGGGCCCGCACCAACCGCTCCAGGACCAGGGCCCCGCCACCGACCAGGACCCCCACCAGGAGGGCGTACATCATCCAGGCGGCAATCATTGGTCCTCCTCCCCCAGGCGCTCGTCCACCAGATCCCGGAGGCGGCGGAGCTGATCCTCGGTGAGGCCCCGCTCATTCAGCAGGTGGGCCATAAGGGCTTCCGGGGATCCGGAAAAGAGCTTCCGGGTCATGCGCCGGATGGCGCTCCCCTGGGCATCCTCCTTCTCCACCAGAGGGGAATACCGGTGAGCCCGGCCCTCGGTCTCGTGGCGGATGTGCCCCTTCTTCTCCAGCGTGCGGAGGATGGTGAGGACGGTGGTGTAGGCCAGCTCGTCGGCCAGCTCCTCCTGGACCTCCGTGACGGTGCCGGAGCCCAGGGACCAGAGGACGTTCATGACGTCCATCTCCCGGCTGGTGAGAACCACAGCATCCTTCTTCGACCTGGGATCTACTATGCTCATAGTAGCAACCTACGAACGGGGAGTGGGTTTGTCAACTATTTCATTAGTAGCATGAATAGCCTTTCGCCCGTTCCGGGGCAAGGGTCGGACGAACAGGCCCGGCGGGACACCGGGGAAAGAGCGGGGACCGGGCAAGGGCGTCGCCCATGGACCGTCAGACGGCGTCCTGGGGGCTCTCGGACGGAGGCGGCGTAGCGACTCGGACGGCAGCCCCGTAGCCGATGGGATGGCAGCCCGGAGGAGCTGCCGGCGACTGGGAGCGTCGGAGACCCGTCGGACCGGACCGCCAGCGGACTGGAACACGGCGGCCCGCCCATAGTATCTTCTGTGCCGTCCCCCCTTCGTCCGCGCCCTTCGTTTCGAACCCGAGGAGAACACCGGAATGCGTCGATTCAACGCCTCGACCCCCATCCCAACCGTCCTGGTCCTCCTTCTCACCCTTGCTCCGACGCTGTCGGCCCAGGACCGGCCGGGCCCCGACGACCCCCTCCCCACGGACCCCCAGGTCGTCACCGGGACGCTGGACAACGGGCTCCGGTACTTCATCCGGGCCAACACCCGACCCGAGAACCGGGCCGAGCTGAGGCTGGCGGTGAATGCCGGATCGGTGCTGGAGGACGAGGACCAGTTGGGGCTGGCCCACCTCCTGGAGCACATGGCCTTCAACGGGACCGCCAACTTCGAGAAGCAGGAGCTGGTGGAATACCTGGAGTCCATCGGGATGGACTTCGGTCCCGAGGTGAACGCCTATACCAGCTTCGACGAGACGGTGTACATGCTCCAGGTCCCCACCGACGATCCGGAGATCCTCTCCACCGGCTTCCAGATCCTGGAGGACTGGGCCCACCGGATCTCCCTGGAGGCGGAGGAGATCGACAAGGAGCGGGGGGTGGTCATCGAGGAATGGCGTCTGGGGCGGGGGGCCAACGCCCGGATGATGGACGAGCAGTTCCCCATCCTCTTTCAGGGATCCCGCTACGCCGAGCGCCTCCCCATCGGTGAAGTGGAGGTTCTGGAGAGCTTCCCCCACGAGGCCATCCGTCGCTTCTACGAGGAGTGGTACCGGCCGGACCTCATGGCGGTCGTCGCCGTGGGCGATCTCGACCCCGAGGAGGTGGAGGAGACCATCAGGGAACGCTTCTCCCAGATTCCCTCTCCTTCGGACCCGACGCCCCGGCCCTATTACGAGGTCCCGGGCCACGAGGAGACCCTCTTCGCCATCGCCAGCGATCCCGAGGCCACGAACAGCCAGGTGGCCGTCCTCTTCAAGCAGGACGTGGAGGACCGGAACACCCTGGCCGGATACCGGGAGCTCCTGGCCCAGCGCCTGATCACGGCCATGCTCAACGCGCGCCTCTTCGAGATCACCCAGCAGGCCGATCCCCCCTTCGCCGCCGGCGGGGCCGGGAAGGGCCGTTTCGCGCGAACCAGCGAGTTCTTCCAGTTCGGGGCCCTGGTCCAGGACGGGGAGATCCACCAGGGGATGGAGGCCCTCCTCACCGAGGCCGAGCGTGTGGCCCGGCACGGCTTCCTCTCCTCCGAGCTGGAGCGGGAGAAGACGAACCTCCTCCGGAGCCTGGAGCAGACCTACACGGACCGGGAGAACCGCCGCTCCTCGGCCCTGGCCGGAGAACTGGTATCCCACTACCTGCAGGGGGAGCCCGTGCCGGGCATCGAGTTCGAGTACCAGGCCGCCCAGGCCCTCCTCCCCACCATCACTCCCGAGGACGTGAACGCCCTGGCCCGGAGCTGGCTGGCCGGCGGGAACCGGGTGGTCCTGGTGAATTCCCCTGAAAAAGAGGGGCTGGCCGTGCCCACCGAGGACGAGCTGGCCCCGGTCTTCGAGGCGGTCATGGTGGAAGAGGTGGGGCCCTACAAGGACACCACCCCGGAGGAGCCCCTCCTGGCCGAGGTCCCGGCCCCCGGCGCCGTCATCGAGGAGGGGGGCATTCCCGAGCTGAACATCACCGAATGGACCCTGTCCAACGGGGTCAGGGTGGTCCTGAAACCCACCGATTTCCAGGAGGATGAAGTGCTGCTCCGGGCCTTCAGCCCCGGGGGCTATTCGCTGTCGGAGCTGGAGAACCACATGTCCGCCTCCAACGCCGACCAGGTGGTGGCCATGGGCGGGGTGGGCTCCTTCAGCATGGTGGAGCTGCAGAGGAAGCTGGCCGGAAAGGCCGCTTCCGCCTCGCCCTCCATCAGTGAGCTTTCCGAGGGGTTCAGCGGGAGCGCCTCGCCCAAGGACCTGGAGACCCTCTTCCAGCTCGTCCACCTCTACTTCACCGCTCCCCGGAAGGACGGAACGGCCTTCCAGGCCCTCCAGGGTCAGATGCAGGCCTTCCTGGCCAACCGGAGCAACAGCCCCGCTGCGGCCCTCCAGGACACCCTCCTGGTGACCATGGCCCAGTACCATCCCCGGGCCCGGCCCCTGAGCATGGAGGCTTTCCGGGAGATCGACCTGGACGAGTCCTTCGCCTTCTACCGGGACCGGTTCGCCGATGCCAGCGACTTCACCTTCATCCTGGTGGGGGCTTTCCAGCCCGACGAGATGCGGCCCCTGGTGGAGACCTACCTGGGAAGCCTCCCGGACCTGGACCGGGAGGAGAGCTGGGTGGACCTGGACATGGATCCCCCCACGGGGGTCATCGAGAAGGAGGTCCACAAGGGGGTGGAGCCCCAGAGCCAGACCCGGATCATCTTCACCGGCCCCTTCGAGTACACCCGGGAGAACCGGCTGGGGATGCGGATCCTCAGGGCCGTCCTGGATACCCGTCTGCGGGAGGTGGTCCGGGAGGAGATGAGCGGCACCTACGGGGTCAGCGTGGGCTCCAGCTACGACCTCTTCCCCGAGCCCGACTACTCCATCAGCATCTCCTTCGGCTCGGACCCCGAGCGGGTGCAGGAGCTGGTGGACGCCATCTTCGGCGAGCTCCGGAACCTCCGGGCCAACGGGCCCTCGGCCGAGGACGTGGAGGCGGCCAAGGAGCAGGAGCGGCGCCGGAAGGAGACCAGCCTGGAGGAGAACGCCTGGTGGGTGAGCCAGCTCGCCTTCGCCTACGAGCAGGAGAGCGATCCACGGTTCCTGGTGGACGACTCCCTCCTGGACGGTGTCACGGCCGAAACCGTCCAGCGGGACGCCGCCCAGTGGCTGAACCTGGAGAACTACGTGAAGGTGACGCTCCTGCCCGAGGGGGAGGGGGGGCCGTAGGTGCCCTTGCCGAACTTCTTTATCCCTTCCTTCTAAGAGGGTGCTGAGGCTTGACACCGGCGGCGGAGTGGGGCCAGGGTGGCTGAGTCCCATGCCCCATTCCCTTCCCACGGGATTTCGGGCAGAGAACCCGAAGACAGCGGAAGCGCATGACCAGGACAACGCCGGCCATCGAGGTCCGGAACCTCACGAAGTATTACGGGGATTTCCTCGCGGTAGACAACATCTCCTTCCAGGTCGAGCCGGGAGAGGTGTTCGGCTTCCTCGGCCCGAACGGGGCCGGGAAGTCCACGACCCAGCGCATCCTCTCCACCCTGCTCGAACCCACCGGGGGAACCGTTCGGATTCATGGGCACGACCTCGCCCGGTCCTCCCTGGACGCCAAACGGTTGATGGGCCTCGTTCCGGAGGAATCCAATGTCTACGGGGAGCTGACCTGTCGGCAGAACCTCGTCTTTGCGGCCCGACTGTACCGGGTTCCCTCCGGAGAGAGGGAATCACGCATCGAGAGCGTGATCCGGATGTTCGAGCTGACCGGGAAGCGCCACGTACGGGCCGACGAACTGTCGAAGGGGTTGCGCCGCCGACTCAGCCTGGGCATGGCCCTGGTCCACGCTCCCCGACTGTTGTTCCTGGACGAACCGACCTCGGGGCTGGATGCCTGGAGCACCAGGCTCATCCACGCCCAGATCCGGGATCTGCGCGAGAGCGGGACCACGATCTTCCTGACGACTCACCAGATCGAGCACGCCAACCAGCTTTGTGACCGGGTGGCCGTCATCGATGGCGGTCGGATCGCAGCCATCGATACACCGGAGAACCTGAGGGCCGCCTTTCGCCGCATGCAGAAGGTGCGGGTATCCATGACCCCGGACGATCCGTCCAACGCTGCGTCTCTTCGGGCAATGGACGGCGTCACGCGGGTGGTGAGCGAGAAAGGGGGGTGGAGCCTGTACACGGAGTCCCCGGATTCGGTGGTTCGAGGCTTCGTCCACTTCGCCGAAGACCAGGGCGCCCGCATCACCGATCTCCATATCCTCGGCCCGGACCTGGAAGAGGTGTTTCTGGAGATCACCCGCCGTGAGCAGGACGGAGGGGCAAGAGGGAAAGGCCGTCAGGGAACCCAGGAAGAGGAAGGCAGCCCATGAAACCATTCTGGTTCCACCAGCTTCGGGACGAGGTGGGGCAGGTATGGACCCTGACCAGCAAGGATGTCCGCGTCTACTACCTCAAGCCTCCCATGATCATGTTCGGCCTCATGCTGCCCCTCTTCCTCTTCTTTTCCTTCTCGGTGCGTCGGGACACCGGGGCCACCGGGAACATCGCCCACCTCCTGGCTCTGACCACCTTCTTCACCGCCTCCTCGGCCGGCCCGGTCATCATTCCCATGGAGCGCACCTCCGGCACCTACGACCGGCTCCTGGCTGCGCCCATGAGACTGGGCACGCTCTTGATGGGCAAGACGCTGGTCGGGACATTTTTCGGTCTCGTGGCGTCCGTCGTGCCCCTGGCCATCGGTCTGGCCTTTCTGGATGTCTCCATCGCTTCACCATGGCTCCTCTCCCTGAGCCTGGTGGCGGCCACCCTGACCTTCTCCGGGCTCGGGTTGGTGTTCGCTTCCGTTCCGGCGCGGTCGGTGGGGGACATCATGATGCCCAGCACCCTGATCCGCTGGCCCCTGCTCTTCGTCAGCGGAGTCTTCATTCCCCTGGAAGAGCTGTCCGGATGGGCGCTTCCCTTTGCATACGTATCCCCACTGACGTACGCCCAGGACCTGATCAACTCCGCGGTGAGGGGCACGGGGTTCTTTCCCGTCTGGCTCAACCTGGTCCTCTTGCCGTTCCTGCTGACGGGGTTCTTGCTGGCGTCGGGCTGGCTGCATCACCGGAGTCGAGTGCTGGGATACTGACCCACAACAGAAGAGCTGGGTGGGAGGACCGAAGAACGGAAGGTGCGGCCTCGTCGTGTTCCGGCTTCCCGGCCTTCATTCCGAGGAGGGGGCGGTACCTCTCCGAGGCTCCAATCTGATCCCGTACTTTTCCATTCTATACCGGAGGGTTTGCCGAGTCGCCCCCAGCGCTCGAGCGGTGGCGGTGACGTTGAACTGATGCTTCTCCAGGGCAGCCCGCAGAATGCTGGCCTCCAGCTCATCCAGGGTCCTTGAGCCGTCCAGGGGCAATCGGATCTCGGCGTCCTCATGCCGGGAGGGACCTTCGGTCATCCGTGACTTTTCCAGCGACAACTGGAGCCAGCGGCTGGGAAGGACGCTGGCGCGAGACAGGAGCACCGACCGTTCCAGGACATTTCGAAGCTCCCGGATGTTCCCGGGCCAGGCATACCCGCGCAACCGCTCCCAGACTCGATCCGGCACCTCCCTGACCCGTCTGCCCGAGACGGCGTTGAACTCGGCGATGAATGCCGGAACGAGCTGGTCCAGATCCTCCAGTCTTTGGCGCAGGGGGGGGAGGTTCAGGGAGAAGACGTTCAATCGGTGGAACAGGTCCTGCCTGAATGTGCCTTCTTCAACACATCTGGCCAGGTCCCGGTTGCTGGCGGCAAACACCTGGACGTCCACGTTCAGGTTCTTCTCTCCACCTATCCTTCGGATTCTCCCATCTTCCACGGCCCGGAGAAGCTTCGCCTGGAGGCCCAGGGGTAGTTCCGACACTTCATCCAGAAACAGAGTGCCCCCCTGGGCCTGTTCAAAAAGACCCCTGTGCCGTCCCCTGGCTCCGGTGAAAGAGCCGGCCTCATGACCGAAGAGTTCTGATTCCAGCAGGTCTCGCGGCAGGGCGGCACAATTGACTTCCACCATGGGTCCGGCGCTTCGGATGCCGCTGTGGTGGAGGATTCGAGCCACCAGTCCTTTCCCGGTGCCCGTTTCTCCCCCCAGCACGACGCTGCTCAAGGGCACCTCCGAAAGGCGTCGCATCATGGTCCGGATCTCTCCGGTGGCTTTGCTGGCGCCCAGGAAGGAGTCTATGGGGTACCGGCGGTTCTTCCGAGTCGCTTCATCTCTGATCCGTTGCTGGGCTCGGAAACTCCGAAGGGCCCCGCCCACCACGAGGTCCAGGTGATCCATGGAGCAGGGCTTTTCCAGGAAATCATGGGCGCCGAGACGGAGGGCTCTGACGGAATTCGGAACGGTGCCGTACCCGGTGAGAAAGATCCACTCCCCACCCATACCGGAGTCCCGGACTTGTTCCAGGAGGTCCAGAGCCACCCCGTCAGGGAGGTTCAGGTCCGAGAGCACGACGTGAGGTTGCAGGTTCTCCTGGAACAGTGTGGCTTGAGCCCGGACCAGGGTCGGAGCCCTTTCGGCCTCCCACCCATTGCTGCGGAAATGATGGAGGAGCTCCTCTCCCAGGAGCTCTTCGTCCTCTATGACAAGGATTGATGGGGTCATGGGGGCCCGGCCTTTTCCACTCCCGTTTCACAAGGGATCCTCAGGACCACGGACGCACCGTTGGGGATCAGGTTGGTGACCGTCATGGTGCCACCCAGGTCTGACGCCACACGTTGAACCATTGCAAGACCCAGGCCGGTCCCGGCTTCCCGTCCTGTGCGAAACGGTTGGCCTGCCACATCCAGGATCTCGCCGGGGAATCCGGGGCCGTCATCCTTCACTTCCAACTCCAGGAAACCCTCCTCCACCTCGGCCAGCACGGTGACGGTACCCGGGTTTCTTCCCAGGGCGTGGAGACTATTCCCCACCAGGTTCAGGAGTGCCTGACGGATTCGTCCCTCCGGAAGACGGCACCGGATCCCCGGTTCCACCTCCACCTCCAGCATGATGCCCGGGGGCGCCTGGTATCGAAGCAGGGCCAGTAGATCTCCCACAAGATCCCCCAGACTCGTGAACACCCTGGGTTCCGGCGCGTGACGACTGGCGGCCAGGTACCTGTTGAGGCGTTTGACAACCCGATTTGCTTCTTGCTGAAGCAATTCCAGGCGCCGGGCAATCTCAGGTGTCTCTGCTTCCCGATTCAGGTTCTCCAGGGCAGCCAGGATCCCGGCCAGGGGGTTCCGAAGCTCATGGGCCATCCCTGCGGCCGTCTCTCCCACCGCTGCAAGCCGTTCTGCGTCAGCCAGAGCCTGCTGTTGCTCCAGGAGGACCCGAGCTCCGGCCCGCACTTCCCCCTCCAGACTCTCGGCACGCTGCTTCCGTTCCTCCTCCAGTTCCTCCAGGCGCTGAACCAGGTCGTTGTAATTCTGAAAGAGAGGGATCAGGGCGGAATCCAGTCCATCGAAGGCCACCCTCTGGAAGCGGCCTGAACCCAGAGCTTCAAACTGGACTTGAAGGTGGGCGAGGGGGTTCAGGAGGCGTTTCGGAAAAAGCCAGGTAGCGGCGGCCGCCAGGAGTGCCAGAATCAAGAGAACGGTAACCCCCAGCAAGAACTCCCTCCGGGCATCGGTTCTCACCCGCCCGAGCCGAGCCGCCTGGGCCCGGGTCTCCCGGTGGTATGCCGCACCGGCCAACTCCAGGGCATGGAGGAGGACTTCCTGGTCGATGTTATCGGGGCTGGAGAGAAGCGCTTCAATATGTTTCAGTTCCGAGGCGGTCTCGGCGTCCAGAGATTCTTCCAGACCAAGGGCATTCTCCACCTGAAGATGGACGTCTTCAGCCAGAAAAGAGGCCGGTGGAATGTCATCCCGAACACCGTTCAGAAGAGAGGCTTCCAGTTCCTGCCTCAGCGACCGGAGTCTCTCCAGGTCGGAAAGACGCTCATGGACGGTGTCGATGCGACGGAGGTTCCTGAGATTCAAGAAGCCTGTCGCCCCGCTGCCAGCGGCAATGAGCAAGATCCCCAGGATGGCCACCATGGCTCGGGGATGCCTCTGAAGCCACTCCATTTTGAATCCTCTCACGCCGGAAAACGTTCTCACGCCGGATGGTTGATAAGAACCGTTTCGGCCGAAAACCGCCACCGGCTCCCATCCGAAGATGAAGGTTGGTCCATACCATATCCCTGGCTCCCATGGACTTAGGTGTTTGGCATGCAGGGTGCCAGTAGGATAACCGGGTTGAACGTCCGGCCCTGAGCCCAAGAAGTCGAGCCGTACCCGTCATTTGGGGGGGACCGAAATGCGGATCATCTGCGTGTCCATGGGGACCTACGGGGGAGCCAGAGAACTGGCCCAGGACCTCTCAAGGAAGATGGGATACCCCTGCCTTTGCCGTGAGGATCTCATCGAGGCCGCTACTCAGGAGGGGATTCAGGTCGGGAAGCTCGAGATGTCCACCATCAAGCCTCGTGCATTCACCCAGCGGCTTGCCCGGGAAAGGGATCACTACCTGGCCTTCTCCCGGGCCTTTCTTTGTGAACGAGCTCTGGAGGGAGACCTCATCTACTACGGCAGAACCGGGCACCTTCTTCTTCCCGGCGTCGATCATCTCATGCGGGTTCGGGTGGTGCTGGACCTGGAGCATCGGATTCAGGACCTCATGGACAAGATGGGCCTGGAGCGGGAAAAGGCGCGTCGCTACATCCAGGAGGTGGATGAAGATCGGGGTCGATGGGCTCGCTCCATGTATGGAATCGCTGTAGAGGAGCCCATCAACTACGACATTACGGTAAACCTTCAGAAGATCTCCGTAGGCAACGCCGCCACTGCCCTCATGGCTGCGGCTCAGCTCCCGGACTTCCAGATGACACCGGCTTCGGAGAAGGCGCTCAGGGATCTTCATCTGGGCGCCAGAGCCCGACTGGCTCTGGCCAGGGATGCCCGGACCCATGCGGCGGCCCTGACGGTTCGGGCGGATGAGGGCATCGTCACCGTGGGATACCGGCCTCAGGATTCAGCCATGGCCGATGAGATCCCCCGGGTCCTGGATCCGCTGGATGGGATCCGGGATCTACGGATCACCATGGCCACGACCAACATGCTCTGGATCCAGGAGCGCTTCTCTCCGGACTCCCGGGATTTTGAGAGGGTCGTCCAGATCGCCACGAAGTGGAACGCGGCGGTGGAGCTCCTGAGGTTGGCACCGGAAGAGGAGGAGCCCGCTATGGCTTCGGCCCCGGATCGCGGCTTCCCCGCGGATGCCATTCCGGAAGGGGACCCTGCTGCCACGGTGGAGATGATTCCGGAGGGGGTCTCCAGCGAGCCCTTCAACGGAGGCATCGAAGCCGATGAGGAGGTGGTGGTCCGTGACTCCGGCGGATTGCAGGCCACCCTGGACGAACTGGCGCAGGTGGGGCGTGCAGGTGGCGGGCAGACGGTCTTCGGCGACCGCCAGCGGCTCATCGAATCCCTGGACCGGACGACCCCCTATACCCTGGTGGTGCTGGGGGATCTGTTTCTTGGTAAAGGACATGCGGCACGGCAGAGAGCGGTCAGGGACCTTCGAGGGTTCCTGGAAGACCGCATCCGGGTGCCCATCGTGACGGCGGACGAACTGGGCCCGGAGTATCTCTTCGGAAAGCGGGATGCGGTGAGGGCCGGGCTCTTTCTGGCTCTGGCGGCCCTGCTCTTCTTTCTGGTCTTCGAGAACCAGGAAGCGGTTCTGGCCTTTATCGCCAATACGGGATGGTACGCTGAGGCGACTCAGGGCTCGTTTCTGAATCGATTCGAATGGCTACCGAGATTGGTGGTGTCTCTGGTCATCGTCCTTTTCATTCCCCTCTTCGCCTACTCATACGGCCGGGTGGCCAGCACCTTCCTCAAGTTCATCAAAATGGAATAGCCGTATTCAAAGGAGCGGCCCTCCATGGAGACTCTTCTCTTTGGGCAGTACATCGATATCGATGTGACCATCGCGCTTCAGGTCGTGGCATTGGGCTTCATCGGTGGCATCCTCAGCGGGTTCATCGGGAGCGGCGGGGCATTCTTCATGACCCCCGGGATGATGAACCTGGGAGCCCCCGGAGTCGTGGCGGTGGCCAGCAACATCACGCACAAGTTCGGGAAGGCCATGGTGGGTAGCCGTCGCCACGGCGAAATGGGAAATGTGGACAAACAGCTTTCTCTTTATATGGTCCTGACCTCCTTCGTGGGGATCCGCCTCGCCGTATGGATCAACACGGCACTCTTTCACATGGAAGGAGACAGCCACGGCACCAGCAGCGGGGCCGGGGCTTCGGATCTCTACATCAGCGCCGTCTTCGTCTGCATCCTCTCGGTGGTGGCGGTCTCCATGCTTCGGGACGTGCTCAACGGAGGGGAAGAGACGGGAGAACCCTCCCGAAAGCTGGCGCAGTTCCTGGACCGTATCTACCTGCCTCCGTACGTCCATCTGAGGGTCGCGGATGTGAAAGTCTCCCTCTGGATCATCATGATCGCCGGGCTGGCCACGGGGTACCTGGCCGGCACCATCGGTGTGGGTGGTTTCATCGGCGTGCCGGCCATGATCTACCTCTTCGGAGTTCCCACCGCCGTGGCAGCCGGGTCGGAGCTCTATCTGGCCCAGTTCATGGGCGCCTGGGGAGCCCTCAACTACGCCTTCCAGGGCCTCATCGATCTGCGACTCACCCTCCTTCTCTACCTCGGATCTCTGGTAGGCATCTACGTGGGCGCTTACGGGGTGAAGGTGGTGAAGGAAGTGGTGATCCGCCTGGTGACCTCACTGATCATCCTGCTCTGCGTGCTGAGCCGGGCCATTGCCGTGCCCATATACCTGAGACAGTTGGGCTGGACGAACATGGACCCGGGCCTGGATGTCTATTTCAACCAAGCCAGCAAGTTCCTCCTCTTCGCAGCCGGTTTGTCCGGTGCCGGCGTCATCGTGTACTTCGTCATCAAGACCTACCGCCAAAGGAGACAAATACATAGAACCCTCATGAAACCCGAGGGGACGCCGGAGCCGGCCTGAGGGGGCCCTCCGCCCGTCCGACCTCCGAGGTTCCGGGCTGGCGAGATGGCCTGTGTTGCCGGATCCGCTTCAGCTCCCCTCCAAGGAGGAAGGACAGCATGGGAGACGACAAGCCGCGGAAGACCGCTTCCATCGATGACTGGATGGTCAGGATTTCTTTCGCCGAAGCCGGCGTGCCGGACATGGGATTCAAGGAGACAGGCGAAGAGGTCGTGCGAAAATCGAAGCTCGCTCTGGAGAAAATCATGGTTGTTCGTGAGGAAAAAGAAGAAGCAGAGAAAGGCGAGAAAGTCGGCGGAGCCGGACCCGAAGCCCCGGGTGGGGCGTCGGAGATCCCGAGCCGATCGAAGCTCAAGGTGATGATTGTCGACGACGAGCCCATTGTGGGAAAACGTCTCACCCCCACACTGGAGAAGCACGGGTTCCTGGTGGAATCCTTCGTGGACCCTCGGGAGGCTCTTACCCGATTGGAAGAAGAGGAATTCGACATCGTCGTCACGGACCTGAGGATGGAGGAGGTGGATGGGATTGGCGTGCTGGAACGGGTAATGGAGTCCTGTCCCAACACCCGGGTGATATTCATCACCGGCTATGCCACGGTGGAGGTGGCCAGGGAGGCTCTGGTGAAGGGTGCCTTCGACTTCATCGCCAAGCCATTCAAGCCCAAGGAGCTGAGAGGGGTCATCAACAAGGCGGCCCTGTCTCTGGGACACCGAGGAATCCTCTAAGGGCTCCGGAAAAGCCCGAAGCCGCCACCTCTTTTGCCTCAGGGTTGGAGGGACCGCCCTCCGAGGAGTCGCCAGGGCATGGACAATGCCGTGACAGATGGTTCCCAGGAGCTCTCTGCCAGGGAGCTGTCTTCCCGGGCTCGGGATGCGCAGAAGGCCCTGGAGGAGAGGCCGAGGATCTCGATTCAAACCCGGCTCGTGGTGGGAGCGATAGCGTGGTTTGCCCTGACCGTGGGGCTGGCCACGGCTTCAATCCTCACCGTATCCGGGATCGAGGAGAAGCTGAAATTTACCGCCGCCGTTGACCGGTACACTTTTGAGATCCAACAGGCACGGCGCTTCGAGAAGAATTTCTTCCTCTACGGAACCAACCTTCCGGATGCCCAGGAACACCTGCAGGACGCCCAGGAGATCCTGGACCAGGAAAATGACCACATCCGATCTGTCATCGGGGACCACGGGCTGGAGCAGATGACGGAGCACCTGGTTCGGTACAGGTCTCTTCTGGACAGGCTTCAGGCACTTCAATCCGATCCCGCCCTCTCCGTCGTTCGGGATTTTCCCGACATCGAGGCCGGCCTCAGAGAGAATGGCGCGGACCTGGTGGCCGAGGCGGAGGACCTGGTGACCCGTGAGCGCCGGGCGGTGGACTCCATGCTGCAGATCTCCCGGCGGATCCCTCTGGGGTTCACCGTGGTTCTGGCTTTGCTTCTCTCCTATCTCATTCACTTCTTCGCCAAGCAGGTTCTGGCTCCCCTGGCCCGCATGCAGAGGACCGCCGAGCGGGTAGCAGCGGGAGACTTTTCCCCTATCACGCCGGTCCGGAGATTCCACGACGAGTTCTCGCAACTCTCCCTAGCCATGAATCACATGATGATCCAGTTGGCCCATCGCCAGGAGCTCCTGGTCCAGGCTCATAAGCTGAGGGCCGTGGGAACCCTGACGGCGGGGGTGGCCCACGAGCTCAACAACCCCATCAACAACATCATGCTCACCGCGGCGTCTCTTCAGGAGGATTACTACGACGTGGACGACGGCGAACGCCTGGACATGGTCAGCGACCTGGTGGGGGAGTCGGAGCGGGCCCAGAAGATCGTCCGGAACCTCCTGGATTTCGCCAGGGAGTCCACAATCGAATCCCATGCCATCGACCCCGTCTCTCTGGTGGAGGAGACGCTCCAGTTGGCCACGAATCAGATCAAGCTGGCCAGGGTGAAGGTCCGGGGCGAGATCGACGAGAACCTGCCTTCCATCCACGGGGATTTCCAGCAGCTGACACAGGTTCTTCTGAACATCATTCTGAACGCCCTGGATGCCATGCCGGAGGGAGGGGTCTTGAGCATCTCCCTCTCCACGGACGAGCGGGGAGACTTTGTCGCCTTGAGCTTTGCCGACACGGGCACAGGCATCCCGGAGCACCAGATCGGGAGCGTCTTCGATCCCTTCTTCACCACCAAGCCCGGATCAAAGGGGACGGGCCTGGGTCTTTCCGTCTCTCTGGGAATCATCCAGCAGCACGGGGGAGACATTCAGGTTCAGAGCGAGGCCGGCACGGGAACGACCTTCACTGTCCTCCTCCCCATTGCCAAGGTTCCGGCGGCCATGGCGTAGGCTTCAGTCCCCTGCCGCAACCAGGATCGGGAACACGCCCTCGAATTGCTGGAGCTCCGCTACCACACGCTGGCCGACTGGAACTCGTCCCCTTCAGCCAAGGCATCAAGTTCTGAAATGGAAGTCGGAACCCACCCCAGTCGGGACTCCTTGATCAACATGAGATGGCAGTGTCTCCCTCGCCCATCCGCTTCCCCCTACTTGAAAAGCTTGCCCTTCATGCTGGGCACCTTGTCGGTGCGGGTGCCGATCTTGACGTGGGTGGACAGACGCACCACCCCCTCGGCGTGGAGGACCTCGATGGCCCGCCGAATGGCGGCCATGACCTCGTCCAGCTCCCCCTCCATGTTCGAGCCATTGGCGTGGAGGGTGATCTCCAGCCCCGATTCCTCCAGGAGCTCGTGGGCCCGCATGACTTCCTTCCGCACCGAAACCCCTGCTCCTATGGGGATGATCTGCACATCCGCAATCGCCTTCATGACCGTCTCCTTCCGTCCGTTCCGTCCGCCCCTCGGCGGGGCGTTCATTTCGTTCTGATCTCCCCCTGGCCAAGGGGGCCTCGAGGGGTAGTATGAGGGTTGGAGAACCTGAACCGAAAGGGCCACCCATGACCGTACACTGCGCCGAGTGCGGACTCTACATATGCCGAAGCGGGAACCGGGACGCCGTTCCGGATCACTGTCCCATGAGGGGTGATTTTCCCGACTTCGAGGAGCTCTACGCCGACGACCAGGCCCGGGATCTCCTGGCCCGCTCGGCCCTGGTGGAGGCCGAGGGCTACTGCCGCTGGACCCGGGCCCGGGAGTTGGTGGAGTTCGCCAACCGTATGGATTACCGTCGCATGGGTGTGGCCCACTGTCCGGACATGGCACCGGTGGCGGACCGGGTCCGGGGCTTCCTGGAGGACGCCGGGTTAGAAGTATTCCTCCCCCAGCCCTCTGACGACTGTGACCCCCTCGCCCAGGCGGCGAAGTTCGCCGAAGCCGGAACCGACCTGAACGTCCTGGCGGGGATGTGTCTCGCCCACGAGGCCCTCTTCATAAGGGAGAGCGGCGCCCCCGTGGTGGGGCTGGTGGCCCGGGACACCCGTCTGGCCCACAACCCCGCCGCCGGCATCTATACCAGCCGGAGCTACCTCAAGAACGATGTCTTCGGCCACTGGAAGAGGGAGGAGCGCCCTCCCGCCCGGAGCTGGGACGTGGAGACCCTCTCGGCCATGGCCGAGGAGCTGAGCTCCACGGGGAACGCCCCCCGCTCCCGTGTGGCCGAAGCCATGGAGCTGGCCCACCGCATGGGAGCCGATCATCTGGGCATCAGCTTCTGCGTGGGGTTCCGCAGGGAGGCGGAGACCCTGGCGGGCATCCTCCAGACCAACGGGTTTCGGGTGTCGTCGGTCTGCTGCAAGACGGGCTCGACGCCCAAGGAGGAGGTGGGCATCTCCGACGCCCAGAAGGTGCGCCCCGGCCGCAAGGAGATGATCTGCAACCCCCTGGCCCAGGCCGAGCTCCTGAACCGGGAGGGAGTCCAGTTCGCCCTGGTCCTGGGACAGTGCGTGGGCCACGACGCCGCCACCTTCCGCCACCTGGAGGCCCCGGCGGTGTGCCTGGTGGCCAAGGACCGGGTCCTGGCCCACAACACCCTGGCGGGACTCCCCTGAACCCCCTGCCGGATCTCGAAAGAGCGCAGGCGACATCGAAACCCCATCCCATCGCATCGGGAGACCTCCAATGAGTGGAGAGAAGGCGACGTTCCAACCCATCGGCCGGGTGGAGAACGCGTTCCCCCCGGGAACGAAGAAGGACGTCATGACCGCGGGCGAGTCCCGGGTCGTCCTGGACCCGGAGCTGGCACCCGGCCTCGGGGCCCTGGAGGAACAGCCCAGAATACTGGTGATCTTCCACTTCCACCTCTCTGAAGGGTGGGAGCTGAAGCAGCACCCCCGGGGAGACGAGAGCCGCCCGGCCCGCGGCGTCTTCGCCCTCCGAAGCCCCCGGCGCCCCAACGGGATCGGGGTCACCGAAGTGGACCTTCTGGAGATCGACGGGAACGTCCTCCGGGTCCGGGGGCTGGACGCGGTGGACGGGACGCCGGTGCTGGACCTGAAGCCGGCGTGAAGCGGTAGAGACTGAAGCCGGGCCGGCCTCACCCACTGCTCCGGCAAGCCGGCCATGGATTTCTTCCGAGTGGTCCACGACGAGGACTTCCTGTCCCTGGGCGTGGGCGCGGTCCTCCGCTTTCCCAACGGACCGTCCAGCCGGTACATTCGGCTCCTCCCTCTCACCCATCGGACGGAGGAACCGAAATGTCTTCCCCTCGCTCGCCCCGCCTCCGCCGGGTCCTGGGGCCCCTGCCCTTTCTGACCCTGCCCTTTCTGGTCCTGGCTTTTCCGGGTCTGCCATCCGGACCCCTCGCCGCCCAGGACGCCGACGCCATCCAGGCGGCCCTGTCGGGTCTCGAGTTCCGCCAGATCGGCCCCGCCAACATGGGTGGCCGGGTCAGCGCCATCGTGGGCATCCCCGGAGATCCCTCCACCTACTGGTTCGGAGGCGCCGACGGAGGGGTGTGGAAGACCACCAACGGCGGCGTGACCTTCACCGGCCAGTGGCAGGACGCCGAAGCCTACTCGGTGGGGGCCCTGACCGTGGCTCCCTCGGATCACAACGTGGTGTGGCTGGGCTCGGGGGAGGCGGATCCCCGGAACTCGGTCTCCTACGGCCTGGGGGTGTGGCGCTCCACCGACGGGGGCGACACCTGGACGCACCTGGGCCTGGAGAAGACGGAGCGGATCCACCGCATCGTGGTGGACCCCCGGGACCCGGACGTGGCCCTGGTCTGCGCCATGGGCCGGGAGTGGGGACCGAACCCCGAGCGGGGCGTCTTCCGGACCACCGACGGAGGGGAGAGCTGGGAGCGCGTCCTCTACATCAACGAGGACACGGGATGCGCCGACATGGACCTGGACCTCTCCAACCCCCGGAACGTCTACGCCGGGATGTGGACCTACCGGCGGCGCCCCTGGCACTTCCGGGACGGGGGCGGTGAGACGGGCCTCTACGTGTCCCGGGACGGGGGCGAGACGTGGCGGAAGATCGAGACCCTCCCCGACGAGCCCATGGCCCGGCCGGGACTGAGCGTCGCCCAGTCCTCTCCCAACATCGTCTACCTCGTCACCGAGTTCCCCACCGCCGGCACCGTCTTCCGCTCCGAGGACCACGGCGAGACGTGGCGCATGATGAGCGACGAGCGGAACATCAATTTCCGGCCCTTCTACTACTCGGACATCTACGCCGATCCCTCGGACCCCGATGTGGCCTACTCCCTGGCCGGAGGCCTCTTCAAGACCACCGACGGGGGCCGGACCTGGTCCCGCATCGCCGGAGGGGTGCACGGAGACCACCAGGCCCTCTGGATCGATCCCGCCGACGGGAACCACCTCCTCTCGGGCTCGGACGGGGGCTACCAGGTGAGCTTCGACGGGGGGATCAACTTCCACATCTGGCGCAACGTGGTCCTCAGCCAGTTCTATCACATCTTCGTGGACGACCGGGATCCCTACTGGGTGTGTGGGGGCCTCCAGGACAACGGGAACTGGTGCGGGCCTTCCCGGACCCGGGGCGGGGCCATCCTGGCCGACGAGTGGTACACGGTAAGCGGGGGAGACGGCTTCTATACCGTCCCGGTCCCGGGCCGGCCCTGGCTCGTCTATTCCAACGCCCAGGGCGGGTACTTCCGCATCACCGACACCCGCTCGGGGACCACCCGCTCCATCGAGCCCCACCCCTGGATGGTGGGCTCCCAGGGCCAGAACATGAGCCAGGCCCGCTACCGCTTCAATTGGGACGCCCCCATCGTCATCTCTCCTCACGACCCCGCGGTGGTCTACTGGGGGGGCAACGTCCTCTTCCGCTCCTCGGATTACGGGCACTCCTGGGACATCATCAGCCCGGACCTCACCACCGACGATCCGGACAAGCAGCTCGATTCCGGCGGGGAGATCTACAACGACAACACGGCGGCGGAGTTCCACACCACCATCTACACGGTGGCCGAATCCCCGGTGGAGGCCGGGGTCATATGGGTGGGCACCGACGACGGAAACGTGCAGATCACCACCGACGGGGGAGCCACCTGGACCAACGTCCGGGGCAACGTCCCCGGGCTCCCGGATGAGGCATGGATTGAGAACATCGAGGCCTCTCCCACCGAAGCCGGTACGGCCTTCATGGTGGTGGACAACCACCGCTTGGACGACTTCCTCCCCTACGTCTGGGAAACCACCGACTACGGTGAGAGCTGGAGGAGGATTTCGGACGGATTGCCCCGGGACGACTATGCCAAGGTCATCCGCCAGCACCCGGCCAACCCGGACCTTCTCTTCCTGGGAATGGACCGGGGGCTCTTCGCCTCCTTCGACCGGGGGAGCACCTGGGTGGACATCCGCAACAACCTCCCCCCGGTGAGCGTCCGGGGCATCAAGATCCAGCCCCGGTACAACGACCTGGTCATCGGGACCCACGGGGTGGGGGCCTGGATCCTGGACGACATCCAGCCCCTGGTGGAGCTGGCCGACGCCATGGCCGAGCCCGTCCACCTCTTCACCATGGAGGAGGCCACGGACTGGGAGAGCTGGCGCCGGGACTCGAACCTGGGGCGGAGCACGTACGAAGGAGAAAACCCCCGGGAAGGCGCCAGCATCGACTTCCGGGTCTCGAACCAGGCGCTGGAAACCGGAGAGGTGCCGGAGCAGGTGCGGATCCGGATCACCGACGCCGGCGGCTCCCTGGTCAGGGAGCTTTCCGACGTGGACGTGAAGGCCGGGATCAACCGGGTGTACTGGGACTTCACCTACGCCTCCGCCGAGCCGGTACGGCAGCCCGGGGATGAGGGAGACGGGGCGCGGCGCTACGAGAGCGGCCCCCCGGCGGCTCCGGGCACCTACACGGCGACCCTCATGGCCGGGGACCACCGGCTCTTTACCGAGTTCCGCCTCCGCGGCGACCCGGAGGTCACCGCCGGCCAGGCCGACTACGAGGCCCGGACGGCGGCAGGCCTCAGGGGAAGGGATCTGGAAAGAGGCATCAACGACCTCCTCAGCTTCATTCTGGACATCCGGGCCCAGGTCCGGAGTGTTCCGGATGCCCTGGCCGGGAAGGACATGGCCGACAAGGGGGAGATCCTGGCGGCGGCCCGAGAGGCCCTGGAACGCCTCGAGACCCTGGAGAACGAGCTCCGGCGTCCTCCCCCCCGGATGGGGTACCGGCAATATCCCCGCCTCTCGGAGCAACTCTCCTTCGTCATGCGGGGCATCACCGGCGCCCAGGCCCGGCCCACGGAAGGCCAGATGCAGGTCCTGGCCGAGATCCAGGAGGCCCTCGAGGAGCGCCGCTCCGAGTTCGGCGCCATCCTGGGCGGTCCGGTGGCCGAGCTGAACCACCTCATGGAGGATCGGCCCCGCATCATCCTCAGAACGGGCAGAAGGGACTGAAGGCCATGACGAGCACCCGCCACCTCCCCACACTCCTGGTCCTGCTGGTCGGGGCCTCCTGCTCCCCTCCCCAGGCTTCCCACCCCGAAGAAGCAGCCTACGAAGAGCTCGTGACCTCCTACGTGGAAGCCTGGAAGAGCTTCTATCCCCAGCGGGCCACCCGTTTGGGACTGGAGGAGTACCAGGATCGGGAAGGCGACCGGTCCGCGGCTGCGGTGGAGACCTGGATCCGCCTCAACGATTCCGTCCGAGCACGTACAGCGCAGGCGGCCTCTGACCTCCCGGTGGATCTGCGCATCGACCTCCGCCTCCTTGCCAGGAACGCCCGCTCGGAACTCGGGGAGTGGGACGATCCCGGGGAGGAGCCCCCCTTCCCTCTGGGCCGGGACCGATTCGCCCGGGAGCTGGAGATCTACTACGACCGGGAGCTGACCCCGGAAGAGCTGGCCGACCTCGCCTTCGAAGAGATCCAGACCACCCGGAACCTCATGATGGACGTGGCCGAGGAGCACTGGCGGGAGACGTACCCGGAACGGGAAACACCCGGAGACAGGAGCGAGGTTCTGGCCCGGGCCCTGGCCGACATGGAGGAGAACCGGGCCTCCGGCCAGGAAGAGTTCCTGGAGGTCTACACTCGCTTTGCCCGGGAGGCCGAGGCCTTCGTGGAGGAGGCCGGGATCGCCACGCTCCCGCCCACCCGGACCCTGGAGATCGTCCTGACGCCGGCCAGCGCCGGCCCGGCCCAGCGCATCGGCTTCGTGGACCCGGCGCCCCCCTTCGACCCCGACTCCACGACCCTCCTCAGCCTTCCCACCATCCCGAGCTCTTTTCCGCCCCGTGAGAAGGAAGACTTCTACCGCTCCTTCAACAACCACTTCAACAAGGCCATCATCGTCCACGAGCTCTTTCCCGGTCACTACATGCAGGCCAAGGTCGCCGCCCTGAACGCTCCTCCCGCCCGGATCCTCTTTCCCTACGATCCCTACATCGAGGGATGGGCCACCCTGGCCGAAAAGCTGGCCCTGGACCGGGGATGGGACGATTTCAACCGCCTGACCTACCTGGCCCACCTCCGCAAGCGCCTGGAGAACGCCAACCGGGCCTACACCAGCGTCCAGGTGCATTGCTTCGGTTGGGGCGAGGAGGAAGTGGACCGGTTCTCCAGGGAGGAGTCCCTCCTGGCCCCCCAGTTCGCCGCCTCACTCTTCGGCCGGCTCCAGCGGGGGCCCATGCAGATGACCAGCTACTTCATGGGGAAGGAGATGTTCATGGAGGTCCTGGAGGGGCAGCGGGCCCGGCTGGGCGAGGACTTCGACCTCCGGGCCTTCTCCGACACCATCCTCAGGGCCGGAGCCGTGCCCATGGACATGATGCCGGAGCTGCTGGCTGAAGACGGGGTTTGAGCCCGGAATCGACAGCGGAAAGAGGGGCGGCCCTTCGCCGCCCCTCCTTTATTCTCGGTCCCGGCCGCCCGCTTGGCTCGTTCGCTCCCCGTCCGCGGCCGGCCACCCGACCCGTCCTGTTCCCCCGACGCTCAGTACTCCCACCAGGGCGTCGTCGTGCCCTCGGGCTTGTGCCGCAGGGCGTGCTCGGCCATGTCCAGGAGCCGGGCCAGGCTCCCGCCCGGGCCGGCCCAGCAGTGGGGCTTCCGGTCCCCGTACATGAAGAAGCCGGGGTAGTGGGGGTCGGTGGTGGTCTCCATCCACGCCTGCATGTCGTAGACTGCCTGCTCCAGGCGGTAGGTGTCCATGTCCCCCATGTAGATGTGGATCTTGTCCTGGATCCTGGGCCCCAGCCATGACCAGTTCCTCTTCATGTACTCCAGGAGGTCGTAGTTCTCCCGCCAGTACTCGGCCACCTCCCGGTCGATGACGCCGGTGCGCTTGTCGAAGAGGGGCTTGAAGTATCCGTCGTCGCCCAGGGGGCCGTACACCGCCGACCAGATGTCGAGCTGCTCCCCACTCCTCCCCTTCGTGCCCTTGGCCAGCTCGTAGTAGTTCCGCTGCCGTGAGGTCATCCTCATGGTCCCGTCCACGTCCCGGGAGTTCACGATGGGGACCTTTCGCCAGCCCCGGACCTTGTAGAAGGCGTTCTCGTCCTCGTAGATGTTGAAGCCCTCCACGTTGGTGAAGGTCACCGGGTCGGGGCAGTAGGACCACACGCCCCCGAAGAAGTCGGGATGGAAGAGCTGAAGGGCCAGGGATTCCCAGCCCCCGGTGGACCCTCCGTCCAGCCAGCGGGCCCAGGGCTCCCGGATGATCCTGAAGCGCCGTTCGATCTCGGGGATGAGCTCCTCCATGATGGCGTCGCCGTAGGGCCCCACGTTCACCGAGTTCACGGCGTAGGAGTCGTCGAAGTAGGGCGTCGGATGCTGAAAGGTCACCACAAGCATCCGGGGAAAGTCGTCGGCGGTCCACATCTCGTAGACCTCGCTCCCCTCGCGAAACCGGAGGGGCGCCCGGGTGGAGAAGTGGCCCTGCTTGTAGAGGACCGGGTAGGAGATGGTGCTGCCCTCGTAGTCCCTGGGCAGGAGCACCGTGGCCCCGAGGTAGATGGGCCGGCCCCAGAACTCCGTGAGGATCTCGCTCTGGAAGCGGAAGCGCTTCACCCATTCGGTGTCTTCCGGAAAGGGGATGGGAGGTATGACCTTGTCTGCCACCAGCTCCACGTCGAAGCCCTGTGCCGGGTCCAGGTGCACCTGCATCACGTCGCTGTAGAGATTGCCCGGAGAGCGCTGGAAGGCCTGGCCCTCCCACCGGTCGTCGTGCATCCAGACGGTGTGGCCGTCGGCACGGGGAAACTCGGTGTAGATGTTCACCATCCCCTGGACGAAATAGTCGCCGGCGGGTAGCTCGGAGAGGCTCTCCAGGGGGGAGCCCAGGTCCGTGACGTCGATGATCCCGTGCTCGCCGGGCTCAAGTCCGACCACGTCCCTGCCGAAGAAAGGGGTGCCGTTCCGGCCGATCTGCAGCCGGGGCTCCCGTTGGGAGGTCGTTGAGATCATGACGAAGACCCGGCCGGTGACGGGTCCTTCGTGGGCCGAAGCCGGGTAGGTGATCCGGAAACGGGCCGTACCGTCCTCCTGGGCTCCGGCGGGGCCCGGAGAACCGGGCAGGGCAAAGAGGAAAAAGGAGGCCAGGAGCCAGGTGATGGATAGGCGAGGGTGGGGAAAGGACGGGGAAGCTCGCATGTGTGGATCTCGCAGATCAGGGTTCTCGTTCCCGACCGGGTACAGTCGGAAGGCCGCGCATACCGAAGTCCGCGGCGGACGGCGCCTGTGAGCCATCGGCCGAGGACCTACCCCACAATGGAGGCCCGAGGTTGTTGCACGGCAAGGAGGAGATATCTTGTTGATGCCGGCCGCCGGGCCTCTTGCCCTTTGCCGACAACCCCTCCGCGGAGCCGGGAACGAGGCATGAACATTGCTGGCCTCGGAGGCGCCGTCACTGGCGAAAACCCTGAATCGATTCGGAGAGCACTGCCATGATCATTGGCGTTCCGAGAGAGATCCATCGGCACGAGCACCGCGTGGGGCTGACCCCATTCGCCGTCTCCCAGCTCAACGCCGAAGGACACACCGTCTACGTAGAGCACGAGGCCGGAGTCGAGGCCCATTTCACCGACAAGGACTTCGAGGACGCCGGAGCACACATCGTCTACGGCCGCTCGGAGCCCTACCACCGAGCCGACCTGGTGTGCCGGGTGAGCCGGCCCTCCACCGAGGAGCTGGACCTTCTCAAGCCCGGCGGCGTCATCATCGCCTTCCAGCACCTTGCCGTGATCCCACAGGAGAACGTGGATCGGTTCATGGAGCTGGAAACCACCCTCATCGGTTACGAGCTCATCGAGGATGAGACGGGGGACTTCCCCGTCCTGGATCCCTTCAGCGAGATGGCCGGCCATATGGCCATTCCCCTGGCCTCCCACTACCTCCAGGCCGAAAAGGGCGGCCGGGGCATCCTCATCGGGAACGTGCCCGGCGTGCCTCCGGCAACCGTCCTCATCATCGGCGCAGGAACCGTGGGCACGGCGGCGGCCCGCTCGGCGCTGGGAGACGGGGCCCACGTCCTGGTGGTGGATAAGGACATGAGCAAGCTCCGGAGGCTGAGCCGGGAGCTCATCGGACGCCCCGTGACCGCCATCGCCACCGAGGAGCGCCTCTCCCGCTACTCCGAGATCGCCGACGTGGTCATCGGAGCCATTCTGGTTCCCGGCGAGCGGGCGCCCTACATGATCACCGAGGAGATGGTGAAGAAGATGAAGCAGGGAAGCGTCATCCTCGACATCTCCATCGACCAGGGCGGGTGCGTGGAAACAAGTCGGCCCATGACGCTGGACCGCCCCACCTTCACGCAACACGGCGTGGTCCACTACGGGGTTTCCAACATGACATCCAACGTCCCGCGAACCGCCTCCCGGGTCCTTACCAATGCAGCCCTACCGTACGTGAAGGCCCTGGCCCAGAAGGGGCTGAAGGGCGCGCTGGAGGACGACGAGGCCCTGGCCGGCGGCGTCTACATGTACAAGGGAGAGATGGTGCTTCAGGGACTGGGAGAGCATTTCGACATCCCGGCCACCCCCGTCTCCGCTCTGCTGGGCAAGGAGGGTTGAGATGAGCTGGGTTGCCGACTATCGAGCCAAGCAGAAGACCCCCGAGGAAGCCGTTGGGGTGATCAAGAGCGGAGACCGGGTCTACTACGGCGGGAATGCCGCCATCCCCCAGACCCTGGTCAAGGCTCTGGCCAGCCGACGTGCGGAGCTGGAAGACGTCCAGCTCAATCACGTCCTCCTCCTGGGAGACGATCCCCTCTCCACTCCGGAGATGGAGGGCCATTTCCGCCACAACTCGCTCTTCGTGGGGCCTGCCGACCGAAAGGCCGTGAACGACGGCCGGGCTGACTACGTTCCCATCTTCCTCTACATGATTCCCCGCCTCTTCACGGACCGGGTGGTTCCCGTGGACGTGGCCATGGTGGCGGTCTCGCCCCCGGACGAGCACGGGTTCATGAGTCTGGGCGTGGAAACCCTGGCCTCCCGGGCGGCCTGCAACGCCGCCAGGCACGTCATCGTCCAGGTGAACGAGATGATGCCCAGGGTCCTGGGCGACTCCTTCCTCCACGTTCGCCAGGTGGACTCCATCGTGGAGTCCACCGAGCCCCTCCCGACCCTGGAGCCGGGGCCGCCCAGCGAGGTGGAGAAGGCCATCAGTGATCACATCATCAAGATCATCGAACCCGGGATGACGGTGCAGATGGGAATCGGGGGAATTCCCGACGCCATCTTCGCCAGCATGGACGGAAGCCTGGACCTGGGCATTCACACGGAGATGCTCTCGGACCAGGCCATGCTGGCCATCGAGCGGGGTGTGGTCACGGGCGCGCGAAAGACGCTCCACCCGGGGAAGGTGATCATCACCTTCGCCCTGGGAAGCCAGCGGCTGTACGAGTACCTGGACAACAACCCCCTCATCGAAGCCCATCCGGTGGACTACGTGAACGACCCCTTCATCGTGAGCCAGAACGAGAAGATGCTGGCCATCAACTCGGCGGTGGAGGTGGACCTGACGGGTCAGGTCTGCTCCGACTCCATCGGCACCTACATCTACTCGGGCTTCGGGGGCCAGGTGGACTTCATCCGGGGGGCGGCTCGCTCCAAGGGTGGCAAGCCCGTCATCGCCCTCTCCTCAACGGCCAAGGGCGGGGAGATCTCCCGCATCGTGCCCATGCTCAAGCCGGGCGCAGGCGTGGTGACCAGCCGGGCCGACGTGCACTATGTGGCCACCGAGTTCGGGATGGAGAAGATCTTCGGGAAGAACCTCCGGGAGCGGGCGGAGGCCCTCATTCGCATCGCCCACCCGGACCACCAGGCCGACCTGGAGCTGGCCGCCAAGGAGCGGAAGCTCCTGACCTGAGGGGGGACCGGGCCGAAGGCGGGCTCCGGGGAAGGGGCGCCCCCTCATCTCCCGCCGAACCCGTGGGCACAGGCCGGAAGAGTTGAGTATCTTGTCACCGGGCCCGGCGCCCACGCGCCGCAACCAGGCGAGTCCTCTTCCCATCCCATCCCGCGATCTGCAAGCCATGAGCCTCCTCCACTACTACCGGACACCGGCCCTCACCCCTTCCCAGAACCGTCGGCTCCTCGCCAGGGCATCCGAGGTTCTGGAGAGCCCCCTACGGAAGATCCGGAGTGAAGCCTGCTTCAACATCCGGGTATCGGAGTCCTTCACCGGGAACGAAGTGGACATCCTTACCTGGCTCCTGGCCGAGACCTTCGATCCCGAGGGGTTCTCGGACCGGAGCTTTCTGGAGGCCCGGGACGAGGACCCGGACGAGGAGTCCCGGATCCTGGAGGTGGGCCCCAGGATGAACTTCACCACGGCCTGGTCCACCAACGCGGTGGGGATCTGCCATGCCTGCGGCCTGGAGAAGATCCGTCGCATCGAGCGCTCCCGGCGGTTTCTCCTGGAACGGTCCGCACCCCTCACCCCGGAGGAGGTGGAGGCCTTCCTGGAGCTGGTCCACGACCGGATGACCGAGACGCGATACCGCGCTCCCCTGAAGAGCTTCGAAACGGGGATGGAGCCCGAGGAGGTCTTCGAGATCCCCGTCATGGAGGAGGGGCGGGCGGCGCTGGAGAGGGTGAACCGGGAGATGGGACTGGCCTTCGACGAGTGGGACCTGAACTACTACACCCGCCTCTTCAGGGAGACCATCGGGCGGAACCCCACCTCGGTGGAGGCCTTCGACATCGCCCAGTCCAACAGCGAGCACTCCCGGCACTGGTTCTTCAAGGGCCGGCTCATCATCGACGGCCACGAGATTCCGGATCACCTCATCGCCATCGTCCAGCGGCCCCTGAAGGCCAACCCGTCGAACAGCGTCATCGCCTTCGAAGACAACTCCAGCGCCATCCGGGGCTACCCCATCCGCACCCTCCTGCCCACCGATCCCCGGAGCTCGGGACCGCTGACCGAAGGGGACGTGGAGTACGACATCATCTTCACCGCCGAGACCCACAACTTCCCCTCCGGCGTCGCCCCCTTCCCCGGAGCCGAGACGGGCACCGGCGGCCGGATCCGGGACACCCACGCCACGGGGCGGGGAAGCCTGGTCGTGGCCGCCACGGCCGCCTACGCCGTGGGCAATCTCCGCATCCCGGGCTATCCCCTCCCCTGGGAGGATCCCGACTTCCTCCATCCCGCCAACCTGGCCTCCCCCCTGGCCATCGAGATCGAAGCTTCGGACGGGGCGTCGGATTACGGGAACAAGTTCGGAGAGCCGGTCATCCAGGGGTTTACCCGCTCCTTCGGCCTCCGTCTGCCCGACGGGGAGCGCCGGGAATGGATCAAGCCCATCATGTTCAGCGGCGGCATCGGGCAGTTGGATGCCCGGCACCGGAAGAAGGAGGCCCCGGAGCCGGAGATGCTGGTGGTGAAGATCGGGGGGCCGGCCTATCGCATCGGGATGGGTGGGGGCGCCGCCTCCTCCATGGTTCAGGGAGAGAACGTGGAGGAGCTGGACTTCAACGCCGTCCAGCGCGGCGACGCCGAGATGGAGCAGAAGGTGAACCGGGTCATCCGGGCCTGCGTGGAGCTCGGGACCGCCAATCCCATCGTCTCCATCCACGATCAGGGCGCAGGCGGTAACTGCAACGTGCTCAAGGAGATCGTGGAGCCCGCCGGAGCCCGGATCGAGGTCCGGGCCTTCCCCGTGGGCGACGAGACTCTCTCGGTGCTGGAGATCTGGGGGGCCGAATACCAGGAGCAGGACGCCCTCCTCCTCAGACCCGAGCACCGGGAGCTCTTTCAGGCCCTCTGCGACCGGGAGAAGGTGGAGGCGGCCTTCGTGGGCGTGGTCACCGGGGACGGGCGCATCGTCCTTCACGACGAGGCCGACGACACCAACCCCGTGGACATGGAGCTGGAACACGTTCTGGGCGACATGCCCCGGAAGACCTTCGAGCTGGAACGGGTTGCCCCGAAGGTGGAGCCCCTCGCCCTGCCGGAGGACCTCACGGTACGGGAGGCTCTGGACCGGGTCCTGAAGCTCCTTTCGGTGGGGAGCAAGCGCTTCCTCACCAACAAGGTGGACCGATGCGTCACCGGACTCGTGGCCAGGCAGCCGTGCGCCGGTCCCCTCCAGCTCACCGTGGCCGACGTGGCCGTCGTGGCCCAGAGTCACTTCGGAGTGACCGGGGGCGCCACCGCCATCGGGGAGCAGCCCATCAAAGGGCTTCTGGACCCCCTTTCCATGGCCCGGATGACCGTGGGTGAAGCGCTCACGAATCTGGTGTGGGCCCGGGTCAGCGCCCTGGAGGACGTGAAGTGCTCCGGGAACTGGATGTGGGCGGCGAAGCTGCCCGGGGAGGGAGCGGCCCTCCACGACGCCGCCGTGGCCATGGCCACGGTCATGGAGGAGCTGGGCATCGCCGTGGACGGCGGAAAGGACTCCCTCTCCATGGCGGCCCTGGCCCCCACCCCCGAGGGGGGCGAGGAGACGGTCAAGGCCCCGGGAACCCTGGTGGTGTCGGCCTACGCCACCTGCCCCGACATCACCAGCACGCTCACGCCGGACCTGAAGCTCCCGAAGAACGGGCGGCTCTTCTACGTGGATCTGGGGGGCGGGAGAAACCGCCTGGGAGGCTCGGCCCTGGCCCACACCTTCGGCCAGTTGGGGTCCGAGGCCCCGGACCTGGAGGATCCCTCCCTCCTCAAGGGGGCCTTCGAGACCGTGCAGGACCTGCTCGAAGCGGGCGTGCTCACCGCCGGCCACGACCGGAGCGACGGCGGGCTCGTCACCACCCTCCTGGAGATGGCCTTCGCCGGAAACTGCGGCCTGGAGGTGGAGCTGGAGGGGCTGGGGGAGGGGGCCGATCCCCTGCACCCCGCCGCCCCACTCCCCGTGCTCTTCTCCGAGGAGCTTGGCCTGGTCTTCGAGGCCCCGGCCGAGGAGGAGGACCGGGTCCTGGAGGCCTTCTGGGCCGTGGGCGTGCCCTGCGCCCCCGTGGGCCGCACGATCCCCGAGCCCCGCGTCCGCATCCGGGTGGGAGGCACCGACGTCCTGGACGAGGACATGAGGGAGCTCCGGGACCTGTGGGAGGAGACGAGCTTCCAACTGGAGAGGATCCAATCCGATCCTGACCTGGCCCGGGAGGAATTCGAGGGGCTGAAGGACCGGACCGGCCCCACTTTCCGTCTGCCCTATGAGGTGGCCGAGACCCCCCCGGAAATCCTGACGCGGGACGCCAGACCCAGGGTGGCGGTAGTGCGGGAGGAGGGGAGCAACTCGGACCGGGAGCTCGCCTCGGCCTTCCACCTGGCGGGCTTCGAGGCATGGGACGTCTCCATGTCGGACCTCCTGGAAGGCAGAGCCAACCTGGAGGGCTTTCGGGGAATCGGGTTCCCTGGCGGCTTCGCCTACGCCGACGTCCTGGACTCGGCCAAAGGGTGGGCGGGGACCATTCGCTTCAATCCGGGACTCCTGGAGCAGTTCCAACGCTTCCACGACCGTCCCGACACCTTCAGCATCGGAATCTGCAACGGATGCCAGCTCTCGGCCCTCCTGGGGTGGGTCCCCTGGTCGGGGATCGAAGTCCGTGTCCAGCCCCGCTTCATCCAGAACCACACCGGACGCTTTGCTTCACGTTTCGTGACGGTGAAGATCCTGGAGAGCCCCGCCGTCATGCTGAAGGGAATGGAAGGCGCCACCCTGGGCGTCTGGGTCGCCCACGGCGAGGGACGGGCCTACTTCCCGGATCCGGCCATGGAAGAGGACGTGGTGACCCGGAAGCTCGCTCCCGTGCGGTACGTGGACGATGCCGGGGAGCCCACGACGGCCTACCCGTTCAATCCCAACGGATCCCCCAGGGGCATCGCGGCCCTCACCTCACGGAACGGCCGGCACCTGGCCATCATGCCCCACCCCGAGCGGTCCTTCCTCACCTGGCAGTGGGGATGGATCCCGGAGGACTGGAAGGGGGGCACGACGGTCTCGCCCTGGCTCAGGCTCTTTCAGAACGCCCGGGCGTGGTGTGAAGAGAGCTAAAGAGGTGTTGCCTCGGTGGCCGTGACCTTGGTCACAGGTCGCGAGCCCGAGATCCGCTATCCTCCGTCATGGCCACGAAACGATCTCTCCTGCCCAGGGAACACGGCGCCTACGCCCAACTGGCCTTCCCCCTCCTGACGGGGCTGGCCATGGCCTTCCCCTCCCTGGCGGCGCCGGCGCTGGCTCTGGCCGCCGTGGCCTTCTTCCTGGCCAATGAGCCCGTGGTCATCCTCCTGGGGGCACGGGGTCCCCGGTTGAAGGAGCAGGAGGGCGGCCGGGCACGACGGCGGGCCGGGCTGCTCCTGGTCCTTGCCGTCACCTCCGGCGCTCTCGGTCTTGTTATGGGATGGCCCGCCGTCTGGCCCGAAGTCCTGGTCCCGGCGGCCTCGGCTCTCCTCCTGGTTCCCCTGGTTCTCCTGGGGAAGCAGAAGACCCTGTCCGGGGAGTTCCTGGCTCTCACGGCCTTCAGCACCCTGGTGCTGCCCCTGGCGGGCCTTTCAGGAGGGGATCCTCTCCGGGCCTGGCTGGCCGCCGGCGTCTGGTGGCTCTCCTTCGCCCTGGGGACGCTGGAAGTCCACGCCATCAAAGCCCGGATCAAGAAGAGGGCCCGGCGGCGATGGACCGTGTGGGTATCACCCCTGGCCGCAGTACTGGCGGTGGGCGCAGCTCTCTGGGCCGCTCTGGGGCAAGCCGCCCCGCTGCTGAGGACCGCGGCTCCGGACCTCCTGCGCCTCCTCCCTCCC
>CAYXGM010000048.1:0-31293 GCA_964464555.1 uncultured Gemmatimonadaceae bacterium | reverse complement strand
GCCCCTCCTCATCTCGTAGTGGAGGTGGGGCCCGGTGGACAGCCCCGTGGATCCCACGTAGCCGATGATCTGGCTCTGGCGGACCCGGGTGCCGGCCCGGATGCCGGAGGCGAAGCGGCTCAGGTGCCCGTAGCGGGTGATCCAGCCGTTGGGGTGCCGGATCTCGATGAGATTCCCATAGTCCCCCCGCCGTCCCGCCGCGATGACCACGCCGTCTCCGGTGGCCATGACCGGGGTTCCGGTATTGGCGGCGAAATCCACGCCCCGATGGGCCCGAACCGTGTTGAGGATGGGGTGCCGCCGGGCCAGGGAGAACCTGGACGTGATCCGACTCAGAGGAATGGGTTTGGTGAGGAAGGCCCGGCGCACCGACTTGCCCAACTCGTCGTAGAACGTCCCGTCCCCGTCCCCGTTGGGATCGAACCAGATGGCCCGGTAGGGCTTCCCTTCGTTCACGTACTCCGCGGCCAGGAGATGGCCGTCACGCATGCTCCCGTCGGGCCGGACCTGCCGCTCCGCCACGAAGCGATACGTGTCTCCGTTGCGCACCTGCCGCGAGAAATCCAGTTGCCACTGAAAGACCTGGTCCAGCCATCCCACCATCCAGGCCCGGTTCGGAGCTGAAACGTGGGCCAGCTCCTCGTCATTGATGACGGAGTTCCAGAGCGCGCCCTCGACGACCCCCGAAGCGTAAACGGTGTCCACCGTCACAGGGGTGTGGACCAGCTCCGAGGCCCAGCCCGCCTCGTCCCGGCGAAGGCGAACCGATTCGTCCCGGTCCAGGGTCACATCCACGCCCCGGAGCTGATCCTCGTCCGGAACCCACCGGAGGGTAATTCGGGTTCCGTCCCGCATTCTCCTGGGGTCCGCCTGCTCGCGGAAGGCCAGGAGGAGAGCATTCTGATCCGACCATCCCACCGATGCGTCCTGGAGGACGCCCCCGAGGGTCCAACCCGCCCGGAGCTCCACCATCTCCAACCGCTCGGCGGGAGCGGCGATGATGGGATCCAGGGGGCCCACCTCCGGGATCCCGGAAAAGGCACACTGGCCCAGGAAGAGGGCCAGGCCCAGCACTCCAACCGAAGTCGGAAGGGCCCATAGGGATGACAGGATCGACCGTTTCATTCAGCTCCTGATTCACCGCCGGCCAGGGGCTAGTCCATTTGCCGCCGGATGAAGGTCGGGATGTCCAGCTCCCGGATCTGTTCGCTGTTCACCACCCGCTCCGGAAACCGGGGGAGGGGAAGCTCCACGGGTTCCCCGCCACCCTGCGCGGCCCGCTGCACCTGCTGGGGCTGTGGCTGAGCCTGCGGCCTGGGCTGGGCCGGCCGGTTGAACTCGGGACGGATCACGTCTTCCTCGTCGGATGCGGAGCGGTCGAATCCGGTGGCAATGACGGTAACCCGGACCTTGCCCTCCAGGGAGGGATCGTGCACCGCACCGAAGATGATCTCGGCGTCGTCTCCCGCCTCTTCCTGGATAATGCTAGAGATCTCGGATACCTCGTCAATGGCGAGGTCCATTCCCCCGGTGATGTTGATGAGGACGCCCTTCGCTCCATGGATGGAGACATCGTCCAGGAGGGGCGACGAAATGGCTTCCTGGGCAGCTTCCTGAGCCCGGGTGTCCCCTTCGCCGAAGCCCGAGCCCATGAGCGCCGGCCCCCGGCAGGCCATGATGGTCCTCACGTCGGCGAAGTCCACGTTCACCTCGCCACTCACTCTGATGAGGTCACTGATGCCCTGGGTTGCATGAAGGAGGACCTCATCGGCTTTTTTCAGGGCATCCTTGAAGGAGGTTCCCTTCCCCACCACGCTCAGGAGCCGGTCGTTGGGAACCACGATCATGGTGTCCACGGTCCGGCGCAGCTCGGCCAGCCCCTGTTCGGCCTGGCGCATCCGCTTCTTTCCCTCGAAGGAGAAGGGGCGGGTCACGATGCCGATGGTGAGGGCGCCCAGCTCCCGGGCGACCTCCCCCACGATGGGTGCGGCCCCGGTTCCGGTTCCACCCCCCATTCCGGCAGTGATGAACACCAGGTCCGACCCGTCCAGGGCCTTCCGCACCTCGTCCTGGCTTTCGTGGAGGGCCTGGCGGCCGATTTCGGGGCGGGCGCCGGCGCCCAGGCCCCGGGTCAGCTTCTTCCCGAGCTGGATGGTAGACTGGGCGCGTGAGCTCTTCAGGACCTGGGCGTCGGTGTTGGCGGAGATGAACTCCACTCCCTCCAGGTCCTCGTCGATCATGCGGTTGACGGCGTTTCCACCGGCTCCCCCGACGCCGATGACCTTCATGCGGGCGTTCCGCACGGGGGCTTCCTCGAATTCGAACCGTACCATTTCCTACCTCCGGGACGTGGTGTGAGCAGACACCATTGTTGTGAAAAACGACTGCAATCGTGCACCGACGGCGTCGGACCCTCTCATCCGAGCCATCAGAAGAATTCCTTGAGCCAGGCCATGAGCTTCGCGAACAGGCCCGAGGCCAGGGTGCTGGCGCCCTCGCCGGTCTCCTTGAACCGGTCGGCGCCGTAGAGGGCCAGCCCCGCCACCGTGGTGAAGCGGGGCAGTGCAACGGAATCGGCCAGCCCGGTGAGCCCCTCTTCGGGCTTCCCGGCCCTTACCGGGGCAGCAAAAACCTGTTGGGCCAGTTCCACGATTCCGTGGATGGCGGTGGACCCGCCCGTGAGGACGATTCCGGCCCCCAGCTTGTCCAGGACTTCCGCCCGCTCCAGCTCCTCCTGCACGAGGCCGAACATCTCGTCCAGGCGCTGCTCCACGATGTGGGCGATGAGCTCCCGGGCCACATGGCGCCGCTGGTCGGGGGAGGGTCCGGGGAGCTCCACGGTCTCCTGAGGATCCACCATCTGCGCGAAGGCCGCGCCGAATTGCTCCTTGGCCTTCCGGGCCTCGGCAAAGGGGATGGACAGACCTTTGACCAGGTCGTTGGTCACCGTCAGGCCGCCGAAGGGGAGGATGGCCAGGTGCCGGATCTTGCCTTCGTAGTAGACGGCCAGGCCGGTGGTGCCTCCCCCCATCTCCACCATGGCCACGCCCACCTCCTTCTCGTCCTCGGTGAGGACCGACCGGGCCGAGGCCAGAGGCTCCAGAACCAGCTCCTGGATGCGGTACCCGGCCCGGGAAACCGCCTTTCGGATGTTCGTGGTGGAGGCCGAGGCGGAAGTGACCAGGTAGACCTCGGCCTCCAGGCGGGTTCCGGCCATCCCCACGGGATCCTTGATTCCACCCTGGTGATCCACCGTGTATTCCTGGGGGATGGCGTGCAGGAGCTCCCGGTCCGGGGGCAGGGCCACGGCCCGCGCCACTTCGTGGACCCGCTCCACGTCGGGAGTCAGGACTTCTTCTCCCCCCACCGCCACGACCCCCACCGACGAGAAAGCCTGAATGTGTTCACCGGCGATCCCCGTATAGACCCGGTCCACTTTGGCTCCGGCCATGAGCTCGGCTTCCTTCATGGCCTTCCTGATGGACTCCGTGGTCTCCTCGATATGCGTCACCACCTCCCGGCGCATGCCGGAGGTCCTCGCCTGCCCCACCCCAAGAACCTTCAGGCCGGGCCTCTTCTGGATTTCTCCGGAAAGCTCGCCGATGACCGCACAGGTCTTGGTGGTTCCGATGTCGAGCGCTGCAATCAGGTTGGCACGCATGGTCACTCCCCTTCGACCCGGTTCACCCGGACGACGACCTGGTCGTCGTACCGGAGGTCCAGGTCCACCACCCGGGCATCCTGGAATCGGGTCCCCGCGTCCTCCAGAACCCTCAGGGCTTCACGGATGCGCCGACTGGATAGTCCAGGGCGGAAATGAAGGGTGAGGGGGGGATCCCAGACGCTTGCCCGGAGTTCCTCCCTCCCCTCCAGGGTGATCTCCGAGATCCGGGCCAGGAACCGGGGCTCTCCCGCCCCGATGCGGGTGATCTCCTCGGCCAGGAGCCGGCGCTGGCCGGGGGTGAGGCCTTCACGATCCTCCCCGGGAGCCATGGCGATGAGGGGCAGGTCCAGGCGGTGGGCCGCGGGGTCGATGGGGAGAATCCGGCCCGCCCCGTCGATGGGCTCCAGCGTGGGATTCGGATACAGGGCCACGGGCTCCTCTTCCTCGATCTCCAGCAGGAGGGTTCCGGGGAAGCGGCGCCGGACCCGGGCATCTCGCACCAGCGGATGGTCTCTGAGCCGGGCTTCCAGGACTTCCCGGTCGTCCCAGACGTTGGCGTCGGGACGGAGGGCGAGGGTCTCGAGGGCCTCGGCCCGGGTGAGGTAGCGGCCTGCGCCGAAGTCCACGTCCGTGACCCGGAAGACCTCCAGGCGACGGAGAGCTTCGGGGGCCCGGGACATACCCGCCGCCAGGGCTGCGGCCACGGAGGTGGCCAAAAGGAACATGAGCCACTTCTTCATCTCCCGCCCCCCTCCCCGCCCTCGCCCCGGGCCAACGCCGTGAGGAGGTCCGGGCCCAGGAACTCGATGGACCCGGCTCCCATGGTGATGCACACGTCTCCCGGGCGAAGATCCGGCTGGAGCTTCCCGGGAAGCTCGAAGAGCTCCGGATGGAAGAACACGTGGGTGGCCCCGGCATCCAGGGCGGCCTGGGCCACCAGAACACCGGATATGCCGGGGATGGGCTCTTCCCTGGCGGGGTAGACGTCGGTGATCCACACCTCGTCCGCGGCGGCCAGAGCGTGGCCGAACTCCGCGGCGAAGTCCCGGGTCCTGGAATAGAGGTGGGGCTGGAACACGGCTACGATGCGGCGGCCCGGAAAACGGGCCCGTGCCGCAGCAAGGGTGAAGCGCACCTCCGTGGGATGGTGGGCGTAGTCATCCACCACGGTGACTCCGGCCACCTCTCCCAGCACCTGGAAGCGGCGCCCCACTCCCTGGAAGGTCCTGAGACCGTCCTTGATGGCATCCCACCCCACGCCCAGGAAGCGGGCTGCCTGAGCGGCCCCCAGGGCGTTCAGGACGTTGTGCTCTCCCGGGACTCCCAGCGTCAGCTCACCCCTGGGCTCCCCCTCCTCCTGGATGAGGAAGCGGGTGCCCCCGTTGTCGGGGCGGGGATCCACGGCCCGGATCCGGGCTCCCGGCTTCAGGCCGTACGTCGAAGCCCTGGAGCCGAGGCCGGGAAGGACGCGGGCGGCACCGTGATCGTCGCCGCAGACGGCCACCCATCCCCCGGGAGAGAGACCGTCCAGGAAGGTCCGGAACCCCTCGTAGACACCCTCCAGGTCTCCGTAGATGTCCAGATGGTCCGCCTCGATGCTCGTCACCACCGCGACGTGGGGGCGGAGGTGGTGAAAGGACCGGTCATATTCGTCGGCTTCCACCACGAAGAGGTCTCCTCCGCCGTACCTGAGGTTGGATTCCCAGGCCGTGACCCGTCCCCCCACGAAGCCCGTGGGATCCATTCCCGCGGCTGCGAGGATCTCGGTGGCCATGGCCGTGGTGGTGGTCTTTCCGTGGCTTCCCGCCACCGCCACCACCCGACCCTGGTTCACCCACTCACCCAGGGCCTCGGCCCGCTTGAGGACCGGGATTCCCAGCTCCCGGGCCCTGAGGATCTCCGGGTGGTCATCGGGGACGGCGGCCGTGACCACCAGGACCGAGGCGTCCTCGACGTGGTCGGGGTCGTGGCCCTGCTGGACGGTGCCCCCCACGGTCTGGAGGGCCCGGGCCGCCGAGTCGGGGCGCAGGTCGCATCCCGTGACGCTTCTTCCGCTCCGGAGAAGGAGCTCGGCCAGGGCGATCATCCCGGCCCCGGCGACGCCCATGAAGTGCACCGTGCCCTCGGTGGCATGGAGGGGGGAGGTGGAGCTCATCACGCGGCCTCCCTTCCCCGGGAGAGGAGCCGGGCCAGGGATCCGGCGATGGTGGCCGTGGCCTCGGGGCGGCCCCGCTCCAGGGCGGCTTCCCGCATGGATTGGAGCCTGGCCCGATCCGTCAGGAGGCTCACCACCCGCTCCCAGAGGACCCTGCCGGTGAGCCCGGACTCGGCCAGGTGGAGAGCTGCTCCGGCTTCCTCCAGGCTCCGGGCATTGTGTCGCTGGTGGTCCCCTGCTGCCGTAGGGAGGGGGACCAGAATGGAGGGGACGCCCCAGGCCAGGAGCTCCGACGTCGTCATGGCCCCGGCCCGGCTCACCGCCAGCTCCGCGGCCCGGAGGGCCAGGGGCATCTCGTCGGTGTAGCCCAGCGTCCTGACCCACCCGGGGCTGCCGAAGCGCTCCAACCCCGCTTCCACCCCGGCCAGGTTCTTCGGGCCGGTGATCCAGAGGAGGCAGGCGCCGGGGGGCAGGACGTCCACGTTGGACTCCACCCTCTCCACAGCTTCCAGGACGGCCCGGTTCAGCGCCGCCGCGCCCTGGCTGCCACCGGTAATCAGGACCACCCGGGCCTCGGGATCCAGACCGAAGTGGGTCCGGGCGTGGGCCGTGGTCTCGTCTCCGGGGGTGCGAATGGGATTCCCGGTGATTCTGGCCCTGGGCCGGACCCGGGCCGGCAGATGCTCCCTGGCTTCCGGGAAGGCCAGATGAACTTCCCTGGACCAGCGGCTGAGAACCCGCGTGGTGACTCCAGGGAAGGCGTTCTGCTCCTGGAGGGCCAACGGGATGCCCATGAGCCCGGCCATGATCCCCGCCGGCCCCCCGGCATAGCCCCCCGTCACCACCACGACGCCGGGCCGTAGGCGGGTGAAGACCCGGCCCGTGGAGATGAGGGAGCGAACCAGGTCCCCGAGAACCGCCAGGTTCCCCCAGAAGGTCCCCCTCCTGAACCCCCGCACCGGGAGGAGGTGGTGGGGGATCCCCCGCCCGGGAAGGACCCGGGCCTCCAGGCCTCTCCCGGCCCCCACGAAGAAGGGGCTCACGTCGGGCCTCAGGGACGCGAGGGCCTCGGCAAGGGCCAGGGCCGGATAGAGGTGCCCTCCGGTTCCCCCGCCGGAGAAGATCGCCACGGTGGTGCCGGGGTCGCCCCTAGTCATGGCCCGCACCCTTGCCCGGCTCCGCCCGGGCTACGGCCATGAGGATGCCCAGGGCCGCCATAGTCGCCAGGAGATTGGAGCGTCCGTAGGAAACGAGGGGCAGCGCCAGGCCGGTAGCCGGCACCAGTCCCAGCCCCACGCTCATGTGGAGGATGGCATGCAGAGCCACGAGGCTCGTGAACCCCACGGCCAGGAGCTCCCCGAAAAGATCCGGAGCCCTCTGGGCGATCCGGAACCCCACCAGGATGAGGGTCGCGTAGAGGCCCACCAACAGGAGGATCCCCATGAGCCCCCACTCCTCGCCGATCATGGCGAAGATGAAGTCGTTGTGGGGCTCGGGAAGGAAGCCGAACTTCTGTCGGCCCTCGCCGAAGCCCACCCCCGTCACCCCACCGGAGCCGATGGCCACCAGGGACTGGGTCACCTGGTACCCGGACCCGGTGGGATCCAGCTCTGGGTTGAAGAAGACCTTCATCCGCTCCAGCCGGAATCCCGCCGCCACCTGCATCAGGCCCGCGGGCACCACGAAGAGCCCCAGAAAGAGGAAGTGGCCGATGCGCCCGCCGGCGGCGAAGACCACGACGGCCACCAGGAGGCCGATGAGGCACGCCGTGGAGAAGTCGGGCTCCGCCATGATGGGGAGGAGGACGGCGGCCCAGATCACCAGGAAGGGCATGAGCCCTTTCCTCAGACTCTTGAAATGGGGCTGCTTCTTCACCGCAAGAGCCGCCGTCCAGATGATGAGGGCCATCTTGGCCAGCTCCGAGGGCTGGAAGGTGACCCCGATGCGGAGCCAGCGCCGGGCCCCGTTGATCCGCGGGGCGATGGCCTCGGTTCCGGGAAGGATGAGGATCATGAGGAGGACCCAGCTCACCACCACCAGGGGCCAGGCCAGGGACTGCCACCACCGGTAGGGGATCCGGGAGCACACGACCATGACGCCCAGGGCCAGGGCCCCACCGGTAGCCTGGCGAACCACCCAGTAGTAGTCCGGGACCCCGGCCTTGTGGGCCAGGAAGGTGGAGGCGCTGTAGAGGGTCACCAGGCCGAAGGCGAAGAGGAGGAGGGCCACCCCCATGAGGAGGGCGGGCTCCCACCCCCGACCCAACCCGGTGTCGGGGAGGGTGGTGGGCCCCACCGGTGCCACGTTCAGGGGTCGGCGGGCCATCCTACGCCTCCCCTCCCGCCATGGCGGCAAAGCGACGACCCCGGACCTCGTAGTCCTCGAACATGTCGAAGGAGGAGCAGGCCGGGGAGAGGAGGAGGATGTCTCCGGCCTCGGCGACGCCGACCCCGGCCTCCACGGCATCCTCGAAGGACCCATCCACGATCTCCAGGGAGACGGGTCCATCCAACTCACGTGCCAGGCGCCGCCGGGCCGCCCCGTAGACGACCACGTGCCGGACCCCGGCGTGGAGAGCGCGCCGCAGGGGGGCCAACTCCTCCCCCTTGTCCTTTCCCCCGAGGAGGAGGACCAGGGGGCCGGCCAGGCTCTCCAGGGCCCCGGCCGTAGCCGCCACGTTGGTGGCCTTGGAGTCGTTGATCCAGACCAGGCCCCGGGCAGATCCCACGGGCTCCAGTCGATGGGGAAGGGGTTCGAAGCCGGCAAGGCCGTGGGTCAGGGCAGGGTGGGGCACGCCGGCCAGAGAGGCTGTCAGGGCCGCAGCCAGGCTGTTGCCCACGTTGTGGCGGCCCAGGAGGGGCAATTCCCCGGTGGAGAGGAGACGCTCGGGGCCCGTGCCCTTCCCCGGTGTTCGGATCCGGAGCTCTCCCCCCTCCACGAAGGCGTCGGCGTCCCGGTGGCTCGTCAGGCTGAACCGGAAGCGCTTCCCCGGAGCATCCCCGGCCAGGGCCTCCACCTCCGGCTGATCCCCGTTGAGGACCCAGCGGGACCCGGGGGTGGCGTTGGCAAAGAGCCGGGCCTTGTCGGCGTAGTAGGCATCCAGATCCGGATACCGGTCCAGGTGGTCCGGCGCCAGGTTCGTCACGACGCCGATATCCGGGGAGAAGTCCACGACGTCCGCCAACTGGAACGAGGAGACCTCCACGACGAACCACTCCGGGGCCGGCTCCAGGAGCGCCAGCTCCGAAACCGGGGGTCCGAAGGCGGCACCGATGTTCCCTCCCAGCCCGACCTCCCTGCCGGATTCCCGGAGGAGATGGGCCGTGAGGGCCGCCGTCGTGGTCTTCCCGTTCGTTCCGGTCACGGCAATCAGTGAACCATGGAGGAACCGAAAGGCGAATTCAGGCTCGGATACCCATCCGAGCCCACGAGCACCGAGGGCCCGGAGCACCGGAGCGTCCGGGGGGATTCCAGGACTGACCACCACGGCGTCCGCCGCGGCCAGTCGCTCCATGGAGTGATTTCCGAGTTCAACTCGGGCCCCCAGTGCCTGGAGCTCGTCTCCACGAGCTGCAACTGAGGATTCAGTACGCCAATCCGAGACATAGACGTCTCCTCCTTTGGCCAGGGCCAAGCGGGCTGCGGCCGCTCCGCTGGCACCGAGGCCGAGGATCGAAATGGTCTGTCCGTCCAATTCCTTCATCCGCCGCTCCGAGGGCCCCTGCGGGCGCCCCGTTGTTCGAGGTTCCTCCTCGCCTCATCGGATCTTCAGCGTTGAAAAGCCGATCATGGCGAAGAGGATTCCCAGGATCCAAAACCGGATCACGACCTTGCTTTCGGCCCATCCCAGCTTCTCGAAGTGGTGATGGATGGGAGCCATGCGAAAAACCCGGCGTCCCTCGCCGTGCTTCTTCCGGGTGTACTTGAACCAGGAGATCTGGATGATGACCGAGGCCGCCTCCACGACGAACACGCCTCCGACGATGACCAGGAGGAACTCGGTCTTGAGGAGGATAGCCATGACGGCCAGGGCTCCTCCCAGGGCGAGGGATCCCGTGTCTCCCATGAAGACCGAAGCCGGGTGCGCGTTGTACCAGAGAAAGCCCGCGGCCGCCCCGGCCATGGCCATGGCGAAGATGGCCAGCTCCCCGGCCCCGGGGAGGTAGAACAGCCCCAGGTAGGCCGACGTATCCACCCGGCCGATGACGTAGGCGAAGATGCCGAAGACCACCGCGGCGATGGCGCTGAGACCCGCCGCCAGACCGTCCAGCCCGTCGGTGAGGTTCACCGCGTTGGACGTCCCCGCCACCACCACCGGGACGAAGAGGACGTAGGCCGGAATCCAGAAGACGGCCACCCAGTCGGCAAAGAAGGGGACCATGGTCCAGTTGGGGGGCACCGGCCAGAAGGACTGGAGGACCAGGAAGAGCCCCAGCGCCAGCCCGAAGCTCACCTGGCCCGCCATCTTGTATCGGGCTACCAGCCCCCGGCTCTTCCCATGCACCACCTTCAGGTAGTCGTCCAGGAAGCCGATGGCGCCCATCCAGACGAAGGCCAGGAGGGCAAGGACCGTGTACCGGTTCGCGAGGTCGGCCCAGAGAAGGGTGGAGATCACCGCGGCCATGATGATGAGCACGCCGCCCATAGTGGGGGTGCCGGCCTTGGCCAGGTGGGATTCGGGCCCCACGCTCCTCACCACCTGTCCCACCTTCAGCCGGCCCAGCCACCGGAACACCAGCGGCCCGAGGAAGAACGCCAGGACCAGCGAGGTCACCAGGGCCCCGGCCGCGCGGAAGGTCAGGTAGATGAAGAGATTGAAGACGATGTGGACGTCGGCAAACTGGGGCAGGAGATGGTAGAACATGCTCAGGCCTCCCCTTCCCCACCGGGAACGGCGCACCGGGCACTCCCCTGGACCTCGGCCTGGAACCGATCCTCCAGGGCCGGAATCAATCCCTCCATGGCCACCCCCCGGGAAGCCTTCAGGAGGACCACCTCGGAGCCCCCGAGACGACGGGCCAGGACCTCGCCCGCTGCCTCGAGGGTGGGGGCCACCACCAGCTCGGGTCCCCGGGCGCCGGTATCCAGATCTTCGGCCGCTTCGGCAAAGAGCCCCGTGACCACCAGCAGATCCAGGGGGCGGGCCAGGGCGGTGCGGAGAGTCTCCCTGTGCAGGCGCATACGGTCCTCGCCCAGCTCCAGCATGCTGCCCAGGACGGCCACCCTGGGACCCAACTCCTGGATCGTCTCCAGGAGATCCAGGGCGGCGGCCACGCTCTGGGGGTTGGCGTTGTAGCAATCCACCACCAGGGTGAGGCCGCCCAGCATCCGGATCTCGCTCCTCATCCCCCGGGCCTCCACCCGTCCCACCCGCCGGACGGCCTCCGCGGGCTCCACGCCCAGGGCATCGGCCACGGCCAGGGCCACCAGGGCGTTCTGCACCGAGTGCCGACCGGGCATCCCCATCCACACATCCTCCCCCTTCCACTGAAAGCGGAAGCATCCCCGGGGCCCCACCTCCACGTCCCGGGGACGCAGCTCCTCGTCGGCTTCCCGGGAAAGCCCCGTCACCCGGAGGTCGGACACGAGCTCCCGGGCCCGGGCCGCCAGGCCGCCAGGCTCGTCTCCCACCACAGCCGGGGCATCCTCGGAAAGCCCCCGGAGGAGGTCCAGCTTCTCGTCCAGGACCCCTTCCAGGGACCCGAGCTTCTCCAGATGGGATGCGCTCACCGTGGTGATGACCCCCAGGTCCGGCTCCGCCACGCCCGTGAGAATCCCGATCTCGCCGGGCTCGTTCGTTCCCATCTCCACCACCAGGAGCTCGGCATCCCGGGGGGCATGGAGGATGGTCAGGGGCAGCCCGATGCGGTTGTTCAGATTTCCCTCGGTGGCGTGGACCCGGATACTCCCCTCCAGGGCCGCCGTCAGGAGATCCTTGGTGGTGGTCTTCCCCGAGGACCCGGTGATCCCCACCACCCGGGCATTCAGAGCCCTGCGACGGTGGTTCGCCAGAGCTCCCAGGGCCGCGAGGGTGTCGTCCACGGGGTAGAGGCGGGTGGAATCCTCCGGCTCCACTTTCGGCTTCACCTTTCGGGAGACCACCGCCCCTGCGGCGCCCCGGGACAGAGCCTCGGCCACGAAGTCGTGGGCGTCGAAGCGCTCCCCGCGGAGGGCCACGAACAGACACCCTTCCTCAAGCTTCCGGGAATCGGTGCAAACCCCCGAAAAAACCAGCTCCGGGTCGGCCCGGTCCGGGTTCATTCCCAGGGCCCGGCGCACGTCGAGATCAGCCCAGGGGAAGCTCATGACGCCTCCTCCCGGCCCATCTCCTCCAGAAGCTCCAGGACGATGGACGCCTCGTCGAAGGGGTGCTTTTCGGTCCCCAGCACCTGGTAGGTCTCGTGGCCTTTCCCGGCCAACAGAAGGAGATCCCCGGGGTTCGCCTCCTCCAGGGCAGCCGCCATGGCCTCCCTCCGGTCGGTCACGCGGAGGAAGGGGGCGTCTCCCAGCCCGGGAAGGACATCATCGATGATGGCGTCGGGATCCTCGGTGCGGGGATTGTCCGAGGTGACGATGGCCAGGTCGGCGAACCGGGCCACGACCTCGGCCATCTCGGGCCGCTTCCCCCGATCCCTGTCGCCGCCGGCGCCGAACAGAACCATGAGGCGTCCCTCGACGATGGGCTGGAGGGTGCTCAGGACCCCCTCCAGGGCGTCGGGGGTGTGGGCGAAGTCGATGAGCACGGTGAAGGGTTCGTCCACTACCCTCTGGAGACGTCCGGGAATCTGGGGGGCTGCCGTGAGACCCTCGGCGATGTCCCGGAGGGGAAGACCCCCAGCCCGGGCCACGGCGGCCGCCGCCAGGGCGTTCTCCACGTTGAACCGCCCCAGGAACGGGAGGATCACCCGGACCTCTTCCTCACCGTCCGAAAGACGGAAGGAAGAACCGTCGGGCCGAAGCTCGACGCCGGTGGCACGGACATGCACGGCGCCCCGGAGCCCTCCGGCGGGCCCGTCCCGGTCTCCGGCGCCGATTCCGAAGGTCAGCGTCCGGTCCCGGGGGACGTCCAGGGTTTGCCAGCCCTCCTCATCGCGACGGACCACAGCCCACCCGCCGGGCTTCAGGAGCTCCAGGAGCCGGGCCTTGGCGGCACGGTAGACCTCGAAGTCCGCATGATAATCCAGGTGGTCCCTGCCCAGCGTCGTGAAGACGGCGCAGTCGAAGCGGAGGCCGTCCAGGCGCCGCTGCTCCAGTGCGTGGGAGGAGGCTTCCAGGGTGGCGAAGGCCACACCGTCGTCGGCCATCTCCCGGATCCACCCGGTCAGTTGGACAGGACCCGGAGTGGTGAGGCCCTCGGTCTCGGGGCGAACCGAGCCGTCCTCCTGCACCAGCCCCAGGGTGCCCACCGAACGGGCGGGTCCACGGGCGCCCAGGAGGTGTCGGCCCAGGACGGCTGTGGTGGTCTTTCCGTTGGTTCCCGTGATCCCCGTGAGGAAGAGCTCCGTCCAGGGCGAGCCCAGGACCGCATCGGCGGCCACGGCGGCCGCCAGGCGCCCGTCATGCACCTGGAGCTGGGGGATGGACACATCCGGAACGAGCCGCTCCACCACCGCGGCCACGGCCCCGGCCTCGGCGGCCCGGGAGAGGAAGGCGTGGGCATCGTGGGAAACGCCCTTCCAGGCCAGGAAGAGGTCTCCGGGCCGGACCTTCCTGGAATCCTGGGCCACGCCGGTGAGGGTCACGTCCTGGACCTCGAGGAGCCCCTGGACGAGACCGGCGTCCATGAGGCGCCGGGCCAGCTCTTCCAGGGAGAGGCGGATATCAGCCATCGCCCAGCCCCCGGGTGAGGATCCGGACCGTGTCCCCCGGGAGGAGGGGCGTGCCCGGTGCAGGGTCGGTTCCCACGACGGGACCCGGGACCTCCAGGAGGACCCGGAACCCGTGCGCGTGGAGCCGGCGGACGGCAGGCCGAGGAGCCCAGCCGGAGACGTCGGGGACGACCGCGCCCGTCTCCGGCGATGTGAGGGTCCGGGGCGTACGGACAGGTGGGGTAGAGGAAGGGGATAAGGAGGTGAGTTGAGCCCCCGAAGTAGGAGAGGTCCTCGGCTGCCGCCGGGTCAGGGAAGCCAGAGCTTCCCGGTCGATGGGCGCCCTTCGGCCCGCGAGGACCGCCTCGAGGGTCGCCCGGGTTACAGGAGCGGCGGTGGCGCCACCGTAGTAGGCGCCCTCCGGCCGCTCCAGCTTCACGTACACGACCAGCTGGGGATCTTCCACCGGGAAGAAGCAGACGAAGGAGGAGAAGTACGCTCCCCGCTGGTATCCACCCTGGAGGTAGGCCCGGCTGGTTCCGCTCTTTCCCGCCACGGTGAAGGTGGCGAGCTGGGCCCGGGTGCCCGTGCCGTCTTCCACCACGTCCACCAACACCCGGGAGACATCTCTGGCGATGCGGGAGGGGATCACCTGCCGGACCGTCCTGGGCTCGGCCCGGTAGGTCACCTCTCCCGACGGGGCCCGGACCTCCTTCACCAGGCGGGGCTCCAGGAGCTTCCCCCCGTTGGCCAGGGCCGCGTAAGCCATGGTCATCTGCATGGGGGTAACGGAGATCTCGTACCCGATGGCGAGAGAGGCGGGGGACTGGAGGGACCAATCCTTCGGCTTCCTGAGCGTCCCGGCCGCTTCTCCGGGAATCTCGAGGCCTGTGGGAGAGCCGAAGCCGAAGTCCCGCAGGAGCTGGTACTGCTGCGCCGGAGAGAGATCCTGTGCGGCCCTGGCCACCCCGATGTTGGAGGAAACCCTGAGGGCGTCGGCAAGCGTCATGTCCTCGTGGGAGTGGGTGTCGGTGAGGGACCGGCCTTGGACCATCCACCGTCCCCCTTCTCCGTCCACGCTGTCGGCCAGGCTGCCCACGCCGTAGTCCAGGATTCCGGCCACGGTAAAGGGCTTGAGGGTGGATCCCGGCTCGTAAGGAGCGTTGATGGCCGAAAGGGCGCCCATGTGTCCTTCCCGAATCGACACCAGGGAGAGAATCTCCCCGGACCCGGGGTCGGCGATGATGAGATCCCCTCCCCTGGCGCCGGTTTCTTCCATGGCCGAGGTCAGCGCCTCATGGCTGATCTCCTGCAGATCCCGGTCCAGCGTGAGGATGACGTCGCCGCCGGGCACCGGAGCCCGGGTGAGGTAGGACTGCCCCGGAATCGGATTCCCCTCACTGTCCCGGGCCTGAATCTCCTGGCCGGGCTCCCCGCGGAGGTGATCGTCGAAGCTCTCCTCCACTCCCCCCCTTCCCTCGCCGTCCAGGACCACACCCAGCACCCCTCTGGCGAGCTCCGGCTGGGGATAGAAGCGCTCCAGCTCCCGCTCCAGGTGAACTCCCCGGGTTCCCCTGAGCCGTTCCCTCACCGGGGCGGGGAACCGCCCCGGAATCACCACCCAGGGCCGGGAGGTGTCGCGAAGGGAGCGAAGGGTCTCGTCCTTCAGCTTCAGCTCCCGACGAAGGAGGGTGAGGACGGATTCCAGGGAGTCGGCTGGAAGCTCCCGGGGCGCTACGCCGACTCGAAACGTCTCATGGCTCGCGGCCAGGTGGTTCCCGTTTCGATCCAGGACGGCGCCACGGGCCGCCGGGACCGGGAGGGCTTCCCGGTGCTGCTTCCGGGCCTGGGCCTGCCAGTGATCGGACTGCACGAGCTGAACCATCCCGGCCCGGACGACGACGAGAAGGCACCCCAGGAGCCACGCCAGCAGGAGAACCCGCCGCCGACCCCGATGACGAACGGGAGAGAAGGTCGCCGAGGTCATGATTCCCCTCCCGCCAGGATCACGATCTCCGAAGCTCCCGGCATCCTCATCCCGATGAGCTCTCTGGCCCGGGCCACCACGTAGCCGCGACCCTCCAGATGGCGGACCCGCCGCTGGAGCTCACCCCGCTCGGCCTCCTCCAGAGCCAACTCCCGCCGGACCCCGTCCAGCTCCTCCAGCGTTTCCAGGGCCCGGGCCTGTCTCCATGCCACCAGGCTCAGAGCGGCCAGGAGGGCCGCCACCGCCAGAGCCACCAGGCTCGTTCCGGCAAGGCGCCTCATGGGGCCCTCCTCCAGGCCCGCAGGAGGGCGCTCCGACTCCGGGGGTTTCTCTCCACCTCCTCGGACCCGGGCCTCCTCGGCCCCGAGAAGAGGGGGGCGCCGAGAGCCTTTCCCCTGCACGTGCAGATGGGGAGCCCAGGAGGACAAACACAGTCCCGGCTCCACTCCCTGAAGGCCCTCTTCACGATTCGATCTTCCAGGGAGTGATAGCTGATGACGGCCATCACCCCGTGGGGCGTCAGGGCATCCCGGATCCCGGGGAGGGTCTCGGTGAGGAGGTCGAGCTCACGGTTCACGGCAATTCTCAGGGCCTGAAAGACCCGGGCCTTCTCCCGCATGGAAGGACTGCGGCCCAGAGCGCCGGAGAGAGCGGCCACCAGATCGTCACTGGTGCGGAATGGACGATTCCGGCGCCGGCCCACCACTTCCCGGGCCAGCCGCCGCCAGCGGGGCTCCTCTCCGTACTCACGAAAGATCCGGGCCAGCTCCTCCTCGGGAATCTCGTTCAGGAGGTCCGCCGCCGTAGCGCCGCCGGCCTCGCCCTCCATCCGCATATCCAGCATTCCCCCCCGGCGAAAAGCGAACCCCCGCCGCTCCGCATCCAACTGCCGGGACGACACGCCCAGATCCAGGAGCGCCCCGTGGAGGCCCTCCCGCTGGATCTCGGCGTCGTTCATGGCCTGGTCGAAAGTCATTTGCAGAATGCGGATCCTGTCCCTGTGGGAAGCCAGTCGTCGCTCAGCGGCCCTCACTGCCTCCGGATCCCGGTCCACCCCCAGGACCCGACAGCCGGGCCAGCGCTCCAGCATGGCCTCGGCATGTCCACCACCTCCCAACGTGCCGTCCAGGATGGTCCCGTCCCGGGACTCTTCCAGGACCTCCAGGACTTCCTGCACCATCACCGGCTCGTGGAAGCCCGTCCCTTGCCGCTCCTCCGTCACCGGGCCGATCCCTCAGGCCGAAAGAGCCGACGGCTCCCGTTTGGAGGGAGCCGCGGTCATCCGAAGATCTTGTGGGCGAAGCGCTGGAAGCCCTCCGCCTTCTCCTGGACCGCTTGCTGGTACTCCTCCGGATCCCAGATCTCCACCCGGTCGATATTCCCGTTCAAGAGGACGGTGCTCTTCAGCCCCGCGGCTTCCTGAAGCCAGGCGGGAATGAGGATCCGGCCCTGCTTGTCCGGGGAAACCTCCACGGCATTGGAGGTGATCTCCCTGACATGGTTCCACGAGGAGGGATCGCTTCGCCGGTACTCCACCAGCCTCTCCTGGACCTCCCGCCACACCCTCTCGGGAAAGAGGGTGAGGTACGGCTTCTCCCACTGGAGGAGGATGAACCGCTCCCCCTCCGCCTCCCGTCGGAAGGCGGCCGGAAGGGACACGCGCCCCTTCTCGTCCATCTGGAAGTCGTACCGGCCGAGAAATCCGCTCACCGTGGTGGCACTCAGTGGAATGAAGTGGTATGGAATGGTACTAAGTGGGAAGATACGGCGCGGCAGAAGGGAGCGCAAGAGCTTTTTTTGCCAATTTCCTTCGGCTCTCCAGGAGGAGGAGGAGGATGGATCGAAGGGTGAATCAGCCTTGATTCACGGGCATTCTGGAGGAAAGCACGAGGATCGGCGCCAGGGGGATTTTCGGTTTATTTTCGGGAATTTTCGGGCCTACCCACTTTCCTCCACCTCACTTCCGAAGGGGGAGTCGGGAGCCTGAAGGGAGGGAATGCCGGAAGGAGGGACGGGGACGGGTCGGAAGGGGGTGGATCGGAAACGGCGCCGCGGGACGTCACCCGCGGCGCCGTTCCTCCAGGGAGGATTCCGGAAGGTCTCTACCGGCCTCGCCGGATGATGGCCTCCTGGATCTCGATGTAGGTGTTCACGTTGGAGATGAGGTTTTGCCTGTTCTGCTCCTGGTTCGCCCGTTGGGCATAACCCGCCGCGGACTGCAGAAGTCCCAAGGCTTCCTGGAAACGGGGCAGAGTCTGCTGAGCCGTCTCCAGCGTCCCTGGCTCCTGCCGGACGGAGGCAACCTTCAGGATGGCGTAACCCAGCCAGAAGTTCACCTGCTGGGTCATCTCCTCCGACATGTCGATTTCCTTGGCCAGTCGGAAGACCTTCATTGCGTGCGGCCAGTCCTCCTTCTGGACGCCCTCCTGGATTCCGTTCGCCCAGATGATGTTGGCGACAGCATCGGCGGTCTGCTCACCCCTGGCCACCGCTTCCTGCAGAACCGGAACGGCCTCATCGACCCTGCCGGCCTGAAGGAGCCAATTCCCCTGACGCACCCTGACGTTGTTGGCCTCGGGATCCAGCTCGGCCACCCGGTTCAGCGCCTCGATGGCCTCGTCCACCCTGCCGGCCCGCTGGAGGGCATCGGCGTACACCGACCAGAGCGTGGCCTCGTCGGAGTGGGTCTCGAGAGCCTGCTCGGCCAAAGCGGCCGCCTGGTCGAACTCCTCCAGCCGCACGTGGACCACGATCATCTGGCGAAGGTGGCCCGCATCCATCTCCTCACCCTCGATGGCATAGACCTGCCCGTAGGAGTCCAGGGCCTTGCGGAAGTACTCCACCGCCTCGACGGGAATCTCCTCCTGGCCGACCATGGCCTCGGCCCCGGCGGCAAAGGCGAACCCCCCATGCTGTTTCAGGAGGTCCACGTTCTCCGGGTCCAGCTCCAGGCCTTCCTCGATGAATTCCATGGCGCCCACGGGGTCGCCGGCCTGGGCCAGCTCGTAGGCCACGTTCATCCGAATGGCGGCGTTGGCGGGGTTCAGTTCCAGGTACTGGCTGTAGTACATGCGGGCGTCGTCGTCGTTGCCCAACATGGCCGAGAGCCAGCCGGCGTTCTGCATGGCGTCCTCGTTGAGAGGATCCAGCTCCAGGACCTCGAGGAACTCCTCCAGGGCTTCCTCGTAGCGGTCCACCTCCCGGAGCACCGAGGCCCGGGTATACCGGGGACCGGTGGCGTTCGGATTGAGCTGGATCGCCTGGTTGCAGTTGTCCAGCGCAGCCTCCCAGTTCTGACTGTTGGCATAGTCGCCGCAGAACTGGGCCCGGCGAGCCTGCTCGGACTGGAGCTCCAGGGCCTGGTAGTAGTGGTCCGCTGCCTGGCGCTGCCCGCCCCGCCGGGGAACGGTGGTGGGCTCGAGCTCGAATTCTGCCCCGTCGGCGCTGAACATGCGAAGCTGTGTGGTGATGTCGTCGCCCTGCTGGGTGTACGTTCCGCAGAAGACGACCTGAGCATCGATGAGCCCGGCGAGCTGCCGAGCCCGGGTGCAATCCAGATCCTCCTTGTCAAGATCATACTGCCGGAGGGCGTCCCTGAGCTCCCGCTCCTGAATGGGCTGATGGGTCGCCATGTCGTTGATACGTTCCCTCAACTGCTCCGCCAACCGCTCTCCGAACTTACGGTCGGCTCCGGGCTGTCCCTGAAACTCCGGAACGAGAACCCGGAAGCGGGCAGTTGCTTCCTGCCCGGCGACGTTGACGGGCTGGAGGAGGGGTATGACTGCCAGGCTGGCCACGACCACCGCCAAGAGCCCAAGCCGTCCTTTCATGATTCAATCTCCCTGGATTTGGTGCATCTGACTACCACCGAGGGATGACGCCCACCTGCGCGGGCCTTCCGGCAGGGGGCGAACTCGCCCCCCGGGAATCGGGAAGCGCGCCCCCCCGGAAACCGGCGCACTCCCCCGACAAAGTCGGAAAATCTATACGGGGTCCGGAGTTAAGGTCAACAGCAACCTCGAAAGTCCTTCTCTCACGGGCTTCCCCGACCCCACGACCCGCTTTCTATGTACTTCTGCCTTCTCTTTCTATTACAGAATTCTCCGTGGTAGCGTTCCCCACTCCCCTTCGCGAGCCTGTCCGGGTCACGGAGCGAGCCCCATCATCCGGATCGGCTCTCCAGGTCCTGAATGGCCTGTCGGAGCTCCGGATCGATCCTCATGGTCTTCCCGGCCTCGTAGTCATACATGATCAGGGTGGTTTCTCCGGACACCAGGTCTTCTCCTTTCCTCCCTCGGGCCAGATACTCCATGACGAAGTGCTTTTTCCCGATACTCGCCACCCTCACCCCCACGGCCAGGCGTTGGGGATAGAGGATACGGGCATGGTAGCGGACCCGGGCCTCCGCCAGAATGAAGTCCACCTCGTCGGCATCTTCCTTTCCCGTGACTTCGCTCCAGTACCGGGCCCGGGCCTCCTCGAAATAGACCAGAGCCACGGAATGATGGACATGCCCCCCCACGTCCACGTCCTTGAAACGAACAGCCACATCACACCAGAGACTGAAGAGGGATGGATCGGGTTTCATGCAGGATCCTTTCGAAAGTAAGCTCGGACCTCGGAGTGTTCGGGAAAAGGGGGCGCACAACAGGGTCTTCCTTCCCACGCCGGGGAGGAAGAAGGTTGGTCCATTCCCGGGCCCACATGTAAACTTCATGTAGTGGATCATCCTGCTGCCCCTCTTCTCTGGGGAGGAATCTATCATGCGTCAGCCCCCGGAACCCATCGCCTGCCCCATCTCACGGCCGTCTCGCAGCGTCGGCAGTCTGCTCTTCCTGGCGGCCGTGGGAGTCGTGGCCACGGCCTGTGCCACCCCCGGGGCCGTCCCACCCGCGTCGGGCGTCTCCGAAACCCCGGAATCGGTCTGGGACGGGCTGTACCGACCCCGGCCCGATCCTCTTCCGGGAGCGTCGGCCATCACGGTTTCGGAAATCCTCATCCTGGGCGATCCGTGGAAGCTGGAGGCGCCCGTGACCCCGGGGCTGGGCATCCAGGAGCTGGTTTCGGCTCAACTTCTGCAGCGCCGTGACGTCCATTTCGTGGAACGCCGGCGGTTCACCCTGGCAGCGGAACGGGAGAGGCGAGGGGAGGCCGACCCGCCCGGCGCACCTCCGGTGGGGGTTTCTCCCGGAGCGGACCTGACGCTCAGCGGGAGCTGGGCCCCTGCCGGACCGGACTCTGCGGCTCTGGACTTCCGGCTCATTCGTACCGAATCCGGAGAGGTGGTGGAGACCTTCCGGCAAATGATGTCTCTCGAGGCCGATCCCGTCTCCGTGAGCCGGGCCGTCACCGCCAGCCTCCTCGACACACTCCGGGAGCTGGAACGCTTACCGGAATGGACCGACCCCATTCCCCGGACGGCGACCGCGGAGTACGCCCCCTCGGGGATCGGGGACGAAGCCGTCGCGGCCTTCTTCAGGGGCGTTGCCCACGAGGACCGCTACGACTGGGAGGGTGCCAGGAGGGCCTACCAGGAGGCCCTGGACCTGGGCGGCGACGGTTTCTTTGAAGCGGAGGTGGCCCTGGCCCGGGTGGCGAGGCTCCGGAGGGGCGGGTCTCTGGGCGTCGGAGACCGACCCTGACCCTGCTCCCCCGCCGGGACTGGACAGCACACCCCGGGGGCCTTCTTTTTCACGAAGAAGCCGTCCGGGGTGATGGCGGCTTCTGCCCCCAGCATCCCGGCCCCCAACGTCGATCGCCATGGCAGAAACCGAAGGTCTCCACGTCCTCCTCGTAGAGGACAATCCGGAGGAGCGATGGATCATCACCGAGCTCCTCCGCTCCAGGGGCCACACGGTCACGGCGTGTGAGGACGCGGAGACGGGGTGGGACGCCTTCCAGGAGAAGGCCCCTCCCCTGGTCCTCCTGGATTGGATCCTCCCGGGAATGGACGGCCTGGAGCTCTGCCGCCGGATCAGGGAGCATCAGGCGCCGGGGACGGCCTGCAACATCGTGGTGGTCACGTCCAAGGGGACCGCCACCGACCTGAAGGCAGTCCTGGACGCCGGCGCCGACGACTACGTCGCCAAGCCCGTGGACATGGCGCTCCTGGAGGTCAGGATGGCCGTGGCCGAGGAACGGGTTCGAAAGGCGAAGCAAGCCGCCCTCACCAGGGCCGACCTGGCAACCAAGACCCGGGAATTGGAAGCTCTCTTCAAGAACCTGGATGAGGTCTTCTTCTCCATCGACCGGGACGGCCGGAGGCTCATTCAGGTGTCCCCGGGGGTGGAGCGACTCCTGGGCGTGGCTCCCGAGAAGCTGCTGGAGTCGGGTGAGGGATGGAAGGAGTACCTCTGCCCCCCCGGATTCGAGGAGCGGGAGGGAATCCCGGAGGATTCGGTATCCGACGCTCCCGTGGAATCCGAGTACCAGGTCCGGCGACCCGACGGTGAGATTCGCTGGGTCCGTTGCAAGCTCAAGCCCGGCCGCTCGTCCCTGGGCAACGTCATCCGGGTGGACGGTCTCCTCAGCGACATCACGCCCCGGAAACGTGTGGAGCAGGAGCTGTCGGCCCGTAACCAGGAGCTCTTCGCCCTCTTTCGGATCTCGGAGATCACCCAGGACGCGTCCGACCCGGATGAGGCCGTCGCGGAGATCCTGGGCGAGGTGGCCAGGGCCACCGGGTTTCCCATGGCTCTTCTCGAGCGGCTGGACCCGGATCGCGACTGCATGGTCCCGACCGTCGGGGAGGGGCTGGATCTGGACCCGGAAGACCCGGTGGAGATTCCCCTCCACGAGACCCTCTCGGGCCTGGTTGTCGAAGAGGGCCGGCCGGTGGCGGAGGGAGATGCCCGGAGCCACCCCCGATTCAAGGCGGACTTCTTTCGCCGGCTGAAGATCCGCAGCTACCTGGGGCTTCCCCTGATTGGGGCAGGCGGAGTCCAGGGGGTGCTCACACTGGTCGATACCGAAGAGCGGAAGATTCCGGAACGGCTGGTCCGGTGGAGCGAGAGCCTGGCCAACTCCCTGGCATCCTTCCTGGAGAGGATCGAGGCAGAGGAAGCGCTGAGAATGGGTGAGCAGGAAGCGCTGAACCTCGCCGCGGAGCTCCAACGAGCCAACGAGGAGCTCGAAGCCTTCGCCTACTCCGTTTCCCACGACCTCCGGGCTCCTCTTCGGACCATGCAGGGGTTTGCTCACGCCCTTCTACAGGAGTACGGCGGCTCTCTGCCTCCCCAGGCCAGGGATTTCGCCCGGCGAATCATCGAATCGGGAAAGCAGTCCGAAGGCCTCATCCGTGACCTCCTGGCTTACAGCCGCATGAGCTTCGAGGAGATGCAGCTCCAGGAAGTGGATCTGAAGGAGGTCCTTGACGATGCCCTGGAGCAGGTCGGAGGGTATCTGGAGGAGGCGGGGGCCACACTCGACGTGGCCCAGGACCTTCCCCGCGTTCTGGCCCATCACACCACGCTGGTCCAGGTCATGGCGAACCTTCTCTCCAACGCGGTGAAGTTCGTGCCCGAGGAGCGGGAGCCCCACGTGAAAATCGGCTGGCAGGAGCTGAAGGATGGTGACCGGATCGTAGCCTGGGTCCAGGACAACGGCATCGGCGTCGCGGAAGATCAGCGGGATCGCATCTTCAAGGTCTTCGAACGGCTGGAAGGCGACGTGAAGCGATCCGGGACCGGGATAGGGCTGGCCATCGTCCGGAGGGGGATGGAGCGGATCGGGGGATCGGTGGAAGTGGAGCCTGGCCCCGAGGGAGGCAGCCGCTTCAAGCTGGAGCTCCCCCGGAGCCGGGGTCCGGCCAGACGTGGATGGAGGAGGGTGGGGCGGAGTTGAAGCTCCAGATCGATGCCGGCTCCCGGAGTCTCGGGGCAAGCAGCCATCCAATCCAGCGCATCGCTTCCCATTCAACCTGCTTTGACAGGTCCCGTCGGGGAAAGGTTCGAAAGAACGAAGGAACGGAGTCCTTGCGTCCGACCTCTCCTGAACCCACCCTTTTCTGAGCATACCCGTGCGACATGGCGAACTCGATCCCTCGAAAGAGTCCGGTTCCGGTTCTGCGCCGGGCCGGCCCGACCTCAGACCATCCACCGGCACAAGGACCCGAGCATGGAAATTCTCCCCGTCGGCATCCCCTCGGTCATCGCCGTGATCATGGGCATCCCCATCGTCCTGGTGCCCGTCATCGGCCTGACCGCGCGGTTTCCCCTGAAGCCCACCGTGGAAACCCTTTCCAGGGTGTTCGAGGCCCGGGGCGCCACGAGCCGATGAACTCCACCAGAAGACCCGAGCTCATCGCCCACCGCGGCTTCAGCGCAAAGGCCCCGGAGAACACCCTTCCGGCTCTGGATGCGGCCCTTGGAGCCCGGATCGAGGCCGTGGAAATCGACATTCAGACGGCGGCATGCGGCACGCCGGTGGTCTTCCACGATCCCATGCTGGGCCGGACCACGAACGGTGTGGGCCCCCTGCGAAGGCGCCCCCTGGGGCACCTCAAGGCCCTGGATGCCGGAAGCTGGTTCGACGAGAGGTTCGCCGGTACGACCATCCCGACGCAGGAGGAAGCCCTCTACCACCTCAGGGACCGGATCCGACGGGTTTATCAGGACATCAAAGGGTACCGGGAGATGGAAGATCTGGACCGGATGATCACCATATCCAGGCGGACCCAGATGGCCGGCGTCACGGTCTTTCTCTCCTCGGACTGGATCATCCTCAACCGTCTCCGGCAGATGGCGCCGGAGATCCAGAGGGCCTATCTGGTGGAGGAGGAAAGCCACTTCGCCGATGCCCTGGACCGAGCCGTCATCGACGAGGGCTCCATGCTCGAAGTGGAGATCGGCATCGCCCTGGATCACCCCGAGCTCATCAGGGAGGCCATCGATCTGGGAGTGGAGTGCGTGGCGTGGGTGGTCGATGACCCTGAGGAGGCCGCGCGGGCCCTGGATCTGGGAGTCACCCGGATCACCACGAATCAGGTGAAGCGCCTCATGGAGTGGAGGGCTGCTCTGGGTTAAGCTCCCCTCCGTCAGGAGAGGGATGAGGCAGGATCACCCGGAACGTGCTTCCCTTCCCGGGCTCGCTCTCCACCTCCACCCTCCCCCCATGGGCCTCCACGAGCCCCTTGACGATGCTGAGACCCAGGCCGGCGCCCTCCGAGTCCCGGCGGCTCACCTGCCAGAATCGGTCGAAGAGGCGCTCCCGGTCCTCGGACGAGATCCCCACCCCCGTATCCGATACCCTGAGGACCACGGCGCCCGTCGTCGGATCTCGAGAAGCGTCCAACTCCACACGCCCCCCGGTGGGCGTGAACTTGAGGGCGTTGCCCACCAGGTTGGAGAGAACCTGGACCAACCGGTCCCGGTCTCCCCGGATGGTGCCGGTGTCGTCGTCCACCTTCCAGGTGAGGCCCACCCCTTTCTCTTCCGCCGCTTCTGCGTGGGCATCCACAACCTCCTGCAGGAGGGGCCGGGCCGGCACCCTGGAGGCGTGGACGGTGAAGGTCCCGGCCTCCATCCGCGCCACGTCCAGGAGGTCCTGGATGAGGCGGTTCATTCGCTCCCCCGACCGCTTCATGGCCCGGAGGTGGACCTCGACCTTCTCCGGCGGCAGCTCCATCTCCAGGAGGAGGCCGGCGGCGGAGACGATGGTGCCCACCGGATTCCTGAGGTCGTGGGACACCACGGCCAGAACCTCGTCCCGGACCCGGACTGCCCTGCGCAGGGTCTCTTCCGCCTCACGGATCTCCGTCATGTCGGCTAAGGTCAGGACCGCCCCCTTCAACTCACGGCCGTCCATCAGCGGACGGAGAGAAAGCCGCACCGGGATGGGCTCCTTTCCCGCCCTCCATAGGACCTCATCCTGAGACGAGAATGGCTCGGCCCGCTCCAGGGCCCTCAGGACGTTGCACTCCTCCCGGGGCAGGGGGGTGCCGTCGGGCCGGGAATGGTGGAGGAGCTCGTGGACGTCCCTCCCCACCACCATCCTCTTGGAGTAGCCCAGGAGCTCGGCGCCGGCTCGGTTCAGGAAGGTGATCCGCCCCTCCCGGTCCATCCCCAGGACGCCGTCCCCCGTGGCCCGCAGAAGGGCGTCGGCCTCCCGCCTGGCAGCCAGCGTCTCGAGGCGTCGGGTCTCGGACTCCCTCATGAGGGACCTCATTCGCCATGCCACCCCCAGGACCAGGAGTGTCGCGATGAGCCCCGCTGCCACCAGGTAACGGGTCAGCCGTGTCTGGAGGTCCCGGACCCGCGCCACCCGGGCCTGAGCGCTTTCGATCTCGGACCCCAGGGACTCCTTCAACTCCCTGGACGCAGAGACCACCTCCTGATAGATGGCCTGTTCCGTGATCAGGCGATCGGTGAAGTCCCGCCCCCATGCCTGCGGGAGGGAGTCGGAGGCCGGGACCTCCAGGTTGATGAGATCCTCGTGCCCCAGGTGCCAGGAGAAGGAGAGGGTCAGGATGCGGGTGAAGGCCGGAGCCACCCGGGCTCGGACCTCCACCGACATGGAATCCAACTTGCGCTGGAGCTGGTCCACCGACTCCTCCTCGTCCGACTGAGCCGACCGGTAGCGGGAGCGAAAACGGGCATCTCCCGAAAGAACGAAGGCCTGCAGGAGCGCAATCTGTCGGGCCTGGGCCAGCTCGATTCCCACCACCAGCTCGCGGGCCGGCTCCAGAACTCCGGTGACCTGGTCACGGGTGTCCGCCACGCCCCGGTCCAGGACGCCCGGAAGGAGAGCAAGGGCGAGGAGGGTGAGGAAGAGGAAGAGAAGGGCCAGGGCGGTAGCCCAGGCGGCACCGGCTCCTCCCATGGACGAAGGCCGCCGGGGGCCGCAGGGCCCGGCCCCGTCCGTTCCGCCCGTCAATGCCGTCGAAGCGTCCATGGTCAGATCTTGATGAAGATCCGGCGCCGGTAGAGGATCCACATGAGGGCCAACCAGAAGAGAATATAGGTGAGCGCGAAGCCCAGCGAGCCGTTCATCTCACCCAGCCAGGATACAAAGAGGTTCTCGTAGATCCACCCCTTCAGGGAGACGTCCGCCCGCCCGACCCGTATGATCCCCATGAGCCTGGCCAGGAGCCCGGAGAGAACGAAGACGGCAATGGCATTCATTCCGTAGATCACCAACGGCCGGGCCCAGGCCGTCCACTCCCGTACCTCCATGGCCCAGAACACGATCCCCAGAGAGACGGCTCCCATCCCGGCGGTGAAGAGAACATAGGAGCTGGTCCAGAGGCCCTTGTTGATGGGAAAGACCTGTCCCCAGAGGAGCCCCAGAGCCAGGAGCAGGACGCCAGCCCCCACCATCCCCTTCCACTTCCGATCCAGGGAGGCCGGGGATCGGAGCCACTCCCCGGTGAAGATCCCCAGGAGGGTCGTGCCCACGGCGGGCAGGGTGCTGAGGAGGCCCTCCGGGTCCCACATCTCCCGCCAGAGATGGTCCCCGAGGATCAACCGGTCCAGGAAGGCCCCGAGGTTCCCTTCCGGGGAAAGATCTCCGGGCCCGTAGCCCGGCACCGGCACCAGGGTGAGAAGAGCCCAGTAGCCCAGGAGGAGAGCGAGGAGAACCATTCCCCGCCCCCGGCGCCCCAGGAAGAGGTAGAGAGAAGCCGCCACCAGGTAGACGACTCCGATGCGCTGAAGCACCCCCATGATCCGCAGGTTCGTGAGTTCGAACCGGGGAAAGGCGGCCATGAAGAGTCCCAACCCGAAGAGGATCAGGGACCGGCGCACAACGTGGCGAAGGAGCTCCCGGCGGCTATCCCCCGCAGCCAGCCGTTTGCCGAAGGAGAAGGGGATGGCCACCCCGACGATGTAGAGGAAGAAGGGAAAGATCAGGTCGGTGGGGGTCCATCCGTGCCACTCGGCGTGGCGAAGGGGCGGATAGACATGAGCCCAGCTTCCCGGGTTGTTGACGAGGATCATTCCGGCGATGGCCAGCCCCCGGAAGGCATCCAGGGAGAGCAGGCGGCCCCGGGGCACCTCGGGCCTGGCCGCGGCTTCTCCTCCGCCTGCGCCATGCCCCCCACTCTTCGCCTGCGTCATGGGCTTCCCTCCCCGTCCCTCCCGGCCAGCAGGGTATCTTCCAGGAGGTCCGCCAGCCGGACCGCGTAGTCGGGATCCAGGAGAAGGAAGACCGGCGCCGACGAGGTGAAGTCCTCACGGTCCGTCACGAGGGCCAGGACCGGGGGTCCCCCGGCGTCGTCGGGATCGAAAAGAGGGGCCGCGTGCACCGAGCCACGGAAGACCTCGATCTTCGGCTCAGGCGCCCTTTTGAATCCCTCCGCCAGGACGATCTCGGCATCGAAAAGGAACTGCCGGACGATTTCGCCCAGGGGGAGCTCCTCCCGGGGCCACCTCCCGATGACGGCAAAGTCCCCGGGGCCGGCGAGGACGGTGCGGACGGCACCGCCCTCGTGCCGGTGGCGCCAGGAATCCCGTCCCGGCTGGTCGAGCTGGAACCCGTGGCCGTGCTTCACCGTCATGACCTTCCGGCCCCTCCGGTTCAACTCGGAGGCCAGAGCCACCGTGAGGCCCGTCTTCCCGGCGTTTTTCCGGCCGACGATGCAAACAACGGCGGGGGACCGGCCCGTCACGAGACCTCCCTCCCGGGCTCCGGGAGACCGTGGACACGCCATACCGCTTCCCGCTCCGACGGATCCAGGGCCCGGGCCTGGTCCGGCGTATTCACGTTGGCGAAGGCCCGGGAGAGCTCCCGGACCCCTCCCAGTCCATCCATGGGAATCCGATGGGCCCGGAGGACCGCCAGAACCTCCTCCATGGACCGGGAGGTTCCCCGGGCCAGCCTCCGGACCTCCGGGAGCCCTGCGACCCGGTATCCGGCACAGAGGGGCTCCACCCCCAGGGGACCGGGGCTTTCCGGAACCACCGCAAGGGCGTCCCGGGGCCAGGAGGCGAGAACCTCGCCCACCAGGGCCGAACTCACCATGGGGAGGTCGCAGGCCAGGAGGAAGAGGCCGTCCCTCCCATCCTCCCCGGCCCAGCGAAGGGCGGTGAGAAGCCCCCCCACGGGACCCAGCCCCGGGAGGTCATCGGGGCGTCCGGGTATCCCCAGCACCCGTGCCACCTCGGGATCGTTGGCCACCGTGACGCAGTGAGACGTGTGTGCCCGAAGGGCTTCCAGGGCCCAGCGGGCCATGGGCTTCCCGGCGATCTCGGCCAGGGCCTTGTTCTTCCCGAAGCGCCGGCTCTCCCCGCCGGCCAGGACCACGCCCAGAAGGGAGGAAGGGTGAGGAGCGCCCTTCGACGCGTCGCCGGCGGCCACCCTCCCCATCACCCCCGGGCTTCCCAGTCCCGGATGCGTTCCCCCCCTGCGTAGACATTAAAGCCACCCTCCCGGGTGAAGCCCGCCAGGGTCATGCCGAACCGCCGGGCCAGCTCCACCGCCAGGCTCGAGGGCGCGCCCACGGCCACCACCATGGGAATCCGGGCGGCAAGGGCCTTCTGAAGGATCTCGAAGGAGGTCCTCCCGCTCACCACCAGGATGCTGTCATCCAGGGGAAGGCTGCCGCCCAGAAGGCTCCATCCCACGGCCTTGTCCACGGCGTTGTGCCGCCCCACATCCTCCCTCAGGACCAGGAGCCGTCCCTCACCATCGCAGATCCCGGCTGCGTGGAGGCCCCCCGTCCTGCGAAAGCCCTCCTGTTCCTCCAGGAGAGCCTCGGGCAGCCTCGCCACCACGGGCGCATCGACCCGGAGGCCATTCATGGGGAGGGGTGCGCATCCCCGAACCTCCACAGCTTCCAGGGACCCCTGTCCGCAGACGCCGCAGGAAGAGGAGGTATAGAAGTTCCGGGTCAGAAGGGAGGTGTCGAAGGACACCGCATCGTGCAGCCGAAGAGACACCACGTTGTATTCCTGAAGCTCACCGTCCCGGCAGTAGGTGATCTCCCGGATCTCCTCCCTCCCACCAAGGATCCCTTCGGCAAACAGGAACCCCGCCGCCAACTCGAAGTCGTGACCCGGAGTCCGCATGGTGACGGTGACGGTCCGGGTTTCCCGGGCTCCGCCCCGGGTGAACTCCAGCCGAAGCTCCATGGGCTCTTCCACCGCCACATGGTCGCTCCGGGGGCGGCGGAGGCCCGGGGCCAGCCGTTCCACCCTGAAGGAAGTCGCACTCCGACGCCCGGTGATCAGGGATCACCCCCCGGGGAATCCCCCGCGACGCCCCGCCCCGGCACCCGGGCCCTCAGGCCACGAGGGCCACGAACATACCCATGAGGGCCATGGGCACGAAGAGGACCAGCCAGCCGATGAGGGCCGTCAGGATGGCCTTTCCGGTCCCGAAGTCCAGGGCCTGCCGGATGGCGATGATGCCCGCCACCAGAACCCAGATCCCCACGACCACCTCCAGGACCCCACCCACCAGGGGGAGAAAGGCGAAGAAGAGGAGGAGGGCAGGAGCCTGGGCGAACCCCAGTGTGCGGAGGAGCTCCCCCCAGGTGGCGGACCCCCCGAAGATCTTGTCCCCGATGACGTAGGTGATCGCGGCCCAGAGCATCCATCCCAGGACGCGCCAGACCGTGGCAAAGACGGTAGCGATGATCCCCAGGTCGGCGGCTCCTACAGCCGTGGCTACGGCCGCCAGGGCCACCACGGCCGCAGCCTGGCCCGTCGCGTCCAGGTCGGCCTCGACTTCCTCATAGGTCTGAACGTCCAGCTTGGCAGCCCCCAGCATCCGTGCCACCATGTCACCCTGGGCCATGATTCCCTCCGTTCGGTTGAGTCGGTTGGGACTTCGGCGTTGGAGACAACATAGACCCCATCACCCCGTATCAGCCATCGCCGCTGATCAGGCCGCCCAGGCCACCCACGCCCTTCTTCTCGCCCTGTCCCCCCTTCCATCCCGCTGCGGCCACGATCCGGTCGGCCAGACGGGAGAAGGGGAGGCTCTGGAGGTACACGACCCCGGGACCCTCCAGGGTGGCCAGGAAGAGACCCTCCCCGCCGAAGAGGGCGTTCTTGAAGCCGCTCATCATCTGGATGTCATAGCTCACCCGCTGGCTGAAGCCCACGATGCACCCCGTATCGACCTTCAACACCTCGCCCGGATCCAGCCGGCGCTCGATGAGGGCTCCGCCGGCGTGGATGAAGGCCATCCCGTCTCCTTCCAGGCGCTGGAGAATGAAGCCCTCTCCGCCGAAGAAGCCCGCGCCCAGGCGCTTGGTGAAGGCCACCTCGATCTCTACTCCCTGGGCCGCGCAGAGAAAGGAATCCTTCTGACAGGTGAACGATCCATCGAAGTCGGAGAGGTTCAGGGGAACCACCTTCCCGGGGTAGGGCGCCCCGAAGGCCACGTGGCCCTTCCCCGGCCCGTTGTACTGGAAGTTGGTGATGAAGAAGGACTCTCCGGCGATCATCCGCTTGAAGCCCTTGAACATGCCCCCGCCGGTGGAGGTCTGCATGTCGATGCCCGGCTCCATGTACATCATGGCGCCGGCCTCGGCCCGGACGCCTTCACCCGGGTCGAGCTCCACCTCCACGAGCTGCATGTCGTCTCCGAAGATGGTGTAGTCGATGACGTCGGCCATAGGGATGTTCCTCTCGGGGGTCGAAGTGCGGAGGGTTGGGAAGAGTGGGCGCTACTGGACTCGAACCAGTGACCTCCTGCTTGTAAGGCAGGCGCTCTGAACCGACTGAGCTAAGCGCCC
>CAYXGM010000047.1:16117-31687 GCA_964464555.1 uncultured Gemmatimonadaceae bacterium | reverse complement strand
CCTTGAAAAGGATGAAGGTGGACTGGCGGGGGGCCTTGAAGTGCTTCACCCACTCCTTCTGCTCGTCGAAGTCGACGGAGAGAACGTGGAGCGGCACCTGGGGGTGTTCCTCCCGGAACGCGGCCAGAATCTCCTGCTGGGCCGCACAGGTGGGGCACCAGTCGGCGAATACGTCCACCAGCACCAGGGCGCCTTCCGCCTGGAGGGCCTGGAAACGGGCCTCGGTGAAGGGCTCCTTCTCCTGGGCCCCGGCGGGCTCGAGGGTCAGGAGCAGCGCCGGCAGGGCCAGGGCCAGGACGGCGAGGGTGTGTCTTGCAGTGCTCATCACGGTTCTTCGTCTCCCGTCGGCGCCTGGTTCGAGTCCATCAAAGGCCGGCCGGTCCGGCCGCCCATGGCCGGGGCGCCAACGACTCCGGCCGGATGGGTAATGCGTGGATTCGCCCCCCGGTTCCAGCCGGGGCGAAGGGGATTCCAACGGCTCGTTCAAGGTGGATGCCCGACATCCTCGGGGACCCCTCGGCCCCCGGGCCGAAACGGCTGTTCCATCTCCACGATGGCGACCGGCCCGGAAGCGGTCTGCAGGAGGGAAAGAGCCGTTTCCAACACCTCCCGCTGCCGCTCTTTGTCCCCCTGGGCTCCCATGGTCCTGCCCATGGGGTTCCGGGTGACGACCGTCCGGGACAGCTTCATGGCCTCCGCCACGTGGCGAAACGCCCGAACCATGACGGTGACGGTGGGGATCCCCGCCTCCTCGAGTCCCCTGGCGACGTGTCCGACCGACACGTGGCATACCGGTCAGACCGGGACCATGACGACGGCGTCCACCTCCGAATTCCGCACCTTCTCCACCCACTCGGGGAGAAGATCATGGAGGCGCCCCTGATCCACGGCCCCGGGAAAGGAGTAGGCGTGGGAGGCCACCTCACCGATCCGTCCCTCTTCCTCGGCCTCCAGGAGACGAGCCAGGGGAAAGGTCACATCGGGATCCTTCTCCGTGGAACGAATGTCGTACCCCGGGTGCCGAACCCTCAGCTCTCCGGGGAACACCTCCCTGGGGATGGCCGACAGGACCGGGGGGACAGCGAAAAATTCCCCGATCCGCCGCACGGCCTCCTCCTGGGTCATCCCTTCCTTCCCGAGGGGGGCCGGGTCCCGGCCGGCCACGAAGTGACCGCTGGATGTGAACAGGAGAACACGGCTATGGGCCAGAGGCTTCCGAAAGGGCGTGAAGGGGCCCTCTTCGTACACCCACCGGCCCGGGGCTCCGGAGCCGTAGGCAGCCTCCTGGGTTTCCCGGGCCAGCTTCAGCAGGGGGCCCGCATCTCCCGTATCGAACGCCTCCCCCAGGAGCCGGAGGAGAAGGCGAAAGAACTCCCCGGCATCCCCGTCCGACATCTCGCTCAGGAATTTGAAGGAGAGGTCGGTCCTGGACCCGTAGGAGAAGGAACGCCGGAAGTCCCGGAAAGACTCTGCCACCTTTTCCACCTCTCTCGGATTTCACGGGGTGCTCGACAATGAGGAACGGCTCAGGAACCCGAGGGCCGGGGGAAGAAGTGATTCAGAAGGAGGTTCAACGATTCCATCACGGGGTGTTCGGACTCCTCCACCTGCATCCGCATGAGGGATCCTTCCCAGGCTGAAAAGAGGAGCCCTGCAAGGCTCTCCGCAGGCAGGTCGTTCCGGATGGACCCCTCCGCCTGCCCCCTGGCGATGAGGCGAGTAATGCGCTGACGGATGCCGGCTTCTCCCCTTCGGAGGGCTTCCCCCACAGCTCCCTGGGTCCTGCCCAGTTCCGATCCCAGGTTGCCCACCAGGCACCCCTGTCGGTTTTCCCGATGACGGCGCAGACGGCCCTCCATGAAGGCCCGGAGGGTTGACAGGGCATTCCCCTCTTCACCGAGCAGAGCCTCCAGGCGGCGATAGACCCTCTCCACGTAGAGATCCACAACCGCCGCGCCGAAGACCTCCTTGCTCTCGAAATAGTTGTAGAAGGAACCCTTGGGGATTCCGGCCTCCGTCACCACGTCCTGCACGCTGGTGCCGTGATAACCCTTCCGCCCCAGGGTCACGAGCCCCAACTCGAGGAGACGGTCCCGGGCAACCCTGCTTCGTTTCTGAATGACCATGGATTGATAATATGACCGGTCGTCTTATATTTCAACCCTCGTTTCCCCTGAACCGAAGAAATTCAAAAGGAGATCCACCATGACAGAATTCAAACTTCACAGTCCCGAAACTGCTTCCCCCCAGGGGCGGGAGGCACTGGAGCGGGCCGAGAAGGAGTTCGGCTTCGCCCCCAATCTCCTGAAGACCCTGGCCGAGGCCCCGGCCGCGGCCCAGGCCTACCTCGACCTGGGCGCCCGCCTGGGACAGAGCACTCTGGACCCCGCGGAGCAGCAGGTGGTACTTCTGGCCACCAGCTTCGAGAACGGGTGCGACTACTGCATGGCCGCTCATTCCATGGCGGCGGAGATGGTCGGGATGGAGGAGGCCACCCGTGAGGCCATCCGAAAGGGGGACAATCTTCCCGACCCCAGGATGGACGCCTTGTGGGGATTCACACGTGGCGTCGTGAAGGAGCGGGGCCGGGTATCCGCCGATGACCTGAAGCGGTTCATGGACGCGGGGTTCACCCGGGCCAACGTCCTGGAAGTCGTGACAGGGGTGGCCATGAAGACCCTTTCCAATTACACGAACCACCTGGCGTCCACTCCCCTGGACGACGCCTTCCATGCCGGAAAATGGAGCCCGCCCGGCGAAGAAGCGGCGGAGTGACAGCCCGCTGAGGGGGGGAGGGGAGGGCTCGTCCCCTTGCCCGCCCCCCGAAGAAGGTGCAAGCTGGCACCTGTGGAAGAGCCAAGGCTCCGTGGCGTGGAGCAGCCGGGCTCTCCAAGAGTCCGATCACCCCATGAGAGACTCCGGAGGAAAGAGATGCGACCCCGTATCGTGATGGCCGCCCTGGCGACTCTGTTTCTGGTGCTGAGCACTCCCCATTCCTCGCAGGCCCAGGCCCCGGGCCGCCTTCTGGTGGTGAACAAGGCCGGTGCATCCCTCTCGGTCGTGGATCTGGAACGAGGCCAGGAGATCGGGACGGTTCCCACAGGGTATGCGCCCCACGAGGTGGCCGTGTCCCCCGACGGACGGGTGGCCGTGGTGACCAACTACGGCACGAGGGACGAGCCCGGGAATACCCTCACGGTCGTGGAGTTGGACACCCTCGAGCCCTCGGCCACCATTGATCTGGGGGACCAGTTGCGCCCTCACGGCATCACCTGGCTCCCCGGCACGGACCGGGTGGCCGTGACCACGGAGGGGAGCGGCACCCTGACGGTGGTGGATGTACCGGCCCGGCGCGTAGTGGCGGTCGTTCCCACGGGCCAGCGGATCTCCCACCAGGTATCCGTGACCCCCGACGGGGGCCGAGCCTTCGTGGCCAACATCGGCTCCGGAAGCGCCACGGCCATCGACCTCGGATCCATGGAGGCGTTGACGAGCATCCCCACCGGTTCAGGGGCCGAAGGGATCGCCGTGGCCCCCGGCGGCGACGAGGTCTGGGTGACCAACCGGGCCGAGAATACGGTGACGGTTCTGGATGCCGGGAGCCTCCAGATTCTGGGCACCCTCCCCTCCGCCGAGTTCCCCATCCGGGTGGTCTTCACCCCCGGCGGAGACCGGGCCCTCGTGACCAACGCCCGGTCCGCCCAGCTCCGGGTCTTCGATGTCCAGAACCGCCGGGAGGTCATGGTCATTCCCATCGAAGCTCCGGTCATCGAAGGCCGGGAGCAGGTCATTGCCTTCCAGGGGAGCCCCTCCCCCATCGGCCTCCTGGCCCACCCCGACGGACGCCACGTCTACGTGGCTGCCGCCAGCGCAGACGCCGTGGCGGTGGTGGACCTGGAAGCCGGGGCCGTCATTGACCTCATCGCCGTGGGCCGCGAACCGGATGGGCTGGCTCTGGCGCCTGCTCTCCCGGGCACCCAGCCGTCCTCTCCCCGGTTCTGATGCCGGGAGATCGGCTACCCCCGGGTTTCATGCCCGGATTCCGGCTCTTCAGAGGTGGCGTGGCGCTCCGCACGGCGGGCCGTCACCGAAGACCGTCGGGTGCAACTCCCGGCCTCCCTTCTCACCCCGACCAACGGGCGCGCTATCTGCAGGCTCGCGGCTACGGGAGCTGAGAAGCCCGGACAAGGCCCTCTTCGCCAGGATCGGTCCCATGTATTTCGAGACTGCGGGAATCGAGATCGCCCTGTGGATTCCTCCTCTCGTGGCGCTGGCCATCTCCTTCTTCACCAGCATGGGAGGCGTGTCGGGGGCTTTCCTCCTCCTTCCCTTCCAGATGTCGGTGCTGGGTTACACCTCCCCCTCCGTGAGCGCCACGAACCAGCTCTTCAACGTGGTGGCCATCCCCAGCGGGGTGTACCGCTACTGCCGGGAGGGGCGCATGCTCTGGCCCCTGACCTGGGTGGTGGTGGCCGGGACCCTGCCGGGGGTCTTTCTCGGGGCATGGATCCGGGTGGAGTGGCTCCCGGACCCCGGGAACTTCAAGCTCTTCGCCGCCGCGGTTCTGGCCTACATCGGGATACGGATGGTGCGGGATCTCACGAAAAAGCAGCCACCGGCCGACGCCGCATCCGGCCCCCGGCGGGGAGAGAGGGCCGAGGACCGCTTTCACCGCCTGAGCCGGGCATACCCGGACTCCCTCCCCGCGGTGGAGGTCACCCGGCTGGACTGGCGCAGGCTGGGCTACACGTTCTATGGAGAGGCCCATGACGTTCCGCTTCCGGGCATCTTCTTCCTGAGCCTCGTCGTGGGACTGGTAGGTGGAATCTACGGGATCGGCGGCGGGTCCATCATCGCCCCGTTCTTCGTTTCCTTCTGCGGACTCCCGGTCTACACCGTGGCGGGCCCCGCCCTCATGGGCACCTTCGTCACTTCCGTGGCGGGAGTGGGGTTCTACCAGGCCCTGGCGCCCTTCCACCCGGAGATGTCGGTGGCGCCGGACTGGCTCCTGGGGCTCCTCTTCGGCCTGGGAGGAATGGTGGGAATGTACCTGGGGGCCCGGGCCCAGAAGCATGTGCCGGCCCGGACCATCAAGTGGATGCTGGCGGGAATCCTGGTCTTCACCGCAGGCAAGTACGCCCTGGATTTCCTGGGATAGAGAGAAGCGCCGGCACCGGGAGCGACGGGGACCGGCTGGTGGCAAACGTGAACTCGGCGGAACGGGCCCGGCGGTTGAGGGAGATCGTGGAGGCCCGCTGCCCCAACGCCCGGCACACCGGGCCGGAAGTGAAAAACCCACGGGCTGGAACCCACCGCTCTCCGCGTTCATTGGGTGAGCGTCGAAAGGTCAGCGTCGAAGCCCGGACAAATGATGCCGCTCTCCGGGACGAGGCTTCACGGGTTTCCTCGGCCAACCGGAACCCCTCGAGCACCTTCAACCCCCGGCTTCATGGAAGCAGATAGTTTGCGTAACGTCGAGAATGCACGTCCCGGGCACGGGAGTCTCTCCGGTTCCGCAAAAGCCCAGGATCGGAAGTGGCGGGAGTTCGTGGCCCGGGCCCGGCGGGAGCCCGGAATCGGCTTTCAGGAACACCTTGCCGCATTCCGGACCATCTTCGCCCACCGGAAGCGGCAAGACGGCCCGCCGCCGGTGTGGCACCCTTCCCGGGAAGCCGTCCGGCAGTCCAACCTGCGGAAGCTCATCTCGGGGATGGACTTCGAATCCCTGCCGGAGCTCCACCGATGGAGCGTGACAAACCGAGAAGCCTTCTGGACGGAGGTCGTGCGTCGCCTCGGAATCCGATTCCGGGAGGCCCCGGACAGGATTCTGGGGCGCCGGGACGATCCGCTGGACCCCGGATGGATGACCGGCGGGACCCTGAACATATCCGAGAGTTGCTTCCAGGCTCCCCCGGAACGGACGGCGATTCTCAGCGGGCGGGAAGGCTCCAGGGCGCTTCGGGCCACCACGTACCGGGAGCTGAACTCCCTGGTGGACCGGGTGGCCAACGGGCTCCGGGACCTGGACCTGGGGCCCGGCCACGGGGTCGCCCTCTACATGCCCATGACCATGGAGTGCGTGGCGGCGTACCTGGGGATTCTCCGAGCCGGGTGCCACGTCGTCTCCATCGCCGACAGCTTCACCCCTGCGGAGATCCGAAAACGCCTGGAAGTCGCAGAGGCGAAGGCCATTGTGACGGTGGCCCAGTTTCCACGGTCCGGCCGCCAGATCAAGCTCTACGAGAAGGTCAAGGAAGCGGAAGGCCCTCCGGCCGTGGTCCTGTGCGAGTCATCCATGGAATCCTCGGAGCTTCGACCCGGAGACATGGAGTGGTCTCAATTCCTGGGTTCCGATGAACCGGCCCCTCCCCACGTGGCCCGCCCCTACGACACCGTGAATGTTCTCTTCTCCTCCGGAACCACCGGCGAACCCAAGGGCATTCCCTGGACCCATCTCACCCCCATCAAGTGCGCCGCCGACGGTCACTTCCACCTCGACATCGGAACCGAGGATGTTGTGGCCTGGCCCACCAATATCGGATGGATGATGGGCCCATGGCTCATCTTCGCTACCCTGGTCAACGGCGCCACCATGGCCCTTTTCGAGGGTGCCCCCAGAGGGGCTGGCTTTGCCGCCTTTATCGAGGATGCCGGAGTCTCCATACTGGGCACGGTTCCCACCCTGGTTCGGGGGTGGCGGAGCTCCGGGGCCCAGGCCGATGCCGACTGGAGCCGGATCCGCCTTTTCGCCTCCACCGGGGAAGCCTCCAACCAGGAGGAGTACCTCTGGCTCATGAGCCTGGCAGCGTACCGGGCTCCCATCATCGAGTACTGCGGCGGCACGGAGATCGGGGGAGCCTACCTCACCGGGAGCGTTCTCCAACCCGCGTCCCCGGGAACCTTCACCACGCCGGCCCTGGGGCTGGATCTGGTCCTCATCTCCGGGAAGGATGAGGGGGTGGAGGAGGGGGAGTCGGGTGAAGTTCATCTCATCCCCCCTTCCATCGGGCTCTCCGAGACTCTCCTGAACGCCGATCATGACCGCGTCTATCACGCCGGCTGTCCCCCGGGGCCCGGAGGAGCGGTCCTGCGGCGCCACGGGGATCGGATGAGGCGCCTGGCCAGGGGGTTCTACGTTGCCGAAGGCCGGGCCGACGACACCATGAACCTGGGAGGCATCAAGGTCGGCTCGGTTCAGATCGAGGAAGTGCTCAATGCAGACGAGGCGGTGCTGGAGTGTGTGGCCGTCGGCATTCCCAAAAGGGGAGGCGGAGGCGAGGATCTCGCGGTGTTTGTGGTTCCGGCGGGCCCTGCCGGGACGACGATTGATCTCCGTAGAAGACTCCAGCACCGCCTCTCTTCGGAGCTGAACCCTCTCTTCCGGATCCGGAAAGTGATTCCGGTGAAGGAGCTTCCCCGGACGGCCTCCGGGAAGCTGATGCGGCGGGTTCTCAGGGAACGGGCGGCGGATCGAGCCTGAAGAAATCCGGTTCCGGAGGAGCCCGACCCCTCCGGCCGGAAAGAGCATACAAACCCAGGGAGGCCCGGTAGTGGACATCTCGCTTGAACCTCATCTTCAGGGCGTCGAAGCCCCGGCGAACCTTCGAATCAACGATCAGATCAACGAGTTCAGGGAGGAGTGCCGGCGGAAGGGATGTCCCCGACCGTATCACCACTTCGCCTTCGGCCAATCTCCCTTCCACCCCCCACCCGCAGTGGTGGAAAGTCTCCGTGAGCACGCCGGCCGTCACAGTTACCTCCCGACGGCAGGCCTCCCGCAGCTCCGGGAGGTCGTGGCTGATTTCTACCGACGGCATTTTGGCCTCACCGCCCCCGGGGACCGGGTGGTGATCAGCCCCGGAAGCAAGGAGATGCTCTCCATCCTCATGGGGGTCCTGGACGGCCCCGTGGTGGTTCCCACGCCCTCCTGGGTGAGCTACCTGCCCCAGGCCAGGATCCTCCGGAAGGAAATCCAGACCATCGGCCTGAAGCCGGAGGAAGGGTTCAAGCTGCTTCCCGACCACCTGGATCACGAGCTCCGAGCCAGTCCGGCGAAACAGCATATCCTGGTGCTGAATCACCCCAACAATCCCACAGGGGTGGTCTACGACCAGGAGGAGATGGAGGCCCTGGCAGAGGTATGCCGGAAACACGGAACGGTGGTCATCTCCGATGAGATCTATGCTCTCACCACCTTTGACCCCGGGGGTTTCACCAGCATGATGAACGCCTACCCGGAGGGCACCGTGGTAACCGGTGGTCTATCGAAAGACCGTTCGGCAGGGGGGTACCGGCTGGGAGTCGGCGTGTTTCCTGAAGGGTCTGACGAACTGGTCAGGAGCGTCCTGAAGGTGGCGGGCTCCACCTATTCCTGTGTGGCCGCGCCCATCCAGCACGCCGCGCTGGTAGCGTACAGGCCCGACAAGAGGGTGGAGCGCCACATGGGGGCATGCCGCCGGGTCAATGCCGCGGTGGGGAGGACCATACACGGGATGATCCGGGAGATCCCCGGGGTCCGAACATCCGACCCCCGGGGGGGATTCTACCTCCTGCTGGACCTGAACGACCTGGCCCCGGAGTTCCAACGTCTGGGTCTGACCCGGTCCCGGGAGGTGGCCCGGACCCTTTTGAGAGTGGAGCACACGGCCCTCCTCCCGGGGGACGCCCTTCTTCTTCAGCCGGGGGACCTGGCATTTCGCTGCAGCTACGTGGACTATGACGGCGTGGCCGCGCTTCAGGCATGGCTCGACGCCCCCCCGGAGGGCCCCGAGGAAGAGGGCGCGTTCGTGCGAGAGACCTGCCCTCTTCTTGTCGATGGCGTGGCCTACCTGGACCGATTCCTGGCTCAGGTACGGGCCGGCGCCATGCCCAGACACTTCTGACCCCGGCCCGGGGAACTTCTCAGGCCCCCTGAGGCTTTTGAGCCTGACCGACAACGAGAGCACGTTGAACACAGGAAAGAAAATGCCTTTTCCCGCTCTTACCCACTGGAACCAGACCGTCGGGGCCCTTCACCAGGCAGCCAAACTCGCCGGGCCCCTGCACAAGGTCTTGTTCGAAACCCGAAAGAACTACCTCCACCTGCCCCAGCAGGTGCGATCCTGGGGCCTGGAGTCCCCGACCTTCTCCAACGGAGGAGTCCTTCAGGTGGACTTCCGGGCCGCCGAGGTCCGGTACCGGGACAGCCGGGGCGGGACCCACCGGTTCTCCCTTCCGGATCACACCCAGTCCACCCTCCTGGATGCCATTCTGTCTGCCCTCGCCGACGACGGCCTCGCCCGGGCACTGGAGACCGGAGCGGGGGAGTTCGAAGAAGAGGGCCTCCGCCGTTCCGAGCCCCTGGAGCTGGACCGGGAGGAAGCGGCGGCCTACGCTGAAATCCAGTACGGCGTCTTCACGGGGCTGGCCCGCTTCCGGGCTCGCCTGGAGGGGACCATGAGCCCCCTCATCGTCTGGCCCCACCACATGGATCTCTCCATGCTCTGGTTCCCCCCGCCGAACGCGGAGATGGACGAGGAAGGGAAACACCTGAACTTCGGGTTTGCCCCCTACACGCCCGGCCAGTACGACCTGCCCTACCTGTACGCGTACGCCTATCCGTACCCTGAGAACGTCGAGGAGCCCGCCCTCCCCGAACCGGCCTTCTGGCACAGGGAGGGGTGGAAGGGCGTGGTGGTGCGGTATCAAGATCTGGCGGAGGCCGAGGATCCCGCGGCCATGGTGGAATCCACGGCGGAGGGCGTCTTCTCCGCCCTGGCTCCCCTTCTCGAGGAGTAGAACAGGAACCCGAAGGGTCCTCAAAAGGAAAGAACCTTGACTCCGTACGAATACCTGACCGTCTTCATATCGGTTGTCCTCGGCCTTGCCGTAGTCCACCTTCTCAGCGGCGTGGCTCTCCTTCTGGATACCCGGATCCGAGCGCGCCCGGACTGGATCCACGGAGTGTGGACCGCCAACGTGCTGGTCACCACGGTACTGGTTTGGTGGCACAACTTCCGGCTCACCGAGATTACGGAGTGGACCCTTCCGTTCTTCCTGAACCTGGTGGCCTACTCCCTGGTCCTCTACCTCCTGAGCGGCCTCCTCTATCCCGTCCGAGGATCCGAGGTGGTGGACTTCAAGGCTCACTTCGAGGCCAACCGGACCCGCTTTTTCACGGTTGCTCTGGTCTTTCAGGTGGTGGACTTTGCGGACACGTTTCTGGAGGCCGGCTTCCTGGACCAGGAGGTCAACGCTCTGCGGCTGGGACTGGTGGCATTCTACGCCCTCGGCTTCCTGCTGGCCCTTGGTACCAGGAATCGGATCTACCACGGAACCCTGGCCGTGGCCTGGCTCCTGACCTGCGTATTCTGGGGCATCAAGGCACTGGACAATCCCATCCTGGTGTCCTGATCCCGGCCCGGCCCGATCAGGACGATCCAGACTCGCATGTCGGGGGTCTGGCTCTGGGCGCCCTGATGTTTGCCATGGAGCATACCATGACCCTATCGGTCAGACTCGCGGTCCTATCTCTTCTCCTCGTCCCTGCGGGGTGTCACGTCCCGCCACCCTCCGCTGATCTCATCCAGGGAGCCCCGACTCCGGAAGACATCCCCTCCCTCCCTCCCGGGCCCAGCCTGGACGTTCTGGTCCTCGGGGACCACGGAACGGGAGACGAGGGTCAAGCGATGGTGGCGAACTCCATAGCCGCCGCCCTGGAAAACGACCCTCCGGACCTGGTGCTGACCGTGGGAGACAATTTCTACCCCGATGGGGTGGAGAGCGTGGAGGATCCCGTGTGGAGCGCCAACTTCGAGCGGGTTTACGCGGGTTCGTTCTGGGATGGGCTGGTCTTCCACCCGACCCTCGGCAACCATGACCATCATGGAAACATCCAGGCCCAGATCCAATACTCCGGCCTGAGTCCCCGGTGGCACATGCCCGGAAGATTCCATGCCTTTCGAAGGGCCCTCCCTTCCGGAGACTCCGTTCTCTTCCTGGCCCTGGATACGAATGCGGCGACAGACGACACCCTCTTCGCCCGGACGCAGGCGGCCTGGGCGGATTCGGTCCTGGGGAGCACCCAAGCCGGGTGGGTGCTGGCCTATGGTCATCATCCCCTGGCTACGGTGGGCCGGCACGGGCCGGAGGAAGCCGTTCAAGACCTCCTTCTTCCCCTGTTCGAAGATCGAGTGCCCCTCTACCTTTCGGGCCACAATCACTCCACAGAGCTTCTGCCGGTGAACGAGACACTCCTGCAGGTCGTGTGCGGGGGCGGTGCCGCCAGGGACAAAGCCTACCGGGTGGATCCAACGGACGAGACGCTATTCGCCTTCACCAACGGAGGATGGTGTCACCTGCGTATCTGGCCCGGGCTGGTGGCCGTGGAGCTTTATGATCGCACCGGGGCCCTGCGTTACCGCCATCTCCTGCAGAAGCCGGAGTGAACGCCTGCCGTCGGCCTCACTACGGATTGGCGACGATGCCCCTACGCCCTGATTGCTGTCCGACCCGGAGCGGGCCCGGGCCGGAGTTCCTGGTCCTCCCGGCCCTTCTCCTGGTCCTCCTTCTGGCGTCTCCGCGGATCCTCGTGGGACAGGAGGGAGAGGCCCCTGTATCCCCGGAGAGGGCCCAGGCTATCCGTGACACCCTCACGCGGCCGCCGCCTGACCATCCCTTCAGGGCCTCCTCTTTCTTCGATCTTCCGGGCCGGATCGTGACCCTTCCCGTTGAAATGGCATTGAAGGGGACGGCGGAGGTGGTGGGGTTTCTGGCCGTCCCGGAGCGCTACGATCCACTGGTAGGAGCCTACCACTCGCTGAACCGCGTAGGGCTTCGCCCATCTGTGGGCACCAGCATGGGAGCCCGGGGCGGGGTCGCCCTTTTTCTGGGATGGGTCGGTCCGGCTCCCTTTTCTCTCGAGTCCGGGTTCTCGGTCCGGGGCTATCAGCGTCACCGGGTGGGGGTCGCCGTGGGTGACGGCCCATGGATGGTTCGTGCACAGGCTGCCTTCCACCGCTACACCCAGGAACGGTTCTGGGGCCTGGGCCCCGGAGCGGGGTTCGACGGCCGATCCGATTTCGGCCAGGACACATGGTCTGTGAATACAACCCTGACGGGATACCTGGGCGAAGGGTGGGAGGTCCTGGCCGGCGGAGGGTGGGAGAGAACCTCCGTGGGTCCAGGGGGGGACCCGAGCACGCCGGATGTGGTTGGCCGTTATGAGCCCGGGGAGCTTCCGGGACTGGGGCCCAGCTCACGCTTCGCCGTTCTCCGGGGAGGACTCACCTACCGGAGGCTCCAATGGAAGGAAGTCCGCCGCACCGGAGTGGAAGGAAAAGCGCGCTGGGACGAGTATCGTGGGGTCGGGGGGACGGATGTGGCCTTTCGCCGATTGGGCCTGAATCTGAGGACCTACCTCCCCGTCACGTTCCACCAACATCTCACCCTGCGAGGCCAGGGATGGATCACGGAAGGAGCCCGGGACCGGGTTCCCTTCACCCATCTCCCTTCCCTGGGGGGCGGGGAGACCCTCCGGAGCTATGAATGGGGTCGCTTTCGGGACCGGGTGACCCTGGCTTCCTCGGCGGAGTGGCGATGGGAGCTCTGGAGGGACCTCAGAGAGCGGGCGCATGTGGAAGGGCTCCTCTTTCTCGACCTCGGCACGGTGGGCGAGTCCCTGTCCGAACTCGGCGAAGCCAGACATTCCTGGGGTCTGGGGCTCTCCGGCCGCTGGCTTCGTGACCTCACCATGTCGGGCTACATGGCTTTCGGTACGGAAGGAAGCCGACTCTCAGGTTCCATCACCACGGAGTTCCGATGAAAGCCCCGGTGCGAGCCCCGGTTCAAGCCCGGCCGGCCATGGAGAGGGCAGTGCTGCTACCGGCCGGGGCCCTGGCCTTCCTCCTGTCGGGTTGTGCGGGTGCCGGTCACCGTTACCCGGAGCCCGGAGTCCCGGCGCCCGTGGCATGGGCCGATACCCTTCCCATGGCCGAGCCTGCCGGGTCCGAAGGCGGGGACGATGTGGCCCAGATGCTGGATGAATCCCTCACGGACCAGCCGGGGTTCCAGCTTTCCCTTTCCCGGCGGGTCGCGGGAATCCCCCCGGCCCTGAACGTGGATGCCTTTGACGAGACCGTGCCGTCGGCCTGGTTCGAGCCCCGCATTTCAGGTGGGGGGTTCGGCCCGGCGCAGGCTGCGGCGGGTCCCCCCTTTCCGGCTCCGGACACCCTTGGGCCCCTGACGGTGGTGGCGGGAAAGATCGACGGTGTCACCCCCGGCTTCACTGTCCGGGATCAGAAAGGAGACATCTACCTCCTGAAATTCGATCCCCCCGGCATGCCGGGCCTGGCCTCCGGGGCCGACGTGGTCTCCTCCAGAATCTTCTGGGCCGCAGGATATCATGTACCGAAAGACGTGGTCATCTCCATCGACCCAGAACGTTTGCTCCTGGACCCGGAAGCCGAGGTGGAGACGGCGGATGGGGAGCGCGCGATGACGCCTGCCGACGTGGAAGCGGCCCTGGGCCTCACGGACGTGGAGCCCGACGGGCGGGTCGGAGCCCTGGCCAGCCTTTTCCTGCAGGGTACGCCCAAGGGCCCCTTCCGGTTCAAGGGCCGCCGCTCCGACGACCCCAACGACCACTATGCCCATGAAAACCGGCGGGAGCTGCGGGGCGTCTGGGTCCTGGCAGCCTGGATCAACCACGTAGACCTCCGCATCCAGAACACGTTGGACATGTATGTGGACCCGCCCGGCTACCTGAAACACCACTTCATCGACTTCGCAACGACCCTGGGTAGCGGATCCATCCGCTCCCTCAACCCCAGGGAAGGACAGGAGTATGCCGTGGACCTGGCAGCCTCCATGGGTCGCCTGGTTACGCTGGGCCTCTACCGGGCAGGTTGGGAGGGAACGGACGGAGACCCCATTCATCCTTCCCTGGGATGGCTCTCGGGCCGGCAGTTCGATCCGGCCGGGTGGAAGCCCTTCTATCCGGCAGAGAGCCTCCGGCGGCTCACGCCGCGAGACGGCTACTGGGGAGCCAGGATCGTTGCCGCGTTCACCCCTGACCACCTGAGGGCCATTGTCGAAGAGGCCCGCTACCCGCAGGCGGCTGCCGATACGCTTGTGGCCATCCTCGTGGAACGGCAGCATCGGACTCTGCGCTACTGGTTCGGACAGGTGGCTCCCGTGGAGGACGTGGCGGCAAACCTGGAGGGTGACCGGCTGAGCCTGAGTTTTCGGGACCTGGGAGTGGATGCGGATCTCTGGAGCCCCGAGCAGACCGAATATCGGTTGCATGTGGTGGGAAGCGAAGAGGAGTGGGGGAAGGGGGCAATGGAAAGGTCGTCGGAGGAGATACCGGCTCGGGCAAGCCGCCGACAGAATCTGGACGTCCACCTGCCCCCAAGCGTTGTCCGGCGTCTGGGGAAGACCACCCTTTCGGATCCCCTGGTCCTGGGCCTATCGGTCTACCGCAGCGGATCCTCCGCCCGACCCGCCCACATCCGGTTGAGTGGGGACGGAGAGGGCGGCGTCCGGGTCACGGGCCTGATTCACTGACGTCGCCGGGACCCCCCGTCCCCCTCGGTCATCTCGTGCGTCATCCATCACTCACTGGCCGGCCCCGTGGCTGTACTCGGACCCGCTCTCGGTGTCCGGGGCCTCATTGAGCCCCCGGACCACCCCTGTGAGATACTCCAGAACCGAGATCACCGCTCGCTCTCGTTCCTGGAGGAACCGTTTAAACGGCTCCCGCTCCAGGTGAAGCGTCAGGGTATCCTCCACGGCCTCCGCCCTGTAGTCGGTGGGAAGCCCGTCCAGGAGACTCAGGCTGCCCACGCTGCGACCGGGGCCGGCTTCGAAGAGCGTGCGCCCCCCTTTCGTGGCGGTGATCCGGCCATCCACCACCACGAAAAGGGCCTTCCCGGGATCCCTCTCCTCGAATACCACCTGGCCTTTCTTGAAGGTGCGTTCCCGGGCCAGTGCCGCCACGGCAGCAAGATCCTCCGTCCGCAGCGATTCGAAGATTTTCGCCCTTCGGAGAAATTCCCCACGCTTCAGCATATCCACGAATTCATCCTCGTCGGCAGGAACGATCAGCTCACTTTCCAGAGGTGCATTCAGGCGCACCTCCTCTTTCAGCACACCGGGGGAATGGTGCTCCGGAATCCCCTGTCCTCCCCGACTCATGTTGGCCAGAGTGGATACCCACAGATCCCCTTCCATGGCCATACGGTCCAGGGCGGCCTCCCTCCCCAGCGGTTTCACCCCGAAGGTCCGGGCAACGGCCTCAGCCCGGTTTCCCGGATCTGCATCCGGGTTCAGGAGCGGGTCGAACCAGCTCCGGTATCCCTGCGGGAGGAGGGCATCCAGAAGTTCGAAGCCTCTTTGCTGGTTCACGGCCTGGGCAGAGGTCAGCGCGCTGAACGCGGCGTAGAGGTCTTCCTGGGGCAGCCGGAGGGCCAGAGCCCGGATGGCCCGTTCCGCGGCCTCCTCGACCCGCTGGAGAAGAAGAGAATGCAGTAAGGTCCCCCCTCCGTTCCGGTTCCCCACCCCGTTCCGGTCTCCCTCCTCGCCCCGGTCTCC
>CAYXGM010000047.1:0-16017 GCA_964464555.1 uncultured Gemmatimonadaceae bacterium | reverse complement strand
CCGGTCTCCCTCCTCGCCCCGGTCTCCTCGGATGTCTTCGAGGGCCAGCAGGTGACGAGCAACCAGGGTCAGCTCGAGGCGCACCAACTCCCTGGGCTCGAATCCCTGGAAGGAAAGGTCATCCCGGTCTCGTCGGAGCTTGTTGAGCGCCTTCAGCCCCGGATAGCGGACCGTCGGCTCCAGAGAGGGGAGCGATGCCCACAGCCGCTGGACAGAGGCCTGACCTGCGTCGGGCAGGAGAAGGGGAGGAATCTGCCCTTTCGCGTCTGCAGAGGTTTCCGGATCCTCAAGTAGGTCCAGAATCGGTTCGTGGGCCTCCGCCCCGAAGGCCTGAAGAGCCTTCACTGCCGCCGGCCGATAGGCGGGCTCCCGGAAGCGCTCCAGAATCAGAGGCACCAGCGACCGCTCTTTGGCCGACCCCACGGCCTGCATGGCGTGACGGCAGGTGGCCACGTCCGGATCACGGATCAATTCCTTCAGGAGGTCCACCGCGTCGGGCGGGAGAGGATTCAGATGGCCCAGGAGGGCGGCCGCCGTCCGCCGCCGACCCATATCCGAATCCCTGGCCATCTCCCGCACGCGTTCGAGCCCCCGGCTCCGCTGCCGGCTGTTTCCGTGCCGGATCAGACACCCCACCGCACCCACCTGCACCTCCGACTCCTCGTCTTCCAGAAAAGCCTCCATGGTGGCGGCGGGATCCCCGGCTCCCACCTCACAGAGGTACTGAATCGCCTCGGCTCGTACGGCGAGGGACTCGTCATGGAGGAGGCGGCGTACCTCCTCCTCCGCCTTTTCGGCCCGCAGGACCGTGAGGAGCTCCACGGCCCGCCGGCGGACCTCCGGAGATTCGTGCCCCAGGAGCCCGGCCAGGTCATCCGAAAGCTCTTCCGAGGGTGCTCGCTCCAGGAGCGCCAAGGCATAGAGCACCTCGTCCTTGTCCCCCCCGCGAAGCACCCCACGAAGCTCCTCCACAACCTCGGCGCTCAGATGCTGAATCAGCAGATCTTCCAGCCGCACGTCCTGGACTCCGATGAGACGGCGAAGGGAGCGGGCGAACTCACTCCGCATCCGCCAGGCGGCCACGAGCCACCCCCCGACCGCCACCACCGTCAGGATGCTGACCCAACGCAGGGACAGGTTCAATCCGTTGACGAAGACGAGAAGCAGCACCCCTCCCAGTCCCGTCCCCCCTCGATAGATGGCAAGATCGATGAGGGGCTTCACCTTGTACTTCACATCGGTGGGAACAGGGAGGAAGAGAAGCTCCCGGGTTGACTGATCCAGGGAATAGCGCAGAGCGCCCTCTGCTCCCTTCCCCACCGTCACCACGTAGAGAAGGGGGAAGGCGAGAATGGCCACGCCGGCCAGGCCCAGGGCCACAGGGAGGACGAAGAGAGCGAGGCTTACGCCGAAACGCCGCAGGACGTAGCCCGTGAAGAGGACCTGCACGACCACGGAGACCACATTCAAGGTGGCGTAGAAACGGCCGAAGAAACGGGTCTTCGCGTCCTCCCCTTCAATGAAGATCTCCACTGCCCGGTTCAGTTGCCAGTCCAGGAGGGTCCCAACCACAACGGTAAGGGTGAGGATGACCGCGATGGTCTTCAGGTGGGAAGATTCACGGAACAGCTCTATGGCACTTCCGGAGATTTCACCGGTGAGCCTGCCGCTGGCCTCCCCGGCTTCGGCGCGAATCCGGGGCGAGAGGACCAGGACCAGAAGGGCACAGACGGCCAGAACCCCGGTGGCCAGAAGGAGTAGACGCTCGGTCCCCATCCGGTCCGCAGCCACGCTGGCGATGCTGCTTCCGGCGATCCCCCCCAGGATGAGGCCTACGCCGATGAGTCCGAAGAGCCTTCGCGCCTGGGTGGTGGTGAAGAGGAGGTTTGCCACCAGCCAGAACTGACTGACCAGGAAGAGAGGGTACAGCTTCGTGAATACGTAGAAGCCCCCGGAGGCGACAAAGCCGGATTCTCCCTGGAGAAGCCACCAGAAGAGAACCAGGAGGGAGGCCAGTCCGGCCATGGAACTCAGGATGAGGGTGATGCGCCCCACCCGGTCCACGTACTTCGAGTACAGGACCATGACGGCCAATACCACCAGGGCCGTAAGAATGTAGACCCAGGGAAGGTGCTCGGCACCCACCCTGTCCAGAAAGATGCTGTTCCGGGCCGGTTTGATGAGGTAATAGGACGTCAGTGCCAGGAATCCATAGCCGGACATGAGGCCAACGGATCCATATTCGTCGCGACGGATGTCGGCCGCGGACCGGAACCAGGAACGGAGAGTGGAAGCCATGGCGCCTCTGTTTCGGAAGACTTCACCCAATAGCGTGCTTCAGTGAATCCCGACCCGGGGCCCGGAGTTCCCCGGCCGCGCCTCCGCCGGCCCACCAGATCCGTGGGCACAGGAAAGAACATCATAGAGAAACCCCTGGAAGGGGGTTGCGAAAGGGGGGGACCGGTGGAGTGACGGAGGGAGACCTGCGAATGCCCCTCATGCGGCTCCCCGGTCCCTCCCCCTCACAGCATCACTTTGGCCAGCATCAGCACCCCCACCAGGGCGAAGAGAACCCCAAGGCTCTTTTCCAGGATGTTTTGCGAGATCCGGCTGGCCAGGGGCGGCCCCAACTGCCCGCCGACGATCACACCGGGAACGGTGAAGATGCACAGGTTCAGGACCGTCCCCAGAGCGCCTCCGCCGGTGTGAATGAAGTTCCAGAGGTGGATTACGGCCGCAGCGAGGGCCGTCACCGCCACCACCACCACGCCGGTGGCCACCGCCACCCGGCTGGGCACCCGGCAGCGGCGGAGGAGGAAGTACCCGTTCAGCTCCCCGAGCCCGGTGGAGATCATGCCCATGAAGAGAGCCCCGAGGCCGGCCACGGCACGACCCTCGGTCCGGTTGCATACCGTGTACCGGATCTCCTCCCCGCTGGAGGTCCGAATGGAGGTTTCCGCAGCGGATCCCCCGTAATCGTTCCGGACGCTCTCATCGAGCCTCGATACCTCGTCGGCATCCGGGGCCCTGAGAAAGCTCAGAGCGACGGCGAACAGCCCGGTCCCCAGGATTGCCTCCAGGATCTCCGGGCGAACCATCCCGGCAACGGCGCTTCCCAGGATCGCCGCCGGTACCGTGGCCACCAGAAGGGAACGGGCCAGATGAAAGTCCACCAGCCCCTTTTTCAGATACGCCAGGACTCCGCTTCCGAACCCGAAGGCTTCGGTGATGAGACCGGTGCCGATGGCCACTTCCGGGGGAAGGCCCAGGGCCAGAAGGAAGATGGGAGCGAAGAAGGTGGCCCCTTCCACCCCGGAGGCCATGGCCACGGTGGCCACCGCCACGGAGACAGGGAGCATGTACCAGAATTCGAAGGTCATGATAGCGTCATTTCGCGGGTCTCCATTCCCCTGACATCCTCAACCGGATCCATCGCCTCGCTCCCCTGAAGTCACGAGGACGCCCGATGGTTCCCTTCCTCAGCTCGGCCTTCCGCCCATGGCCGCCGGGAATGAATTCCTTTCGCCGTCCGGCCTCTGTTTCCGGCCCCTTCGCACGATTCAACGGAAACTTTCCAGGGACCTGAAGGGTGCAAGGAAAACTGGAGTTGAAAGAGAGCAGGAACAGCCCTGTGGAGGAGAGAATGGCAGAGAAAAGTCCAAGGAAGGCGGAGGGATCTCCGGCATGGATCGAAACCATCGCCCCGGAAAAGGCCCGGGGCCTTCTGGCGGAGGTCTACCGGCGTATCGCCGGCGGCACGGGGGAGGTAGCAAACATCCTCAGGAGCCAGTCCCTGCACCCGGAGGGCCTCCGGGAACACTACCATCTCTACCGAGCCCTCATGTTCGGTCCCGGGGCCCTGTCCCGAACTCAACGGGAGGCCGTCGCCGTGGCGGTTTCACGGGGAATCGGGTGCCGCTACTGAATGGAGCATCACGGGGCGGCGCTCCGTTCGGTCACCGGGGATGACGACCTGGTGGAGGAGATCCGGAAATCCGGTTCCGGGGGGGACCTTCCCCCCGGGATGAGTGCGCTTCTGGCCTTCGCAGAAAAGCTGACCCTCCGGCCCCAGGAGGTTCAGGCGGGAGACCTGGAGCCTTTGAGGGTTGCCGGCATGGATGACCGGGGAATCCTGGAAGTGGTGGAGGTCACGGCCTATTTCAACTTCGTGACCCGTCTGGCCAACGGGCTGGGGGTAGCCCTGGAGACCGAGGAATCCGGCTCCCCGGGACGCCGGCGAAAAACACCCCGGTGAGCTCCGGGAAACCGACTTCGTCCCCTCATCCCCGGTCCTTCACCGCCGCGGCAGGGAGTGGACCCGCACCGTGGACGTCGTAAGCGACTCTCCCTCTCCTGGAACCATGGGACTCCCGAGTAGATTAGAAGGGCGGCGCAGGAACAGCCTTGGCTCGATCCGTCCGGAAACGACTGCTCCGGAGGGTAGACGCGGAACAGATCATACAGGAGACCCGGTGTTCGATCCCGTATTACGACCCATGAAAGACCGGGCCCTGGCCCCCGTGGCCAGGGTGGTGGGTGGAGCGGCCCCCGGCACCATCACGGCCCTGGGGCTGGCCGCAGGATTGGCAGCAGCCTGGTCCGCCTGGAACGGAGCCTTCGGCCTCGGGCTTCTTCTCTGGCTGGCCAACCGCGTCCTGGACGGTCTGGACGGCGTGGTGGCCCGAATTCAAAGAAGCGGAAGCGACCTGGGGGGATTGTTTGACCTGATGGCGGATTTCACGGTCTATGCGGCCATTCCCCTGGCCATGGCGTTGCGTCCCGGCGCTCCCCCCGAGCTCGCCCCGGCGGCCCTCGTCCTCCTGGCGGCGTTCTATGTGAACGCCGCATCCTGGATGGTGCCGGCAGCTCTCCTCGAGAAGGGAGGCCGAGGGGCGGCCGCCAGGGAAGAATCCACCTCCCTGACCATGCCCGAAGGACTCGTGGCCGGGGGGGAGACCATCGTGTTCTACGCCCTCTTCTTCCTCTTCCCGGCCCGGCAGGTGGTTCTCTTCGGGGTCATGGCCGGTCTCACCGCCGCCGGCGTCATCCAGCGGCTGATCTGGGCCCGGCGGGTATTCGGAGGGTTCTCCGGCGCCGCCTTCGGCACCGAACGGCAGAAGATCAATGACCGAACATAGGAGCCTGCCCGCTGCCTGCCGCAGCCGCATCCGGCCTCGTGTCTCCCGTTCCCGTCCACTTCGGAGCCTTCTTGTCGTTCTGGCCCTGTTCCTGGGACGGGACCCCTCTGTTGGGCTGGCGCAAACGCCGGAGGACGGCTCCCGGGTGGCCGGCCTGGTCCGAGCCCAGGGCGGGGATCCCCTGGAGGGTGTGGAAGTCCGATTCGAACCGGGGGAAGCATCCACCCACACCGATGCGTCCGGTTTCTTCCGGCTGCCGGTTCCGGCCGGGGCCCGGGGAACGCTGGTGTTCCGGCACCCCGGATACATGGAAGCCCGAACCCCCCTCGATCCCCTGGGGCCCGGTGAGGAACGGGAGCTGGGCATCACGCTGGCCCGCATCTACGCTCTGGACGCCCTCTCTGTGGTCACCCGCCGCCAGCGCCCCCTCCTGAACACCGACGACGCCGAAACAGGGGGAACGGTGGAATCCTTCGAGATCCAGGCCCTCCCTACGGACGCACGGGATCCCCTGAGGCTGGCCTTCAACGTTCCCGGCGTTTCCCAATCCACGGGTTTTTTCGGCGACGCCCCGCCCCTGGTGATCCACGGCGAGAACTCCCTCTACACCCGCTACACCCTGGATGGCATGGACAACGACGAGGGGTTCCTCGGGGGCCCCAGGGTGGTGTTGCCACTCTCGGCCCTGGAGCGTCTGCATGTCCACACGGCCACCTACCGGCCCGGACTGGGGCGGTCCACCAACGGCGTGGTGGAGATGGAGACCCGGGCCGGAGGAGACCGATGGTCCGGGGACCTGCTCCTGGTGAACCGCCCCGGAACCCCTCTGGACGCCGATCCCAAGTTCGCCCCCGCCGGGGTGGATCCGGACGGGTTTCAGCGGATTCAGGCAGGGGGTTCTCTGGGGGGCCCCCTCATTCCGGGAAGGACCTTCGTGTTCGGGGCTCTGGAGTTCAGCCTGGAGGAGGAGGACCGAATCGGATCTACGGCCCGGACTTCCTTCCTGGGCACGGAGGAACGGAGGACGCGGAAGGCCTTCGCACGCCTGGACCATGGATGGAGTCCCACTCAGAGCACCACCCTGCGGTTCGCCCTCCACGACGTCCGCCGTGAGGGCAAGGGAGGAGGCGTCATCGTGCCGGAGGCGGACATCACCACCCGGCGCATCGGGAGCACGACCGGCCTGACCCATCGAACCGCCTTCCGGGCCGGACGGGCCAGCAATGAGCTCTCGGTCCAGGTGAGTACCTTCACCTGGGACTTTCCTCCCTCGGCCAGCGACCTCCGGACCCCCCAGGTCACCATCGTGTCCCCGGACCTCACCACCGTGGAGGCCGTGGTGGGCTCCAGCAACTTCATCTTCGACGAATCCGAGCTTCAGCTTCAGCTCAAGGAGGAGTTGGAGATGCGGCTGGGAGAACGACACGCCCTCAGGATCGGTGCAGACCTGGTTCGTTCCTCTTTCGAGCTCCTGGGAGCCAACACCAACCCCAGGGGAGCGTACACGGTGGTGAACGAGGGGAACATCCACTCCTCGGGCCCCTTCCTCTCCATCCGGGACGTGTCTTCGGACGTCCGGGTCCTGCGGTACAGCATCGATGCCCGCCCCCAGCAGGTGAACCTCTCCCAGACCCTGGTGGGGGCCTTCGTGGAGGACCGGTGGCGCATCACCCCCTCCCTCACCGCCCGGTTTGGCCTTCGCTGGGACTATGACGACATCACGTCACGGGGCGAGAGCGACCCGGACCTGAACAACATCCAGCCTCGCCTCTCCGTGAACTGGTTCGCCACACCCCGGAGCGTGATCCGGGGCGGATGGGGTCTCTACACCGGGAAATTCCCCTACGCCGTCTACTCCGACGCCGTACAGTTCGGCCCCGGCGGAAACGCCGTCGTGACCTTCGAAGAGGGAACGGCCTTCCCTCCCCCGTCTTTCCGTGAAGGGCCCTCCGTCTCCCAGGTCGATGCCCTGGCGGGCTCCCTCCCCCCCCGGGAGGTCCGACGCATGTTCGCCCGGGGCCTGGAGCAGCCCTACAGCTCCCAGCTCTCCCTGGGGTACCAGCGGCAGTTGGGCCGGGCATGGAGCGTCTCGGTGGACGGCATCTGGGTGGAGAGCCGCAACCTCCCCCGGTCCTGGGACCTGAATGCCCCGGACTACACCCTCCAGCCCGGAGATACGATCCACCGGTCGCCGGAATTCGGAGATGCCCACCGTCCCGTGGATCCCGCCACCAGCGGCTACCGGCGTCTCACCACCACCGATTCCGGAGGAAAGGGCCGGCACCTGGCCCTCCAGACCACCCTTCGCCGGGCCCTGGTGGACGGGTTCTCCCTGGAAGGCTCCTGGGTCCTGTCCAGGAGCCGGAACGACACGGAGGACATCAACTTCAACGCCTCCTCGGGCAACGACTTCGAAGCCGAGTGGGCCGACGGCATCAACGACCGCCGTCACCACCTGACGCTCCGGGGGGTCTGGGAGCCCCTTGACCAACTCTCCCTGGCGGGCATCTTCGACTTCCAGACCGGGACCCCGGTGAATCGGGTGGCCCATTTCAGGGACCTGGACGGCTCCGGCCCCATCTTTGGAAACGGCTTCGTGGGAAACCATGACCGCTTCCCCGGCGTGAAGCGGAACGCCGAGCGCCTCCCCGACGCCTGGACCCTGAACGGCTCCCTGGCCTGGACCCCCCGCCTGGCCGGAGGCACTCTGGCCCTCAGGGTGGAAGGATTCAACGTGTTGAACCGGACGAATTACGCGGGTTTCGCCAACGGCATTCCCGGGGGCGGCCCACGGACCCAGGGGGGCCGGTCCGGAGACCCCATGGTCTTCACCACCGCAGCCCCGCCCCGGCAGATTCAGCTCTCGGCCCGATGGACGTTCTGACTCGAACTCTTCGGGGGCTCCTCCTGGGAGCATCCCTCCTTTCCTGGGCCTGCGGACCCGGCCCCGAGAGCCCGAGATCCGTCCCGGCCTCTGACCTGGCCCTCCTTCCCTGGGACTCGGTGGTGGACCTGGCCCGGAACTCGGAGGTGACCTGGCGCATGTGGCGGGGCGACCCCTCCATCAACGCCTATGTGGACGGGTGGGTGGCGCCACGCCTCATGGAGCGATACGGCATCCGGCTGTCGGCCGTGGAGGGCCGGGGTGCGGAGCTCGTGAACCAATTGGTGGTGGAGCGGGAGGCCGGAGCCCCGGGGGGCGCCGACCTGGTCTGGATCAACGGCCAGACCTTTCACAATCTGCGGACCGAGGGGCTTCTCCAGGGGCCGTGGGCCCATGCTCTGCCCTCGGCGGCCTGGGTGGACAGCGCGTCCACCATCATCATGCGGGACTTCGAACAGGAGCTGGAGGGCTTCGAGTCTCCCTGGGGCCGGGTCCAGTTCACCCTCATCTACGATTCCCTCCGGACCCCCGATCCCCCCGGGTCCATCCCGGAGCTGGGGCGGTGGATCCTGCAGAACCCGGGGCGGTTCACCCACGACCAGTCCTTCACGGGGTTGACCTTCCTGAAAACCGTCATGTATGCCCTGGCCGGCGGGGTGGAATCCTTCCAGGGCGGATTCAGGGAGGGGCAGTACAGGAAGGGGCGGGCCGCCCTCAGGGAATGGCTGGGCCGGCACGCTCCGGCCTTCTGGCGCCGGGGTACCGCCTATCCCGGAAGCGTGGCGGAGCTCCACCGCCTTTTCGCCAACAGCGAGGTGGACTTCTCCATGTCCTACAATGAGAGCGAGGCGATCACCAAAGCCCTCCAGGGTGTCCTACCCCCTTCCGCCCGCCCCCTGCTCCTCAGGGAGGGGACCATCGCCAACGCCCACTACCTGGGGATCCCCTTCAACGCCACCAACCCCGCCGGCGCCATGGTGGTGGCGGATCTCCTCCTCTCTCCGGAGGCCCAACTGCAGAAGCTCCGGCCGGAGATCTGGGGAGACGGCACCGTCCTGGCCGTGGAAAAGCTCCCGGAGGCCTGGCGAAGCCGGTTCCTCTTCCTGGCCAGGAGCCCTCGGGGGCTCCACCCCGACACCCTGGCCCGATACGCGCTTCCGGAAGTCGCCCCGGAATACCACGAGAGACTGACGGCCGACTGGCGAAGCTCCGTCCGGCGGCCCGGAAAATGAAGGCTGGCACGGGACGCGGGACATCCGCCATGGGTCTGGCCGCCGCCGCCCTCCTGGCAGCCCCGGTCCTGGTGGGACTCTTTTACTCTCTTCTGGCGGGACTGGGATTTGCCGGTCCCGGCTCCGTGGAGGGCGGCACCGGGGTCACCCGATTCATGAGGGTTCTGGGAGACCCGGCCGTCTGGGAGGGCACCCTCTGGACCCTCTGGGTAGCTGCGGCGTCCACCGGGTTGGCCGTAGTGGGAGCGGCCCTGGTGGCGGTGGTCTTCAGGGGTACAGGCTGGTCCGGCCGCCTGGGAAGGACCCTGGCATTCCTGCCTCTTCCGGTTCCCCATCTGGCCGCTGGTGTGGGCGCTCTTTTGATCCTTGGCCAGAGCGGGTTTCTTGCCCGTATCGGGTACCACGTGGGATGGATCGGGAGCCCGGGAGAGATGCCGGCCCTGGTCATGGATCCCCTGGGGGTGGGCCTCATCCTGGCCCTGACCTGGAAGGAGATCCCCTTTCTGGCCCTGGTGGCGGGATCGGTCCTGGAAACCCGGGGCCAGGGGTTGGAGGAAACGGCCCGAAGCCTGGGAGCCGGGCCGGCGACGACCTTCTTCAGGGTCACGTGGCCATTGTTGTGGCGGGGGATGCTGCCGGCGACTCTGGCCATCTTCACCTTCGTGGCCGGAAGCTATGAGGCCGCCGTCCTCCTGGCCCCCAGCCACCCTCTTCCTCTTCCACTCCTGACCTGGGAGCGTTATACCGACGTGGCCCTTTCCCGGCGGGGGGACGCCTACGTCCTGGCCCTCCTGGGTCTGGCCGTCTCCATGGCCGCGGTGGCGGTTCACGAGTGGATTCGACGGGACCCGGGTCCCGCCGAGGGGCTGGGACCGGAGGGAGGACGATGAGGAGCGATCCCTCGGATATGACGATGAGGAGCGATCCCTCGAGTGTGACGAAGAGCAGCAGCCCCGGAGGCGAGGTGAAGCAGTCGCCCTCCCGGAGGTTCGACCCGTTCCCGGGAGTGCCGTGAAGTCGATCCGCGGCCGCCACCTTCTCCTGGCCCTGCTGGCTCTCTGGACCCTCCTGCCCCTGGTGGTCCTCCTGCTGGCCACGACCTCAGGAGGATGGCGGTTCCCTTCCCTCCTGGGCCAGGATCCGGGTCCGGCGGCCTGGAGCCGTCTTTTCCGGAGCAGTGGGCGCCTGGCCGGCGCCTTCCTGGAAAGCCTCCTCCTGGCCCTGTCCACAGGGGCAGTCTCCGCCGCCGCCGGCCTCCCTCTGGGGCGGGCTCTCTCGGGGCTGCGGGGATGGGCCAGGGCCCTGGGGGCCGGCAGCGCCTTTCTTCCTGTGGTGGCGCCTCCCCTTGCCCTGGGGGTGGGGCTCCAGTTCACCTTCCTCCGACTGGGCCTGGGGGGTACCTTCCCCGGTGTGCTCCTCTCTCACCTGGTTCCGGCCCTGGGGTATACCAGCGTGTATTTCCTGAGCGTGTTCTGGGCGTTCGACAGGGAGATCGAGGCAGAAGCCCGGCGTCTGGGAGCCGGCCCGTGGCAGACCCTCCGGCGGGTCACCCTTCCCCTCCTTCGGCGCCCCCTGGCCGAGGCCTTCGTTCTGGGGTTCCTGGTCTCCTGGGCCCAGGTGCCCCTGACCCTCCTGGTGGGGCAGGGCCGGATCCGGACCCTGACGGTGGAGGTCCTGGCCTGGATGGGAGCGGGGCAGGACGCTCTGGCTGCCGCAGGGTCCCTGTTCCTGGCCCTTCCGCCCCTGCTCCTCATGGCCGTGGTGGCCCTGGCGGTGAGGCGAGCCGAGGTGGTGGCCCCGTGAACGGGAGCCTCCCGTCCACGACACCGGCCCTGGAGGCCCGGGAGCTTTCCATCCCCTTCGGAGAGGATCCGGGTCTGGCCCGCATCTCCTTCCGCGTGGGCCGGGGAGAACGGTTTGTCCTGGTGGGATCTTCGGGAGCCGGCAAGACATCTCTCCTCCGGGCCCTCTCCGGTTCCGGCCCCCTCACGGCCGGATCGGTCCTGGTGGAAGGGCGGGAGGTCACGACCTCTCCCCCGGAGAAGCGGGGAATGGTCCTGCTGTCCCAGAAACCCCTTCTCTTCCCTCATCTGTCCGTCTTCGAGAATGTGGCCTTCCCCCTTCGGGTCCGGGGGGTCCCCCGGGGGGAAGTCCGGGAACGGGTCCGCGACGCCCTTGGGTCGGTCCGGCTGGAAGGCTTCGGACCCCGAAAGCCCCGGAGCCTCTCCGGGGGCCAGGCCCATCGAATCGCCCTGGCCCGGGCCGTGGTGGCCCGGCCGCCCGTTCTCCTACTGGATGAACCCCTCACTTCCCTGGACCCCTCCCTCCGGGAGGAGGTCCGGGAGTCGATCCTGGCGGTACAGGAGGAGTACCAACCGGCTCTGGTCCTGGTCACGCACGACCTCCCCGAGGCCGGAAGGATGGCCCACTTCATCGGGGTGATCCTCCAGGGCTCCCTGGCCCAGGTGGCTCCGCCCCCGGAGCTCTTCCGGAATCCGGTGTCGGAAGCGGTGGCCCGGGCCCTGGGCATCCCCAACTCGGTACCGGGGGCCGTCGGGGAGGGCGGTGCCCTGGTCCTCGGGGGATGGCGGCTGGTCGACTCCGGCGATTGCGCCCGGGCTGAACCGGCTCCTCGGCGGCCGAGCGCAACGGAACGGCAGGGCCGGCCGGTTCGACTGGTCTTCGGCCTGGATGCGGGCCGGCTGGCGGAAAGGGGCTCCGGAGGAATCCCGGTTCGGGTGGACCAGTTGCGCCACCACCCGGAGGGAACGGCCGCCCGTGTCACCCTCATCTCCCCCGGGCACCCGCGGGACGGGACATCCCCGGGCACGGAGGAGGGCTCTTCGCAAAGCCCCCCCGATTCCGGGTCCCTCCCCGCCCTTCTCGTCTCACTGGACCCGCTCCCCCACCCGGAGCCGGGAGACACCATGGACCTCCTCCTGGATCCCTCCCGCATCCATGTCTTTCCATGATCTCCCGGGACGATCCGCCTGGAACCAGAGTCCCCGGCGCCGTATTCGAATTGGGGAACCGGGGCAGACGAGCCCCGGGACCGGATCTCTCCAATCAAGAGGAGACGTCAGAGTATGAGCATCACCCTGGACCCCGGCAGTGAGGCGGACCGTCGTCTGCTGGCCACCGTCCACCCCCAGGACTGGAACAACCCCCAGCCTCTGGAACGATACGACCTCCTGGTCGTCGGGGGGGGCACCGGCGGCCTGGTGAGCGCAGCCATCGGCGCCGCTCTGGGGGCCCGGGTAGCCATGGTGGAGCGGGCCCTCCTGGGGGGGGACTGTCTGAACTATGGGTGCGTTCCCTCCAAGGCCGTTCTCCGGGCGTCCCGCTCCTGGGCCGAGGCCCGGGACTCGGCCCACCGCTTCGGGGGGCCGGCCATGGAGGGCAGAGGTGATTTTTCTGCGGCCATGGAGCGGATGCGGGAGCTCAGGGCAGACATCAGCCATGTGGACGGGGCCCGGCGGTTCAGTGACATGGGAGTCCACGTCTTTCTGGGGGAAGCCCGTTTCGAGGGCCCGGACTCGGTCCGGGTGGGGAACGACCTCCTCCGGTTCCGGAGGGCCATCCTGGCCACCGGCGCCCGGGCCGCCGTTCCTCCCATAACGGGTCTGTCAACGACCTCCTTCCTGACCAACGAGACCGTGTTCAACCTCACCGAGGCGCCCGTCCGCCTCCTGGTCCTGGGGGCCGGGCCCATCGGATGCGAGTTGGCCCAGGCCTTCGCCCGCTTCGGAAGCCGGGTCACCCTCCTGGACAGGGCCCACCGGCCCCTGCCCCGGGAGGAGCCGGAAGCCTCCGGGGTTCTCCTCCAGGCCCTGCAAAGGGACGGGGTGACCTTCCTGGGAGACGCCGAGGTCCAGGAGGTCAGGGAGGAGAACGGCGGAGAGAAGACGGTCATCTTCCGCAAGGACGGGGCCCGGGAGACTGTGGCAGGCGGCGTCCTCCTGGTAGCCCTGGGCCGAGCCCCCAACGTGGAGTTGGGGCTGGATGCCGCCGGCGTAGCCTACACTCGCCGCGGCGTTCAGGTGGACGACCGTCTCCGGACCACCAACCGGCGGATCTACGCCGTGGGGGACGTGGCCTCCCCCTACCAGTTCACCCACGTGGCGGATGCCCAGGCTCGGCTGGCAGTGAGGAACGCCCTTTTCTTCGGACGGGGGAAAGCCGGCAGCCTGGTGATCCCGGCGGCTACCTACACCAGCCCCGAGGTGGCCCGGGTCGGGCCCACGGCGGCAGAGCTCACCGGAGCCGGAAATCGGGTGGAGACCCTGACCGTCCCCTTCCGGGAGGTGGACCGGGCCCGGCTGGATGGAGATGAAGAAGGATTCGTGCAGGTCCACGTCAAGGAAGGCAAGGACGAGATTCTCGGCGCCACCATCGTGGCGCCCCACGCCGGCGACCTCATCGCCCAGATCACCCAGGCCATGAAGCTGGGAAACGGCCTGGCGGCCCTGGGGGACGTCATCTTCCCCTATCCCACCTCGGCGGAAGCCATCCGGAAGGCCGCGGACCAGCACCGCCGCAAGCGCCTCACGCCCCGGGCCCAGCGTTTCTTCTCCGCCTTTTTCAAGCTCAGTCGCCTGTTGCCCTGAGGGGGGTAGAGGGGGATCGGCCCGGAGGGGGAGGAGCTTTCTGTTCTCCCGCCACCCCGGAGTCCCTCGATTCCGGACCCGCCGTCCAAAGGACGAGGCCCGCGAACCGGATCACCATGTCCCCGTACCTGGCCGTCATTCCCCCTTCAAGAAGGGTGTTGCGAAAGGGGGGCGAGCCGCGTTACGAGCGCCACGGGGTCAGATGCAAGGCGGCGCTTCGAAGGCATAGCCTTGAGCTACGTCGAGAAGTGCCAACGCCGCAGGTGACCCCGTGCCGCCGTAACCCTTTGGGAACAGGGGGGTTGTGGCGCCATGCGGCGTCAGGACTCCTCTCCGATGCTTTGGCATCGCCGTCGTCGTCCTTCCTTGCCTGGCATCCACAAGACCCCTGTTCGCGGCCGCACCCCCCTTTCGCAACACCCTTCTAGCCCACCGCCAGAATCGCGACTCCCACGGCCAGGGCCACCCCGAATCCCCTCCACACCGGCTTCCAGAGCGCTTTTCCACCCACCACCATGACCACCCCACCCTTGAACACGATATTGCTCATCCCTCCGATGAGGATGGCCCGCCAGGCGGTGTCCACCTCCAGCCGGCCGGCCTTGACGAGTTGAGCCGTGGAAAGGGTGATGGCGTCCATGTCGGTAAGGCCCGAAAGGAAGGCCACGCCGTAGATGGCCTCCCGGCCCAGGTGTTCCCGGGCCGCGGCCACCGCCAGAAGAACCAGCGCGTAAAGGAGCGCGAAGGCCAAGGCGGCAGGCAGCTCTGAGGGAGCCTCCCGGTCCATATCGGAGGAGCCACCATCAGCGGAGCCTCCGTCACCCATCTTCCGCCATTGGAGCCATCCCATCAGGAGGAGGGTCACCAGCATGATGCCCATGGAAGGAGCCACGGCGATGAAGGCGTCAGGCGTCACCACCGCCACCTCGAACAGGACCCGGATGAAGACGATGGCCGAGGCCATGAGGACCACGAAGGCCGCTGCGGCGGGGGGGTGCCCTTCCCTTGCCTGCCGGGCGTAACTGACGGTGGTGGCCGTGCTGCTGATGAGGCCCCCGAGGAGGCCCGTGAGAGCCAACCCCCGCCGGTGTCCCAGGACCCGGTACGCCGCCCAGGCGCCCACGCTGATCCCCACGATGAGAACCACCATCAGCCAGATCTCGAAGGGGTTCAGAACCTCGTAGGGTCCGTAATCCCGGTTCGGAAGGACCGGGAGCACCACCAGGGCCACCAGGACGAACTGGAACAGGACCCGGACGTCCCGGTCGGAAAGCGCTCCCACCATCCGGTGAAGGCGCTCCTTTCCCTGAAGAAGGAGAGCCACGACCCCTCCGGTCACCACGGCAGCGGCCGTCATCTCCAGGGCCAAGGCCACGCCGATCCCGTACATGACCAGGGCCGCGGCCTCAGTGGTGAGACCAATGTCCGGTTCCTCTTCATCCTTGATGTGGGCAACGTTACCCACGACCAGCAGGGCCGCGACAGCCAACGCCCCGGCCGCAGGAACCCAGGGCCCGTTCTCCACCCCCACGGCTCCGGTGATCACACCAAAGAGGGTGAGAAGGGGAAAGGTGCGGACACCGGCCATGACCCCCTGAGCCCGCTCCCGCTGGAGTCCCACCAACAGGCCGAGGCCCAGGGCGACGCTGAGGGCGATGAGGATGGATCCGTCCATGATGTTCAGCGACTCCTCTCGTGCATGGCCGGGGAATCCTCTCTCATGGGGCGCACTCCTGGACGAACCGCCCCAGGCGGCATCGCCAGTAGGGCCTCTGGGCCCCTCCGGGAGGAGCCGTTTTCCGTGAACGCATCCACTCGCCCTGGGCCACTGGCGAACTGTAGATGAGGTGGGTGGGCCAGGTCAAGAACGGCAAGTGGGCTGGGGCGGTGGGGCCGGCCGATGGTCTGGTAGTAGCCCCGGTCGCTGCGTGGGCGAGCCTTCCGTACAACCGCATAAACGGTTATAGTGGTGTCCATGAGGAAACTCAGCCGATTTTTCAAAGCCCTTTCGGACGAAACCCGTCTGACCATCCTGGCCCTGGTCCTGCGCCACGGGCACCTGTGCGTCTGCGAGGTGGAGCAGATCCTCGGCATCACCCAGTCCAAGGCCTCCCGGCACATGCGCTACCTGCGGGACGCGGGGCTCCTGGAGGACG
>CAYXGM010000046.1:0-32385 GCA_964464555.1 uncultured Gemmatimonadaceae bacterium | reverse complement strand
TTGTCGTTCATGTCCTGGGGTGGGGGACCCGGAGTGGCACCCCGTGTTGGTTAACTCGTTATTGAAGTCGGCCGGTGTATGTACTGCCCTACCCGACCCGGGGGTTTGCGACGGGGGTGGCGGGTTCCGGGGCTGAGGTAGGGGTTGGCGTGGATGATTGTCGCTTCCCTTGCCGCCCTCCCGGGGGTTTGCGGCGGTTCGTGTTTGTGTTGCCGGTTTCCGGTGGGAGCGGTGGGCCCTCCGGGCGGCGCCACCGCTCTTCCCGTCATGGGGAGTTCAAGAAAGATTAAGGTGAGGGCTCCTGGGCGCAAGCTTATGCGCCGGTGGGTTTATTCCAGGTTGTCCAGGGGGCTCCGGACGGACTCGAGGAGGGAGTTGGCCACGTGGGTGTAGATCTGGGTCGTGCGGGCGCTCTGGTGGCCCAGGAGCTTCTGGATCACTCGCAGGTTGGTGCCGCCTTCCAGCAGGTGCGTGGCGAAGCTGTGTCGGAGGGTGTGAGCCGTGACGTTCTTCTCGATGCCCGCTTCCCGGGCCGCGTTCTTGACCACCCGCTGGACCGACCGGGGGGTGAGGTGCCGCCCGGCTCGGTCCCCGGGGAAGAGCCACTGGTCGGTGGGAAAAGCGTCCCGGTAGATGCCGACGGCCTTGGCGGCCTTCTGCGCCAGGAGCGTGTAGCGGTCCCTGCGCCCCTTTCCCCCACGTACACGCACCAGCCCTCGGTCCAGGTCCAGGTCAGCGGGTGTGAGGCGCACCAACTCCCCCACCCGCAGCCCTGTCGAGTAGAGGAGCATGAGCAACGCCCGGTGCTTCAGGTTCCGCGGTTTGGCCATCATGCGGGACACCTCACCGGGACTCAGCACGGTGGGTAGGCGGTGCTCCTTTCGGGGCCGGGGGATCTTGAGAGCCAGCGTGGGTTGGCCCAGCACCGACTCGAAGAAGAAGCGGAGCGCGCTCACCACCTGGTTCTGGTAGCCCCTGGAGATCGGCTTCTGTCTCAGGAGCTCCAGGATGTAGGCTTGGCCCCGCTCGGCGGGGTCCTCGGGAATCTCCAGGGAGCCGCCCCCGCACCACTCCAGAAACCGGCGGAGATGGCCCAGGTAGACCTTGCGTGTCCGGGGGCTGTACCCCCGCACCATGAGGGCCCCCTCGATCTGGCGGAGGATCTCGGTGGCTGAGTCGGAGGTGACCGCCACAGATGGGGCGGGCGGGGCCGGCAACACCTTGATCCCGGGGGACCCGAAAGCAGCTTCCAGGCTTCGGATGGCCTTACGGCCGTCAGGGGCGGTCCAGATGCGGCGGTCGGGATGGTACGTCCTGCCCGGCAAAGCCCGCACCACATCCAGCTCCTCCCGGGTGAACCGTGGACGGAGCGTGACCTCGATGCGATCCTCGCCGGTCAGGTGACGAACGAATGCAATGGGTTCGGAAGCCATGGCCCACGAACGCACCCGCGACCGGGCGGTTCCATGGAGGGATCGGCCCCCACCATTCCTTACAGGGAGCGCCCCCGGACCCGGCACCCCCGAACCCGCATCCGGGAGCGGAGCGTACGGCTAGCGGGTGAGGGGGCTGTCGGGTCCGGGGGCGCGGGTCCCCTTTTAGGCGCTCTCCGGTACCTGGGCAGGATGCGCGTCGGTGAGGGCGCCCTGGACCACCTGGGGCAGGCGCTCGCAGGCGTGGGGCTTCTCCAGGATGCTCATGACCAGGCGGTGTCGGGGCCGCTTGAGGACCTTCCCCATCATCCCGGGTGGAATCACCAGGATCACCCGGACCCTCGGGACCCGGGGGTCGGCGGCAATGGAGTCCAGCAGACCCATACCGTGATCCGACAGGCCTTCCAGGTCCAGGATGGCCACCTCCGGACGGAAGTCCTGGATGATGGCCGACGCCTCGTACCCGTTCCGGGCGATCCGGAGGGCCAGGGGGTCCTCTCCTGTGCCCCAGTCGATGCGGTCCAGGAGCTCGTCGTCGGAAGAGATGAGCAGAACCTGGGTGCTCAGCCCCTGTAGACGTCTGAAATAGACGCAGTCCTCGCAGGACCCTTCGCAGAATTCCCGGGCGTGACCCACGTCCGAGTCCAGGCCCGCCATGAGAAAGCAGCGGGTCGCCCGCACCCGGTAGACCACGCACTGCTTGCAGGCCTGGCGGACCTCGCCCTCCTCGGAGAGGAACTCCCAGCAGGGGACATCTTCCTCGGCCTCGGACGCCCCGTCCTGGGACGATATGCCACCTTCCTCCTCCGCCCGGGTCCGGCTTCGTCCGTTCTCATCCCCCTTCTGGCCGAACCCGGCCATGAAGGGCTCCAGGTCCGGCAGAGCGATCCTGTAGTGCCCTCCGGCGGTGCGGGTGGCCGGGAGCTTCCCCTTCTTGATCCACTTCAGGACCGTGTCGGGGGTCACGGCGCACAGCTTGGCGGCCTGGCCCGTGGTGAGCAGATCCTTCGTTTCCGATGCCATATCAACAAGACTCCTGCGGAGATCCGCCGGGTTATCGTCTTCCCCTCCTCCTCGCCCCCGGGGCAACAGAGACCCTGTCCTACCGATGCCAGCTTCGTGCCAGGTTTATGGGTTTTCGGAGCTCAGAATTCAGGTTCTGGACAGCGGGTATAACGGGCCTATTCGAGATTTCCGCCCCCTAAACCCATAATCACCTTATCAGGAACGAATTTTGCACAGGATTGACCCATAAAACCATGATTTCTTATGAAAACAGGTCATCGGTTTTCGGGGTTTAATGGTTGCAGCCCGGCCCGTCCCCGCGTAACGTGGTGAGAAGGTTCAACAACGGTTCCCAGACCCGGGAGATCCCTATGGAATCAGCTCTTCTTTCAGGCCCGCTGGTCAACGTCAACGACAGCGTCGTCCGCCTCGTTAGGGGGGACATCACCGAGCTCGAGGTCGACGCCTTCGTTTTTTATGCCCGGGAGGATCTGGCCCTGGGGTCCGGGTTCGGCGGGATGATCACGGTACGGGGGGGACCCTCCGTCCAGAAGGAGTTGGACGAGCTGGCACCGGTGGCTCCCCTCCAGGCCGTGGTCTCGGGCGCGGGCAACCTCCCGGCCGAGCACATCATCCACGCGGTGGGGCCCCGGTTCCAGGAGGCCGGGATGGAGGAGAAGCTCCTGCAAACCATGCAGAACACCCTCTCCGCCGCCCAGGAGAGGGGGGTCGAGAGCCTCGCCTTTCCGGCCATGGGCGCCGGCTACTACGGGATTCCCAACGACGTCAGCGCTCGGGTGATGCTGGCTGCCCTCCGACGCCACCTGGGCGGATATACCCGACTCAAAGAGGTGGTCATCTGCGTTCTGGACACCCCACAATTCAAGGCCTTCGAGTCCGCCCTGGCGGCGCTGAGGTGAAGGGAAGGGGCTTATCATGCACGAACACAGCGATCTTCTGGTCTTCGCCCATACCATCCACTGGTGGGCTCTGGGCTTCATGGGCCTGATCTACGTCATCCGCCTCACCTGGTTCGTCCGGCGCTTCAAGGCCGGGGGAGAGAGGCAGGCCGCCACGGGAATTCCAGGGCACACGAACCCTGCCAGGGGAACGGTCTACTCCCTGGGGAACATCGCCATGCCCTGGGCCATGGAGAGCACCCGCAGGAACCCCCTCTTCTACGTCCAGTTCGTGGCCTTTCACCTGGGGGTCACTGCGGCCATCGCCCTTCTTTTCCTCATCCCCCTGGCACCGGGATGGCTCGAGAACCGAGGCTTCGTGCTGGTGATGCGGATCCTCATCGGGGCCGCCTTCCTGGTGGGGATCTACCGCATCTTCAGGCGGATCACGGACCCGTACGTGCGGGCCATCAGCACGCCGGACGACTACTTCTCGGTGACCCTTCTCACCGTCTGGTTCTTCTTCGCCTTCCTGGCGGTGCCCAACTCCACGGCCAACGGGGAGTGGCACATGTTGGGGTACTTCTTCATCGCCACCTTCTTCCTGATCTACGTCCCCTTCAGCAAGATCTCCCACTACCTCTACTACCCCTTCACCCGGTACTACCTGGGCAAGAGTCTGGGCCACCGCGGCGTGTTCCCCCTCATTCGTCGACCGGTCAATGGCTGAGCCGGAGAAAGGGAGAGAGGAATCGATGGACTACATGACGGATGGATCGCCGATGAAAACGACGCCGGAATCGCCCATGGACACGAAGAGGGAGAGATCACGAAAAGCCGAGCTGGTCATCGAGCGTCTGGGCGAGAAGCTGAACCGGCAGATCGCCGGCTCCCTTCTGGCCTGCGTGCACTGCGGGATGTGCACCGAGTCCTGCCACTACGTCCTGGCCAACCCCGGTGACGTGACCTACGCCCCGGCCTACAAGGGCGACCGCATCCGGAAGATTTTCAAGCGGCACTACGACTGGGCCGGACGAGTCGCCCCCAAATGGGTCGGTGCCTCCACGGTGAATTCCGAGGAGGACCTGGAGGAGCTCAAGGACATCGTCTTCGGAAAGTGCACCAACTGCAGGCGTTGCACCTTCAACTGCCCCATGGGCGTGGACCTGGCCACCTTCAATCGCATGGCCCGGGGCCTCCTGGTCAGTGTGGGGATCATGCCCGAGGGCGTGGCGGTGGTGAGCAAGGACCAGTGGGAGACGGGAAACCAGATGGGGGTCCTCAAGGAGGACTACCTGGACACCCTGGAGTGGATGGAGGAGGAACTCCAGGACGAGCTGGAAGACCCCACGGTCGAGATCCCGGTGGATGCGGAGGACTGCGAGGTGGTCTACTCCATCAACCCCCGGGAGGTGAAGTACGATCCCCGGAGCATCGCCGATGCCGCCAAGATCTTCCACCTGGCCGGGGAGAGCTGGACCATGCCCAGTGAAGGGTGGGACATGACCAACTTCGGCCTCTTCAGCGGCGACGATGCCCTGGGCGGGTCCGTGGCCGGGAGGCTGTTCGAGAGCGTCGAGACCCTCCGGGGCAAGACCCTGGTCATCTCGGAGTGTGGGCACGGGTATCGCTCCACGCGCTGCGAGGGTCCCAACTGGGCCAGGATGGACGTGCCCTTCGAGATGGAGAGCTCGGTCATCACCATGCTCCGCTACATCAAGGAGGGCCGGATCGAGGTGGACAAGAGCAGGAACCCGGAGCCGGTGACCTTCCACGACTCCTGCAACAACGCCCGTGGCTGTGGGCTCTTCGAGGAACCCCGGGAGCTCCTGGAGCTGGTGTGCGAGGACTTCCGGGAGATGTACCCCAACCGGGCCGAGAACTACTGCTGCACCGGCGGCGGCGGCGCCATGTCCATGTCGGAGTACACGCCCCGGCGCCTCAAGTCCGGCTCCGTCAAGGCCAAGCAGCTTCAGGAGACCGGCGCCGACTTCGTCGTCACCTCCTGCCACAACTGCGTGGACGGGCTCACCGACGTCATCCGGCACTACGAGCTGGACATGAAGGTCACCCAGCTCGTGAACCTGGTGGCCAACGCCATCGTCATCGAGGAGAAGGTCGTAGTGCCGGTGGAGCCGGAGACCGTTCCCGAGGAGGCTCCTGCGCCGGTGGAGGCGGTCCCCGTGGCTGTGGGCGCCGAAGGGGAAGACCTCCCCCTGGCCGGCCGCCGCATCCTGGTGGCCGACGACGAGCCGGATCAACTCGAGTTCCTCTCCATGGTTCTGGAAGACAACGGCGCCGAGATCCTGCAGGCCACCTCCGGCGACGAAGTCCTCTCCATAGCACGGGAGCAGAAGCCCGACGTCCTCACCCTGGACCTGCACATGCCCGGGCGGGACGTGGGGGAGGTCTTCGAGCTCCTGCGCAGGGACCCGGAGCTGGAGAATCTGAAGATCTGCATCATCACCGGCAGGCCGGAGCTCAGGAAGCTCATTTACGAGCGGTCCGTCCGGCCGCCTGAGGGATACGTGGATAAGCCGGTGGACGAGAAGCGCCTCCTCACCAACGTGCGGAAGGTGCTGGAGGTCGTGCACCAGGAGGCATAACGGGAGGGGAGCGGGTCCCCCCCCTCTGCGGGCGGGGCCCGTCTCCCTGCTTCCGGGAGGAAGGAATGGAGCTGGATTTTCAGACCATTTTCGAGGACCTGCCCTGCATCCTCTCCGTCCAGGACCGGGAGTTCAGGATCATCGCGGCGAACCGCCGGTTCCAGAGTCATTTCGGGGATCCCCGGGGCCGGTACTGCTACCAGGTCTACAAGCAGCGATCGGAGCGGTGCGAGATCTGCCCCGTGGCCCGGACCTTCAGGGACGGGGAACGGCACGAAAGCGAAGAAGAGGTCGTGACCCTCTCCGGCGAGACGCTGGATGTCCTGGTCCGGTCCAAGCCCATCCGCGACGAGTCGGGCAAGATCGTGGCGGCCATGGAGATGTCCACGGACATCACCCACATCAAGAACCTTCAGAAGCTCCTCAGGACCAGTCAGAAGCGGTATCACACCCTCTTCGACGAGGTGCCCTGCTACATCTCCATCCAGGACCAGGAGCTGAACATCATCGAGGCCAACAGGGCTTTCCTGGAGGATTTCGGCCGGGCCCTCGGGGAGAAGTGTTTCACGGCCTACAAGCACAGGAACGCCCCCTGTGAGCCCTGCCCCGTGCAGCAGACCCTGGCCGACGGCCGGTCCCACACCAGGGAGGAGGTGGTGACCTCCAGGCACGGCCACGGGAAGAACGTCCTGGTCACCACGGCCCCCATCCGGGAAGCCGGGGAGATCACCGCCGTCATGGAGATGAGCGCCGACATCACGGCAGTCCGGGAGCTGGAGAACCGGCTCACCCAGCTCGGCCTCCTCATCGGATCCGTGTCCCACTCCCTGAAGGGACTCCTCAACGGACTGGGCGGAGGGATGTACCTGGTCAACTCGGGCTTCCGGAAGAACGACGATGCCCGGGTCAGGAAGGGGTGGGCCACGGTCCAGCGCAACGCCGACCGCATCAAGGCCATGGTCTCCGACATCCTCTACTACGCCAAGGACCGGGTGCCCAACTGGGAGCCCCTGGACGCGGCCGAGGTGGTGGAGGATGTGGTCACCATGATGGAGGATCGATCCGGGGAGCTGGCCGTGGCTGTGTCTGTGGACGTGGATCCAGGGGCCGGGGGATTCGAAGGGGATCCCCAGGCCGTCCGGGCCCTCCTGGCGAATCTGGTGGAGAACTCCCTGGACGCCTGCCGCATGGACGAGTGCTGCTTCGGCCACCAGGTTACGGTTCGGGTGAGAGGAGACGATGACACCGTGACCTTCGAGGTGTCCGACGACGGGATCGGGATGGACCGGGAAACCAGGGAAAAGGCCTTTACCCTCTTCTTCTCGTCCAAGGGGACGGGAACGGGGTTGGGGCTCTTCATCTCGGACAAGATCGCCCGGGCCCACGGGGGCGAGATCGGCCTGGAGTCCGAGGCGGGCGTGGGGACCAGGTTCATCGTACGGTTGCCGCGGGCTCGCCCGAGCGAAGCGGAGTTGCCGCAATCTCCCATGACAAAGGGGAAGACCATTCATGCCTGACACCCCAAGGACCATCCTGGTGGTGGACGACGATCCCGATGCCCGGGATTTCTTCATCACGGTGCTCGAGGACAACGGCTACGCGACGACCTCGGCCAGAGACGGAAACGAGGCGCTCCGGCGCCTGGAGGAAGCCCGCCCCGACCTGGTGACGCTGGACATCACCATGCCCGAGAAGTCCGGCGTGGGCGTCTACCGAAAGCTCAAGGAGACGGAGGAGCTGGCGGGAATCCCGGTGATCATCATCACCGGGGTCTCCGACGACTTCAAGCAGTTCATCTCCACCAGGCGGCAGGTGCCCCCGCCCGAGGGGTACCTTTCCAAGCCGGTCGAGCCCGACGACCTGGTGGGGAAGGTGGGGGAGCTGTTGGGCTAGAGGCCGGTGGGAAAGGGGGGCGAACTCACCCCTTTTTCGGAGTCCTCCTCACCCCTTTTTCGGAGTCCTCCGAGGGCTCGCTGCGTTCTCGCGACGACGGATTCGCGGACGCCCGTTGCACGGCGGTCCGCGTCGGCCCATTCTGCATCTGGAAGGTGCGAGGCGAACGTCTCCTCGCCCCTCCGATTGTTGAGATAGCCGTCTTCGAGTTCGCCAGGTTCCTTTCCCAGCGGCGGCTTCGATCCCGGACTCCCGCCGCGTCCTGGATGGGAGTGCAGCATGACTCAGCTTCGGTCCTTGTTGAAGAGCGAAGACTGGATGTCGCTCTTCGTCGGACTCCTCATCTTCGCGTTGTCCATGGGGCTCCTCCTGGGAATCGATGTCCTGGGGTGGGCGGTCAAGACCAACGTGTGGGCTTCGGCAGGGGAGGCCCTCCAGCCGGTCTCGGAGAATTACGCCGGCCTCGGCGGCGGGCCGTCCTTCATCTTGACCTTCCTCTTTCTCCTCGTCCTCATGACGCTGGCGGCCAGGGGCCTGGAGGCCCATCTGCCCAGGTTCATGATGGGCTTCACGGTCATCTTCGTCGTTTCCTACATCTGCTGGTTCCTGGGCCACTACGCCTACATTGCCGCCACCCCGGACAAGCTGGAGTCACTGGGCATCGGCTGGTCCATGAACCTCACGGGGGAGGCGGGCTACATTCTGGCCCTCCTGGTCGGGCTGGTGGTGGGGAACTTCTTTCCCAGGACGGCCGATCGGATCGCCGAGGCCACCAAGCCCGAGCTCTTCATCAAGATCGCCATCGTGGTCATGGGGCTGGGGCTGGGAGTGAAGGCCGTGGATGCCCTGGGGCTGGCTTCGGCCGTCATCTTCCGGGGCCTTTGCGCCATCGTGGAGGCGTACCTCATCTACTGGGCGGTGGTCTACTTCGTGGCCCGCAAATATTTCAAGTTCAGCAAGGAGTGGGCGGCCCCCCTGGCGTCGGGAATCTCCATCTGCGGGGTCTCGGCCGCCATCGCCACGGGGGGAGCCATCCGGTCCCGGCCCGTCATCCCCATCATGGTCTCCTCCCTGGTGGTGATCTTCGCGGTGGTGGAGCTGGTGGTCCTCCCCTTCGCCGCCCAGACCTTCCTCTACCAGGAACCCATGGTGGCCGGGGCGTGGATGGGGCTGGCCGTGAAGACCGACGGAGCGGCCGTGGCGTCGGGGGCCATCACCGACGCCCTCATCCGGGCCAAGGCCATCGAAGTCATGGGCGTGGAGTGGGCGGAGGGATGGATCCTCATGGCCACCACGACGGTGAAGGTCTTCATCGACATCTTCATCGGGGTGTGGGCGTTCGTGCTGGCCATTCTCTGGGTGACGGTCATCGATCGAAAGCCCGGACAGAAGGTGCGCATGGGAGAGATCTGGGAGCGGTTCCCGAAGTTCGTTCTCGGGTACGTCCTCACGTTCGTGGCGACGCTGGCTCTGTGCGTGGCGCTTCCGGACCTCCTCGATGCGGCGAAGGCCGCGGCCAGCGAAGCCAACGTCTTCCGACAGCTCTTCTTCGCCATGACCTTTTTCGCCATCGGCGTCGTGTCGAACTTCAGGAAGCTGTGGGAGGAGGGAATCGGGAAGCTGGCGGCCATCTACGCCCTTTGCCTCTTCGGCTTCATCATCTGGGTGGGGCTGATCATTTCCTGGATATTCTTCCACGGCGTGACGCCCCCCGTCGTCGCCGGGTAGGAGCGAGCCATGACACAGAACGAGGAGCCGCGCCTAGCGGACGAGATGGACAGGATGGAGTACGAGCCCCTTCTCCCGGTGGAGAAGAAGCTCATCGTTTGGAGCATCGTTCTGGGGATCGTCCTCCTGGGGGTTCTTACCTGGGTCAGCTACACGTTCTTCCCGGCTTCCTAGCGGACCGCCGGGGAACTCCGGGTGCGGCCGGTGACGCGGCGCTCCTGGTACGGTCCTTGTAGGGCTTTCCCATGACCGGAGAAGTCGTGCTCAACGGACACCGGGCAACCACCCCCGCTCCCGAGGCGGGAGAAAGACCGAAATCCATGTCGAGGGTACCCCTGAAGGACGTTGTTCGTGAGCATCTGGTGGATGGCGACCTGGAGGCCATCGTCGATCTCACCCTGGCCCGACGCAAGACCCTGGGCACCCTCCTGGCCATGACCTTCGACGCCGATCCCCAGGTGGCCTGGCGGGCCATCGAGGCCCAGGGTATGGCAGCCGAAACCCTCAGCGCCGAAAGCCCGGCCTTCGTGAAGGAGCACGTCCGGAAGCTTCTCTGGCTCATTACCGAAGAATCCGGGGCCGTCTTCTGGCGGGCTCCCGAGTGCATGGCCGAGTGCGCCGCTCGCATGCCGGAGCTGATGAAGGAGCACGTCTCCATCGCCTTCCACCTCATCGAGACCCTGGAGCCGGAAGACCTGGAGCACTTCCGGCCGGGCGCTCTCTGGGCCGTGGGACGCCTCGTCCACGAGGCGGGCCGGTACCTTTCTGACGTCCTGCCTCTCATCCAGGATGCCCTGGACCATCCCGATCCCCAGACCCGGGGGATGGCCGCATGGTGCCTGGGTGAGGTGGGGGAGGGGGGTATCCTGGATGGGAAGCCGGAGCTCCTGGAGGATGATGGGCCGGTTCAGCTCTACCGGGACCGGATCCTGGAACACACCACGGTGGGAGCGGTGACTCGGAAGGTCCTGGACGGCTGATCCCGGAGCGTCGAGGCCGGAAGCCCGGTCCCGTGCGCTCCCGGCCTCGGGGGTTCCGCCGGGCCCATGGGGCCGTCAGTCCTCCCCGGGCACCAGGGACTCCACCAGCCCGTCCACGGTGTGGGGGACCGCCTCCACGTGGGGATCGTATCCCAGCTCCCTCAGGGCCGCTGAGGTCAGGGGGCTGATGCTCACGATCCTGGCCGTCTTCAGCAACTCCCCGTACAGGCGGACCAGGGACCGGGCCGTGGGTCCGCTGGTCACCGTCACCCACTCGATCTCGCCGGCCTTGAGGGCGTCGGCCACGTCCTGGTTGGGCTCGTCCACGTCCACCGTCCGGTAGACGGGGATCTGGTCCACCGCGGCGCCCACCTCTTCCAGCTCCTCGGCCAGGACGGGGCGGTCCCCGGTGGCCCGGGCCAGGAGGACGGCGCCCCGGGAGGATGATTCCATGAGGGTCCCCGCCAGGGCCGAGGCATCGACCCTGGCCGGGACCAGGTCGGCCCTCAGGTGAAAGTGGCCCAGGCGCTCCGCCGTGCCCTTCCCCAGGGCGGCGATGCGGAGCTGGGCCAGGGCCCGGGCGTCCCCTCCCTGAGCGAAGATCCGGTTCATGAGCCCGTCCACCCCGTTGGCGCTGGTGAAGACCAGCCAGTCGTACTCATCCGTCCGGTCCAGCGCTGCGTCCACCGCTCCCCAATCCACAGGCTCGGCGATGCGGATGGCGGGCTGGGTGAAGACCTCGGCCCCCAGAACCGAGAGCTTGCCCCGGAGCTTCGCCGAGGTCCGCCGGGATCCGGCCACCAGGATGCTGGTCCCGAAGAGGGGGCGCTCCTGGAACCAGGAGATGGCCGGAGCGTGGTCCACCACCTTGCCCACCACGAAGAGGGAAGGGGGGCGGAGCCCCTTTTCCCCGATGACCCGCTCCACCGTCCCCAGCGTGCATTTCACCGTCTGCTGCCGGGCCCGGGTGCACCACTGGACCACGGCCACCGGCGTGTCGGGGGAGCGGCCGTGCTCCATGAGAGCGCTGCTCCAGCGGCCGGCCCACTTCACCCCCATGTAGAAGACCAGGGTGCCGGGGAAGGCCGCCAGGGCTTCGTAGTCCAGGTGCGACTCGCCCCGGTCCTCCTTGTCGTCCCGCTCGTGGCCGGTGATGAGGGCCACGGCCGAGGCGTCCTCGAAGTGGGTGAGAGGAATCTCGGCGTAGGCCGCGGTGGCCAGCCCGGAGGTGATGCCCGGGACGATCTCGAAGGTGATCCCCGCCGCCCGGCAGGCATCGGCCTCGTCGCCTCCCCGGGCGAAGATGGAGGGATCGCCCCCCTTGAGGCGGACCACGTTTCGGCCCTCCAGCGCCGCCTTCACCATGAGGTCGGTGATCTCTTCGGGGGTCATGGTCCGGCCCCGGTCGTGGCGGCCCAGGCGAATGAGCTTGGCCCCCTCCGGGGCGTGCTCCACCAGGGTGGGGTTGGCCAGGTAGTCGTAGAGGACCAGGTCGGCTTTGTTGAGGCACTCCACGGCCCTCACGGTGAGGAGGCCCGGGTCGCCGGGGCCGGCGCCCACCAGGTGGACGGTGCCCGGCTTCGTGGTGGATGAAGAGGTCATGGTCGTAGGCGAATCTCAGTCCCGGCGGCCCGGGGACCGTCGGGTGATGTCCAGAATGAGCCCGGGAAAGAGGTCGTCCTCTCCCACCGGCGTGAGAAGCTCCAGGGTGGCCGAAGGATGGGCGGATCGCAGCTCGGACACCAGGGGCTTGATGTCCTTGTCCACGTGGCCGGCGCTGGCCATGAAGAGGGGGAGGAGCCGGAGATCCGTGGCCCCCTCCGCCACCGCCTCCCCCACCACCTCGGGGAGCGTGGGGCCGTCGAACTGCATGAAGGCCAGACGGGCGTCCCCGTCCGGGGAGAGCCCCTCCGCCACCCGGAGGGTCAGGTGTTCCAGGGAGGCCCTCCAGGAGGGGTCACGACTTCCGTGGGCGATGAGGATCAGCAAGGTCTACGTCCGTGGATCATGAGGATCAGCAGGGTCTATGTCCGTCGGCCATGAGGATCGGCGAAATCCACCGCTTCCTTGATGCGGTCCCGGGTCTCTCGAGCCAGGGAGGGGTCCCGGCCGTCGGTGAAGACGGCCACGGTCACGCCCTCCCCCTCGTGAAGGGCGCCGAAGATCACCTGGCTCCGCTCCGCCGAGGAGGCGTCGCAGACCAGGGCGCCGAGCCTCCGGGCGGCGTCGGCCAGGGAGGCATTCAGCGCCTGGTCCGGGGTTGCTGCGACTGCAAGAAAAGCGCCATGGAGGTGATCCTCCCGGTAGGGCTCCTCCAGCCACCGGATCTCGCCGCCGGTCGCCCGGGCCGCCAACTCCTCGGTGGCCAGGGGAGACACCAGTGTCACCCGGGCTCCGGCCCGGAGCAGGTTTCGCACCTTGCGGGTGCCCACGGCTCCGCCCCCCACCACCACACAGAGCCGCTCCCGCACGTCCAGTCCCACGGGAAGGTATCTCATGCCCGAAAGGTAGGTGAAGGAGGCCGTTCCCGCTTCCTCAGTGGCCCGCCGAAATGATCCCGCTGGCCGCCAGCACCAGGACCAGGATCTCCAGGGCAGCGACGGTGCCGTAGATCCAGTCCTTCTTCCGGAACAGGGTCGGGAGGATTCCCGCATAGCACACGATGGTCACGGCGGCCAGGAGGGCGATGCCCAGGAAATTCAGGTAGTCCCCGAGTCCAAGGACGGCGATCCACCCCCACCCCAGGATCAGCTCGTCCCGGTGCAGGAAGTCGTGGTTGACGGCTTCCAGGTAGTCGTGGGCGCTCAGGGTCCAGTAGTTGGGCAGCTCCTCGATGGGAACGCCGGGCTCGAGGATTCCCGTGAGATAAAGGAGGAAGGTAAGCAGGAGGATGCCCAGCCCCAGGTACATCCCCTTGGCCAAAATGCCGGCGTAGAGAAGCTGCTCCTCGCTGGCTTCGGCGGTCTGGGGACCGGGGATCTCGGTTTCGTCGTCCGGATCCGGTGCCGACTCCGGGGGAAAGGGCGCTCCTCCCTCGGGCGGGCCGGGAATCTCGAGCTCGTCGTCGGCGTCGCCGTGCATCTCGTTCCGGGGATGGTCGTTGTCGGTCATGGTTCTTCCTCAGACGATGAAGGGGAGTCCGAGCCCCTTGGTGATGGCCTTGGCTCCGGCGAAGAGAAGCATGGCGATGACGATCCAGCGCACGAAGGTGGGCTTGGCCACCTTCAGGATCCTGACCCCGATGAAGGACCCCAGCATGATGCCTACCAGGGACGGCACCACCATCATGGGAATCACGCACCCCTGGTTCACGTAGATCCATGCCGCCGAGGTGTCGGTGATGGAGAGGAGGAACTTGGAGGTGGCCACGCTGATTTTCAGCGGGGCCCCCATCACCAGGTTCAACACCGGCACGTTGGCCCACCCGGCCCCGAGCCCGAACATCCCGGCGGCGAACCCGATGCCGATAAAGAGGATCAGGCCCGTGAGGGTCCGGTGCACCTTCCAGTCCACCTGCTGCCCCAGGCTGGCCTCGTTGTAGATCCCGTAGATTCCCAGGACCGAGGAGAGCTTGTCGGCCTCGGGGACGTCGGGGAAGGTGGATTTCTTGGCCGTGATCATGAGAACCACGATGCCCAGGATCGTGGCTCCCAGGGCCGTCTGGACGACGTTGGTGGGCAGGGCCAGCCCCACCATGGCGCCCCCGATGGCGCAGGTCGAGGCGATGAGGGCCACGGGCATGGCGAGCCTGAGGCTTGCGAGGTTCATGCGCAGGAACCCGGGACCGGCGGCCAGGGCGCCGCAGAGGGCCACCAGCAGGCCTGCGCCCCTCACGAAGTCCAGGTGAAAGGGAAAGAACCCGCTGACGATGGGAACGTAGAGGACCCCTCCCCCTACCCCTCCCAGGGCCGCCAGGATTCCCATGACGAAGGTCATGACGAAGAGGGCCAGGGGCCAGACCCACCAGGCAGTGGCGCCCGTGTCCATCATGGCGGCCGGTTCCTGTGTTGCCCCCGCGGCTTCGGGGAAGAGGAGGCAGAGGAGCGTCAGGGCCGCAATGACGCCGGTGAAGCTGAAGAGACGGTGCATTGTGAGCAACCTCGTCTTCTTTGCCCTCGTGATCCCATCAGGGCGTTGGTTGAAGGAAACGGTCCTGCGAACGGCGCTTCGGTCGACTACGGTCCTGCGAACGGCGCTTGGATCATCTCTTCGGTCATCTCGCGGGCCCGCCACGGCCAAATCGGACTCCCGGTTCCCCGGGCGGGCTCCCTGAACAGGTCTTCAGGGGTACGGATCGAACCACTGGATGGCCAGACGGACCTCCTGCACACCCGGCACCGTCTGGGCAATCTCGGTGATCCGGTTGCCCACCTCGCCGGTGGGCATCATGGGAGCCTCCCCGGTGATGACCACCTTCCCGTCCACGGCCGTGGCTCCCAGGTCCAGGGTCTGGGTGCCCAGGTCCTCCAGGAGAGCCAGGCGAACCTGAGTGCCGACGCGGAAGTCCTCCAGGTTCCGGATCCGCTCCGGGGTCATCTCGAAGGGGGGCTGGCGGGCCGTCTCTGCCAGGACCTCGCAGGCCTCGGAGATGGTGAAGGATGCCAGGTTGATGACCTGGTCGTAGAGACTCGGGTCATTGACGTCTTCCCCGTAGATCATCTTCACCCAACGGGCCCGAGCCTCATCCACTTCCCGGATGTAGCGTTCGGCGTCCTCTCTGCTCAGGCCGTCGCTTGACCTGATCGCCTGGACCCGGACCTCCATGGGCGCGATGAGACGGGTGCAGAGGACGCCGTCCACCCCGCGCAGGAGGAGGCCGCCGGCCAGGCCGTGATAGACCAGGTTACCCTCCGCCGCATGTTCGGCCAGGGCGGCCTGGACCGCGGCCACGTAGATCTTGGTGATGAGAGGGGGCCTTCCGAACAGCCCGGGCTTTTCCTCCAGCTTCTCCCCCACGTCGTCGGGCCGGACGCCCAGCTCTTCGGCGGCATGCTGGAGGACTTCCAGGGCGACTACAGGGTACCCCAGCTCTTCGGCCACGCATTCGGCCAGCGCGGCTCCCCCGCTTTTCGTGCCTCTGCAGATGGTCAGAATCGCCATGGTCAGTCCCCCAGTTCCCTGTTCAAGCGTTCCCGGCAATCGGCGGCGAAGGCGAAGATCTCCGCTTCGGCTTCATCGGTGATCTGGAATCGGGGCTGGGCTACGGCCACGGCGATGGCGGAACAGGCCGACTCGATGCTGTGACGGCGGAGGTTGATGGTGAGGTCGTAGCCATGGGGATCGTCGACCACTTGATCGTACATGACCTTGACCCACCGCGCCCGGTCCTGGTCGATCCCCTCGATGAAGCTCTCGGCCTGGCTCCGGGACATGTGGGGATGGTTCTCCATGAGGGCCCGGACCCGCTTGTCCAGGGGGGCGATGAGGCGGACCCGGAAGATCCCGGGGAGGCCCTGAAGGAGACGCTGGCCGGCCAGGCCGTGATAGATGAGCTCTCCCCGTGTGCACCATTCGGCCAGAGAGGTCTGGATGGCGAGGATGTACTTTTCACGGGCCTGGGTCAGCCGGGCCCAGATCCCCGGGGTGGTCTCGAACCTGCCCCGGAAGGACTCCTCGGAAATCCCCATTCTCTCTGCGGCTTCCTGGAGGACTTCCCGTCCGACGTTCGGATACCCCAACCGGGCCGAGAGACACTCGGCCAGGGCCCGCCCGCCGCTCAGGGATCCTCTGGAGATCGTGATGATCGCCACGCCTGCATCCTTTCTTCCTTACCCCGAAAGTTTCCTGTAACCGGCTCCGGCATCCACCAGAGCCGTCGCCCAGTTCGTGGTTCCCAGGGCGTGCACGTGGGTGTACGAGGCCAGGACGTTGCCCGTGGAGAGCCCGTCACGCTCTCCATCGAAGCCGTAGCCCCGGTGGACCCGGAAGGCAAAGCTGAGATCTTCGGCCCCCGGGGACACCATGAAGGTGTAGTGGAACTCGTGCCCCTTGATGTTCTGTCCCCTGGGGTAGAAGGGGTTCTCCCCCACGGTCTCCAGGACCGTATATCCGTGGCCCCTGGGTTTCTTCTGAAAGCCGAAGTCCACGGGCAGGGTCCCGACCATCTCGAAGGTTGTCCCTTCGTATTCCAGCGTGCGTCCGAGGTAGACCGCACCGCCGCATTCGGCATAGGCGGGCATCCCGGCGGCGAGAGAATCCCTCACCGAGTCCATGAAGGACCGGTTCTCCGAGAGGCCGGGGGCCAGGGTTTCGGGGAACCCTCCTCCCAGGTACAAGGCGTCCACCTCGGGGAGAGCGCTCTCCCGGATGGGGGAGATCTCCACCAGTTCTCCCCCGGCCCGGGTCAGGGCCTCCAGGTTCTCCGGGTAGTAGAACTGAAAGGCTTCGTCCCGGAAGATCCCGATCCGGGCAAGGGGTGACGCATCGTCGGGGCTCCCGGGCTCGGTCCGGACCTCAATGGGGTCCCGGTTGTTGTTGTAGCTCGCCGGAGGGGCCCCCGAAGCCATCTCCCTGATGGCGTCTACGTTCAGGTAGTTTTCGGCGGCGCGGCGCACACGGAGGAGGGGATCCTCCACCTCATCCGTTTCCTGGGGCGGGACGAGCCCCAGATGACGCTCCGGGAAGATCTCCTCGGGGAGGCGCGGGATGGCTCCCAGAACGGGGATTCCGCAGATGCCCTCGATGGATTGCCGGAGGACTGTTTCGTGCCTCGATCCAGCCACCCGGTTGAGGACGACGCCCTGGATGGGCACGTCCGGATCCAGGGTCTGGCACCCCAGGACCAGGGCCGCCGCCGTTCGGGTGGTCTTGGTCACGTCCACCGAGAGGAGGACGGGGGCCTTCAGGAGCTTGGCCAGCTCCCCGCTGGAGGAACTCCCTTCGGCGTCCATTCCGTCGTGGAGCCCGCGGTTCCCCTCGATAACGGCGATGTCCGCGTCACGGCTGGCGTCCAGAAAGGAGCGGAAGAGGGTGGAGGGCGTGAGGAGGAAGAGGTCCAGATTCCGGCAGGGTCGGTTCGCGGCCCGGCCAAGCCACGCGGCGTCGATATAGTCGGGCCCCTTCTTGAAAGGGGCCACGATCCTGTCCTGATTCCGCCAGCTCGCCGCGAGCCCCAGGGAGACGAGTGTCTTTCCACTCCCTCCCCGGAGACCCGCGACGAGCAACCGAGGGACGCTCGCCTGCAAGGCCGGTATCCCTAGTGCATCTCGATGAAGCCACAGGGGCAGACGTCAGCACACTTGCTGCACCCGGTGCAGTTCTCGAGCTTCCACCCGTAGGGGAAGTCCCCGCCGTCGGGCTTCACGATGGCTGCATCCTGGCAGTACATCCAGCACTTTTCACAGTCCATGCAGTAACCGCAGCTCATGCAGCGGTCCGCCTCCTTCGTGAGCTGTTCCTCGGTGAATCCGAGGTTCACCTCCACGTCCAGACTCATCCGCTGGTCCTCGTCGATTTCGCCGGGGACCTGGCGCTCGGCCTTCTCGTAGTGGGAGAGGACCATCTTGTCGGAGTAGATGATGTCTCGCTTGTCCTGTACCCGGGGAGCGCCGGTGAAGGCCCGCTCGATGTCTTCGGCGGCCTTGCGGCCGTGCCCGATGGCGTCGGTGACCAGGGCCAGGTTGGTGACGTCGCCGCCGGCCCAGATCTGGTGCTCGGTGGTCCGCATGTCGTCGTCCACCTTGATCCAGTCCCGTCCGGGAACCTCGATGAGGGACTCGAACCCCGTGAAGTCCGGCTCCTGGCTCACGGCGCTGATGATGGCCGAGGCCGGAATGTCGAACTCGGAGCCCTCGATGGGCACGGGGCGCCGGCGGCCACTGGCGTCGGGCTCGCCCAGCTCCATGCGGATGGCGGTCATGGCGTTCACCAGACCGTCGTCTCCCTTCTTGAAGCTCACGGGGGCGGCCAGGAACTCGATGTTGATGCCTTCCTGCAGGGCACCCTCGATTTCCTCCTCGATGGCGGGCATCTCGGCCCGGGTCCGGCGGTAGAGCACGGTGACGTTCGCGCCCAGCCGCTTGCAGATCCGTGCCGCATCGATGGCGGTGTCTCCGCCGCCCACCACGATGGCCACCACGTCGGTGCCCAGGTCGAGCTGCTCTCCGTGGTGAAAGCGGTTCAGGAAATCCACCCCGCTGAACACGTTGGGCGCGTCCTCGCCGTCCACACCCAGGCTGATCCCCTGCTGGGCGCCGAGACCGATAAAGACGGCGTCGTAGTCGGCTTTGAGCTGATCAAGGGAGACGTCTTCGCCGACCTTGACGCCGTATTCGATCTCCACGCCCAGGTCCAGGATCTTCTGGATCTCGGCGTCCAGGACCTTCTCGGGAAGCCGGTAGCCGGGGATTCCCCAACGGAGCATTCCACCGGCCTTGTCCGTGGCTTCCAGGACCTTCACCCCGTAGCCACGCCGGGCCATCTGGTAGGCGCAGGAAAGGCCCGCGGGACCGGCGCCCACCACGGCCACCTTCTCGTCCTTGGTCTCTTCCGAGAGCTTCTTGAGGCCGAGGTTGTGCTCGATGCCGAAGTCACCGATGGCGCGCTCGACCTTGTTGATGCTCACCGCCTCGTCCAGGTCCTTCCGGTTGCACCCGGTCTCGCAGGGTGCCGGGCAGACCCGGCCGCACACGGAGGGGAAGGGGCTCGTGTTGGTGTAGATGAGCCACGCATCCGTGAGGGCTTCGTCCCAGCTCTGTCCACGCTTCTCGCGGTGGGCGATGGTGGTGATGAAGCCCCGGATGGCGTTGCCGCTGGGACAGGTATCCGTGCAAGGAGGCTTCTTCTCGATGTGCTTTGGCCGAAGAGGTGACTGCTCCCGACCGCCGCCCCCCGAGAAGGAACGCTTGCCTAGCTTCTTCTTCTTCTTCTTTACGACCTTCTTAGCCATGGGTCACCTCTTGTCGACCTGTTGTGGCGTTGTTCTTCAACGACGGGCCCCTGCCCCCGGGGGGGCAGGGAACCCCCGTTTTCCGTTTTGATTGTCCTTCACCTCCGCAGGAGGATCAGGAACCTTCCGCAGCCCCCTCCTCGTGGGGGAGCTCGACGTAGCTGCCGCCGAAGTAGGTGTAGACGCAGCGACCGGAGTCGATCAGCGACCGAATGGCTTCCTTACAGGCCTTCCTGTCGGCGCCATACTTCTCCTTCATGGCCTTGGTGAGGTCGCCGGCCTTCAGCTTCTTTTTGCCCTGAAACTGGGCAACCATGTCATACATGGCATCGGCGATTTCTTCGACGCTCGCAGCCATCTTGGGACCTCCTAGTGTCGGAGCTGTGCGGACCGCTTAAAGCTCAGGCCCGCGTACTTGTAGTCATCGATGTGTTCCTTCTCGAACTCGATTCCGGTGAGCTCGAAGAACTTGGGCCACCCGATGCGCTCGATGAACTCGCCCATCCGCTCGTACTTCCGGGCTCCATCCGCCCAGACCTCCACGATTTTCCGAACCGCTGCCGTGACCTCGGGCCACCGGGGCGGATCGTTCTCGATGAAGGGGATGGCGAGCTTGCTGAACATAGGCTCGGAGCGGGCGTTGGACACCTTTCCGCCCACCCAGATGGAGATTCCGTCGTTCAGGGCGTCGGCCATGGGTAGAGCCGGGCACACGCTGAAGCAGTTCGCGCAGAACATGCAGAGCTCTTCGTCGATCTCCACCGACGGGTTCCCGTCCACGTCCGTGGGCCGGATGGCCGCCGTGGGGCAGGACGCGATGACGTTGGGGATCTCGCAGAGCTTGTTGATGCTCTCGTGCTGGATCTTCGGCGGACGGCGGTGCACGCCGAGGATGGCGATGTCGGAGCAGTGCACGGCGCCGCACATGTTCAGGCAGCAGGCCAGCGCGATGCGGAGCTTGCCGGGGATCTCCGTGGTGCCGTCGAAGTACTCGTTCAGGTCGTCCATGACGGCCTTCACCACGCCGGAGGCGTCGGTGGCGGCGGAGTGACAATGCACCCACCCCTGGGTGTGGACCGGCGCCGAGATGGCGGGTCCGATACCCCCGACGGGGTGACCGAAGTCGGCCAGGTCGGAGATGAGGGGGTCGATGTTGGCTTCGTCGGTGAGGAGGAACTCGGCGTTGTGCCGGCTGGTGAAGCGCAGGTAGCCGTTGCAGTACTTCTCGGCCAGGTCTGCGAACCGCCGGATCGCCTTCGTGCTCATGAGACGGGGCGATGCGGCCCGGACGGTGAAGAGCTTGTCGCCGCTCTCACCCACGTGGACCATGACGCCCGGCTTCAGAATCTCGTGGTACTTCCACTTCCCGTAGTTGTCTTTGATGATCGGAGGCAAAAACCGCGAATAATGCGGAGGTCCGATATCGGTTCTTCTCTCTGTGGCCATCGTATCTTCTCCCGAAAGTCTCTGGTTATCTCAGCATTGTCGAGACAGTTTGTCCAAGTTCCCTATTCCTCGTCTTCCTCGTCCTCGTCCTCTTCCTCGTAGTACTCCTCGTAGAAGACGTAGGGATTGTCTCTCGGGTGGGCGACCATCTCGGGAGTCGGATCCAGCCCGATCTCCTCCAGGAAGTTGCCCAGGCCCACACGCAGGATGAGCTCTCCGACGCGCTCCCGGTTCTTTCCGTGCTCGCCCCAGAAATCCCAGATCCGGTCGGCCAGATCTTTGATCTCCTCGTAGGGGGGCTCCATCTTCACGAAGGGAAGGAGCACGGAGGAGAGCTGTGCGCCCTCGACGATGGGTGCCTTGGAGCCCAGCAGGATCGTGGCGCCGGTGTCGGTGCCGGGTCGCAGGGCCTTGGGCATGGCGTTGATGCAGTGCATGCACTTCACGCAGTTGTCGTCGTCGATGGCCAACTCATTTCCGTCCCACTCCATGCACTTGGTGGGGCAGTTTCCGCAGATGTCCCGCTCGATGTTCATGCCGTCCTTGGCGTACGCCCTGACCTCGTCCTGGTCGATGCGGATCTCGTCCCTCCAGGTTCCGATGATGGACATGTCGGAACGGGCGATGGAGGCCACGCAGTCGTTGGGGCAGCCGGAGAACTTGAACTTGAACTTGTACGGGAAGAACGGCCGGTGCAGCTCATCCTGGAACTCCATGGTGATGTCATGGCAGGCATCCAGGGTGTCGTAGCAGGCCCACTCGCACCGTGCCGGCCCGACGCAGGCGCTGGGAGTCCGCACGTTGGACCCGGAGCCGCCCAGGTCGAAGTCCTTTTCGGTAAGGGCTTCGAAAGTGGGCTCCAGCTCGTCGGTGCTGGTCCCCAGGAAGATGATGTCTCCCGTGGAGCCGTGCATGTTGGTGAGCCCGGAGCCGTGCTTGTCCCAGATGTCACAGAGGTCCCGCAGGACCTCGGAGGTGTAGAACCACCCGGAAGGCTGGTTCACACGCAGGGTGTGGAAGTGTGCGATGGCCGGGTATTCCTCGGGGAGGTCGTTGTACCGCCCGATGACACCGCCGCCATAGCCCATGACGCCCACGATGCCACCGTGCTTCCAGTGACCGACCTTCTCCTCGTAGGACCGTTCCAGGCAGGAGAGGAGCTGATCACATGCCTCCTTGCCGTCCTCGGCCATCTCCTCGATCTGTGTGACGAAGCTGGGCCAGGTGCCCTTTTTCAGTTCGTCCAACAACGGGGTACTTCTTTGGGAATCTGCCATCGTCGTCTCCCTTTTCGGCTTGATGTGATGGCGTGACTAACAGTCAGTTCAGTCGGATCCTTCTCTTTCTATTCGTTCAATCCTTCTCTCTTTTTCCTTCCCTCACACCCTCTCCCGGAAGGATCCGTTGCCGGCCCTCCGTTCAGGACCTTTTGTCTCAGGCGGCCAGCATACGTTCCCGGACGCTCACGACGATCTTGTAGATCATGGTGAGAACCATGAATCCCAGGGCGTAGACGCCCAGCGTCACCCCGATCTCGACCCCGGTGGGAGCGTAGTCGGTGATGCGGCCCAGGGGGTTGGGGACAAAGCCTGCAACAACCATTCCCACGCCCTTTTCGATCCAGATGGCCGCGATGACGCCCACGCAGATGGGAGCCAGGAGGCTCAGGTTGTTCCGGATCTTCGGAATGAGCAGAAGGGTCACGGAGATGACCGTCAGGGCGGCCCCCGTCCGCATCCACGGCACCAGGGCGTCATGCCCGTGCAGCCCCACGAAGAGGTACTCGAAGGCGTGCACGTGATGAGGCATGTCGCTGTAGAGGGCCGTGAACATCTCGACGCCCACGAAGAAGACGTTCACCGTCATGGCGTAGGTCACGATGAGGGCGAGCTGCCGGATGGCCTGGTCGCCGGGATCGAACTTCGTGAACTTCCGCATGATCAGAGCCAGCAGGATGAGCAGGCTGGGCCCCGATGCGAAGGCCGATGCCAGGAAGCGGGGGGCCAGGATGGCCGTCATCCAGAAGGAGCGGGCTTCCAGGCCGCTGTACAGGAAGGCCGTCACCGTATGGATGCTCACGGCCCAGGGGATGGAGAGGATGATGATGGGCTTGATCCATCCCGGAGGCGGCCCCTCCTTGCGTTCGGCGTCGAAGGTCACGGCGCCGATGACCAGGTTCAGGAGGAGGTAGCCGCTCAGGGCCACCATGTCCCAGAACATCATGGAGTTCAGGGTGGGATGCAGGATGACGTTGGTCACCCGGGTGGGCTGTCCCATGTCCACGAAGATGAAGAGCATGCACATGAGGACGGCGGCCACCGCCAGCCCCTCGCCCAGGATCACCATGCGGCCGAAGGCCTTGTAGTTGTGGAGGTAATAGGGGAGGACCACCATGACGGCCGATGCCGCCACCCCCACCAGGAAGGTGAATTGGGCGATGTAGATGCCCCACGTCACGTCCTGGGTCATCCCCGTGACGGTAAGCCCTTCCACGAATTGCTGTCCCCAGGCCCAGAGGCCCACGGCGATGAGGATGGCCCAGAGGCCCATGAGCCCCCAATAGCGCTTACCTCCGCGAAATGCGGCTTCCACCATGTCGCTACCTCTTTGTTCTCCCGCTCGTCCCAGCCGGGCTGTAGTCCTCAGACGATGTAGAACACGTTCGGTCCGGTGCCCAGCGCCACCCTCCTGCTGATGGTGCGCTCGGTGCGGAGGAGCCGGCTCACCTCCGAGTCCGGGTCGGTGAGGTCTCCGAAGACGAGGACTCCCTCGCCCCCCGGAACCTCCTTGGCCGCCTCCACGCAGGCCGGCGGCTCGCCGTCCCGGATGCGCTCGGCGCAGAAATTACACTTCTCCACCACGCCCCGGGTCCGGGTGGGAAACTCGGAGGGGAAATTCCCCTGGGCGTCGGTCTCGATGAACGCCCGGGGATCCCTCCAGTTGAAGGACCGGGAGCCGTAGGGGCAGGCCGCCATGCAGTACCGGCACCCGATGCAGCGGTGCATGTCCATCATGACGATCCCGTCCGACTCCCTCTTCCAGGTCGCCTGCGTGGGGCACACTCTCACGCAGGGGGGGTTCGTGCAGTGGTTGCACAGGACCAGGACCGGGATCTCCTTCTGGTCCTCGGGCATGTGCTCGTGGACCTGGTCCGGGAAGACGTGCCGGTACTCCTCGGTCCAGATCCAGTGGATCTCTTCCTCGGGATCCGGGATCTGGGGCACGTTGTGGACCTGGTCGCATGCGGCCTTGCAGGCCTCACGAATGGCGGGGTCTTTGGCCCGCTCCAGGTCGATGACCATGGCCAGTTGCCGTTCCGAACCCCGAAGGTTGTGGTCCTGGACCCCCTCGCAGCCGACGGTGCCGAGAAGGGGCAGCGTCGTTCCTGCGCCCAGGACCGTTGCTCCGGCTTGTTTGAGGAAGTCCCGGCGGCTCTTCTTCTCGCTCATGGATCAGCTCCCCCCGCCCGGCGTCGTGTGACACTCCCAACAGGTGGGAGTGACGTTGGCGTAGTCGTGGCAACGAGTGCAGAAATCGTCCCTGCTCTCGTGACAGTCCAGGCAGGTGTTCGTCAGGCTCATCTGGAAGGTATCCCCCGAGGAGGAGGTGTACTCCATGACGCCCTCCCGCACCACCCGGTCCCTCCACTCGTTCAGGAGGTCCATGTGGTTGGCGGTCATGTAGGGCGTGTCCTCGACGCAGGCCTCGGCGTCGGCGGGGTACTCCAGCTCGGGCCGTGTCGTCGCCGCCTCTCCGGAAACCGCCACACGGCTCCAGAAGGGAAACGTGACGAGGATCACGAAGACGGCCAAACCGATGAGGATCTTTCCGCGGTCAGGCATTATTCCGACTCTCCTTCCGCCGCACCCACGGTCTCAGGCTCTTCTTTCTCTTCCTCGACTTCCATTCCGGGGATGGGCTCCAGGCGGAGGTTCTCGGTTCTTCTCTTCTCTCCCTCGAAGATCATGGCGTTCGCCACCAGCTCCGAGATCCCGGTGACCTCCACGCCCGGGGCCCAGTAGTCGCAGACCACCGGGAGGGTAGCCCGATCGATGGCGCACATGGCCGCTAGCTGGTTCACCCCATGCTTCTCCTGCACGTGGCGAACGGCGCTGCCCCGGGGAAGCCCTCCCCGCAGCCGCATCTCCATGTTCTCGTCCGTGCCCAGGCCGGCTCCTCCGCCGCAGCAGAAGGTCTGCTCCCGGATCGTGTTCTCCGGCATCTCGGTGAAGTTGTTGCAGACGTTCCTGATGACGTACCGGGGCTCCTCGAAGATCCCCATGGCACGGGCGGGATTGCAGGAGTCGTGGTAGGTCACGTGGATGTGGTCGTTCCTGCTCCTGTCCAGCTTCAGCTTGTCGTGCCGAATGCCGTCGGAGAGGAATTCCATCAGGTGGATCATCTTGGTGGACCTGGCGTTCTCGAAGACCGTTCCCGTGAGGGGCGATTTCGGAACCTCCAGGAAGTCCGCGGGCCCGTTCATGGTGTCCATGTACTGGTGCATCACCCGCCACATGTGGCCGCACTCGCCGCCCAGGATCCACTTCACGCCCAGGCGCTCGGCCTCGTGGTAGATCTTGGCGTTCAGGCGCTTGATCATCTCGTGGGAGGTGAAGAGCCCGAAGTTTCCACCCTCCGAGGCGTAGGTGCTCCAGGTGTAGTCGATGTCCAGCTCGTGGAGGATGAGCATGTACGCCATGCAGGTGTAGATGCCCGGAGCCGCCACGTAGTCCCCGGAGGGCACCACGAAGAGGACCTCGGCTCCCTTCTTGTTCATGGGGAGGTCCACCTTGACGCCGGTGGCGTCCTCGATGTCGTCCAGCATGAACTCGAAGGTGTCCATGAGGCCGTGGGGCGGGATGGCCAGGTGGTTCCCGAACCGGAAGCAGTTGGCCACCGGCTCGATGACCCAGTTCACGTAGAGCCCCAGAAGCCCCAGGAGCTCCCGGCCCATCATGGTGATCTCGGCGGTGTCGATGCCGTAGGGGCAGAACACGGAGCAGCGCCTGCACTCGGTGCACTGGTAGAAGTAGTAGAACCACTCCTTGATAACGTCCTCCGTCAGGGGCCGCCCCCCGGCCATGGTGCCGAAGATCTTGCCCATGGCCGTGAAGTCCTTGCGATAGATGGACCTCAGGAGCTCGGCCCGGAGGACCGGCATGTTCTTGGGGTCACCGCTTCCCAGGAAGAAGTGGCACTTGTCGGCGCAGGCTCCGCAGCGCACGCAGGTGTCCATGAAGAGCTTGAAGGACCGGTACTTGGCGAGACGGTCCGCCATGCCCTCCAGGATCGTCTTCTGCCAGTCCTCGGGGAGCTCCCAGTCCACGTTCTCCACGACCCATTCGTGGGCGTTGGGGAGGCTCAGGATCTCCAGGTTCTTGGGCTTGCCCGGATAGATGTAGGTTCCCTTCTTCAGCTCCACCGGCTTGTCGAGCCAGGGCGTGGAAGGGGGACGCCAGTCTATCTGCAGGAGCTCTTCCTGCTTGTAGTGACCCGGTTCGTCGAATTTTGACATGGCTTATTCCTTCTCCAGCGGTTTGTCCACCGGAACGCCCGATTTGACCATCTTCTCTCTGAAGTCGTCCTCGTACTCCTCGTAGGTGTGGACCTTCACCGGGTAGTCCCAGGGGTTCACGTGCCGCAACTCCCGGTTGTTGTTGGCCATGTTCCGGGTCGGGCTCAGGAAGACACCCGCCATGTGGGTGAGCTTGCTGAAGGGGAAGTAGGCCAGGAGGACGGAGACCAGAAAGAGGTGGCCGTAGAAGAAGGGGCTGATCCCTTCCGGGACCACCGGGGCGAAGTGGAAGAGGCCCACCATGAGCTCCTTCACCGAGGCGATATCCACCTTGTCGAAGTGCCTCATCCAGACCCCGCTGAGCCCGATGCCCAGGAGGAGGAGGAGGGGGAAGTAGTCGCCGACGAGGGAGATGTAACGGACCTGGGGGTTCGTGAGCCTTCGAACGAAGAGATAGGTCACGGCCAGGAGGAAGGTCACGGTGGTGACGAAAACCGCCGGGAGCCCGATCTCCAGGAAGCCGTCGGCCTGCTCGATGAAGGTCACGAAGCCCGGCACCGGGCTCGTCATGAGGCGCAGATGGCGGATGAGGATGATGAGGAAGGACCAGTGCATGACCAGGCCCCCCAGCCAGAGGGCCAGGTCCGTCCGATAGACCAGTCTCCGTCCCTCCACCAGCTCCGCCTTGGTGTTGCGCAGCAGGGAGCGGAAAAAGAGAACCTCCAGCGCCATCCTGCCCAGGGTCTGGAGAGGAGTCTGGGGGTTGTCGAGCCGGCTGTGGGGAATCCAATCCAGGGACTTTTGCTGGCCGCAGGTCGTTGGAATGCGGAAGGGCACCGCGCTCTTGGACCACCCCAGGACCTTCGCGATCATGCCCCCGATGAAGAGGATGATAGCGAGGGTGGGGATCACGATGCCGAAGAGCCAACCCATACCGGTCATTCCGCCCAACATACCCACCAGAAAAAGACCGCCGACGGCTGCCAGGGCAACCACTATGTTCATCGGAGATCCTCTCTTTGCACGTTGTGGGGCGAGGCAGGATCCTCCTCCGGCGTCTCCGGAGGATCGCCTGGTTCCCCGTCCCTCAGATTCATCTTTTTGAGCACCCAGGCCATCTGACGCTTCACTTCCTTCACGCGAAGCTGGGCCACTTCCTCACGGCGCTCGGAGTACAGGTCGAAGGCCTCCAGCGCCACCCCATCGATCGTCTCGTTCAACTCGTTCAACTCCTTGCGCAGACGGGAATCCTCCCGGGTCTCGGGGATCGCGTCCCCGATGATGGAGCGAAGGGAGAAGACGAAGGACAGGGCTTCCGACGGTGAGAACTCCTGCACGGCTCGGACCCGCAGGATCTCGTCCAGGTGGGAGCGGAGGTCTTCGGGGTCCACCCCGTTCAGGATGGCCTGGAAGATGCCCCGGGTCCCATCCCGGACGCTCTTTCCCACGGGATTGGCAAAAGGGTCCCGCTGCTTCTGAAAGAGGACAGCAGCGTCCGGATGATAGGCGGAGAACACGACCTCCGCCCACCGCTTGACGATGGTGTCTTGTCTTTCTCTCAGCAGGTCCCCGATGGACACTCGAATTCTCCGGCAAGAGTTCCTGGGGAAGTCGCGGACGGCCTCCAGGCCGGCCCCGGGCTTTCCCGGTATTCCTGGTTTTGCCCTCTCCCGGTTTGGGCCGGGGCGGGGCGGGGGGCGGAGCGCTCCGGCCCCGCCGGAGCGCTCCACTACGCAGTCGGGATCAGACGCAGCCCGTGGGCTTCGGCAGGCCGGCGACCTTACAGGCGCCCTTGGCGGGGCCGCTGGGGAAGAGGTCATAGACCTCCTTCAGCGAGAATCCGGTCTGCTTGCAGAGCTTCCGGATCATGGGAGCCATGTTGTATTCGAGGTAGTAGTCCCGAAGGTAGTTGACGAGCTTCCAGTGGTTGTCGGTCATGTCGTCCACGCCCTCGGTCTTGGCCAGATCTTTGGCCACTGCCTCGTCCCAGGCGTCGGGATCCTGAATGAATCCGTCTTCGTCGATTTCGATCTGCTTACCGCCGAGCTCAACCATCTCCATTTTGGTTCCTCCAAAGTCGGCGCCCCATTGGGGCGTTGATTTCGCCGGGGACGGCATCGGCCGACCCCCGGCGTCTTAGAGCATGTCTATGTCGATCCGGGGCTCGCTCCGCAAGGTGGCGGGCACCGGCATGCGAAGAGCCATCTTCTTGAGCTTTTCCTTGTCCTCTTCCGGAACGTCCGCCGGAAGCTCCACATCCAGGATGAACCCGGCGATGCGGTTCGGATTCGGAAGAAGCTCGGTTGTGAGGCTGACGCTCACGTCACCGTCGGTGTAGCCCCGGTTGTCACAGTATGCCTGCACCATGGTGGCCAGGCAGGCGCCGGCGGCCGAGCCCAGGATTTCCACCGGGCTCGGGCCGCCGTCCCTGCCGCCTTCTTCCACGGAGAGATCCGTGGTGATCACATGATCCCGGATGCGAATGGAGAACTTGAGTCCATCTTCCCGGGTCACGGTGATCAGGTCCATCGCTCGTCCTCTCTCTCGATCTTCGGTCAGCTCTACTTTTTCGTGGCGTCGCCGGTGGCGGCCCCGTGAAGCTTCACTTCCACCTTTTCTTCGAGGCTGGCATAGTACTCCCGCAGGATTGCCACCACCTCGGGCTTGCTGAACTCGGCCGGTACGGCTTTGCCCTCTGAGAGCATCTTCCGGAGCATGGTGCCCGAAAGGAGCAGCCGGGCGCCCGACACGTAGTTTCCGTCTTCGTCCAGTACGGCTTTCTCCTCGTTCGGTGAGGTCTTCATGGAGGCCATCTCGCCGAGCTTGTAGTCGTAGAAGGTCCAGTCCATCTTCAGGGGCTGGGTCAGGAGGGAGCCCTGGGGGATCTCGTCGAAGATCTTGTGGGCGTCGAAGGGCCCGTAGTAGTCCCCCACGCCGGCGTGGTCCCGGCCCACGATGAGGTGGGAGCAGCCGTAGTTCTGCCTGAAGAGGGCGTGGAGCAGGGCCTCACGGGGACCCGCATAGCGCATGTCCAGGGGATACCCGCCCTGGACCACCCGCTCGGGGCGGAAATAGTTCTGTACCAGGGCATCGATGCACTTGACCCGGATGTCGGCGGGGATATCGCCGGCCTTCAGCTTGCCCAGGAGCTGGTGGATGTAGACCCCGTCCGTCACCTCGATGGCCACCTTGGCCAGGTAGGCGTGGGAGTTGTGCATGGGGTTCCGGAGCTGCAGGGCAGCTACGGTGGCCCAGCCCCGTTCCTCGAAGATGGCCCGGGCGTCGGCGGGGCGCTGATAGATTTCGCCGAACTCCGTGGGGAAGAAGCTCTCGCTCAGGACCTTGATGGGACCGGAGAGGTTCACCTCACGCTGGGCCATGACCTTGGCCACGCCGGGGTGCTCCTGGTCGGTGGTCTTGAAGACCTCCTTGCACTCCAGCTCCCGGTCGCTCTCGTACTGGTCATGGACGGTGAGGATGGCCATGATCTCGTCGGAGTCCTCGTCCACGAGGGCGATCTCGTCACCGGAAGTGAGCGAGTCGGCCTGCTCCCGGGTGGCCGAGAAGGTGACGGGGATGGGCCAGAAGGTTCCGTTCGCCATCTGGAAATCCGTGACGCATCCCTTCCAGTCGTCGTAGCCCATGAAGCCTTCCAGGGGGGTAAAGCCGCCGATGCCCATCATGATGGCATCGCCGGTCTCCCGGGACGTCATGGGGAGCTTCTTGAGGGTTTCGGCCTTCTTCTTGGCTTCAGCCAACTCTTCTCCTTCGAGGAGGAGGGGCTTCAGCACTCCGTCCGTACCGTGGGGCTTCACCAATTGCGACATGTCTTCTTCCTGTTCTGAGCCGATGACCGTCGGCACTCGTCGATGATCGGAGGTCTCCGTCCGGAAACCCCCGGATTATCCTCTCTTCGGTTCACGTAACCTTCACGATCGCTTCCCCCTCACGGGTACGGCCGGTGGCCTCGGCATAGATCATGGCCACGGTCCGGTACCAGACGTGGGCGAACTTCGAGTAGGGGAGGTAGACCAGGAGTCCGAATACGGACACCAGGTGAATGAAATAGATGGTGTACGCCGGCAGGGCGTAGCCGCTGGCGTACGCCTCGGCTCCTGCGGCCCCCTCGGCTACGAAGCGCAACACCTCCACCACGAATCCAGTGAGGCCCACCAGAAGCAGGAGCCAGACGAAGATCCAGTCGAAGGAAGTGCTCTGGTGCTTTCCGTCGGCCGGGGCATTCATTCGGTCCAGGATGGCCTTGCCGGCCCCCACGATCAGGAGAATCCCGCCCACGTTGGCCAGGATCTTCATGGGGTGCATGAGGTCGAAGGGGTACTTGGCCTCCACCCCCAGGAGGGGCATCGCATACAGATCGATGACGGCCCAGATCGTGACGATGAAGAGGGCCAGGAACCCGTAGAACGCCATGAAGTGGGAGGTCTTGCGGGAGGCCTGATCCTCGCACTTTCCGAACCGGCCGTGGCTGAAGATGGCCTTCACGGCCTGGATGGTGGCCGGGACGAACCCCATCACCGGGCTCCCGCCCCCCAGGGCGGCATCATTGGCCTTCATGCCCCCCCAGAACCTGAAAAGACCCACGATGAGGCCTGCGAAGGTGAGGAGGGTCAACCCGCTGAAGAAGACGATAAGGAGCCAGTGGGGGAAAAAGTGGGCGTAGAACTCGTGCCCGTGGGGGTCCACGTAGCCCAACGCGTCTTCGATGGGGCCCCGGACCAGCAAGGCCGCCGCGATGAGAAGGGCCGGAATCAGGATCAGCATCACCGGGGCGGCCCTCACCGAGTTCACCAGCCTTCCCATGAATCCCGGAAAGGCGTAGTGCTCGATGGACTTCTGCCGCACGGCGGCAAGGACGTCACCGGGACGGGCACCCCTGGGGCACCGCTGGGAGCAGTCGTTGCACTGATGGCAGAGCCAGATGTCCGGGTCAGAGACGAGGCGGTCCTTCAGCCCCCACTGGGCCCAGATCATCTCCTTCCGGGGGAAGGGGCTGGGTCCGTTGGAGAGACCGCAGGCCACCGAGCAGGTGGCGCACTGGAAGCACTTTTTGAGGTCTCCGCCTCCGGCGGCCACGACCTCTTCGACGAACTCCCTGTCCGGTTTGAGAAGCAATGCTTCAGCCATCCTCGCCTCCCTCTATGCAAATGAACACCGGGCCGACGGGGGACCGGCGTCTTCCTGTCCGCATCTAGAACCCCTTGAAGGGGTTGAGGCCGATCTCCTCGACCTCCTCGCAGAACTCGTTCACGATCTCCGGGAGCCTTGCGAACTCGTTGATGGGGATCTGAACGATCTCCACACGCTCTTCCTCCAGGGCGAGCTGCTTGAGCTTCTCCTGGACATTCCCGGAACGGGTCTCCATGAGCTCACTGCCCTTGATGAAGTGGCACTGATAGTCGTCCCCGGATTTGCACCCGATGAGGAGGATTCCGTCGAAGCCGCTGGACAGGGCGTCGGCGATCCACACCGTGTTCACCGAACCCAGGCACCGGACCGGGACGAAGCGGATCCACTTGCTATGCTGGATTCGCTTGAGGCCGGCGGTGTCCATGGCCGGATAGGCGTCGTTCTCACAGAGCAGACCCAGGATCCTGGGTTTCTCGTCGAACTCGTCGGGGATGTGCACCGCCTTGATCATGGAGCCCACGATCTCGGGCGAGTAATCCTTGAAGGAGATGATCCGCTCGGGGCATGCACCCATGCAGATCCCACACCGGCGGCACCGGGTGAGGTTGGGCTGGGGCGTGCCCTTCTCGTCCTCGTTGATGGACCCGAACGGGCACTCCTCGGTGCACCGCTTGCACTGGGTGCACCGCTGAAGGGCGAAGTCCGGGAAGGACATGTCTCCCCACCGGGGATGGACGGCCTCGCCCCTGGCCGTGACCTCCATGGCCTGGATGGCCTTGAGGGCCGCTCCGCTCCCGTCCAGGGCCAACTGGCGCAGCTTCAGGCCCAGGGCCACGAAGTGCTGG
>CAYXGM010000045.1:0-32426 GCA_964464555.1 uncultured Gemmatimonadaceae bacterium | reverse complement strand
GTCGTTCATGTCCTGGGGTGGGGGACCCGGAGTGGCACCCCGTGTTGGTTAACTCATTATTCTAGTCTCTCGGTGGATGTCCGGCCCCCTCCACCCTCCGGGGGTTTGCGACGGGTGCCTTGACTTTCCCACATCCACAGGTGGTGGTTGGCGTTGGCATGTCTCGGTTATCCTTCCGCCCCCCCGGAGGGGTTTGCGGCGGTCTGGCCAGGCTTTCCGGCGCGGGAGGAGAGACGGCGGGCTTTCCGGGTGCGGCCACCGTTTTTCAGGGGGAGGGGGTACCTGGAAAGATTGGTGGGGCGGTCCGTAAGCGCAAGCATCCGTCCGCGTGGGGGCGTGTCGGTGTCGGTGGGGATTTACCGGTGAGGGTTCGTCGGCGGGGGGGCTTGCCGACGGGGCCTGCCGGCGGAGGGGGAATTCCCCTTCATCCGTGCAGGGGGTTCACCTCTCGGTCAAGGCAAGCAGAAGACCTCGCAGGGCTGAGGCGAGTTCATCAGGGTCGCTTCCGGGTTCCTCCCACTGAACTCCCCCCAACACCTCCATCCACATCTCCGTTCTGGCGTTCAGCCCCTTCCGGACCTTCGGCATCCCTTTTTCCGTGAGCTGAAGGACCACGCTTCGACCATCGATGAAGGAGGGGCGCTTTCGGACCAGTCCGTCCGCTGCCAGGGCGTCGGCCAGGCGGCTGGCGGTGCTCTTCTCGAGGTGAAGGACCTCTCCCAGCCCGGTGACGGTGAGAGGGCCCTCCTCCGTCAGGGCCAGGAGGGCGTGCCAGTGGCTTTCCGGAAGGCCCAGGGATCCGGCCAGGTCCCGGTCCAGGCGGCGGAGGGCCATCCGGAGCTCCCACAGATGACCAGGAAGGATGGAGGCGGCCCGGAGGAGGCGGGCCCCGGTGGCGGCGAAAGGAGGAGCATCCATGCCTGGACCTGCGGGCCGACTCCTGGAAATGGGACGAAGAGCGCACGACATCGATAGTAGTTGTATTCTACAACTATCTTTCAGAGCACGGTACGTCAAGATGCAGCCTCCGGGCCGGTTCACGCCTCTCCCCCCTGGGTGAAACCCCTGGCTTCGGGATCTCGTACGCCCTACCGTACGGAAACCGGTACATCGGATGTCGTGGGGTTGCCCCCTTCCTGCCTCGCCCCACATCGCTCCTCTTCCGGAGAGTCCGGGCCACAGCAGAAGACCACAAGGAAAGGAATGGGTACCCATCGTGTTCGGAGATATCCGGAGGGACCTCGTCTTCAGCCTCCGCAGCCTGGCCCGAAGCCCCGTGTTCACGGTGACGGCGGTGGTGACCCTGGCCCTGGGCATCGGCCTCAATGCGGCGACGTTCTCCGTGGTGAACGGGCTCCTCTTCCGTCCCCTGGGAGGGGTGGAGGACCCGGAGGAGTTGGTGCAGATCTACCGGCGATGGGGCGGCATCGAGTACGGCTCGGTGTCGGTTCCCCACTACCAGTCTCTGCGGGACGACACCGGGGAGGTCTTCGAGAGTGTGGCCGTCTGGAGTTTCTTGGAGATGTCCGTGTCCTCGGGGGAGCGGAGCGAGCGCCTCATGGGGATGATGGTCAGCGCCAATTTCTTCCAGACCTACGGGGTGAACCCGGCCCTGGGCCGCGTGTTCATCCCGGGAGTGGAGGACCGGGACCCGGAGGCCCACGCCGTGGCCGTCCTGGGCCACGGGTACTGGCAGTCCCGGTTCGGCGGGGATCCCCAGGTCGTGGGCACCACCCTCTCCCTCAACGGACGGCCCTACGAGATCGTGGGCGTGGCCCCGGAGGAGTTCGACGGTCCCATGTTGCTCCTGGAGGGGGAGATCTACGTCCCCCTCATGCAGCAGCCGGCCCTCTCTCCCGGCGGGAGCCGACTCGAGGCCCGGGGCAGCAACTTCCTGACTGCGGTGGGGCGTCTGCGGGACGGCGCCACCCTCGAGAAGGCCCAGGAGTTCCTGGATGCTCACCTCCACCGGCTGAGGGAACAGTACCCCGACCACTATGAGCGCCAGCTCGGCACCACCCTGGCCCTGCAGAACGAGGCGGCGGTCCACCCCATGTTCCGGAGCGCCCAGGTGGGTCTCAGCGCCGTCATCATGGCCGTGGTGGGGCTCCTCCTCCTGATTGCTTGCGTGAACGTGGCCAACCTCTTCCTGGTCCGGGCCCGGGAACGCAGGCGTGAGATGGGCATCCGCCTGAGCCTTGGCGCCGGCCGGCGGAGGATCATCCAGCAGCTCCTCACCGAGAGTCTCGTCTTCGGCCTCCTGGCCGGATTCCTGGGGCTGGGGGTGTCCAGAGTGGCCATGACCGCGCTCTCCCGCTTCCGGCCTCCGGTGGACGGTCCCTTCGTGCTGGACATGCCCATGGACTCCACCGTCCTCCTCTTCACCATGGGCATCTCCCTGGCCGCGGCCTTCCTCTTCGGCCTGGCGCCGGCGCTGCAGGCGGCGAGCCCCGACACCGTGAGCGCCGTCAAGGGGGAGTCGCCGGGCGGGGCGGGACGCTCCAGAGCGAGCAGGACGCTGGTGATCCTCCAGGTGGCCCTCTCCGTCCTCCTCCTCATCAGCTCGGGGCTCTTTCTGAGGAGCCTCCGGAGCGCCACCCGGATCGATCCGGGCTTCGACGATCCCGGGAGCCTGGCCATGCTCTCCCTGGACCCCGGCCTCCAGGGCTACGAGGAGGCCCGGAGCCGGGAGCTCTACGACGGGCTGGTGGAGCGGGTGGAGCGCCTGCCCCGGGTCACCTCGGTGGGAATGACCAACGTCCTTCCGCTGGGTTTCAGCTCATCGGACTGGGGGGTGGAGATTCCCGGCTACGAGTTCAGCGAGGGGGAGCGGAAGAGCATCCTCTACGCCTTCATCTCCGAGGGGTATCTGCCCACAATGGGCGTCCAGGTCCTGGAGGGACGGAACTTCACCCGGCGGGACGACGAGGTGGCGAGCCCGGTCATCATCGTGAACCGGCACTTCGCCGACCGTTTTTGGCCCGGGGAGTCGGCTCTGGGCAAGACCGTCTCCACCATCGGGGAGGACCGGACCGTCGTGGGCGTGGTGGAGACCGGCAAGTACGGGAGCCTGGGCGAGGAGCCCCACGCCTTCATGTACGTGCCCAACCGGGAGGTCTTCGACTCGGGGATGACCCTCCTGGCCCGGACCCGGGGGAATCCGGAGGAGGTCATCCAGGGCATCCGGACCATCGTGCGGGAGATGGACCCGAACATGCCTGTCTACGACGTCAGGACCATGGAGGATCACCTGGGCATCGCCCTCCTTCCGGCCCGCCTGGGGGGCGAGGTTCTGGGGGTGTTCGGCCTCCTGGGACTCCTCCTGGCCGCCGTGGGCGTCTACGGGGTCATGGCCTACTCGGTGGCCCAGCGGACCCGGGAGCTGGGGATCCGGGTGGCCGTGGGCGCCGACACCTCCTCGGTGCTGGCCCTGGTCCTGAAGGATGGGATGAGGCTGGCCCTGGTGGGGACGGTCATCGGTCTGGTGGGCGCTGCAGGTGCGGCCCAGCTCATCCAGGGGCTCCTCTACAACACAGGGGCCCTGGATCCGGTGGCTTTCGTGGGCGTGCCCCTGGTGCTCCTGGCCGTGGCGGCGCTGGCCGTCTACCTGCCGGCCAGGCGAGCCGCCTCGGTGGATCCCATCAAGGCGCTGAAGGTGGAGTGAGGGGGGAGGGCAGTCTTCCTCCTATTCCCACCACCACCAGTCGTACGCGGCCCAGGGGCTCGACGCCTCTCCGGTGTTCCACCAGTGCAGCCAACTCATTCCGCTGTCGCCGATGGGGCTTCCCGGGGGCGGCGAGGGGGCATCCGGAGCCTGGATGGGTTCGTGGGGCCGGGTGAGGAAGCGGTGGATGTCCCCGCACAGGAGCTCGTAGTGGGCCTTCTGGGTGAGCTCCGGCGTTCCGCTTCCGTCCTCGATGCGCTCCTTCAGGCGCCGGAGGGTGAGGGTGGTCTCGGCCCTGACCTGGCCCATGGGCGCCTGGCCGGCCAGGCGCAGAAGGCGGTCCACCAGGACCCGCTCCACGGCCCGGTTCACCTCGGCGGCGTACCCGTCGCGGTAGCGCATGCCGAAGACCGTCTCCGCCACCCGGTCCTGGACCTCGGCCAGCCCCGGGAGGCCCGGCTGCAGGGCCTTCTGCTGAACCAGGCGGGCGGCCCTCTCCGGGTGGAAGAGGAAGGAGAGGACCATGTCGGCGGCTGCCGCCGCCGGAGCCACGGCGTCGAAGACCAGCCCCGTGTTCCGGTTGAAGAGCTCCCGGTGGGGCGGATAGCGGAAGGGCCGGGGAGGAAGGACCCGGAGAATGGACCGGGGAATCATGAGCTCGTCGGGGCGCAGCGTCCTCAGGAGCCCGTCCACGGCCCCCCACTGCTCCCCGGCGGGGACGAAGCGCAGGGGCTCCTGACCGTCGCCCCGCATGGCGTAGGTGTAGTACAGCCCGCCCACCACCTTGGAGACGGCCTCGGCCTGGTACCGATGGTGGAGGTAGAGGGGCACCAGGACCTCCTCCAGGGTGGCCAGGGGCATGTCTTCCCTGATGGCGGCTTCGCCGAAGCGGTCCAGGGCCACCCGCCGCACCTCCATCATCCGGTCCAGCTCGGCGACGGCGTCGGCGCCGTTGTCCCAGAGGTGCACGTTGGGGTGGGCGCTCCCCGCCGGCCGGGCCGCCTCGTCGCTGATGAAGATGAGCCCCTCGGAGGCCGCGTCCATGAGGATCTCCTCCAGGGCTTCCTCCTCGTCCGTTCCGGCGGGGAAGTCGGTGTACCCGTAGCGGATCCACACCATGTCCCAGTCGCCGATGCCGTCGGGGTAGGCGTCCCGGAGCTCCACCTCGCCGTTCTCGTCCAGCTCGATCATGGGATGGGGATAGTCCATGACCGAGTAGCGCTCCGCGTGGGTCTGGGCGCTGGAGATGTAGTTGTGGGAGAGTCCGATGGTGTGGCCCACCTCGTGGGCGCTGAGCTGCCGGATGCGCTGCAGGGCCATCTGGCGGACCTCGTCGGGATCCTCGTTGCCCTGGACGTAAGGTGAAGTCAGACCTTCACCTAGAAGCCAGTCCTGCCTCACCCGCAGGGAGCCCAGGGTGACGTGGCCCTTGAGGATCTCCCCCGTCCGGGGATCCACGATGGAGTTCCCGTAGCTCCAGCCCCGGGTGGAGCGGTGGACCCACTGGATCATGTTGTAGCGGGCATCCATGGGATCGGCGTCGTCGGGCAGGACCTCCACCCTGAACCCGTCGATGAAGCCGGCGGCCTCGAAGGCCTCGTTCCACCATCGGGCCCCCTCGAGGAGCGCCGAACGCACCGGCTCCGGGGTCCCGGGATCCAGGTAGTACACGATGGGCTCCACGGGCTCGCTCCTGGCGGCGCCGGGGTTCCGCTTCTCGATGCGGTGCCGGGCGATGTACTGCTTGCGGAGGGGCTCGCCCAGGGGGGCGGCGTAGTCCATGTAGCTGATGCCGTTGAAGCCGGCCCTGGGGTCCGCCACCCGCTTCTCCATGGGCTCGGGGAGCATGACGAAGGAGTGGTGCTGACGGAGGGTGAGGGCGCCGGCCGACGGCGTCACGCTTCGGACCAGGCCCCCGGGTTGGTCTGAGGTGAAGGTCAGCGTCACCTCCACCTCCGTGTTCTCCGGGAAGTTCCGGGTGCGGGGCAGGTAGAAGGCGCTCCGGTCCGTGTTTAGGCGGAAGGTCCCCTGACCGGTGCGGCTGAGCGTGTTGGTGACCCCGTGGGCGTCCCGCATGAAGAACTCCGTGGCGTCCACGAGCACCGTTTCTCCCGTCTCCGCGGCGACCTGGAATCCCCAGAGGACGGAGGCGGGAAAGCCGTCCTTCACGCTCTTCTTCTCCATGGGGTCGTCGCTCTCGGCCCGGTACGAGTAGTTGGGCTCGTACATGAGGATCCGTGGCCCCACCCGCCGGAAGGTGATGACGCTCTCCGGGCCCAGGTCGCCCCGGTTCAGGCCGATGTCGTTCTGGCCCATTCCCGCCGGAAGGGAGGGGTAGTAGAGGATCTCCTCGTCCCAGCGGCCGATCTCGAGCCAGACCTTCCCCTCGTCCTCGTCCCAGTAAAGGGGGATGAAGCCGTCCCGCTTCTCCATTCCCTCGGTCTTGTCGGCGATGGTGGGGAGGCCGTCGTCGTCCTCGGATTGCTGCTGAGCTGCGGCCGGGGCCGAAGCTGTAGCGGCCGGCGACGGGGGTGCGGCCAGGGCCGATGGCGGGGTCAGGGTCGCCCAGAGGAAGAGCGCGAGAAGGGCCGGGAGAAAGGCCGGGAGTCGAGGACGAAGCATGATGCTATTCCTCCAGAGAGAACGCGGCGGCGTGAACCGAAGTTAAACGATCGGGGAGCGGGAAATGTGCACGTAGGGCAACGGCAGCGCCACCCGTGAGCCCTCCCTGGACCGGTTTCTCGCAACCTTTCCCGTCCGCATCTCGTCTATCCTCATTGAAAAGGGCTTCGAGAAAGCTGACGATACGATCATTCTGCCTTGAGTGGGCATATGAATATTCGGTCTTTGCGGGGGGGACTCCTCGCCGTGTTGCTCGCCGTTCCCCACGGTTCATGGGCGCAGAACCTCGCGCAGGCTTCGGACCAGACCCCCAACGCACCCGACAGGGGAGCCTTGCCCCCCATGGCCGGCGCTGAGCGTCTCTCCGGCCCTCTCTCCATCGACGGCCGCCTGGACGAGGCGGCGTGGGAGCAGGCCACTCCCATCGAGGACTTCAGGCAGCACGAGCCCGACGAGGGTATGCCCGCCACCCTCCCCACGGAGGTCCGCTTCCTCTTTGACGATGGAGCCCTCTACATCGGGGCCCGCATGAGCCAGCCGGGAGGCGTGAAGGCGCCCCTGGCCCGGAGGGACCAGCTCCTGGACTCCAACGGAAACAACGGCGCCTTCAACTCCCTCACCACCGATAAGCTGATCGTCAGCCTCGATCCCTATCACAACCACATCGACAACGCCCTCTTCGAGGTGAATCCGGCGGGCGTGAAGGGGGACATGTTCAACTGGGACCCGTCCTGGGATCCGGTGTGGGAGGCGGCGGCCCGGGTGGATTCCCTGGGGTGGACGGCGGAGATGCGCATCCCCTTCAGCCAGTTGCGCTTCTCCCGGGACGACGACCAGGTCTGGGGCCTTCAGATCTGGCGCTACGTGGACCACCTGAACGAGCGGGACATGTGGTCTTTCTGGCGGCGCAACGAAGCAGGGGGGCCGGCCTTCTACGGGGACATGGAGGGCCTGGAGATCGCCCACCGTCCCCGCCGATTCGAGCTCCTTCCCTACGCCCTGGCCGGCGGGACCTTCGACCACGTCTCCGGCGGGGATCCCTATCACGACGACCGGGAGTGGAAGGGCAACGTCGGGGCTGATATCAAGTACCTCCTCACCTCCAACCTGACGTTGGATGCTTCCCTCAACCCCGATTTCGGCCAGGTGGAGGTGGATCCTGCCTCCCTCAACCTCACGGCCTACGAGACCTACTACGCCGAGAAGCGCCCCTTTTTCGTGGCCGGGCGAAGTGCCTTCAGCTTCGGGGGGTCCCGCTGCATGTTCTGCAGCAACAACCCGAGCCTGTCGGCCTTCTACACTCGGCGTATCGGTCGAGCCCCTCAGCTCGCCGGGATCGTGGAGGGCCAGGCAGCCTTTTCCGACACGCCGGACAACACTGCGATCCTGGGGGCGGCCAAGATCACCGGCCGGACCCAGGGCGGCTACACCGTCGGAGTCCTCAACGCTCTGACCAGCGAGGAGACGGCTCGGTACCTACCGGCCGAGGGCGGGCCGGAGTCCTCTCAGGTGGTGGAGCCGCTCACGAACTACTTCGTGGGGCGTGTGAAGAAGGACTTCAACGAAGGATCCACCTGGATCGGTGGCATCGTGACCTCCATGCGACGGCGCATGACCAACGACGTGGTGAAGGACAACCTGCACAGCCACGCCGAAGCCCTGGGGATCGACTGGCGGCACTACTGGAACCGGCGGGACTACTCCTGGATGGGCACCGTCCTCTTCTCCAATGTCTCGGGCTCACCCGCGGCCATCGAAGCCACCCAGCGATCCAGCAGTCACTACTATCAGCGTCCGGATCGTCAGGTCACGGGCGACGGCATCTTCAACACCGAGTACGATCCCACCGCCACGTTCCTGCGGGGGTACGGGCTCTTTTCCCGGGTGGGTAAGGATGGCGGCACCCTTCGGTGGGAGGTCATGGCCAACATCCGGAGCCCCGGGTTCGAGGTCAACGATCTCTCCTTTCTGAGCCGCACCGACTACAAGTGGTTCAACGGGAACATCGCCGGGAGTTGGACCACACCCACCAGATGGTACAGGAGCATCTTCACCAGCGTCGGCGGCGCGACCCAGTACAACTACGACGGGGATCGCACCTTCAGCCAGCTCCAGCTCTACTACGGGATGGAGTTGCCGAACTACTGGAACCTCCGGGCCTTCGTGATCCGGAAGACTCCGTCCTATGACGACCGGCGCACCCGGGGCGGTCCGGTGGTGAAGCAGGCCGGCTTCAATTTCGGGCACTTCCAGGTCTCCACCGACGCACGCAGCCGAGCCGTCTTCGACCTTAGCGTGGAGGCGGCAAAGGGTGTGGACGCACGCACCAGCATGCTGACCATCATGCCGGGCATGGCCCTGAAGCCGGCAGCGAACATCTACATCCAACTCTCGCCCAGCTACAGGCGCGAGGAGTCTGATGCCCAGTACATCACCGCCGTTGCCGATCCACAGGCGGAATCGTTCTACGGCACTCGCTACATCTTCGGTTTCGTGAGGACTCGGACCGTGTCTGTGGAAACGCGCATCAACTGGACCTTCACCCCGGACCTCACCCTTCAGCTCTACGCCCAGCCCTTCATCGCCAATGGAGATTACTCCTCCTTCCGGGAGTTCGCCCGGCCCCGGAGCATCGAGAAGCGCCAGTTCGGAAGGGACGCCGGCACCGTGGCATACGACGAGGCCGACAACAGCTACCTCATCGATCCCGATGGTGGTGGGGCGGCCGAGCCTTTCACCCTGGAGAACCCCGACTTCACCATCCGGTCCTTGCGGGGAACTGCGGTGCTGCGCTGGGAGTACCGGCCGGGATCGACACTCTACTTCGTCTGGACCCAGCTCCGGTCCGGATACGATCCGCAGGGGGCCTGGGACTTCGGCGGGGCCGGCTCGGAGCTGTTGAGCGACCGGCCGACCAACGTCTTTCAGGTGAAGGCGACGTACTGGTTGGGGAGGTGAGAGCGGGGAGGACGGCGATCCCCCTTTCCAAACGTTCCCTCCATTCGCACTATCCCTGTCCGACCTGAGGATCCGGGGGTCACCCTCCCCGGCCTCCGTCCCGACCCTGTCCGGGAGTCCCGATGCGAAGGCACCTCGCACGTTTCGTTTCGGCGGCCCAGGCCCTCCGCCCCGCCGCCCTCTTCTTCGTCGGAGCCGTGCTGTTCGGCGCTCCCTTCGCCGCCGCGATCCCGGGCGGATGCGGCGCAGCATTCGCGTCGCGTGCCGCCCTCCGGGCCCAGCTCACCACGCCTCTGGACTCCACGGCCCTGGCGGCCTTCCGGTGGCGTGCCGTGGGGCCGGCCAACATGAGCGGCCGGATCACCGACGTGGAGGGGATCCCCACCCCGTCCAAGACCTTTTTCGTGGCTGCCGCCACGGGAGGGATCTGGAAGACCACGAACAACGGGATCACCTTCCGGCCCCTCTTCACCGACCGGCGGGTGGTCTCCATGGGCGACATGGCCATCGCCCCCTCCGACACCCTGCAGATCTGGGCCGGGACCGGGGAGGAGGACTCCCGGAACTCCATCTCTGCGGGGGGCGGGATCTACAAGAGCACCGACGGGGGGCTGACCTGGGAGCTGAAGGGGCTCGAGGAGACGGAGGTCATCGGCCGCATCGTGGTCCATCCCACCAACCCGGACCGGGTGTGGGTGGCGGCCCTGGGCCATATCTGGGACGCCAACCCGGAGCGGGGCCTCTACCGCACCGACGACGGAGGCGACACCTGGGACCTGGTGAAGTTCATCAGTGACAGGGCGGGCTTCGTGGACATCATCATCCACCCCGAGGATCCCGACATCCTTTGGGCCACGTCCTGGGAGCGGGTCCGGGGCCCTTATTTCCTCCAGAGCGGCGGACCGGGTAGCGCCCTCTGGAAGAGCACGGACGGGGGGGACACGTGGGAGGAGCTCCGCCCCGAGGGCTTTCCTACCGGGATGCTCGGCCGCATCGGCCTGGACATCAGCCGGAGCAACCCGGAGGTGATGTACGCCCTGGTCGAGGCCGAGGAGACGGAGGAGGAGTCCTCTCCCTCCGGTCTCTACCGCTCCAGCGACGGAGGGGAGAGCTGGGAGCGCACGAACTCCACCAACACCCGGCCCTTCTACTACTCCCAGGTCCGGGTCGATCCCCAGGATCCGGACCGGGTGTACTGGTCCAGCACGCCCGTGCAGGTCTCCGACGACGGGGGCTACACCGTGGGGACCGCCACCAACGGGATCCACGTGGACCATCACGCCATGTGGATCGACCCGGTGGACCCGGAGCGGATGGTGGTGGGCAACGACGGGGGCGTGGGCGTCACCTTCGACCGTGGCGGCAACTGGCTCTTTCCCAACGTCATGCCCCTGGGGCAGTTCTACGAGGTGAGCTACGGGATGGAGATCCCCTACACGGTGTGCGGGGGTCTTCAGGACAACGGCTCCTGGTGCGGGCCCAGCCGCGTCCGCCGGGGAAGCATCACCAACTACCTGTGGTACAACGTGGGGGGAGGGGACGGGTTCTTCACCCTCCAGGACCCGGACCGGCCGGAGATCGTCTACTACGAGTCCCAGGGCGGGAACATGGGGCGCATGAACACCCGGACCTCCGAGTCCCACACCTTTCCCAAGCCTTCGTGGAAGGATGCCTGGCTCCGCTGGGAGGACTCCATCCTGGCCAACGCCGAGGCCGGCGAAGTCCAGCTCCAGCGCTTCAGGGAGATGCAGCGGGAGGACTCGGCAGCGGCGGACCTCCGGTGGAACTGGAACACCCCCATGGTCATGTCTCCCCATGATCCCACGGTGATCTACGCAGGGGCGAACCGGGTGGTGAAGTACGTGAACCGGGGCGAGGACCCGGAGACCATCAGCCCCGACCTGAGCTACGCCGACGCTGAAAAGATCCGCATCAGCACCGAAGAAACCGGGGGCATCACCCCGGACCTCACCGGGGCCGAGACCTTCGCCACCATCGTGGCCCTGGCCGAGTCGCCCCTTCAGCAGGGCCTCCTTCTGGCCGGGACCGATGACGGGCGGGCCTGGATGAGCCCCGACGGCGGAGAGACGTGGGAGGAGCTCACCGACCGCTTCCCCGGGGTGCCCGAGGGCACCTGGGTCCGGCGCATGGAGCCTTCGCCCCACGACGCGAGTACGTTCTTCGTGGCCTTCGACGGCCACCGGACCAACGACTTCACCCCCTACGTGTACGTCACCGAGGACGGGGGCCGGACCTTCCGCTCCATCGCCGCAGGCCTGCCCACGGGCAAGCCCGACTTCGTGCACGTAATCCGGCAGGATCCCGTGAACCCGGACCTCCTCTTCGTGGGCACCGACGTGGGGGTGTACGTCTCCACGGACATGGGCGGCCACTGGCAGACGTTCATGACCGGCCTGCCCACCGTCCCCGTCCACGACCTGAAGATCCACCCCCGGGACCACGAGCTCATCGCCGGGACCCACGGCCGCTCCATCTGGATCGTGGACATCATGCCGCTGCAGCAGATGACCGACGGGGCGCTGGCCGCCGGCGTCCACCTCTTTGATCCCAAGCCCGCCTTCCAGTACGGGAGCCCACGGGTGGGAGGTGAGTCGGCGGGGCACAACTTCTTTTCCGTGCCCTCGGCTCCCTACGGCGCCGAGCTGGTCTACCGCATCGGGCCCGACGCCGACATCCCGGTGCCGGAAGGGGAGGAGACCGACACGGCTTCCGCCGGGAGCCGGGAGCCCCGGCCCCAGGTCACCTTCGTCATCCTGGACGCCGCCGGGGACACGGTGAACACCTTCACGGGCGCCGGGACCGAAGGCATCCACCGGGTGCGCTGGGACTTCCAGGCCAGGATGCCCGAGACGGAAGAGACGGCCAAGAGCCCCGCCGAGGTCCGGGACTCCATCCGGTCCACGGAGCAGGTCTGGGCGGTGGTGGACTCCCTGGTGGAGGAGGGCGTCATGGTGCGGCCCATGCTGGAGAGGGTGGCCAACATGCTCCTGGCCCGGGACCTGGAGGGACTCTTCGCCATGTTCGGGGCGGGGGGCGGTGGGGGAAGCGGCGCCTCGGACCCCGGGGAGTTCAACGAGCGGCCCGGGGAGCGGTGGGGGGGTGGCGGGTTCTCCATGGGTGGTGGGATGATCCGCCAGTTCATGCGCCTGGTCCGGCCCCTGGGCGGGTTCGAGGGCCTCATGGGGGGCGGGAGCACGGAGCCGCCCCTGGCCGAATCCGGGGACTACACGGTGGTCCTGAAGGCCGGGGACGAGGAGTACCGGACGATCCTATCGGTGACCAGGGTCCCGGGCCCGGCTGCCCTCACCCTCCCGTGTGACACTCGGCGCAGTTCATCACCTTCCACAGCTCACTGATATCGACGGGGTGACGGAACTCCAGCCCCCCCGGGGAGATGGTCTCCGCGGCGGGCCCGTTCCCCTGGCCGATGATGACGTGGCAGGCGTTGCAGTCCTTGGTGATGACGGCCCCCTCCGGGGAGGTGTGCTGCCCGTCGTGGCAGCGATAGCACCCGGCGAAGAGGGTGTGGCCCACGTTGTTGGGGTAGACCGTCCAGTCCACCTTCATCTCCGGGAAGAAGTTGGACCGGTAGATGGACTGGACCGCTTCCACGGCTTGATCCACCGGTCCCGGCTCCGCTTTGCCTGCGTATTCGGCCCTCAGGGAGTCGGCGATGGCCGTCATGGCCTCCTCGGTGGTCTTGTGCTCGGCGGTGAGAACGGCCGTGGCCGTCCTCTTGATGTAGGGCAGCTCGGTGCTGATGCGCCCGGTGCTCATGGCCAGGTTCACGGCCCGGGCCGGGGCCCTGTAGATGTGAGAGGGGCGGTTGTGGCAGTCGATGCAGTCCATCTGCCGAATCTCACCGGCCTCCACCTCCTCCGGGGTCAGCGGATCGCTCCGGGACTCGTAGATGGTGACGTCGCCGTCGGCGCCGGTGACCCGAATCCAGGGGATGTCCTGGCGGGCGTGATCCCGGGCGATGTATTCCACGGTGTTGGCGATGTTCATGTGCCAGTGGATCCCTTCGGCCCTTCCCAGCTCGGGGTCGCCGCCCCCGATCTTCATGAGAAGCCGGATGGTCCAGGGGGTGTTGGCCTCGTCGTTGAAGTAGTGCTGGTTCAACCGCTCTGCGTTTCCGTAGAACTTGCTGGGCCAGTGGCACTGCTCACACGTCTCCTGGGCCGGCCGCAGGTTCTCGATGGGGGTGGGGATGGGGCGGGGATAGACGTTGGCCAGGGTGGCGTAGACCTGGTAGGCCCCGGAGAGCTTGGACTTCACGAACCACCCGGCCCCGGGCCCGATGTGGCACTGGACGCAGTCCACCCGGGCGTGGGGTGAGCTCTGGTAGGCCGTGAACTCGGGCTTCATGACCGTGTGGCAGGTCTCGCCGCAGAACTCCACCGATTCGGTAAAGTGGTAGGTCCGGTAGCTGCCCACGGCGCTGATGAGGAAAAAGAGGAAGACCACCGTGCCCACTGCAACGAACCCTCTGCGGTGGCGTCCCACGTTCAGATCGATCACCGGACGCTCGGGAATCTCCCCTGCCGCGACCCTCCGGCGCCTTCTCCGTTCCGCGAGGGTGCCCACACCCGTGAGGATCAGACCCGTCACCAGGAACCCCGGCGCCACCATGTAGGTGAGAATCCCGATGTAGGGATTGGGAAAGCCCTGGACCACGTCCATGGCGATGAGGGCCAACACGGCGAAGAAGCTGCTGGCCGCGAGAATCAACCCCACCAGGCTGATCCAGTTCTGGAGGAGGGAGGGGGGCTTGGACGGAGCCCGGGACTCGTTGGGCGCGGACTGGCTCATGGAGGTTCTCGAGCGATGGGGTTGTCAGGGTGGCCTGACCCTTACGCTATCCCTTCGTGGCCCGGATGGCCACGTAGTCCCCCCGATCATGCCCCGGGATGGGCTGCTCCACCGTGTCGTCGGAGAACTTGGGGTGCATGACCAGGGTCTGGCTCGTCTCCACGACGGTGAACCCGGCCTCTTCCAGGAGCTCCAGCTTCTCGTGGGTCGTGCGCCAGTTGGCCGCCCGGGCGAACTCGATGGGGTAGGGTACCGGGGGGGCGAGGACGCGGAGGGACTCGTCCTCCCAGGTGCCGATGTGGGCCGCCAGGCGGTAGAGGAGGCCGTAGGAGCTCTCGGCGGGGACGTCGCACACCACCACGTGACCTCCGGGCTTCAGCACCCGGAAGGCCTCGGAAAGGGCCCCGGCGAAGTTGGCGATGTAGCTGGGCGTCCCGTTGAAGAGGACGGTGTCGAAGGAGGCGTCCTCGAAGGGGAGATCCCCGGCTTCACCGATCTGGACCTCCATCCCCCGCTTGACGGCGATCTCGGCCATGGCTTCGGCGGGCTCAACGCCGAAACGGATGTCGATGTCGTGGGCCTCCCGGAGGACCTTCTCGAAGAGGCCGCTCCCGCAGCCCACGCTCAGGCACCTACCGACTTCGGTGAGGGCACCGGCCAGGAGATCCACTTCGGATTGAAGAACGTTGCGGTTCTGCAGGAACCAGGCGTCGTATTCGGCAGCGTGTTCGTCGAATGTGGTTTCGGACACGTCGTCGTCCCGTAGGTGTGAATGGGAAGAGCCGGCTAGCCGCCGGCCCCGGATCGTTGCGGGACCTCCACCGGCTGAATGCCGGCTTCCCTTACAGCAACGTTAAACAGAGTCACCGTCTCGTTGAAGAGGGTCTGCAGGCGGTCCCCGAGGGGGTGCCACCGGGCGTTCAGATCCCGAAAGACCTCCCGGGCTCCCTCGGTGACTCCGTCGTCGGAGGAAAGAAGAAGAAGAGCCGAGACGACGCGGCGCGTGGAGACCATCGCTACCCCCCACCCCGCACCGCAGCACCCGCATCGCCGCCTTGCCCCCGAAGTTTCCCGCCTCGGTGGTGAGGGCCACCCGGCCGTCGGCCCCCAGGGCCACGGCCTCTCCCTGGGGCTCGGAGAGGGTGCGGAGCTCCACCTGACCCCCCTCCAGGGAAACCAGCCGGCCGTCGGCCCAGCGGTGGAAGGTGAGGGTGTGGTAGGTGCGGAGGGCCACCACCTCGCCGTCCGGGGAGGCGCTCGCTCCGGTGACCTGGTCCGGGATGGGCAGGGCTCCGTCGCTGAAGGTCTGGACGGCCTCCAGGGTAACGGCCTCTCCGGCTTTCAGGGGTGGCGGATACCGGTACAGGGTCACGGTGTCGTGGCGCCCCTTGTTCACCAGGAAGACCTCCTCATCCGGGAGGACGAAGACGGCCTCCGTGTCCCGCGCCCCGTCGGGGAGGATCATGGGGAAGACGTCGGGCTTGATGGCCACGTCCTCCAGGGCGCCGGGCTCGGGGACCCGGTACAGGTAGAGGGTGTCCCACCGGGCGTAGTTGTCACCGATCTCCGCCACGTAGAGACAGGCCGAATCCCCGCAGCGAGCCGAGGCCATGTCCTCCCAGTCCCGGTTGCGGGTGTCGGTGAGGGTCAGGGTGGAGAGGAGGTTGCCTTCCAGGTCCAGGGCGAACAGCTCTCCCACGTTTCCCCCGTCGTTGTGACTCCAAAGGACGTCGGGGTGGGTGAGGCTCCACGCCGCTCCCGAGCTCTCCCTCAGGACCTCGGGGAGGGGGGTGGCCGGACCCGCGGGCTCGCAGCCCGTCTGGCCGGCGGCGTTCCACGTGCAGGAGGCCGTGGCCAGGAGAGCGAGGAGGAGGACACACCTGGACGAACGGGGAAGGATGAAGGGCATGGAGATGGGCCTCAACGCTCCGGGGGTGTGATGCCCCTGCTCTGCAGGGCCATGTCGAGGACGTCTCTGAAGGAGCTCAGGGGCAGGAACCCGGGAAGCACCTTGCCGTCGATGATGAAGGTCGGGGTGCCCCGGACCCCCACCTCCGCGGCCAGGCGGAGGTTGTCCCTGAGGGCGTTCTCCCTCCAGCCCCCTTCCAGGCAGGACTTCAGTCTGGCGGCGTCGAGCCCTTCCTCCCGGGCCATCTCCACGAACAGATCGTAGGGGTCGTCCCGCACCTTCCACGTTTGCTGGTCTTCGAAAAGGCGGGCATGCATGGGAAGGAAGGCGTCCTGCTCACCCGCGCACTCGGCGGCCATAGCCGCCTGCAGGCCGTTGGGGAAGCGGCCCAGCACGAAGGGAACGTGCTTCCACTCCACGAGCCCGGCATCGATGTAGAGGTCCGCGACGGTAGGATAGGTCTCCTGGTGGAAGCGCCTGCAGTAGCCGCACCCGAAGTCGGTGAACTCCAGGACCTTCACCGGGGCATCGGCGGACCCGTGATTGAAGCCCATCTCGGCGACCTCCAGGGGCCGGGCCTCCTGCTCCTCGGGGGCCAGACGGGGCGAAGTCCTTCGCGGGGGTTGGGGCTTCCGGGCCGGAGACTCGGCGGCTGCAGCGCTCAGGATGGCTTGCACCACGCTGTCGGACTCCGTGTTCCGGGCTTCGCCGTCCCCGCCACAGCCCAGAAGGAAGGGAAGGAGGAGCACGGCGGTCCAGCCCGCGCCGGGGCGTCGATCTTGCCTGGCCCACTGGGCCCTTCCCTCCTCCACCCAGGGTCCGGGGACGGGGTCCTTTCCCTCCTGGATGACGATAGTCTCGCTGACCTTGTCGTGGATGGCCTGCCGGTTCGGGTCCCAGAACACCTGGACGAACCCCAGGAGCCCGGTGGCGAACCCAGCGGCGTATCCACCGGCCCGCTCGAAGGAGAGCCACCAGTTCAGGGGCCGTTTGTCGATCATCACCACCCTGATGCGGAAGAGGCGCTTGCCCACGCTGGTCCCCTTCCACCAGGCATGGGTGATGGTCATGTAGAGGGCGGCCCATCCGAACCCGAGACCCACGTCGTCGATGAGGTCCCTGAGCCACTCGAAGAGGCCTCCGCTTTCGGCCTCGTCCAGCGCCTCCTCGGCGTCCTCCAACCGGTCCCGGTAGTCGTCCCGCTCCTCCCGGACGACGGCGATCCGGTCGTTGAGCGCGGCGATGCTGTCCAGGGCCGCCGTGTCGGTAAGGGTCGGGACCGCTTCTTCCGGCGCCGCCGTGGAATCGGGAGTCTCGACATCGACGGCTGCGGCCGTGTCGCTTGCCCCGGAGGCTCCCTCCGCGACCACGGGAAAGCCCTCCTCCGACGCTCCCGCCGTCGCCTCTTCCACCGCTTCGGCGATTTCGTCGGAGTGGCGAATGGCGTAGATCACCCCGATGGCGACCAGGAGAACCAGAACGCCGAGGCACCCCACGGCGATCCGGAAGAGTTTACCGAACACGTCCCGCCCGGGCTTCTTGAACGCCAACCACAGAAGGAGGAGAGCCGAGGCGAAGGCCAGTGGCCCCCCTCCCACCAGGGAGAGAACGCCGATGACCACCAGGTCCACGAGGATGGCCCCCAGGCGCTGCCAGGGCGTGGCCAGGGGCCGGCCCAGGAGGTCCGGGTGCACCGCGAAGGCGTAGGGGGTGACGATGGAGCGGGGGTCGCGACGCCGGTCCATGCAGAGGGTTCCTTGCGGGGCTTCAGCCCCGGGAGACGCGGCCTTCGCTCATCGCCGCCGGAGGTAGGCTCCCAGCACCAGGCCTGCGGCAACGCCCAGGAGGGCGGTACCCGCCAGGGCCCGGTTCGCGGAGCTCATGGCCGAGACCCGGTCCTTTCCGGTGTCGATGGCTCGCTGCACGGCTTCCCCGGCCCGACCGGTCAGTGTGCCGGGTTCCGGGAGTTCTTCCTCGTCCCCGCCGTCGGCCCGGCCGTCCCAGAAAGCCTGCACCACGTCTTCCTCCTCCTCCATCTCGCACTCGGGGCAGGCCAGGAACCCCTTGTCTCTGGCCGTTCGGTTGAAAAAGATCATCTCGGCCCCGCACTCGGGGCAGGGCAGGCCCGCCGGCAGGGGGTCGATGAGGTTGTAGAGGGCGCCCTTGGACAGGCCCAGGTCCTCGCCGATCTGGTTCACGCTGGTGTCGGACTCCCAGTAGAGGCGGTTGGCCTCCTGGTGAAGGGCGTCATGATCCGGTTCTTGTTGGGACATGGGGGGTCTCCTGTGGCCTGTTTCCTTGACCCATGATAGGGGTACATCCAACATAGCCAAGGCGTTCGGACAACGCGAGAAAAGGAGATGCAGGAGTGAAAGTACCCGTTTCCCACGGACATCTGGAGGCCGCCCTTCGGGAGGCGGAGGGAGAGGTGCGGGGTGGAGCCGTGTTCTGCCATCCGGATCCCCTGCAGGGCGGATCGATGCAGACCAAGGCCGTGTACCGGGCCGCCGAGGCGCTGAACCAGGCCGGCCTCAGGGCCCTCCGCTTCAACTTCCGGGGCGTGGGGTGCAGCACCGGAACCTACGACGAGGGAATCGGGGAGCGGGAGGACGTCCGGGCGGCCCTGGACTGGCTGGAGCTGGGCCTGCCCGGGGGCCCCCTGGTGGTGGGGGGGCTCTCTTTCGGCTCCATGGTGGGGCTCACCGTGGGTGCCGACGACGAGCGGGTGAAGGCCCTGGTGGGGATGGGGGTGCCCATCAGCCACTACGACTACTCCTTCCTTTCCGACACGGACAAACCGGTGCTGATCATCCAGGGGGAGAACGATCAGTTCGGATCCGGAGAGGAGGTCCGGGAGCTCTTCGCATCCTTCGGGCCTCACGTCCAGACCAGGGTCATCGAAGGATCGGGCCATCTCTTCCTCCGACACATCGAGGAACTTCAGGCCGTCCTGCGGGAATACTTCACCTCCGACGCCGGAAACGACGTGCTGGGCCTGACGGATCCGGTGAGCAAGATGAAGGACCAGGCGCCCCAGGGACCCTGCTAGGAGCCCGCCCATGAGAGACCGGCAGAAGATCCTGACCAATTTGGAGGCCCTGTACCGCGAGGCCTTCGGCCGTGCGGAGGAGTCGGAAGACGCCAAGGCCATGGCCCGACTGGACTTCGAGTTCCAGCGGGACCAGCTCCGGCTGGAGGTTCTTCTGGACATCCGGGAGCTCATGGCCGCCATGGACGCCGATGGCGGGGAGGAGGGGAAAACGACCTCTCTCATGGAGAAGGCCCAGGCCCTCAGGCGGCTCACAAAACTGCGCTAAGCGCCGTCGGACCATCGGCTTTCGCGCCCGGACGCCTTGAAGCCGGTCCCGACGCTACGAGGACTGCGATGTCATGAAGATCTACACCCGCCGGGGTGACGCCGGGGAGACGGGTCTTTTCGGGGGCGGACGGGTTCCCAAGGATCACCTCAGGGTAGAGGCCTACGGGACGGTGGACGAGTTGAATGCCGCCCTGGGGTTGGCGGTTGCGGAGGTGGAGGAGGATGATGTTCGGCTCCGCCTCTCCAGGATCCAGCGGGACCTCTTCGCCCTGGGCGCTTACCTGGCGGCGCCGGGGTCGGAGTCGGGGGAGAACCGGGCATCCACTCCCCCGTTGCCGGAAGACCGGGTGGGAGAGATGGAGGACTGGATCGATGAGGCCATGGAGGAAGCCCCGGAGCTGAACAGCTTCATTCTTCCGGGCGGGACCCGGGGAGCTTCGGCCCTTCACCTGGCCCGGACGGTCTGCCGCCGGGCCGAGCGCTGCACCGTTGGCCTGGCCCGAGCCGAGGCCGTGGACGGGACCATCCTCACCTACCTGAACCGGCTCTCGGACCTCCTCTTCGCTCTGGCCCGCCTGGACAACCACCGGGCGGGCGTGCCGGACATTCCCTGGAGCAAGGACGCTCTTTGATCCGAAGGCCGTTTCGGATCGCCGGGCCGGGGGGGCGGGACCCTCGCCGGGACGGCGTCCTTCGCCGAGGGGTCCCCGTCCCGCTCCGCCGCGACCCAGCCCACGCTCCGGCACTTTGCCCCCCTTTCGGGGTCTTGACGATCTCGCCAGGGGGTGTAACCTGCTTCTGGATTGCCGGGTGAATCGGCTGGACCGGTCACGATGTTGATCTGACGATGGGATGGACGACCTCCAGGGAGGTGGAATGACCTACATAATCGCTGAACCGTGCATTGGAACGAAGGACGCTGCCTGCGTGGAGGTATGTCCGGTGGATTGCATCTACGAGGGGGATGACCAGTTCTACATCCACCCCGAGGAATGCATCGACTGTGGAGCGTGTGAGCCCGAGTGTCCGGTCCAGGCCATCTTCCCCGACACGGACGTACCCCCCGAGTGGACCAGCTTCATCGACAAGAACGTCAAATTCTTCGAGTGATGGCTCTCCTGCGGCACCAGGAACGGCGGCGGGGGCCGGACGGATGTTCCGGCCTCCGCCGGCCTCTTTTTCCGGGGCTCCTCCTTCTGGGGATCACGGCGGCCTGCACTTTTGAGCGGCAGCCGGCCGAGGACGTGCAGGAGTCCGATGCCGGGGTGAGCGTGGAGGAGGCGGTGGAGGAGATGCTTCACGCTTCGGCAGGGTCGTGGAACGGCGGGGACCTGGACGGCTTCATGGACGACTACTGGCGGTCCGGGAACCTGACCTTTTCCGGATCGGGTGGGGTGACCCGGGGGTGGGAGAACGTTCGGGACCGGTACATGCGCTCCTACTGGGCACCCGGCGCCAGCCGGGACTCCCTCCGCTTCGAGGGCATCGAGGTTCTTCCCCTGGGCCCGGACCACGCCCTGGCGTTGGGCAGGTACGTTCTGTATCAGCCCGGGGAGGATGCTGTCACATCAACAGGACACTTTTCCCTGGTTCTGCGTCGGATCGAGGGTCGGTGGACGATCGTCCACGACCACACGTCGGCGGCGGGGACCTCCGGGGCGCCCGCTGCGGAGACGGACACCGGCGCTGACCCGGGCTCCTAGAAGCCCAGCTCTCTCAGGCGTTCCAGGGGAAAGGTCCGGGCCGAGGTTTCCCCTGCGGGACCGCGGCGTTCGTCCCCACTGCCCTGGCCGCGACGCTGGCGGGCCAGGAACACCCCCAGGGTGAGGGTGACGGCTCCTAACAGGCTGACGAGAATGGTGCGGATGGGACCTCCCGGGTCGGGGTTCAAGCCTTCGCTCCACCTTCCTGTAGAAGTGCAGGAATCGTGCCGGTCTGCCGGCGTGGACATCAGGCTTGAGCCACTCTTCGCCCTTTGGCCTGTAGTCCCTCCGAGGAGCCTCGGCCTGTAGTTCTTCCGAGGAGTCTCAACCTATTCGGTCACCGGGTGATGATGTCGATGACTCCCGCCCCATGACCGGTGCCCCAGCGCATGGTGGCGTCGGGCGGGTCGATGAAGCGGATCTCACGCAGGCTGTCCACTCTGTACTGCCGCATGGTGTCCAGGCCGCCCATCCCCTGGGGCGAGCCGTCCACGAAGACCTTCGGCTCCATTCCGCCCCGCCGATTCATCCACTGGGGACGGAGGCGCTGGACGGCTTCGTAGGCGGTGCCCACCTCGACGTTGGCGAGCTCCTGGGCGGTGATGAGGTTGGGGTTGCGTCGGGGACCGTCCGTTCCGCCGCCGCCGGCGCAGGCCGCGGCGAGGAGGATCAGGCCGAAAATGGCCAAGCGGAAAGGTCGCATGGTGCGTCTGCTCCTTGACGTGATTCACCGAAAATCTGCTTGTCACTCCGGCATTGCCGGAAACGGCCACGCGGGACCGGAACGGCAGGATAACGGAGACTCCCGGGGCGGGCCAGGGCCCTTTCGCTGTCCTTTCGCTTGATTCCGGGGACCGAGGGGGGATAACCTTCTTCCTGTTCCTGATCTTCTGAGACCATGACCCCGAACAGAGCAAGGCCATGCCCTACCTCCGACGCCTCCTCCTGTCTCTCGTTGTTCTGGCCTTCGGTTGTGCCCCCACACCCGAGGTACCCGCTGACCTGATCCTGGTGGGGGGGGCCGTTTGGACCGGGGTTCCGGGAGAGGACATGGCCGAAGGGGTCGCGTTGAAGGGCGGCTTCATTCAGGCCGTGGGGACGGAGGGTGAGGTACGGGCCCTGGTGGGGCCCCAGACGGAAGTGGTGGAGCTGGAGGGACGGATGGCCCTCCCCGGCTTCATCGACAGCCACACCCACTTCATTCCCGGGGGCTTTCAGCTCTCCAGCGTGGATCTTCGGGATGCCGCCACCCCTGATGAGTTCGCCCGGCGCATCGGGGCGTTTGCCGAGACCCTGCCGCCGGGGAGTTGGATCACCGGAGGCGACTGGGACCATGAGATGTGGGGCGGCGAGCTTCCCCGGCGGGACTGGATCGATGAGGTGACGCCCGAGCACCCGGTCCTGGTCAGTCGTCTGGACGGCCACATGGCCCTGGCCAACTCCCTGGCCCTGGAGCTGGCCGGCGTGACCTGGGCCACGGAGGTCCCCTTCGGCGGCGAGATGGTCCTGGAGCCCGGCACCGGCGAGCCCACGGGGATTCTCAAGGACGAGGCCATGGGGCTGGTGAGCCGGGTCATCCCCCCGTTCACGGAGGAGGAGCTGGACCGGGCGCTGGACGCCGCTATCGATCACGCCCTCTCCCTGGGCGTGACCCAGACGCACCACATGGGGACCTGGACGGACCTGGAGACCTTCCGGAGGGCCCGGGCCGACGGTCGCCTGAGGATGAAGATCATGGCCAGCGTTCCCATGGCCACCTGGGAGCGGCTCCGTGAATTCATTGGCGAGAACGGGCGGGGAGACGACCGCCTCTGGTGGGGTGGGGTGAAGGGCTTCGTGGACGGGTCCCTGGGATCCACCACGGCCTGGTTCTACGACCCCTACACCGACGATCCGAGCACGGCCGGCCTCCTCACCACCGATACGGCGTCCCTCCGAAAGTGGGTCGTGGCCTCCGATGCCGCCGGCCTTCAGCCGGTGGTCCACGCCATCGGCGACCGGGCCAACGACTGGCTCCTGGACGTCTATGCCGAGGCCATGGAAGCCAACGGCCCCCGGGCCCGCCGGTTCCGCATCGAGCATGCCCAGCACCTTTCCCCTGAAGCCTTCGGAAGGATTGCCGAGATGGGGGTGGTGACGGCCATGCAGCCCTACCACGCTATCGATGACGGCCGGTGGGCCGAAAAACGCATCGGGCCGGAGCGGATCCGGACCACGTATGCCTTCCGGTCTCTCCTGGACGCCGGGGCCCGTCTGGCCTTCGGCTCGGACTGGACGGTGGCTCCCATGGATGTGCGCATGGGGCTTTACGCCGCCCTCACCCGGCGCACCCTGGACGGGGCGAACCCGGAGGGCTGGGTTCCGGAGGAGAAGATCACTCTGGAGGAGGCGCTTGCGGCGTATACGCGCGGAGCCGCCTATGCCGGATTCAGCGAGGACCGGACGGGAACGCTGGAGCCGGGAAAATACGCTGATCTCGTGGTCCTCTCCGGGAACCTCTTTCAGATGGACCCCGTAGATATTCCCGACGTCCTGGTGGAGATGACTCTGGTAGAGGGTCGTGTGGAGTACCGAAACGAGGGGTGAGATGACCGACTCCGGCGGCGGGGACTTCGGGACGACCAGGCAGAAGGCCATCGATGTCCTCTGTGAGCACTTCGCCAACGACGCCATCTCGGTGGAGGACTTCGAGGCCAGGGTGGATCAGGCCCACAAGGCCGAGACGGCGGCCGAGCTCCGTGAGCTGTTGGAGGACCTGTCCACCGGAGACCTGCCCATCCGCCGGGAAGACGTGTCCTCCTCGCCGGTGGCCGAGAGAGCCCGGGCCACCATCCCGGCTTCCCGGGCCAAGGAGCGGGGTTTCATGATCGCGGCCCTGGGGAGTGCGGACCGGAAGGGTCGGTGGATCCCCGCCCGGACGACCTTCGGTGTGGCCGTCATGGGGGGGTTCACCCTGGACTTCCGGGAGGCGCTCCTGGCTCCTGGGGAAACGGAGGTGTGGCTCTTCAACATCATGGGGGGAGCCGAGATCATCGTCCCCCCGGGTCTGAGCGTGGAATGCGACGGAGCGGCGATCCTGGGGGGGTTCGACTACCACGACGACGCTCCCCTGAACCCCCATCCGGATGCTCCCATCCTGAAAATCCGGGGGTTCGCCCTCATGGGCGGCGTGGAGGTCACCGTGCGCCACCCCGGTGAGTCGGGCAGGGACGCCAAGCGCCGGATAAAGGCCGAGCGAAAGGCCCGGCGGCAAGCCGAAAAGGAACGCCGGAGGCTGGAGAAGGGATAGAAGGGCCGGATGGAGCAATGCACCTCATCAGGAGGAAATAGGATCCATGGCAACAGAAAAGCGCTTGGCCTGGTATGAGCAGGTCTCCCTCAACCTCCTCCGCATCGTGGCGGGCTTCCTCTTCTGGCAGCACGGAGCCCAGAAGCTCTTCGGGATCCTGGGCCGGGACGCCCCGGTGGATTTCTTCACCCTCATGGGCCTTGCCGGAATCCTGGAGTTCGTCGGCGGGATCCTTCTGATCCTGGGGATCTTCACCCGGCCGGTGGCTTTCATCCTCTCGGGCCAGATGGCCTGGGCCTACTTTCAGGCCCACGCTCCCAACGGGTTCTGGCCCATCATGAACCGGGGCGAGCTGGCGGCGCTCTACTCCTTCCTCTTCCTGTACCTGGCCGCCCGGGGCGGGGGCGCCTTCTCCATCGACGGATTCCTTAGATTGAGGAAGAAGGCGAAGGCACCGGAGGAGACCGGGGCTGCACCTGCCGAGGACGTCCCCGAGCTCACCGAGAAGGACCTGGCCGAGGACCCGGAGGTCGCCGAGCTGTTGGGGGACGACAAGTAGGGAGGCCCGGGGGCCGCCGGGCTCAGCCGCAGTGTTCGGAAAAGGCGCCCTGGAGCTCCTGGGCGATCTCCTGGGGCGTGCGCCCCTCGATCCGGTGCCGCTCCATCATGTAGACCAGGTCCCCGTCCCTGAGGAGGGCCACGGAGGGTGAGGAGGGGGGATAGCCCACGAAGTACTCCCGGGCCTTTTCCGTGGCCTCCAGGTCCTGGCCTGCGAAGACGGTGGCGAGGAGGTCGGGCCGGACGGGCCCTTCCAGGGCCAGGGCGACCCCGGGTCGCATCCCTCCGGCGCTGCACCCGCAGACCGAGTTCACGGCCACCAGGACCGTTCCTTCCGATTCCAGCAGACCCTCCACGTCGTCGGGGGTTCGCATCTCCTTGAATCCGATGCGGACGAGGTCCTGACGCAAGGGGGCCACCATGAGCTCCGAATAGGGCATTCGAGGACTCCTGAGTCTTTTCGATGAGCTTGGTTGGAAAGTGCGGGCGGGGCGAGCCCCGACCGTTCCGCGGCGCTGAGGTGTACCCCGGCTCCGTGGCTGGAGGTTCCAGCCCGGGGATTCATCCAATAGAATACCGGAGTTTCCCCTCAGCCCTCGGACCCGGAACCGGGTCCAGGAAGGAGAGATGTGTCATGGGGTATCCCGGTCGAGCTGCGGCTTCCTTCCTTGCGGGCGTTCTCCTGGTGACGGGATGCCAGGGGGGCGACGCCGATGCCGCGGCGGAGCGCGGGGCGGATCCGGAGGCCTGGGAGGGCGACGTGGAGGAGGTCGCCCGCCTGGCTCGGCACAGGGAGGGGACGGAGGAGGACTGGATGGTCCACTACCTCACGGTCACCGAGGCCTGGGACCGGGGGTGGGACACCCTTCCCATGGGGGAGTCCATGGCCCGCATCGGAGCCACCTTCGTGGGGACCCGCTACGTGCCGAAGACCCTGGAGCTGGCCGGCGACGAGGGGGTGGTGGTGAACCTTTTGGAGCTGGACTGCATGACCTTCGTGGAGAACGTCCTGGCCCTGGCCCGGTTCATCCGCCTGGCCGATCCCGGGATCCTGGACTCGGAGCTCCGGACCCGGGAGCTCTACATGGACCTGCTCCGGGAGATCCGCTACCGGGGTGGGAGGGTGGAGGGCTACCCCAGCCGGCTCCACTACTTCAGCGACTGGATCAGGGACAACGAGGCCAAGGGGCTGGTCCGGGAAGTGACGGACCGGCTGGGGGGAGTGGAAGATGTCCGGGCCATCGACTTCATGTCCAATCACCCCGAGGCCTACCGGCAACTGGCCAACCCGGTGAGGCTGGCGGCCGTGGAAGAGATCGAGGAGGAGCTGAGCGCCCTCACCCGGTACCGGATTCCCGAGCACGACATTCCCGCCTGGGTGGGCTGGATTCGCAACGGGGACATCCTCGCCGCCACCAGCACCGTGGAAGGGTTGGACGTGGCCCACACGGGGCTGGCCTACTGGCAGGGGGAGGAGCTTCACCTCCTCCACGCTCCCCTGGTGGGTGAGGCGGTGGAGATCAGCGACCTCCCCCTGGCCACCCGGATCCTGAGGATCCAGGGCCAGGACGGGATCCGGGTGGTGCGACCTCTGGAGCCGTGATGCGGGGGGTGACCGCCCGGCGGTGGGTTAGTGGGTCCCGCCCGTGCTGTCGGCCAGGCTCGCCGCCCACTCCGGCACCACCCCGGCGTCGATCCCGAAGACCACCGAGCCCAAGAAGTACACCACCAGGGCAATGACCAGCACTCCGATGAGGTTCAGAACGATCCCGGCCCGGGCCATCTCCCCCACGGTCAGTCGGCCGCTCCCGAAGACGATGGCGTTGGGGGGCGTGGCCACCGGCATCATGAAGGCGCAGGAGGCCGAGAGGGTGGCGGGGATCATGAGAACCAAGGGGTGAAGGCCGGTGGAGACGGCGATGGCGGCGAGCACCGGGAGGATCATCTCGGTGGTGGCCGTGTTGCTGGTGAGCTCGGTGAGGAAGGTGAGCATGAGACACACCGAGATGATCAGCAGGAAAATGGGCATGGTGGCCAGGGCGCCGAACTGCTCCCCGATGATCTCGGCCAATCCGGTCCGCTGAAAGCCCCCGGCCAGGGCAAACCCTCCCCCGAAGAGGAGGACGATGTTCCACGGCAGTCGGGGGATGATGTCCCGGTCCATGATCCGCGTGGCTCCCTTGCTTCTGTCCCGGGTGGGGATGAAGAAGAGGAGGGAGGCCATGGTCATGGCCACGGTCCCGTCGTCGATCATCCCGGGGAAGGGGAGTAGGCGGGACCAGCCGGGGAGGGTGGCGACGCCGAACTCCAGGTCCACCCGGAACACCCAGAGAAGGGCGGTGGTGGCAAAGACGGCCATGACCACCTTCTCCTCGTAGCTCACCGGCCCCAGGGCCTTCCGCTCGGCCTTCACCACCTCCCGGTCCACCTCCAACTCCGCCGGCGCCCGGTAGAAGATCCGGGTGATGACGACCCAGGCGATGACGAGCATGACCACGCTCAGGGGAAGGGCCATGACGAGCCACTGGCCGAAGGCGATGTCCGGGGCCTCGGGAAAGAGGATGGCGAAGATCCGCACGAAGGAGAGGTTCGGCGGTGTGCCCACCAGGGTGGCCAGGCCGCCCACGGAGCAGGCATAGGCGATGCCCAGCATGAGCCCCACCGAGAAGGAGTGGGTCATTTCCTCGTCGAACTCCTCCTCGATCTTGAAGATGATGGCCAGGCCGATGGGGACCATCATCACGGCCGTGGCCGTGTTGGAGATCCACATGGAGAGAAAGGCCGCTGCCAGCATGAACCCCAGCACGATCCGGGCGGGGCCCCCGCCCACGGCGTGGATGATGAAGAGGGCGATGCGCTTGTGCAGGTCCCACTTCTCCATGGTGAGGGCGATCATGAACCCTCCCAGGAAGAGGACGATGGTGCTGTTGAAGTAGATGGGGGCCGTGGCTCCCCCTTCCATGATGCCCAGGACCGGAAAGAGGACCAGGGGGAGGAGGGCCGTGGCGAAGAGGGGGATGGCGTCGCTCACCCACCAGACCGCCATGAGGAGAGCCACGGCGGCCAGCCGGGAGGCCGGAGGGTTGCCCGGAGCCACGGGAAAGAAGAGAAGGAGGAGGAAGCAGGCGGCTCCCAGCCAGAGGCCTACGGTTCGGGCACGTCCGGATTCCCTTCGACCTTCCGCCATGGGCCCTCCCCGGGGTTGGCGTGCCGGGGGCAGGGACGGGCTCGTGCCTTGCCGGCTGTTCTTCCCGTTCCGCCCGTCCGGGCCCTATCTTGAGATCCGAGGGCCCGGCGGGGCAAGCTTTCCGTCGCCCCGTCGCCTTCGACATCTTCCCACGGTTACGGAGCGAGAGGCATGGACCGGCGACATCACTACCGGGAGACCGACACCTTTCCCTGGTGGGTTCACCTGATTCTCTGGGCGTCCATCGGGATCTGTGCGGCCTCGGCCCTTTCCGGCCTTCCGGGTCCCGGGGGGGGCGTGGGAACGGGTGAGGGACTCTCCCTCCTGGGCATTGCCGTGGTGATACCCGTGCTCTTTTACGGGCTCCTGGGCTTCCTCGTCCTTCGCCTCAGCCACGAGGCGGTGATCCTTTCGTGGGGGCTTGCGGGAGTGATCCGGAAGACCGTGCCGTATGCCAAGATCAGGAAGATGGAGCCCACCACCTACCGTCCCATCGCCGAGTTCGGCGGCTGGGGCATCCGATTTCGCCCGGGAAAGAAACGAGCCTGGACGGTGCGGGGTAACCAGGCGCTGATCCTGTACCTGTACGACGGGACCGAGCTCTACGTGGGCACGAGGCATCCCGCCCGCCTGGAGGAGCGGATCCGGTCGGCCATGTCCATCAAACGGCCCGCGAAGTGAGGTCATGTGACGCATCCCATCGATGAACCCCGAAGCCCCGCCCAGTGCGAGGTCACGGTCTCAGAGCTCATGATGCCCCACCAGGTGAACAACCACGGTCACGTCTTCGGGGGGGTGGTCCTCTCCATGGTGGACCGGGCCGCCGGGGTGTGTGCCATGAAGCACTCGGGCCGGCCCTGCGTCACCGTCTCCATCGACCGGGTGGACTTCAAGGAGCCCATCTTCACCGGGGAGTTCCTCACCTGCTGCGCCCGGGTCAACTACGTGGGCCGAACCTCCATGGAGATCGGGGTCCGGGTGGTGGCGGAGAACCTCCTGACGGGAAAGAAGCGCCACACCAACACCTGCTATCTCACCTTCGTGGCCATCGACAAGGGCCACCGGCCGGTGCCCGTCCCGCCCCTCGAGCTGGAGACCGAGGAGGACAGGAAGCGCTTTCGGGAGGGACAGAGGCGCCGGGAAGTCCGGATGGCGCTGGCGGAGGAGTTGGGGGGGGAGTGAGGGGACGCGCCTTGGGCGGGGCCGGAGGGCCCCAGAGGTTAGCCATCCCGGTTCTGATCAAAGTTGCGGAGAAGGAGAAGAGGCCGTCCAGGTCGGTGATGTAAGGTCTAAGGTCGTAGACCCGAGATGCGCACCGTGGCCCCTCCCACCGAGGTCCCCTAGCTTCAGGTCGACCTCACCCGGGCGCCCGACACGGAGACGTCCCCATGCCCGAGCCCACCTGGACATCCCTGGTTCCGGCCCTTCTGGCCGTCGCCCTGGCCTTTGCCCTGCGGGATGCCATCGTGAGCCTCCTCCTGGCCTGCGTCGTGGGCGTGCTCCTCCTGGGCCAGGGACTCCAGGGCTTCCCGGGGCTGGTCACCCGCTCCCTGGGGAACGAGGACTTCGTCTGGCTCTGCACCATCGAGCTCTGCATCGGCGTCCTGGTAGCTTTCCTGCAGCGCTCCGGGGCCATCGACCTCTTCCGTATCCGAGCCTCGAAGGTGGTGACCACCCGCCGGAGGGCAGGGGTGATGGGGTGGGGGCTGGGCCTGTCGGTCTTCTTCAGCGACTACTTCAGCCCTCTGTTTGTGGGCGCCGTGATGCGGGATCTGACCGACCGCTTTCGGATTTCCCGGGAGAAGCTCGCCTACATCTGCGATTCCACCTCGGCCTGCGTCATCGTCCTGGTCCCCATCTCGGCCTGGGCGGCCTACCTGAGCGGGCTGGCCGCCGAGGCCGGGGTGGGGAGCGTAGAGGACGGCCTCGCCCTCTTCGTTCGTTCGGCGCCCTACAACCTCTACGCCATCCTCTCGGTCATCATGGTGGGCCTCATCGTCTTTCAGATCCTCCCCGACTTCGGCTCCATGCGGAAGGCCGAGGCGCGGGCCCTGGAGACGGGGAAGGTCCTTCGGGACGGGGCCGTGCCCATGATGGGAAGGGAGCTCACGGGGATCGAAGCCTCCGACAACCCCCGCCGGAGCATCCTCCTGAACTTCGCGCTTCCGGTCCTCCTCATCATCGGAACCAACGTCTGGACGTTCATCGCCCTGGGGCGGGCCAGCGTCCTTGAAGCCTTCATGCTGGCCTGTGCCGTCCTGGGGGTGACCATGTGGCTTCAGGGGGTGGACACCGTGCAGGGCCTGGTGCAGACTGCCCTGAACGGAATCAAAGGCGTCATGGGAGCGGTGCTGATTCTGGCGCTGGCCTACTGCATCAACACGGTGAGCCGGGAGCTGCAGACCGCGGCCTACGTGGTCCAGCTCACCCAGGACAGCATGAGCCCGGGGCTCCTGCCCGTGTTGGCGTTCATGATCTCGGGGTTCGTGGCCTTCTCCACCGGCACCTCCTTCGGGACCTACGCCATCATGATTCCCATCGTCATCCCCATGGCCATCCAGTTCGGGGGAGGGGAGGTGGGGCCGCTGGCCATGGTCTCCTTTGCCGCCGTGGCCGGGGGAGGGGTGTTCGGGGATCACTGCTCTCCCCTTTCCGACACCACAGTCCTCTCCTCCCTGGGTGCGGCCTGTGACCACATCGACCATACTCGGACCCAGCTCCCCTACGCCCTGACCGTGGGCGGGATCACCTCCCTGGTCTATCTGGGGCTGGGTCTGACTCTGACCTGACGAGGAGAAGAGAAGACCATGAAACGCTATGCCGTGATCGGTGCCGGGCTCATGGGACGGGTGGCCGCGAAAGATCTCCTGGCCACCGAAGAGGACGCTCTGGTCACCCTCCTGGACTTCGACGAGGGAAAGCTGGCGGAGGTGGCGTCCCTCCTCGACGACCCTCGGCTCGGCACCCGGCCCCTGGACGTTTCCGACCGGGCGGCGGCGGCCGAGGCCCTCCGGGACCACTACGTGGCCATCGGTGCCCTCCCCCACGCGCAGAGCCTCCAGGGCATTGAGGGGGGCATTGCCGCCGGGGCCTCCTACGTGGATCTGGTGGGAAGCAAGCCCGAGCTCCGGCGTGCACTGGACGGTGAGGCCCGGGACGCCGGCGCCCTGGTGATTCCGGGGCTGGGGGTGGCCCCGGGGCTCAGCAACGTCCTGGTGGCCCGGGGGATGGAGGCGCTGGACGAGACCCACGATGCCTGGATCTACGTGGGCGGGATTCCCGTGGAGCGCACCCCGCCCCTGGAGTACCAGACGGTCTATTCCCTGGTGAGCATGTTCGGCGCCTACCTGCGGCCGGCCCAGATCTGGCTGGAGGGAAAGAAGACGACGGCCGAGGCGCTCTCGGGGGTGGAGACCATCGGGTTCGAGGATCCGGTGGGTCCCCTGGAAGCGTTTTACACCGACGGACTGGCTTCCCTGGTCCTGACCGTGCCTGACAGGATCAAGGACTCTCTCTGGGAGAAGACCCTCCGGTATCCCGGCTTCGCCGAGAAAGTGAGGGTTCTGAAGGAGTGCGGGCTCCTGGAGGTCGAGCCCGTGGCGGTGGGCGAGGTCGAGGTGGTGCCCCGGGACGTCCTGGTTCGCCAGCTCGGCTCCTCCCTGGACCTGGGACCGAAGGGCGACATCCTGGCCATGCAGGTCGTCGTGAAGGGGCGGAAGGGTGGGGAGAAGGTGACCCACCGCTTCGAGCTGGTGGACTTCATGGATCCCGACACGGGAGAGACGGCCATGGCCCGGACCACGGCCTTCCCGGCCACCATCGCCGCCCGCATGATCACCTCGGGCAAGCTCCGGGAGCGGGGAGTCCGCTTCCCCGAGGAGCTCTTTGGAGGGGAGGCCGGGGACCAGCTCCTCTTGGAGCTGGAGGAGAGGGGGGTGGCCGTTCGGCATGCGGCCGAGCGAGGATCCCTCCGGGACGATTGAGGATGCCCCAGCGACGGAGCCGCGCGGCCCTGCTGAAGACGGCGCGGAGCGCTCCAGGAGTTGGGAGGAGAGGGCGGTGGCCTCGTGGAAGCGGAGGTGGGGTTCGGGGCAGGCAGGACCGGAGTCCGGCTCACTTCGATCTCCTCGAAGAGGCCATCGAGGACGACAAGGTGAGAGTGCGGATTGAGGCTGGAGCCGAAGCGATGCAGGAAGGGTCTGAGACGCTTGGGCACGGAGAGCACGAACTGGCGGACCGGGACGTGGGGGAAGACGTGGTCCACCAGGTGAGCCGCCGTGGCGGCCATGCGCTTGGCGCTGCATGAGGGGCAGGCCCCTCGGGCCTTGCACCTGACTTGAGCGATTTCGTGGTGGCAACAGAACACCCGCTGGGCTAAGTTGCT
>CAYXGM010000044.1:29155-32877 GCA_964464555.1 uncultured Gemmatimonadaceae bacterium | reverse complement strand
CGTCCTCCAGGAGCCCCGCGTCCCGCAGGTAGCGCATGTGCCGGGAGGCCTTGGATTGGGTGATTTCCAGGGTCTGTTCTACCTCGCAGACGCACAGGTGCCCGTGACGGAAGACCAGCCCCAGAATCGTGAGGCGGGTCTCGTCCGAAAGGGCTTTGAAGATTCGGCTGAGCCTTTCCATCCTGGCCTCCTTCGTCGAAGGATGGATCATGACAACCACTCTAACCGCTTAAGCGGTTTTATGCAAGAGGGCTCTCCTCCTCTCGATCAAGACGTGATTCGCGAGGACGACCGGGCGAGCGAGTGCGGCCAGTTCGTCCCCCTTTGTCAACACCCTCTGACTCCAACGCCGGATGCCCCACCTGTTCCCGGGGCGGCGCCCGCGGTCCCGGAGACCGGCGGTTCGGTCCTCGGTTCCCTTGACCACATGCTCCGAAGGGTATATTATTCGCCTATCGTCGAACGACGAAAGGTGTGCGGTGACTCTCGGATGGCGATCCACGACGCTCATCAGCCACAGGAGATTCCTTCATGACCGAGCCCCGCCTGAGGCCCTTTTGCCGTGAGAACCTCCCGGCCTACCTGGCGGTCGTGGCCGTGTACCTGATCGTGGCCTGGATCATCGCGGCCGTGGCGAGTTCCTTGTTGAAGGGAAGCCCTCCCTTTCCCGCGCTGTGGGTCCTCAGCCTGGTAGCTGTCATGGCCGGTATGGGCATCATGTTCGGAGCATCTCTCCTCAATCTGAGAAAGCTGCGTCCCGGGTTCGTTCGTCTGGCCGCCGGGGACTCGGATCCGGGGATTCCCCCGGTCTGGTGCCCGGTCCTCACGGCGGCTTCTCAGGCCGCCACCGATCTGGCCCGCGGATTTCACGCCGCAAAGGGGGCCGGGGAGGGGAAGGGCGAATCGACGGGCGGGAACTTCTTCCAGCCTCGGACCGGTGTCCCCGGATGATGGCCACCCCTCGGCGGACCCTCCTGGCCGTATTCGCCCATCCGGACGACGAGAGTTTTCTGATGGGTGGTACCCTGGCGTTGCTGGCCGACCGGGGGTGGCAGGTGTGGGTGCTCACGGTGACCGACGGAGGGGGCGGGCGGCGGGGCCCCTACGAGGGCCAGGGGTTGTCGCCGGAGGCGTTCGGCGCCATCAGGCGCGAGGAACTGTTTGCGGCCTGCCGAGCTCTCGGGGTCCGTTCCGTCCCGGCGTCGCTCTGCCAGGACGGAGAAGTCCCAGAGTGCGGGCGGCGCCTGGCCATCCTGCTGGGAAGGTGGCTCCGTCGGCTGCGGCCCCAGGTCGTCGTCACCTTTGGGCCGGATGGGGTTTCGGGCCATCCCGATCACGTGGCGGTGGGTCAGCAGGTTCAGGAGGCGGTGGAGGCGTATGTGGCTGGAGGCAAGGAGCAACGGTGGCGTCCCGAGCTCCTTTACGTCCTGGCGTCGGAAGCCTTGCCTGAATGCTGCCGGAGAGGCGCGCCCGGCCACGAGCCGCCGGAGACGCTGCGGGTGGACATCCGTGCGGTGGCGGACCGGAAGCTCAGGGCCATGGCCGCATACCGCAGCCAGGAACACCTGATGCCCGGGGACCAGGTGGGGAGGGAGCGGATCCGGACGGCGCCGGAGCGCTTTCACCGGGTCGGGAGACGGCGTCAGCGGTAACGAAAAGGCTTGCAGACTGCCCATAGCGGCGCCCGGCGGCTCCGCGCCACCGCCGGAAAGGGGAAAACGAATTCAGCGCCCCGCGTTAACCGCGGTCCTGCTGAGGAGGAGCGGATGAGCACTCTGAGGAATGATCCCATGCAGCCTTCTGACAGATACCGTACTCAGGGGGAAGCCCTCCTCCACCGGGCCGGAGTGACGGTCAACGGTCCGGACCCCTGGGACATCCAGGTGAAGAACCCCCGGTTCTTCCGGCGGGTCCTGACCGAAGGGGAATTGGGTCTCGGGGAGTCCTACATGGACGGCTGGTGGGAGGCCTCCCGTGTAGACGACTTCATCACCCGGGTACTTCGGGCCCGCCTGGAGGAGACCGTCCGGGTTCCCTGGGCGGCCCGCCTCGGCCTCGCCTTGGCGGGCCTCGTGAACCGCCAATCCCGGCGGCGCGCCTTCGTGGTGGGGGAGCGGCATTACGATCTCGGCAACGACCTGTTCTCTGCCATGCTGGACTCCCGGATGAACTACAGCTGCGCCTATTGGGAGGGCGCCGAGTCACTGGACGAGGCCCAGGAGCGGAAGCTCGACCTGCTGTGCCGCAAGCTGGAGCTTCGGCCCGGGATGCGCGTGCTGGACATCGGTTGCGGATGGGGAGCCTTCGGCAGGTATGCTGCTGAACGATACGGCGTGGAGGTCGTCGGCGTCACAGTCTCGAAGGAACAGGTGCAGTTGGGCAGGGCCTTGTGCGAGGGGCTTCCGGTGGAGTTCCGCTTGATGGACTACCGCGATATCCAGGGCTCCTTCAACCGGATCGTCAGCGTGGGGATGGTCGAGCATGTGGGCTCCCGGAACTACCGGACCTTTTTCAAGGTGGCCCATCGCTGCCTGAACGACGAGGGTCTCTTTCTCCTCCACACCATCGGCGCCAACCGCTCCTCCACCGGCGTCAACCCCTGGACCGACCGCTACATCTTTCCCAACGGCACGCTTCCCTCCATCGCCCAACTGGGCCGCGCAATGGAGGGTCTGTTCGTGATGGAGGACTGGCACAGCTTCGGCCCCCACTACGACAGGACCCTCCTGGCCTGGTACGACAACTTCTCTTCGAGGTGGTCCATGCTCCGGAACCGCTACGATGAACGGTTCCGCCGCATGTGGACCTATTACCTCCTGTCCTGCGCCGGGGGCTTCAGGGCCCGGTACCTCCAGCTCTGGCAGCTCGTGCTGTCGAAGACCGGGGTCCCCGGCGGTTATCGGTCACTACGGTAGGGGAGAGGTGATGGAGTTCGCCGCTGACATCGGAATCGTGGGTGCGGGTCCCGCCGGCGCCCGGGCTGGGGAGCTCCTTGCCGCAACGGGAGCGGCTGTCCTGCTCCTGGACCCGAAGGCGCCGTGGGAGAAGCCGTGCGGAGGAGGTTTGACCCCGGGGTCCTTCCTGGCCATGCCCGCCCTGGGCGAGCTGCGATCCCGGGCCCGTGCGGTTTCGGTGGTCAGGGTGGAGGCCGGGTTGGCCGAGTCCTTTGATGTCCCCCTGGAACACCCCATCTGGATGGTATCGCGCCGGCTCCTCAGCCAGTGGCAGATAGAACGGGCCCGGGGGGCGGGGGCCACGCACCTGGATGTGAAGGTGAGGGAGATCCGGAGGCTGCCGCAGCGGGAAGGGTGGGTTCTCCGCACCACCGGAGGCGACGTTTCGGTTCGGATGCTGGTGGGGGCGGATGGGGCGGCGCAACTCGGCCACGAAGGGTATCGCTGGATCGCCGGGCGCGACTACGCCCTGCTGGGTGACGCCGCCGGTCTTGCCAACCCCCTCACCGGCGAGGGAATCGGGAATGCGCTCCGCTCCGCGGCGCTCTTCGCCCGGGCGTGGGAGGAGGGAGATCCACTCCGTTACCGGGGGATGTGCCGCGATGCCTTCGAGGGGGAGTTCCGAACCGCGAGGTTTCTTCGGCACCTGTTGTTCGACCAGGGGGTAGGGATCCAGATGGCCCGCCTTGCCTCCAGGTCGGATTGGGTCCGGACTCTGGCCTCGGCGGGTAACACCGGGGGGTAGACACCCAGCCTGAATCCCGTGGA
>CAYXGM010000044.1:0-29055 GCA_964464555.1 uncultured Gemmatimonadaceae bacterium | reverse complement strand
CTCTGGCCTCGGCGGGTAACACCGGGGGGTAGACACCCAGCCTGAATCCCGTGGAGGCGGCGGATGTGACCAAGGTGGAAGACATCAAGGAGATCCTGGCCCGGAGGATCATGATGACGCCGGCGCTGGTGGTGAACGGGGAGTTGGTGGAAAGGTAGGGGGGCATGCACTGGATCGTGGGGGTCGTGGGTGGTACTGTCCTGTTCGTCCTCTATACCCTTGCTGACCGGAGACAGGGGTGCTTCGGCTGTTCCCTCCGGGGTGCCTGCGGAGCCGGTCCGAAACGCTCCGGCTGGTGGCACTGATCGTGGCGTCAAGGGAGTATCCATGAACAGGGGGAGAAGATCGTGTCCGAGGTGGCGAACCAGGGGATTCCGGTGCTGTGGTTCCCGCCGGGATGTTGGTCCGACGAGGCCGTCTCCCGGGGTGAGGAGCTGGGGTTGGAGATCATCCATGACCTCTGTCCCATGGGCCAGCTTGCCGCGCTGGGCTCCCCCTGATCGGATGGGTAGCGGTTGCTATGTTTCGCTGTTCGTCGAATAACGATACTGGAGGTTCTATGCAAGATGAAGCCTTCTGCCCCCCCCTGACCGCACCTCCAGTCGTGCCCGGTAGCTCCGAGGCGGACGAGGCGCTGGCCAAGCTGGCCAAGGCCGTGGGTCACCCGGTCCGGGCCGGGATCGTGCGCCTCCTGGCAGGCCAGGAGAACTGCCTGTACGGGGACCTGGCCGATCTGCTCCCGCTGGCCCGGTCCACGGTGTCCCAGCACCTGAAGGTCCTGCGCCAGGCCGGCATGGTTCGGGTTGAGGTCGACGGACCCCGAACGTGCTATTGCATTGATCCTGAAGGGTTGGTGCGGTTGAAGGCATTGGTGGCGCGGCTATGAGTCGGAGCGAGGCGCTCCTCCACTGGATGGCACGGAGCCCGGCGGGTTCGGGCGCCCCCCAGGAGACTTTTCCCCTCACCCAGGAACGATCCCATGTTCAAGAGAGCGTTGGTCGCTACGGACGTGTCTTCGGTGTCCTGGTGCTGGGAAGCGTCGCGGCCCACGTGGCGGGGCACACTGTGGTGCCCACCCTCCTCGTTCCTCCCACGGTTTGACGTACCGGCACCGAGAAAGCCCAGGAAGCCATGCCCACCTACGCCTTCGTATGCGAACGATGCCAGACCTCTTTCGACATCCGCGCCACCTTCGCCTAGCTCGGGCGGGGGCTGGACGTCACCTGTCCGCAGTGCGGCGGCCGGGAAGTGCGCCGGGAGTGGAGCGCTCCTTTCATCAGAGGAAGGGGTGACCCGGCGCCGCGCAGAGGCGGGTCGGGTGCCTGTGGTCCCGGGAGCGGCTCCGGCTGCTGCGGATCAGGGGGCAGGTTCTGACGGCGGTGGTCGCAACGAGAGATGGCGGAGAGGAGAAGGCTCTCTGCCTCCCCACCGCCCTCCCGGAGGACATGGCGATCCTGAAGGAGCGTTTCGGGTTCGACAGCCTGGCGGCGCGGCGGAGCACGCTGGCCTTCGCCGGTCTCCCACCAGGCGTTCGCGTGCTGGACATCGGAACCGGCTCCGGATGGATGGCCCTGGTCCTGGCGGAGGCGGGTCATTCCGTCACCTCCATCGATGTGGACGCGGCTGCGACCGTCGGGGCCCGGAAACGGGCCCAGGAAGCCGGCGCCGGGGTCGCGGGCCGCATTCGGTTCCTCACGGCCGGGGGCACGCGTCTGCCTTTCTCTGACGGGTTCTTCGATGCCGTGTTCAGCTTCGAGACGATGCACCACCTGCCCGACTGCGCGGCGGCGGTGAGGGAGATGGTCCGGGTGTGCGCCCCCGGGGGACAGATCATCGTGGCGGACCTGAATACCCGGGGTCTTCGTGCGGTCCGGGCGGTGGTCCTGGAGACCCAGGGGAAGCGCCATCAGGAGAACGTCTGCAGCCCGGCCGAGGTGGAGCGACTCCTGCTGTGCATCGGATCCGTCGAGCGCCACGACCAGCGCCACATCACCACCTTCGTCGTGCGTCCTGCCGGATCGTCCCCGGGGGTTTCATCGCCCCGGGCGCCCTATTCATCCGATCACCATGGCCTCTCTTGACGGATAGGCCGTCTCCGCTATACTTCGAATTATGTCGAATTATGAAGATACCGCCATGGTCCGGGTTCTCGCGGTCGCCAAGGCCCTTGCCGACGAGAGTCGGCTCCGGATCCTCGCGATGCTGAGGGAGGGGGAGTTGTGCCTCTGCCAGATCGTGGATGTGTTGGGGCTCGCGCCCTCGACGGTATCGAGGCACGTCAACCTTTTGCGCGGAGCGGGGCTGGTGGAGCTGCGAAAGCTCGGGACCTGGCATTACTTCCGGCTGGCGCAGGACGATGCGCCGGGGACCGTGGGTCAGGCCCTGCGCTGGGTGCAGGAGGAGCTCCGGTCCGACACCCGCATCTCCTCCGATGCCCGGAGGATTGCCAGGATCCGGCGCCAGGACCCCGCGGCGTTGACCGCCTGCTATGTCCGAACCGGTGACGGGAACTCGGTTCCCCCCGGGCCGGAAACCTCTCAGGAAGAACCCCCCCACCATCCTGCACCAGGATCCCGGGGCACCACCAGGAGAACCCAACGCAATGAGAACGATTGAAGTCTTCGATCCCCCCATGTGCTGCCCCACCGGGGTCTGCGGCCCGGAGCCCGATGAGCGCCTGGCCCGCTTCACCGCCGACCTGGATTGGCTGAAGCGCCAGGGCGTGCCGGTACGCCGGCACAACCTGGCCCAGGATCCGGCGGCCTTCACGGCCAATCCCCGGGTGAAGCAGGTCCTGGAGGCTACCGACGGCGAGGGGCTCCCGGTCATCCTGGCCGACGGGCGCCTGGTCAGCCAGGGGGAATACCCTGCCCGGGACGCTCTGGCGCGATGGGCGGAGGTGAACGGGAAGCGCCCAGCGGAGGCAGAAGAGGATGCCGGGGCCCCCGAGGGCCAGCCCATCTTCGACGAACGGATCGCCGAGCTGGTGGCCCTGGGCGCCTCCATCGCGTCCAACTGCGAGCCATGCTTCAAGTTCCATTATCGGAAGGCCGTGGATCTGGGCGTGCACCCCGAGGACATGATCCAGGCCGTGAACGTGGCCCTGGGGGTGAAGGAGCAGCCGGCCCAGATCATGGTGCGGCTTGCCCGACGGCTTCTGGTTCCCGAGGCTCCCGAGCCCGGGGGGGAATCCGGATATTGCGCGCCGGGGCAGGGCTGCTGTTGAACCGTACACCCTCACACCCGCCCCGTGGGGCGCTCCGGTGATTCTCTCGGAATCGAGAAGCACCGGACTGTCGGAACCATCGAATACAATGCAAAAGGCATGAGACCATGGATTGGATAGATTCGGACGTGCGCTTCCTCTTCTTCACCGGCAAGGGCGGGGTGGGCAAGACCTCCCTGGCCTGCGCCACAGCGGTCAAGCTGGCCGACGGGGGCCGTCGGGTGCTCCTGGTGAGCACCGACCCCGCCTCCAACATCGGCCACGTCCTCGGCGTGGACATCGGGGAGGAGTCCACGCCGATCCCGGACGTGCCGCGCCTGCAGGCCCTCAACATCGACCCCGAGGCTGCGGCCTCGGCCTACCGGGACCGCATCGTGGGCCCGGTACGGGGTGCGCTGCCCGAGAAGGTGGTGCAGCAGATGGAGGAGGAGCTGTCCGGGGCCTGCACCACCGAGATCGCCGCCTTCGACGAGTTCACCGCCCTCCTCACCGGTACGCACGAGACGGGCGCCTACGACCACGTGGTCTTCGACACGGCTCCCACCGGTCACACGCTCCGGCTCATGAAGCTTCCTTCCGCCTGGTCCTCCTTCCTGGAGACCAATCAGAGCGGCGCGTCCTGCCTGGGACCCTTGTCGGGGCTCGAGAAGCAGAAGGAGCGTTATGGCGAGGCCGTGGCGGCGCTGGCCGATCCGGGCAGGACCCGGCTCCTCCTGGTCAGCCGCCCCGAGCCCTCGGCCCTGGCCGAAGCGGACCGGACCCGGGGCGAGCTCACGGCCCTGGGGGTGTCCAACCAGCGCCTGATCCTGAACGGCGTGATGCCCCCGGGCCTGAGGGAGGATCCTCTGGCCCGGGCCATGGCGGAGCGTGGGCAGGAGGCCGTCAGGGACATGCCCGGCACGCTGCGATCCCTGCCCACGGACCGGGTGTGTCTCCAGGCCCACAACCTGGTGGGAATCGCCGCCCTTCGCGCACTCCTGGGTGAGGCACCCGGGGAAGCAGGTATCGGGCCGATGGACCTGGGAGCCCCTGAGCTCCACGTCCCCGAGCTGGGGGAGTTGGTCGACGAGATGGAGAGGCCGGGCCACGGGCTCATCATGGTCATGGGAAAGGGAGGGGTGGGGAAGACCACCATCGCCGCCGCCGTGGCGGCGGAGCTGGCGTCGAGGGGCCATGACGTCCTTCTCACCACTACCGATCCGGCCGCCCACCTGGCTCAGACCATCGAGACCGGGGTGGATCGGCTGGAGGTGAGCCGCATCGATCCGGAGGCCGAGACCCTCCGGTACCGGGAGCATGTGCTGGCGACCAAGGGAAAGGGTCTGGGCGCCGAGGGCCGGGCCCTTCTGGAAGAGGATCTGCGTTCCCCCTGCACCGAGGAGATCGCCGTCTTTCAGGCGTTCTCGGGCGTGATCCGGGAGGCCCGCCGCCGCTTCGTGGTGGTGGACACCGCCCCCACCGGGCACACCATGCTCCTGCTGGACGCCACCGGCTCGTACCACCGGGACGTCCTGCGCCATTCCAAGAAGGGCACACACATCGTCACTCCCATGATGCGCCTCCGGGACCCCCAGCAATCCCGGATGCTCATTGTCACCCTTCCCGAGACCACGCCGGTGCTGGAGGCCTCGGCCCTGCAGGAGGATCTGCGGCGGGCGGGGATCCAGCCGTGGGCCTGGGTCATCAACAGCAGCCTGGCGGCGGGAGCGCCCACGGACCCCCTCCTGGTGCGCAGGGCCCACGCCGAGGTGGAGCAGATCGAGAAGGTCCGGACCGAGATGGCCGACCGGGTTGCCCTGGTCCCCTGGCTACCCCGCCAGCCGGTGGGCGCACCGGCCCTTCGGCGGTTGGTGGGCGAACGTGGCGAAGTGGCCCGGGCCGGGTGAACGGACGCCGCCCATCATCACAACACCTGGGGCTGAACAGAGCCCGGAGGAAAACGGAATGACAGAGATCAAGGTCTCGAAGAAGCTCAGCGCCCTGGACCGGTACCTGACCCTGTGGATCTTCCTGGCCATGGCCGGGGGGGTGCTCCTGGGGTGGATCGTCCCCGGGGCTCCGGAGTTCATCGACAGCGTCAAGATCGGGCCGGCGCCGCTCCTCATCGCCGTCGGGCTGATCCTGATGATGTACCCACCCCTGGCCAAGGTGAAGTACGAGAAGCTTGGCACCGTCTTACAGCACAAGCGGGTGCTGGCGCTCTCCCTCTTCCAGAACTGGGTGGTTGGGCCTGTGGTGATGTTTGTCTTGGCGATCCTCTTCCTCTACGACCTGCCGGAGTACGCCGTGGGGCTGATCCTGGTGGGACTGGCTCGCTGCATCGCCATGGTCCTGGTGTGGAACGACCTGGCCAGGGGGGACCCGAACCTGGTGGCGGGGCTGGTGGCCTTCAACGCAATCTTCCAGGTCCTCTTCTACGGCGTCTACGCCTGGTTCTTCCTGGCGGTCCTTCCTCCCTTCTTCGGGATGGAGAGCGTCATGGTGGACATCGGGGTTTGGCAGATCGCCAGCATCGTTCTGATCTTCCTGGGCACGCCCATGGTGGCGGGCTTTTTGAGCCGCTGGCTCCTGGTCGCCCGCAAGGGCGAGGAGTGGTACGTGCGGACGTTCATCCCGAAGATCAGCCCCATCACCCTGATAGCCCTCCTCTTCACGGTGGTGGTGATGTTCTCCTCCAAGGGGGAGCAGATCGTGCAGCTTCCCCTGGACGTGGTCCGGGTGGCCATCCCCCTGGCCATCTACTTCGTGGCCATGTTCCTTATCACCTTCTTCATCGCCAAGGCGAAATGGGTCGGGGCCGACTATCCGCAGAACACCACCGTGTCCCTCACGGCGGCCAGCAACGACTTCGAGCTGGCCATCGCCGTGGCGGTGGCGGTGTTCGGGGTGCACTCGGCGGAGGCCTTCGCCACCGTCATCGGGCCTCTGGTGGAGGTGCCGGTCCTCATCATGCTGGTGAACGTGGCCCTGTACTTCCGCAAGCGGTACTACGGGAAGCCTATCCGGGAGCCCGGTGAGCCTGGAGAGGTGGCGCCTTCCCTGACATCGGGGCCGAACGGGAGATAGGAGCCAGGACATGCAGGACATGAAGGGACAGGTGCGGAAGAAATACGGTGGGGCCGCCCTCCAGGTGCTCGGGGGCGGCACGGGCTCCTGTTGCGGGCCCACCTGCGGATGCGGGCCCGACCATGAGGATCCCGTTACCCGGGAGCTCTATGACGCAGTGACCACGACATCCCTCCCTGCGGAAGCAGTGCTGGCCTCCCTGGGATGTGGCAACCCCACGGCTTTGACAGAGCTGAGAGAAGGAGAAGTGATCCTGGACCTGGGGAGCGGGGGCGGCATCGACGTGCTTCTCTCCGCCAAGCGCGTGGGCCCCACCGGGAAGGCCTACGGGCTGGACATGACCGACGAGATGCTGGAGTTGGCTCGGCGCAATGCGGCGGCGGCCGGCGCCGGGAACGTGGAGTTCCTGAAGGGGGAAATCGAGGCGATTCCGCTCCCGGACGAAAGCGTGGACGTCATCATCAGCAACTGCGTCATCAACCTGGCGGCCGACAAGCGCACGGTGCTGGGAGAAGCGTTCCGGGTTCTCCGCCCCGGGGGCCGCTTCGCCGTCTCGGACATCGTGGTCCGGGGCGAGATGCCCACCGAGGTCCGGCAGAGCATGGAGATGTGGACGGGGTGTTTCGCCGGGGCGCTGGAGGAGCGGGAGTTCCATCGGTTGCTCAAGGAAGCCGGGTTCGAGGATTCCAGCCTGGAACCCACCCGAATCTACGAACTGGAAGACGCCAGGGCTTTCCTGCAGGAGGCCGGCCTGGACGCCGACGCCCTGGCGGTCTCTGTGGAAGGGCGCTTCATGGCGGCCTTCGTGAGGGCGCGGAAGCCGGAATGAGGGTAAACGCGACGACGCCGAGGTTGCGTCCTGCGTCAGCCTCGGACCTCCCGGCGGTGGAGGCGTTGCTGGCGGCTGCGGAGCTGCCGGTGGTCGGCGTCGCCGACTTCATCGACCGTTTCGTGGTGGTGGAGTCCGACGGGACCCTGGTTGGCGTAGCGGGGCTGGAGGTCCACCGGGAGGATGGCATCCTCCGGTCTGTGGCGGTGGCGCCGTCGTATCGCGGCCATGGGCTGGGCCGGCGGCTGACGGAGCAGGTGCTGGACGCGGCCCGGGCTGCCGGGCTGCCTCGTCTGTACCTGCTGACCACGACGGCAGCGGCCTACTTTGCGCGGCACGGATTCCGCCGGATCGAACGGGCGGACGCCTCGGCGGTGGTGCAGCGGAGCGTGGAGTTCCGCGAGGCGTGTCCGGCGTCGGCGGTAGCAATGGTCCTTGAACTGAAGGAGGAGGTCGGGGGATGAAGTACGCGCTGATCAGCGACATTCACGGGAACCTGCCGGCACTGGAGGCCGTGCTGGCCCACATCGATGGACGGGATGACCTGCACCCCCTCTATCACCTGGGTGACCTGGTGGGCTACGCTCCCTGGCCCGACGAGGTGGTGGCGCTTCTTCGGGAGCGCGGGATACCGGGGGTGGCCGGCAACTACGACTCCACCACCGCCACCGACTACAAGCATTGCGGGTGCAAGTACGAGGACCCCCGCCAGGAGGAGTTGAGCCATCTTTCCTATGGCTGGACGCGGGCCCATGTGAGCCCGGAGACCAAGCGTTGGCTGGGGGGCCTCCCCTTCCGCCTGGATCTCCGCCCGTTGGGCGGGCACCAGCCGGGCCCCACGCTGATCCTGGTCCACGGCAACCCCGTCCTCAACACCGTCTACTGGACCGAGGACCGCTCCGACGCCTTCTGCTTCAAGATGGCGGGACATCTGGGTGCGAAGGACGGGGACGTGGTGGCCTTCGGGCACACCCACAAGCCGTGGCACCGGGAGGTGGAGGGGATCCACTTCCTGAACACGGGTTCGGTGGGGCGTCCCAAGGACGGGGACTGGCGGGCCGGTTACGTGGTGGTCGAGGTGGGGGAGGGGGCGGTGGGGGTGGAGTTCGTCCGGGTTGAGTACGACCTGGCCCGGGCCGCGGCGGCCATCCGGGATAGCGAGCTTCCGGACGACTTTGCCTCCTACCTGGAGACGGGGGGGAAGGGGTAGGGGGAGCGGATTCAATCTGCGGCGGGATGCTCCAGGCCTCCCGTCATGCAAAGGTCACTCAAATCGGCACAGGAGGTGGAGATGCCAGGAATCGTGGGTTATGGGGCCTTCATTCCCCGGAACCGGATCCGAAGTGAAGAGATCGCCCGACAGTGGGGGAAGGATCCGGTGGCCATCCAGAAAGGGCTTCTTCTGAAGGAGAAATCGGTTCCGGGAATCGACGAGGATACCATCACCATCTCGGTGGCGGCGGGGCGGGGGGCCCTGGCCCGGGCGGGCATCGACCCCCAGAAAGTGGGCGCCCTCTACATCGGGTCGGAGTCCCACCCCTACGCCGTGAAACCGAGCGGGACGGTAGTGGCCGAGGCCTTGGCGTTGGGCCCGGAGCTTCACGTGGCGGATTTTGAGTTCGCCTGCAAGGCAGGAACGGAAGCCATGTCCGTGGCCCTGGCCATGGTGGAATCGGGACGGGTCGGGTATGCCATGGGGATCGGGGCCGACACCTCCCAGGGAGCCCCCAACGACGCGTTGGAGTTCAGCGCTTCGGCCGGCGGGGCCGCCTACATCTTCGGCATGACCGGCATCCTGGCGGAGGTCTTGGAGACCTACAGCTTCACGACGGACACGGCGGACTTCTGGCGCCGGGAGGGCCAGTTCTATCCCCGCCACGGAGGCCGCTTCACCGGAGAGCCGGCCTACTTCCACCATGTGCTGTCGGCTACGCGCGGGATTCTGGAGCGGTCGGGGCACAAACCTGCAGACTTCCGTCACGTCGTCTTCCACATGCCCAACGGGAAGTTCCCCCTGGCAGCCGGAAAGCAGCTGGGCTTCACCCGGGCCCAGTTGGAGACGGGATGGATCGTCAACCTCATGGGAAACACCTACTCCGGCTCCTCTCCCACCGGGCTGGCGGCGGTCCTGGACGTGGCGGCCCCGGGGGACCTGATCCTCATCACCTCCTTCGGGAGCGGGGCCGGAAGCGACTCCTTCATTCTGAAGGCCACGGAGCTCCTGCCGGAGCGTCAGGGACTTGCCCCTTCCGTGCGGTCCATGCTGGATCATCCCCAGCGGTATCTGACCTACGGGGAATACGCCAAGCATCGAGAGAAGATCATCGTCAACGAATGACCGGAGACCGTCCTCCGGGGATGATCAGGTTCTTTGAACGCCGGAGAAGACCGGCAGGAGGTACGCATGCGAGAGGTGGCCATCATCGGAGTGGGGATGACACGATTCGGAGAGCTCTGGGATATGAGCCTCCGGGACCTGTTCGTGGAAGCGGCGCTGAAGGCTCTGGAGGATGCGGGGGCCGACGACGTGGAGTCGATGTATATCGGGAACATGTCAGCGGGGCAGTTCGTGGGGCAGGAGCACCTGGGCCCTCTCATGGCCGAGCATCTCGGGGTTGCCGGGGTCCCGGCGACCCGGGTGGAATCGGCGTGCGCCTCGGGTGGGATGGCGCTCCGATCGGCCTTCCTGGAGGTGGCGTCGGGGGCCAGCGACCTGGTGTTGGCGGCCGGCGTGGAGAAGATGACCGACGGCGCGGACGTAACGGCGGTGCTGGCCACGGCGTCGGACCAGGAGAATGAGGTCTATTACGGGGTGACCTTCCCCGGGCTGTATGCCATGATCGCCCGGGCCCACATGACGAAGTACGGCACCACGGAGGAGGATTTGTCGTGGGTGTCGGTCAAGGCCCACAAAAACGGAGCGAAGAACCCCCACGCCCAGTTCCGGCGGCTGGTGACGGTGGAGGATGTCATGGGGTCGAGCCTGCTGGCCGAGCCGCTGCGGATGCTGCACTCCTCCCCGGTCACAGACGGGGCGGCGGCGGTGCTGCTGTGCCCCCTGGAGCGGGCGAGGGAGTTCAAGGGCCGGCCGGTGAAGATTTTGGGGAGCGGCGCTGCCACTTCGACCCTGGCGCTGGCGGACCGGAAGGACCTCGCGGACCTGGACGTGGTGGAGCTTTCGGCGAGTAGGGCGTATTCCATGGCCGGCGTCGTTCCCGACGACATCCATGTCGCTGAGGTCCACGATTGTTTCTCCATCGCGGAGATCTGCTGCTACGAGGCGCTGGGCTTCGTGGAGAGGGGGAAGGGGAAGGACGCCGCCCGGGAGGGTATCACGGACCTGGGGGGGAAGATTCCGGTGAACCTGAGCGGAGGGCTCAAGTCCAAGGGCCATCCGGTGGGGGCCACGGGGGTGGCCCAGGCTGTGACCATCGTGGAGCAGCTCCGGGGAGAAGGTGGAGAGGTGCAGGTGGAGGGGGCCAGGACCGGCCTGGCCCAGAACATGGGTGGCTCCGGCGCGAGCTCCGTCGTCCACATTTTCCAGGGAGTGTAAGCATGCCGACTCCCCGTTATCATCGCGAGATCCCGGCCCGTTACCGCCTGGAGGCCGGACGTTGCACCGGATGCGGACAGGTGGTCTACCCCCTCCGGAAGGTCTGCCCGGGGTGCCGGGGAGAGAGCTTCGAGACCATACGGCTCTCCCTCAGAGGGAAGGTCGTGACCTCGACAGTGATCCACGTTTCCCCCGACGATTTCCTGAACGAGGCACCCTACGCTATGGCGGTGGTGGAGACTCCGGAAGGGGCTCGCCTCATGACCCAGGTGGTGGATTGCGATCCTTCGACGGTTCTCCCGGGCACGGATGTGGAGTTGGAGTTTCGCCTGATCCGCAAGGAGGGGAAGAGCGGGATCCTCTGCTACGGCCACAAAGGCGTGCCGCCTGCGGAGGGGTGATCCCTTTGGTAAGGGAAACATCTGAAAGCTGGGGTACGGGAAATTCGGTCTGGCCCTGGCGGTGGGGTTCTGATTCGGGCGGACCGCCCCCCCGGGATCCGGTGGGGCGGCCCCGGCACGGGACGGAGGGGCGACTGCTCGCCCCGAAGTACGGACACGCCGTCACAAGATGAGCAGGAGCTGCGAATAGCCGAAGAGGGTGCGGCGGCCCGCCGGGCCCTCCGGAACGTTCCGTGCGAATTCCCCGAAGATGAAGGCGGAGAAGCCGATCTCCATCTGCAGTCTGCCCGGAAGAATCCACAGACGGGTGCGGGCATCGAGGGCGTGGCCGATGAAGGTACCCGAAGCGCCGGTCGGGTCCTGGAGCCCGGCAATGATCCACCGGTCCGTTCCCGAGGCCAGGTGGGCGGCGGAGTAGGTGAGCCGGGCGTCCATTCGGCTGTTGGGTTGAACCTCCACACGGAATCCCGGAGCGTTGAGATTGGCCGGCGTCAACGGCCCGTGGATGCTGGTGTGGTTCAGGTCGGTTCGGCGGCCGCCGAACAGGCGGTCGTACTGGTCGTAGCGCCCGTCGTTGGGGTCCTCGTCCCCGCTGGCCCAGTAGTATTGCAGGGCCAGATTCGGCTTCCACGGTGCGGCCACAGTGTAGCCCACCTCGGCCCGGAGCATGGAAGCGCCCACGTCCAGGTCCCGGGTGTCATCGGGGGCGCTGGACGCCCTGCGGGAGCCGTAGCGCAAGGCTCCCTCGATGTCGAAGTTCCACCGGCCCGAGGCACGGGGCCGATAGAGGCGGAATCCCGGGGTCACGTAGCTCCGGTTCGGTGTGGGAAACTCGCCGGAGTCCTCCTCGGCCAGGCCATACACGAACAGCTCGCCGGAGACCCCTGGCCAGCGGCCCGGCGCCAGCTCCTTTCTGATGTAATGGACGCCCCAGATCCGGCGGTTCCACTGCTCCCGGTCCCGGGAGAGTTCGTTCTCGTCCAACCTCGCTCGTTCCGTCGGCTTCCGGGCCAGCGGCGCCACGTAGACGAGGTGGAGACCGTCGCCCCCCGGAAAGGAATGGGTCAGATGGAGACCCGTGTAGTTCTTGATGACGTTGGCGAACTCCACCCGTTCGATCTGGCGCTTGGAGCCGATGCTTACGGTCTGGCGTCCGAGTTTCAGCGTGGTTCGGGACCCCTCGCCCTGGAGGCCGGGCAGATCCACCCCCACGTAGGCCTGAAGGACGTCCAAGGGGTTCGCGATGCTGGTGGAGAGGGGGGTGCCCGAGTCGCCGAGGTAGGTGCGGCTGTCCTGGAACTCCAGGCCGAGGGATACCCCATGCGCCCGCACTTCGGAGAGGAGGAGAGTCCGGAACAGGAGAAGCTGGTCCCCGGCGGACCTTCCGGCCCGGAACTGGCCGTCCAGGGTCTCGTACCGCATGCGTGTCTCGCCCTGGAAGCTCAACCAGTCGGGTGTGCCGGCGGGGGCGGGCTGGCTGGCCTGGGCCTCCGCGGTCCCTGAGAAGAGCAGAATCGCGAACAGGGCCAGGACGGTAAGGCTCCAACAGCGGCGGCGAAGACCGGCCATGGAAGGACGCATCCGTTTCCGAAAAGTCATTGAACAATCCACGTTTCGTTACGCTTCGGGTCGTAGGGAGGCGCGCCCCGCCCGTCTCCGGGAGAGGCCCGCCGTATTCCGAATGATGTCAGACGGGTTCCAGCTTCACGTGCGTGTCGTAGAAGGAGACGCTTCCTCCCACGGGGTCGAACATGCAGGTGTTCTTGATCACCGGGTCCCGCCACATGGCGGCATTGGCGTGCACGCCGGCCTTGCGCCTCTTCTCGGCCCGGATGAGGTGACCGTCGATGACCACGTCCGAGGCGCCGGTGGCCCAGTGGCCGAAGCCCAGGGCGAAGGATACCACTCCCGGGCGCATGGTCTGGGTGGTGACCACCTTCCCCACCATGGCCTTACGGTTCCCCCTCCCCAGGTCCCACTCCCCTTCCTGGTTGGTGGCACTGGTGACCTTCACGAACTGCCCGTTCTCCAGCCCCAGGCGCCCTGCGTCTTCGGGGTTCAGCAGGATGCCATTCTCGGGAAGGAGGTAGGACAGCCACGGGTCGGCGATGGTCCGGCTCTTGGTCTGGCTGATGACCCGGTGGGTGATGAGAGAGAGATCGTAGCCCTCCCGCAGGGCTGTAGGCTCCTGTCCGGAATAGTCCCGGATGGGCACGTAGGTGGCGTACCCAGGGTGGTGTTCCCCCGTCCCGGAGTGGATCACCCCGGCCGTCTTCTCCTGGTAGAGGTTGAGCAGCTTCCCGTACGGATGGGCTACCCGGTCTCCCCGGTACCCCTTCTCGTGGTCTTCGAAGCGGCCGCCGCGGTTCAGCACGTAGACCACCTTCTGCCACAGGGCGTCGCCCACGATCGTCCGCCACCGGTCCGGGTCGAAGACCGTGGTGGGAAGGTGGCGCCGGGCGGCCAGGAAGAGCTCCATCTCACGGTCGTCGGCGTCGGGGACGGCGTCGCTGCCGTCGGGCTTCTCGCCGAAGGCCAGGTTCGCCACCTGGCGCAGGTACAGGTCGTCGGGGTGGCGGAAGGCCCGACCGGGGCCGAGCCCGTTCTCTCCGAACCCGGGGAGCTCGAGCCGCTCGGTGATCCCCAGCATCATGGTCTCGAGGCTCAGCGGATAGCGCTGGCCGAAGACCGTGCACTCCTCGGGGATGGGGGCGATGGTCGGCTGCCGAACCGGCTGCACCTTGTTGGGGATGTTGGGATGGCTCCCCTGAAACTCCCAGCGCTCCAGGAAGGTGAGGTCCGGGAAGATGTAATCGGCGTACATGGAGGTGGAGCCGATGAGGATGTCGTTGGCGATGAACAGGGGAAGCCGCTCCACATCGGCCACCACCTCGATGTTCGTGTGCCCCGCCGGAAGCGCGTAGGTGGGGGCGCCCATGTACAGGAAGAGGCACTTCACCGGGTACGGGTAGGCGTCCCCGATGGAGGGGATGATCTCTTCGTAGATGTCGCTGGAAAGGGGGTACCAGTTGCGTTTCGCAGGATAGCCTTCGAAGAGGGTGCTTTTCTCGTAGTCGAGGCCGTGCCGGATGGAGCGCACTCCGAAGGCCGTGGCCTTGCCCGGGTGGGCGCCGATGTCGAAGAGCTCGCCCTTTCCCTTCCCCTTGATGTCGTAGGTGGTGGCTTTGATCATCCCGCCCCGGGCGTCGAAGTTGCCCAGGAGCATGTTGAGGGTCATCCAGGACAGGACGTTGTAGAAGCCGTTGGTGTGCTGAGCGGGGCCACGGTGCACGTCCACCGCCGCCATCTTGCCATGGCTGGTGAGCTCCCGGGCCACGGCCACCAGGTCCTGCTCACGCACGCCGGCGAGTTCCGCCCATTCGGCCACCGTGTGCTCCCTTGCCGACTCCAAGAGGACCTGCAGGCCGCTCTTCACCCGGGTGCCGTCGGGGAGGGTGGCGTCCACGAAGAGGTCGCCCTCCAGGGGGGTGCGGGTGTCGTTGGGGTCCACGGCGGTGGGGCGGCCGTCCACCATTACCACCAGGAACTTCTCCTCGTACGCCTTCTCGTCCCCGGAGGCGTCGGTGAAGCGGCGCCGCTCCGCGGCCCGGAGGGGCCGGCCGCCCACACGCACGTCGGCGGCCCGCAGGAGCTTGCCGGGCTTCCCGTCCTTGACCTCCACCAGGCAGGTGGCGTTGGTCCACGAGCTCTCACCTGCCGCCACGGCGGCGGCCTGGTTGGCGGACGCCAGGAAGCGGGCGTCGTAGCGTCCCGCCTCGAGGGTCCAGCGGATCATCCCCATGGCCAGGGCAGCGTCGGTCCCGGGCTTCAGGGGGAGCCACTTCCACGCCTTGCCGGCCAGCTTGCTGAACCGGGGGTCGACCACCGCGATGCGAGTGCGTCCGCTCACCAGGTTCCCGGTGAGGCGCATGGTGCGGTTGGGCGGACCGTAGTTGGCCTCGAAAAGGTTGGCGCCCACGAAGAGGATGAAGCGGCTGTTCTCCGTGTCGGCCTGCCAATAGAACTTCGTCCCGTTGGTGAATTTGCCGCCGGCGTACTGCTCGCTGATGGCCTTACACGTGAAGTAGAGGGAGCCCTGGCACACCGTGGTGTGGCCGTGGGCGTTGACGGTCCCAAGGGCGGCGGCGAATCGCTTGTAGAAGTCCTTCCGACCGTCTTTGATTCGTCCCCACGCGAGTACGATCTGGTTGTTCTTGGGACCCAGGTCGGGGTGGTCCGGGTCGATGAGGAGGTCCAGGTGCGCAGCATGGCGACGTTTGAAGGCCTCGACCCGTTCGGCCTTCCGGTCCCGGTCCTTCTCGTCCCAGATGGCCCTGATGTCGGCCTCCATCGCTCGGGCCACCGCCGCGTCCCGGAGCGCCACAAGGGACTCGAGGCCCTCGACCTCCCGCGTCTCCTCGCCAGGTACATGAGAGAAGAGGGTGCCGCCTTCGCAGATCTCGCGGACGGCGTCGTCGAAGGGGATGGAGACCCACTGGTTCTCGCCACGACGGCCCGCGCGCTTCAGAACCCTGCGGATCCGGTAGGGATCGTAGGCCGTCTGGAGCCCGGACTGACCCTTGGGGCAGAGCGCGCCGTCCACCGGCGCCGCCGCGTCCACGGGCGTCTCGTACGGCAAGTGGGGCAGGACCGTCCAGGGGCTGTAGGGGTTGCCGTCAATCTTTGTCACCACGCCGCCCTGGATCTTGCACCGGATTCCGCACCCCGTATTGCACTGGAGGCATGCGGACAGGATGTGGTTGTCCGCCGTCGCCAGTGGGTAGGGAGTGTCGGGGCGCCGGCTGTTGAGGATGGCGTTCTGGCGATCCTCCTCTTCCGCCCCTGCCACCACACCGGGAATGAAGCCCGTGCCCAGGAGGGCGCCTCCCGCCAGGAACTGGCGGCGTGACGGGGTCTTCCGGTCCGTTGGTTCCATGTTGAACTCTCCTCAGGCAAAACGGGCCGCGAACAGCTTGTTGATGCGGCGGCCGACGAAGTACACGGTCATCCCCACAGCCACCAGGAAGAGCCCCACCAGGTACTCCATAGCGGTGGCGTGGTACATGTAGTTGAGGCGGGGGTGGGAAAAGGCCTCCTGGAGACCCGTCAGCTCACCGATAGCCTGCCCGGGCACGAGGACGTTGAGGCGGGCGCTGATGAAGGTCACGCCCACCAGGAAGGCGCCGAACACCCACGATCCGGACTGTCGCGAGAGGAGGAGCGCCAGGGGCACGATCCCTCCGAGAACCACGTGCACCAGCCAGAACACCCACCAGTACGGCCCGAAGAGCACCAACTCCACCGCCGGCGCGTGGGCTTCCGTCCTCCAGAACACGATGGAGAGCTCGGCGAACTCCATGAGGAAGTAGGCCACGACTCCGATGACCACAACGTACCGGAGCCGCGACAGGGCGACGCGGAGGGCCCCCGGATCGTGGTCGCCGCTACCGGCCGGGCTGGCCGGCCCGATGAGGCCGCGGACCATGAGGAGCATGGCCGTGCCCGCCGTGAGGGCGGAGGTCAGGAACATCAAAGGGAGGAGGGCGCTGTGCCAGTACGGCTTGGCGTCCACAACCCCGAAGAAGGCGCCGCTCTGACTCGGAAACGACAGGGAGAGGAGGATCCCCAGACAGAGGAGGGGCTTCAGCCAGCCCCGGTCGTCCCGGTAACTGAGCCACCATGCCACCGCCGCCACGCCCAGGAAGCCGTTGTACATCCAGGCGTTGAAGGCCATCATGCTGGTGAAGGAGGGCGACAGGACGATGTTCGCCGCCCGGCCCATGTGCCCCAGGTCCAGCCAAACCGCCATGAAGGCCGGGACCACCGCGGCGTAGGCCAGCACGATGGCCGCCCTCAGCGCGGCGGGGTGCCGGAACCCGTTGATCCCCAGGATGAAGCCGAGAGCCGCGACGGCGAAGACGCCGCCTGCGATCCCCACGCCGTGGAAGTAGATGGCGATCCAGAGACCCCAGGGCACATAGGAACCGTATCCCGCCGGAAGGTGTCCTTCCGCGAGCCTCTGGTAGACTCCGACGGTACCCAGCAGGAGGCACAAGGCCCACCCGGCCCACAGGAGCCGGTGGATGGGGTCCATCTCCCGCCATGCGGTGCGGAGCCTGGCCGGGAAGGTGCCGGCTTCCAACGTAGACGTCGTCATGACCTGGCCTGCCCTCCTCAGACGATGTAGTAGACCCGAGGCTCCGTCCCCATGTGGGAAAGGAGGGTCTGGACGTTGTTCTTCGTGACCAGTTCGGTCACCAGGCTGTCGGGATCCGCCCGGTCACCGAAGTAAGTGGCGCGCCCGATGCACGACGTAGCGCACTGGGGGAGCTGGCCGACTTCGAGACGATGCAGACAGAAGTGGCACTTCCGTGCGTTCCCCTCGGGAGACTGATGTCCCTGGCGCACCCACCCCTTCCCGTACTCGTGGCTGGGCTGTTCCATCCAGGGCGCCCGGGCGCCGAAGACCGGGGCGTCGGGCCCTTCCGGGCTCCCCTCGGCCACGCCGAGGGTGTACGCCTCGCCGAAGTCGCTGGTGCGGGCTCCGTAGGGGCAGGCCGCGAGGCAGTACCGGCACCCGATGCACTGGTCGTAGTCGATGGCCACGATGCCGTCCGGACGCTTCCATGTGGCTTTCACAGGGCAGACCGGCACGCACGGCGGCTTGTCGCACTGCATGCAGGGCCGGGGCGTGAAGCGGATCTGGACGTTGGGAAATTCGCCCAGCTCCTCCGTGATCACGGGCCGGTACACGACGCCGGGGGGCAGATGGTTCTCCGCCACGCAGGCAATCGTGCAGGCGTGGCACCCCACGCACTTGCGCACGTCGATGACCATGATCCAGCGTCGCTCCTCCACCGGCTTGGCCATGGCCCGCACCAGGTCGCGCTGCATGCGGAGCAGCACGTCCTCGCCCTCCCGGGCCTCGATGTTCTGCAGCACGGGGAGTGTGCGGATGGTGCCGGGGCCGGTGGGGTCGCGGGGGGCGCCGGGGATCCGGTCCACCAACGTGGCGCCGCCGGCCACGGCGACGCCGCTGGCCACCAGCGCACCGGCGCGCACCGCCTCCCGCCGTGTCATCACCGGTGGTCTGGCCTCGCCGGTGTCGGAGGATGTCTTGTTCGGGCTCACCTGTGGGCTCCGTCGTCTCTGGCCGGTGCCGCGTTCAGGCACCCCTTCGGGCGCTCCGAACCTCCCTGCGCGGGGAGGAGGCATCAGCTGTCCGAGGGCTCCCCGTGGCAAGTCACGTGCCAGCATCGGCGCAGGCATGCGGACAGGTAACACACTGAAAAATAATGAGTTAGGAGGAGTGACCCGGGAGGTGGGCGGCAACCCGAAGACGAAATTCAGTCTTTTGGGGGCCTCCCCGTGACGAGATCTCGTCCGGAGGAGGCGCCGCAGTGGTGCGTATGGCGTCAGTCCTTGGAGTTGAGGGGGGCCAGCTCGCCCCGTGCCTCCAACCGGCTCCGGAGCGTGGTGCGAGGGATGCCCAGAAGCTCGGCGGCCCGGACCTGGTTCCCTCCCGCTCGCTCCAGAGCCCAGGCCAGGAGTTCCCCTTCGCACTCGGAGAGGACGCCGGGCATGGAAACGGCCCCTTCGGAGGGAAGGTCGAGGTGTACCTTGCCCTGCCCCTCGGCACCCCGCATCCGGTCCGGGAGGTGTCTCGGTTCGATGACTCCCCCTTCGGCAAAGGCAGCGGCATGCTCCACGGCGTGACGAAGCTCCCGGACATTGCCTGGCCAGTCGTGGGCCAGGAGCGCGCGCATGGCCTCCGGGCCGAAGGTGAGTCCCGGCGCTCCGGAAGCTTCGAGACGTGCGGCCAGGAAGAGCTCGGCCAGGGGGAGGATGTCGTCCCTCCGGTCCCGGAGGGGGGGGAGCGTGATGACCACCGCTGCGATACGGTAATAGAGGTCCTCCCTGAATGCGCCCTGGCGGACCATGTCTTCCAGGTTGCATTTCGTTGCGCAGAGCACTCGCACGTCGGCCTCCAGGGTGCGGCTGCTTCCGACACGCTCGAAGGTCCGTTCCTGGAGGAACCGGAGGATCCGGAGCTGGTTGACCTGCGTCAGGTCGTCCACCTCGTCGATGAACAGGGTCCCACCGATGGCCGATTCGATGCGCCCTTTGCGCATCCGGGTAGCGCCCGTGAAGGCGCCCGCTTCATGACCGAACAGCTCGCTCTCCACCAGGTTGGGGTTGAGCCCGCCGCAGTTCACGGCCACGAAGGGGCCCGGGGCCCGCCCGCTGTGGGCGTGCAGTGACCGGGCCAGGATCTCCTTTCCCGTGCCGGTCTCTCCCTGGATCAGGACGGTCAGGTCGGTGTCGGCCACCGTCAGGGCCCTGCGCACCACGGCGCCCATGGCGTCGGAGCGGTATATGAGCTGCCCGAAGGCCCCCCGTCGTGCCGATTCCGCCCGCAGCCGCCTGATTTCCTGCGTGTCGCGGCGGTGCTGGATGATGCGCCGGAGCCGGATGAGCAGCTCCTCGGAGTTCAGGGGCTTGGTGAGGTAGTCGGCTGCTCCTGATCGCATGGCCTCCACGGCGGAGGCCACCGTGGCGAAGGCCGTCATGAAGATCACGGGAATGTCGGGCCACCGCTCCTCGATTCTGCGGTACAGTTCGGCGCCGTCCATGGACGGCATGCGGAGGTCGGTGAGCACGGCGTCGGCCTCTTCGGCTTCCAGCGCTTCCAGCACGGCCCAGCCGTTGGGGAACGCGAAGGCGTCGAAGCCCTCGTCACGAAGCTGCTCCACCAGGGTCTCCCGGGTGAGGCGCTCGTCGTCCACCACGTACACGCGTTCACCGCTCATGGGGCTCCTCCGGGGGGTGTGATGGGGGGTAGGGAAGGACAGCACGGAACGCAGCCCCGGTGGGTGAAACCGACTCGAGGGTCAGATCGCCACCGTGGGCCTCCACGATGCGGCGGGCCACGGAAAGCCCGAGTCCCGTCCCACGCCCCGCGTCCTTGGTGGTGAAGAAGGGTTCGAAGACGGTATCGGCCAGCTCCGCGGGCACGCCCGGTCCGTCGTCCCGCACGAAGAGGACGAGTGCCATGTTCTCCCTGTGGGCGGTCACCTCCACACGCCCCCCCCCTGCGCAGGCGTCCACAGCGTTGAGGAGGAGGTTGACCACGACCTCCTCCACTCCTGAAGGATCCACCGGGATGGGGGGAAGTCCCTCCTCGATGCGGAGGTGGATCTCCACGCCGCCGGACTCCGCCGTCAGGCGCGCCACATTCGCGGCTGCTTCCAGCAGGGAGGCGACGTCCACGGCCACGCGATGAGTCGCGTCCTGGGCACGGGCGAAGCCGAGGAGGGTGCGTGTGATGCTCGCGATCCGTTCCGTGCCCTCCCGGGCGAGGCCCAACATGCGGCTGACCCGTTCCGCGTCGTCGGGGCGTGCGACGGCCAGGTCGAGGGCCCGACGCACACCGTCCAGGGGGTTGTTGACGGAGTGGACGATCCCGGCGGAAATCTCGCCCGCCACAGCCAACCGCTGGGCGCGTTGGAAGCGCTCCTGGAGCTCCTCCCTCTCGGTTACGTCCAGGGCCCTCTCCACGACGGCGGGACGCCCGTCCCGCCCAGGCACCGGCATCCATTTCAGTTCATAGCTCCGACCTGACACCGTGCGAAAACTCTGTCGGACCACCGCCCCCTCTTCCAGAACCCGGGAGATGGGGCACACGTCGCAGGGACGCTCCCCCGCCAGGGCGTCGGAGCAGACGTGCCCCTTCAGGTCGCCGTGGCGTTTGAAGGCCGCCGCGTTGGCGTGCTCCACCACCCGGTCCCGGGAGATCACCAGGATGCTGGACTCCATCTGGTCCAGAATCCGCTCCATGTACGCACGGAGGGCATCGCTTTCCTCGACCCGCTCCCGGATCTGCTTCGCCATCCGGTTGAACGTTACCGCCAGGTCACCGATTTCGTCGCCGCTGTCCACCCGAACTTCCTCTAGGCCCTCCCCCCTTCCCAGCCGGTCCACCGCGCTCCGGAGCGTTCGCAGGGGGGAGGTGATGAGGTGCGCCAGGAAGAGGATTCCCAGCACGCCTACCACCATGCCCAGGAGGGTGATGAGAGCGACGTTGGTCATGGCGTCGGTAGTGGTCCGCCGAACCCAGTTCAGGGAAAGACCCACGTGAACCGTACCCAGGACGCCCTCGGCCACGGGAGCGCGGATGTCACGCACCAGTCCCTGTTCCGTGCGCAGTGTGACCGGTGAGGCCCGTTCCAGGACGGAAAGGAGACCCCCGGGGAAGCGGCCGGTGGGAAAGGAATGGTCGCCCACCCCGCCCGAGGGATCGGCGACGAAGGCATAGACCACGTCCGGATTTCGCTCCTGGACTCCGGTGAGGGTTTGGCGCGCCGTAAGGCGGTCCCCGTAAGCCAGAGGCTCCTGAAGAAGGCCTGCCAGCACCTCGGCCAGCGCGGCTCCATTCCGGTCCACAGCGCCCCCGAGGGAGGCGGAGAGGTTCCGGCTCACCAGCGCCGTGGTCAGGGTCCCCCCCGACGCCATGAGCACGCAGAAAGACAGGATGATCCTGCTTCGAAGGCCTCGTAACATTCAGCGGGTACCGTTCGTAGCACCGGGCGTTCTCCCGGCCAGCTCTCGCCAACTCCGGGCGATGGCCCGGTATCCTTCCAACTCCGCGGCGGTGGGATCCTCGAATCGGTCGGTTCCCAGCTCCTCCAGGATTTCCCGGCCCTCGGGCACTTCGTCCATGGTGAGGAACGCGTCTCTCAGGAGCGCACGGAGCTCGGGACCCATGTTCCCGGGCACGGCCAACGGGTTGATGGGGAACTCCTCCGATCGCTCCACCACCACCACCTCCCGTTCCAGCGATGGATCCCGCCGGACGAGTTCGTCCCAGACGATGCTATCCACGGAGGCGCCGTCCACGACGCCGTCCCGTACCGCAAGGATGGAGTTGTCGTGGCTGTAGGTGAAGAGCACGCGGGCGAAGAAGCGATCCGGGTCGGTGCCTCCGCCTCGCAGCTTTACGGCCACGTAGCGATATCCCGTGTTGGAGAGGGGGTCGGTGAAGGCGAAGGAAGCACCTCGCAGGGCATCAAAGGAACGAAGACCCGCATCCCGGCGGGTAATGATGTACGAGCGATATGTACGTTGGCCCCCGATGACCGGGACCACCAGCGCCTCGAGCCCGAATTGGTCCTCTCCCGCGGCGAAGGCCCCGGTGCAGATCAGGCCCGCATCCGCAGCTCCCGCCCGCAATAACTCGTTGAGCTCCGCATAGGTCCTGCGCCGGATCACCTCCACAGGGCGGCCCATCCGCTCGGCCAGATAGGTGCTCAGCCGGGCATAGACTACGGTGCTCCGTTCCGGGGAGAGAACGGATGCGAATGCCAGGCGGAATGGAGTGAGACTTCCGCTGGAATCCGAAGCAGCAACCGCCTCGTCGGCCAGAAAGCCCGAGTCCAGGCGTACCGCGAGGTCAGGGTTCGTGCGCTCCCAGCACCCCGCCGAACCCAGGATGATCCCGCTCATCAAGGCCACCCTCACGATAGGTCTGAAAACTGCGCTGAAACGGCTTTGTGTCATGCGGCGTCTCCTGCTTGGGAGTGACCGAAGCGTCCGGGACCGATGGGGACGGCAGTCGCTGAGCCGGGCAGGACGGAAAGAGCCCCGGGGTCCGAGAACCAGGTAACTATGCTTAGCCTCCACAATGATTGCCAGGGGAGGGCACCGCGGGGTTAGCTGGTTCCTGTCCGGAAAGGGGGGTTCTGAGGACCTGGGGGGGGGCAGAAACGAGGTAGGGGAAGGCGGTTCTCCCGCTGATCTTCAGGTTGCCATTCGAGGCAAAGCCACCGTCCATCGTCACCCCCCTGGCGGGGGGAGCGCGCAAATTCCACCTTACAATCTGCATGATCCGGAATGCACTCCAGTCGGTGCCAGGAGATGGAGATGGCAGGAATCGTGCGGTACGGGCCCTTGGCTTCCCGCAACCCGATCCGAAGCGAGGAGATCGCCCGCCAGTGGGACAAGGACTCGGCGGCCATCGAGACCGGCTTCGACACTTGGCGCCCGACCCTGAACCAGTGGCCCGTCCAGGAGGATCCCACGTGAGATCAGTGCTGACCACCCTCCTTCTCCTTTCGGCTAGCTCCATCCCTTCTCCTACCCTTCGGGCGCAGGAGCCGGCACCGGCGGTGCATGCGATCTTCTTCTACCATCCCACGTGCCCCCATTGTCACGACGTGATCAACGAACACCTCGTGCCCATGCAGGAGCGGTACGGGGATCGCCTGGTGATCCTGGGCTTCGACACGAGCCAAAAGTTTGCCCAGAACCTGTTCTCTTCCACGCTTCAACACTTCACTGTGCCACGGGACCGTTGGGTGGTACCCTTTATGGTGGTGGGAGACGAGGTCTTGATTGGGGGGCTCGAGATTCCTTCTAGCTTCCCCTCCATAGTGGAGGAAGGCCTGGCGTCGGGCGGGATCGATTTTCCCGACATTCCGGAGCTTGTCCAGTTCCTGCAGGAACAGGGGCTGTTGGATCCCAATTATCCGGATCGCAGGGTCGCGCCACAGTCGTCGTCCCCTGAGGAAGATGTTGCAGTGGCTGATACGGCTGTCGTGGAAGCCGAGGACACGGTTGCCGTGGAACCGGTGGACACCCCTGCCTTGATGGACACGGTGACCCGTCCGTCGGTGGACACGGTGACCCGTCCGCCAGTGGACACGGCTTCCCCTTCCCCGGCGGACACCGCCGTGCTGGAGCCGACAGAGGCCCTCGTGGACACTGGGGACCTGGAGAGGCGTCCGGACTCCCCGGCTGTGGACACTGTGCCGGTGGCCCGTGCGGATACTCCGGGTGTGGTACCGACGCCTGAGCGGCCCACCCCACAGCCGGGGGGCGCGGTGGGTCTGGCCGAGGCCATGCGGGAATTGGAAGCAATGACCTGGCGGGATCATTTCCTCCTGGACACCGCTGGTAACTCGCTGTCGGTGCTGGTGCTGCTGGGAATGCTGGTGAGTCTGGTCATCACGGGCTATCCCCCGAGGGTGAAGAGGGAGGAGTGGGCTGGGTGGGTGGTGCCCGCTCTGGTGGTGGTGGGTGCGGTGGTGGCTGCGTACCTGAGCTTCGTGGAAGTCACCGAAACGGAAGCGGTCTGCGGTCCCGTCGGCGACTGCAACACCGTTCAGCAGAGTGAATACGCCGTCCTCTTCGGGATCCTCCCGGTGGGGGTTATGGGGCTGGTTGGGTACGGGGTGGTTCTGGCCCTCTGGGCTGTCCGTCGGGCTGGATCCGGCGCCGTCCGGGCATGGGCGGGTCTCGGCCTGTGGGCGGCCGCCCTGCTCGGGACCCTCTTTTCCGTCTACCTGACCTTTTTGGAGCCCTTCGTCATCGGGGCAAGCTGCATCTGGTGCCTCACGTCCGCCGTGATCATGACACTTCTCCTCTGGGCGACGGCCCCCATGGCGGCCAGGGCGTGGCCCGGCGACGCTTCAAGACCGGGAATTCGATGAGAAGGAGGTGGCGCTTCATGCCGAAACGTCTCAGGTGCAAAGCCCTTTCGTGGACTTCCGGCGATGACGGAAAAGAACGGCCCAGGGGGTACCGTCTCTGGTGCGCCGCGCTGTCGGGCATCCTCCTCTTCGCAGGATGCGGCGGATCCCTTCCGGCCTCCAGCCAGGCTGTGGGATATTGCCCCACCATGGAGCCTTGGGGAAGGGAGGTCGCTTCGGATCGAGAGATGGACCTCATCCGCTTCGAAAGCGCCGCTGCTGTCCTGGATGCGCTGCGGCGCGGGCGGATCGAGGTGGGGGTCATCGGACGGTTGGCCCTCCGGAGCGAGTACGCCGGTGAAGGCGAGCGGCTCGCGGAAGGATACACCCTCATCGGGCCCACGAAGACGATGATCCCCTATGAAGTCGTGACGTCCCTTGCCATTACCACGGCACTCCCGGAGACCGTGGTTGCAGCCCACTTTCCCGAGCTTCGGCAGGTCACGTACGTGGGCAGCACGGAGGAGGCGCTGACGAAGGGGACCCCTGTTCTCATCGACTGGGATGAATGGCAGGATGGGTACCCTCTGGTGATTCCGGTCCATCCCGACGGAAGAAAGGTGGCAAAGTTCCGGACGCCAGTGGTCTACGAGGGGACGAGGGACAACTGAGGCCCCAGGACGGGCCGAGTGAATACGTGTGCCGATTTACGAAGTGGTGTACCGAGGCGCATCATTCGGATGTGTCACGCCTGTCTGCACAGTTCGTCAGGAGGAAGTGCCGTATGTGTTCCTTTGTCCAGATGTGACCCTGGGACAGGATCTTGTCATCGACGACGAGCGCCGGGGTCAGAATGATCTGGCGGGACCCGACTTCCATCACTTCCTTTCTATCATCGACTATGTCCAGGAGGCATTCGAGTTGCTCCTCGTGGATGATGTCCTCAACGTGCTTTTTCAACTCCTCTTGAAGGGAGTTCGGCGTTCCGACAATCATGATCTTCATCGTTGTTCTCTCCCGGTGTTCGTTATGCAACGAAGGTTGCCGAAACCTGCTTCCCGGAAACGGCCGGCATCCCCGCCATCCACGGGGAGCCCGTACCCACCTCGAGCACCGCTCCACCATGGCTTGCACCCGGGCCCACGTCACCACGGAGGCAAAGTGATGGCCGGGGGGCTCCCCTTCCGTCTGGATCCCCGGCCCCTGGGAGGGCACGCTTCTAGGCCGGGGGGGGGAGGAGTAAGCACTCACGCCCGGTAGATCAGGTACACCCCTCCCACCAGGAGAAGCACCCCGGTGGCCTTGCGCAGGAGGGCGAGGCCGCCGGAGCGCTGGTTCCACTCCAGCACGCCCTGGACCCACCCCACTGAGCCCCCCGCCACTACGATGACCCCGCAATGGCCCACGCCGTAGGCCAGGGTGAGGCCTCCGGCCAGGAGGGGGCTGGTGGCCGCCACCGCCACCGAGGCCGAGAGCACCGGCGCCAGGAAGGCCAGCGTGCAGGGGCCCAGGGCAAGCCCGAAGACGAGTCCCAGGAGGAACGCGCCCCCGGCTCCCTTTCCCGCCACACGGGAGACCGCCGGCACCCGGGAGGACAGGTCCAGGACTCCAAGGAACTCCAGCCCCGTCAGGAGGAAGACGGCGGCCATAGCGTAGCCCAGGACGGCACCCAGGTTTGTGAGAAGGGAGCCCAGGAGGGTAGCCACCCCCGCAACGATCCCGATGGTCAGGAGCATCCCGGTGCCGAAGGCCAGGGAGAGGCGAACGGCTCGGCCGGGGCCCATACCTGCGGCGGCAGGCTCGCCGGGGTCCGCCCCCGAAATCCGGCAGCCCATCCCTTCCGGCTCTGGATTTCTACTCCCTCCCAGATACCCGATGAGGAGGGGGATGCTGGCCAGGTGGCAGGGGGAGAGGAGGATGCTGGCCACTCCCCAGCCCGCTGCTCCCGCCAGTGCCAGGAGCGGCGCCCCGGTCAGGGCCTGATTCAGAGCCGCAAGCCACTCTCCCATGCTGAGGTCAACTCCCGTCCGTGGGCTGGAGGTCGATGCCGAGGCTGCGGAACGTGGCCAGAATCTCCTCCTTCGCGACGAATCCTTCTTTGCGTGCTAACTCCCGGCCCTCGGCGTCGTAGAAGATCAGGGTCGGGATGGCCCGGATGCGGAAGTGGTGCCCCGCATTCCTGTCCTTCCAGACATCGTAGAAGTCCATGGCCAACACCCCGGCGTACTCTTCTCGTAGCTCGGCCCGGATGGGGGCCATGGCCTTGCAGGGGATGCACGCTCCCGCTCCCAGGGCCGCCAGGCGGGGGATCCCGGGAGTGGAGGGGGCGTAGGTGGGGGGGATGGGCTCCTCGTCCGGGGCAGCCGAGGAAATGGGTTGGGGAAGAGGCTGGACCGCAGTGGCCGTCCCCCCGCCTTCCTTGAGTACCACCGCCGCCACCACAGCCACCACCACCGCACCGATCACCAGAATCTTGCCCAGGGGCTTCATCGTCTTGCCTTTCTTTCTCTGGACCACATCATGGACTCGTCTTCTCACAGGACCGCATCATAGGCCCGCTCCAGGGCCTCCATTATGCCGGCGTAGGGTCTCCGAACCGTAAGCAAAAACCCCGCCCTCTCGGCCCGCCGTTTCGCGCCTCCGGCTCATCAGGGCATATGCCGACGGGAGGAAGAAGAGGGTGAGGGGAAGAGAATACAGGAGCCCGCCGATGACGGCGATGGCCATGGGCTGGAGCATGTCGGCTCCCTCCCCCAGGTTCAGGGCCAGGGGCATGAGCCCCAGGACCGTGGTGAGCTGGGTCATGAGAATGGGGCGCAGGCGGATGGGGGCCGCCCGGGCCATGGCCGACAGGGCGCTTTCCCCCGTTCGGCGGATCTGTTCGGCCAGCTCCAGAAGGACCACCCCCTGGGAGGTGATCCCTCCCATCATGACCACCAGCCCCACCAGAACGGTGGAGCCCACCGGGATTCCCACCACGAAGAGGGCCAGGAACGCCCCGAACAGGGCGAAGGGTACGTTGAGCATGATGAGAAGGGGAAGGCCGAAGGACTCGAACTTCACGGCCAGCACCACGTAGGCGAAGAGGGCCGCGAACCCCAGGACCAGTCCCATGGCCTTCCGGTCTTCGTTCATCATCTGGGCCTGCCCCCCCATCTCGAACCAGACCCCGGCCGGGCGCTCCAGCCCCGCCGCCGCCGCCTCGGCCGCCGCCGCAGCCTCGCCGACGCTCACCCCCAGGGCATCGGCCCTCACCAGCACCTCCTTGGCCTGGTCTTCCCTGATGATCTCCACCGGCCCCACCGCCCGGCGCACCTCGGCCACGTCCCTCAGGTAGATGGCTCCCTCCGCCCGGTGCTCCAGCACCAGCTCTTCCACGTCTTCCCGGGAGTTGAGGCCGGCCTCCGGGACCATCACCCGGATGTCGTAGTACTCCGTTCCCTCACGGTACTGGGTGGCCACCGCGCCGGTGACGAGCCCTCGCAGGGTGTTGGCCACCGCCCCCACCGGGATGCCCAGGGCCGAGGCCCGGGTGCGGTCCACGTAGATGCGGTACTCGGGCTTGGTCATGTCCATGGAGAGGTTGACATTGGTGAGCCCTGCGGTGCGGCCCATTTCCTCAGCCAGCCTCTGGGCATACTCGAAGATGACGGGCATCTCCTCTCCCTTGACCTTCACCTCCACCTGCTGGGTCCCCACCTGCCGGATCCCCTTCACCTTCATCTGCATGACGTTGATCCGGGCGCCCGGCACCGAGACCTGAGCCACCTTGGGGCGGATGCGGGCGATGAATTCCTGGGTGGAAATCCTCCGCTGGCTTTTGGGCACGAGATAGATATCCACCTCTCCCTCGTTGGCGATCTCGTAGGTGGCCAGCCCCCACACCCGGCCCCCGGCCATGGTGAAGAGGCCCCGGATCTCTGGTTCTCCCTCCACCACCCTCTCGATGTCGGCCAGGATCCGGTCGGTCTCCCCCACCGCGGTCCCCGTGGGCATGATCACCTTCACTTTGACCCGTCCGTCGTCCACCTGGGGCAGGAACTCCGACCCTACGCTCCGGTTCAGGGCCAGGCCCAGAACGAAGAGGATCACCGCGACACCCACGGCCGCCCATGGACGGCGCAGGCTCGCTTTCAGGGTTGCCCGGTAGGCGACCAGGACTCTCCGCAGCACCGTGTCGAACACCCGGGCCGGTCCGGTGACGGCGCCCCCCTTCTCCCCCTCCAGCAAGCGCCCCGTGAGGGCCGGCGTCAGGGTCACGGCAACCAGCAGGGAAACCAACACGATCCCCGCCACCACCAGGATCAGCTCCTTGAAGAGAAGGGCCGAGAGGCCGGGGATGAAGAGAAAGGGAAGGAAGAGGGCCAGGAAGGTGAGGGTGGCGGCGACGATGGCCGGGGCTACCTCGTCGCTCCCCTTTTGAGCGTAGTCGTCCGCTCCCTCCTCCTTGAGGCGGGTGATGTTCTCCATCACCACGATGGAGTTGTCCAGGATCACCCCCAGGGCCACCACCA
>CAYXGM010000043.1:0-33197 GCA_964464555.1 uncultured Gemmatimonadaceae bacterium | reverse complement strand
GAACCGCCGAAACCCCCGCCAGAGCGGCGTGGCCGCTTGGCGGCGGGTAGTTCATGCCAGAAGACCCTCGGTCCTCCAATTCTCCTCGGGCAATTCCACCTCTTCGATCCTGCCCGTTTCGAAGTCAAAGATCCAGCCATGGATCTCCGGGGCCGCTCCTTCGTCCCGTGCCATCCGGTAAGGCTCGGATTGCAGGACGTTCTCGGCCTGGGCGATGACGTTGAGCTCGCTCAGGCGGTCGGCACGCTCCTTCAGGTCCGGGATGGCTCGAAGCTCCTCTTCATGGTCCTTGCGGAGCTGGACCAGGGGTTCCAGCCACCTTCCCACCGCCCCCTTGTCGTACCCGTCCATGGCCGCTTTGACACCTCCGCACCGGGTGTGGCCGGCGATGACCACATGCTTGACCTTCAGGGTGAGGATCCCGAACTCCAGAACCGACTGGACGTTGGTGTCGTCGGACCGGATCTGGTTGGCGATGTTCCGGTGCACGAAGAACCGACCGGGACCGACCCCGGTCATGGAGTTGAGGCACTTTCGGGAATCGGAGCAGCCCACCACAAGGAATGGGGGAGCCTGACCCCGGGCAAGCTTGTGGAAGTAGTCCGGGTCCTCCCTCAACCTCTCCTCCACCCAGGCCCGGTTGTGGGCGATCAGATCATCGAACAGTGGATCTCTCTCTCGTGGTGTCACTCGTCCCCCTTCTGATCATGGAAACCGGTTCCTGTGAACAGGCTAGCAAGCTCGAAACCTATTGCAAGCCTCGGGCCAATCCGGGGCCCTCCCTGGCGAAACGCACCATGGTGTCAGAGTTTCAGAATGGAGTGCACCCCAGGAGCCGCACCGACCCGGATGCCAGCCGGAGATTATGACATGAGACGTGGCAGCGCGAATACCGGATGCATCGTTCCCGGCGCATGGGTCCCTTCATTCTCGGGCGTGGCCCTGACCATCTGCGTGTTGGTTTCGGGATGTGGGACCCCGGGGCCCCAGGACGGGGAGCCGTCGATGGTGGCGCTCCTGCACCCGGGCTCCCATCCCGTCATCGAGGACGTGGTTCGGGGCTTCCGGTCTCGCCTGGATGAGCTGTACGCCCCCGGCGATGTGAACCTGGTTCTCTTCAACGCCGGCTTCGACACCCTGGAGCTTCGCCGCCTGAGCGACCAGGCCGTGCGCTCGGATGCCGACGTCCTGGTGAGCATCTCCACCCCTGCATCCTCGGCTCTCCTGGAACGCAACCGCGGCGCCCGCCCCCTCCTCTTCTCCTTCGTCACCGATCCCGGCGCCCTGGGGTATGCCGGCCCAGGGAGCCTTCCCAACGCCACCGGGCTATCGAACCGGATCGCCTACGGCCGTACCCTGGACCTGATCCTGACCGTCATCCCGGATGCGGAGACCGTGGGGTATTTCTTTACCGAGGACGAGAGGAACGCCCGGGCCATCCATCAGGGCTTCGTGGAGGCCGCGCCCGCCCACGGAATGCAGATCCGGTCGGCGGTGGTAGCCGGACCCGAGGAGCTCACCGAGGCGGCGGAGGCCATGGCGCCCAATGTGGACGTCTTCCTCTTCGGGGGGGACAACAGCCTGGGCAACAGCATCGGCGACGTTCTCACCACGGGGAAACGACACGGTGTTCCCGTGTTCGGCAACGAGCAGGAATCGGTGGAAGGTGGGGCGGTGGGGGCGTGGTCGGTGGGCTACGAGGCCATGGGACGGCGCACCGCCGACCTCGCCGCAGCCATTTTGGGTGGAGCCCGCCCCGACCGGATGCCGGTGGAGGTCTTCTCCTCGGACCACCTGATCCTCAACCGGGAAGCCGCCCGATACTTCGACCTCACCCTCCCGGAGAGCCTCCTCCGGGCCGCCCATCGCATCATCGACTGACCGGCAAAAGCCATGACTCGCAAATCCACCTTCGCCTCCCTGACCGCTGCCCTCCTCCTCGTCTTCGCGAACGTTCCCCTCCGAGCCGGCGGACAGGAAGGGAAACAGGCCGCCGACATCCTCATCACCGGCGGGACCATCATCACCATGGACCCCGAGCGGAGGGTCCTGGAGAACGCCGCCGTGGCCATCGTCGGAGACCGCATCGAGGCCGTGGGCCCCACCCGTATGCTGGTGGGGCGCTTCGAGGCCGAGACGGTCATCGACGCCGGGAACAAGGTCATCATGCCGGGACTCATCGACGGCCACGGCCACGCCGGTCACGGGCTGGTGAAGAGCCTCGGGACCGACACCGGGGAGTGGTACGGGGCCACCGAGACCATCTACGCCCGGGGGTCCACGGTTGATTTCTGGCGGGCCGACGCCCTCCTCACGGCGGTGGAGCGGCTGCGCTTCGGGGTGACCACGGGGCTCACCTACTTCGGGGGCGGGGACAGCGTCATGCGCACCGACGATCCCCGGTACGGGGACGGCTACCTCGATGCCATTCGGGAGGTGGGAGTCCGCTGGATCCTCGCCGTGGGCCCCCGGCGGCCGCCGTTTCCCCGGACCTATGTCCACTGGGAAAGCGACACACCCACGGAGGTGGAGGTGAGCTTCGAAAAGCAACTCGAGGTCACCGAGACCCTCATCGAGCGGTGGCACGGGGAAGGCGATGGCCGGCTGAACATCGCCGTCATGTTCCCCACCCACCATCCGGAGAACGGCCCCCTCACCGAAGCCCAGTTCCAGGACCTGAAACGCCGCACCGAGGCGGCCCGGGACATCTCCCGGAAACACGGACTCCTCTTCACCCAGGACGGCCACACCACCGGAACGGTAAAGTTCGCCCACGAGGAGCTGGGCATCCTCGGGCCCGACGCCCTCCTCTCCCACTCCACGGGGCTCACCGACGAGGAGATCGAGATCTGCCGTCGCACCAACACCCGCATCGTCCACAACCCCAGCGCCATCGCCTCCATCCGCAAGCGGTGTCCGGTAACGGAGCTCCTGGATGCCGGCGTGACGGTCATGCTGGGCTCCGACGGGGTGGCTCCGGACCGGAGCTACGACATGTTCCGGCACATGTTCCAGGCCATGCGCTACCACCGGTTCCACTTCCGGGATCCCGACGTCCTCCCGGCGGGGAAGATCCTGGAGATGGCCACCATCGACGCCGCCCGGGCTCTGGGCATGGAGGACGAGATCGGATCGGTGGAGGTGGGCAAGAAGGCCGATCTCATTCTCATCGACATGATGCGGCCCCACCTCATGCCCCTTCAGATGCCCCTCTACCGGGTGGCCTACTTCGCCAACGGGAACGACGTGGAGACGGTCATCGTGGACGGGCGGATCCTCATGCGGAACGGCGAGGTCCTCACCGTGGACGTCACCGAGGTCCTGGAGGGAGCCCAACGGGAGATCGAGGCGGCTCTCCGTCGCACGGGCCTCGAGCACCTGACACGGACCCCGCCGGGGTTCTGGGGGCAACGATGAACGCCCTGTCCGCTGCGCCGGTGGTGTTCCTCCATGCCTTTCCCCTGAACGGGAGCATGTGGACGGATCAGCGTTCCGCCCTCGGGTCCCGGGAGACCCTGGCCCCGGACTTTCCGGGATTCGGCGGCAGGCCGCCGGGCGAGGCCGATCTCGAGGCCTTCGCCGGGGTGGCGTTGGCCGAAATGGACGCCGCCGGAATCGACGAGGCCGTGGTGGTGGGCCTTTCCATGGGGGGCTACGTGGCCTTCCGCCTCCATGCTCTGGCTCCGGAGAGGATCCTCGGGCTCATTCTTGCCGACACCCGCTCCGGACCGGACGACGAGGAGGCGAGGCTCAAGCGCACGGACCAGGCTGCCCGGGTCCGCAGGGAGGGGCTGGATTGGCTGGCCGAGGCCCTCCTCCCCGCCCTCCTGGGAGAATCCACCCTCCGGGACCGGCCGGAGGTCGTGACCCGGGCCACGGCGATGATGTCGGAGGCCCGCCCTGAGGGCGTGGCCCGGGCCCTGGAGGCCATGCGGGATCGTCCCGACTCCACGCCATCGCTCACGGACATCACCTGTCCTACTCTGGTCCTGGTCGGGGAGGAGGACACCCTGACTCCTCCGGCCGAGGCCCGGAGGATGGCCGCGGAGCTGCCCGACAGCCGACTGGTGGTCCTGCCCGGAAGCGGCCACCTCTCCAATCTCGAGACCCCGAAAGCGTTCAACGAAGCGTTGCTGGGGTTCCTGCCCTAGTCACCGGTCCACCACGCGGGAAGTCGACCGTGTACACAAGGATGGATGAGGTCGGGACCTCCGCCGTTCTCTGCCGGGTTTTCCCGGGAGACGGACCCGGGCCCTCAGCTCCCGAACCGCTCCAGGATCCACTCGCTGATGAGGTTCAGCGCCGTCGGTGAGATCGTCTCTTCGATCCCCACGTACTCTCCAGGCGATCCGCTGGTGGCGGTCTGGAAGAGGTGGTTGAGACCTTCCAGCTCCAGGACGGTATGGTCGGGGTTGCCCCCCTCGGTCAGGGCCGCCTCGATGGCCGGGAGGTTCTGTTCCGGTGGGACCTGGAGGTCCAGCTCCCCGTTGACGGCCAGGACGGGGACCCGGACCCGCCGCAGGGTCGGGACCGGATCGTAGCTCAGGAAGAAGCGCATCCAGCGGGAGTTCACCTGCCTTACCTGGCTCCGGATGACCTGGGCCTCGGTCTCCCCGGTGAGCCCCGCAGCTTCCCGCTCCTCGTCGGTCATCTCGGCAAGGCGGGCACGGATGACCTCTTCCAGCCGGGTCCGGGCAGCCTCCGGGTCCGGCTCCTCGGCAACGATGGCGAAGAGCTCCTCCTGCAGCTCCCGGTTTCTCTCCAGCGCCTCCTCCGTCGAGCCGGCCGCCCGGCCGATGAGATACCCCTGCTCCAGGATGATCTCCCTTCCCGTCACGCCGGGCCCGGCCATCATCACGATGAAGCCCACATCCGGCGAGGCCACCGCTGCCAGGGGCGCTACCAGCCCTCCCTCGCTGTGCCCGATGATGCCGATGGCGTCGTTCGCGACCTCGTCCCGACCCCCGAGGTAGGCCACCGCCGCAAGGACATCGGTTACGAAATCCTCCGACGTGGCCGGTGCGAAGTCTCCCTCGGACTCCCCCACCCCCCGGTCGTCGTAGCGGAGGACCGCAAACCCCTCCCGGGTCAGGTGGTCGGCCAGGACAAGGAAGGGCCGATGACCGAAGACGGTCTCGTCCCGGTCCTGGGGGCCGGAGCCCGATACCAGAACGACGGCCGGATGAGGGCCGGGCTCCCGGGGGAGGGTGAGCGTCCCTGCCAGGGTGATCCCGGCCTCGGCGTTGGTGACGCGCACCTCTTCGGTGTCATAGGGAAGGGGGGGCTCCGGTTCCTGGGGGCGGGAGGGGGGCTCCACGCCCCCCTCCATCCGCTCCAAGACCAGAGGGAACTCCCTGCCCCCCTGGCTCCACGTGCCGTCCAGGGTCTCCCCGTCAGCGGAGAGATCGCCTTCGTACTCGCCCTGGGCTGCGGCCACGAACAGGCGAAGATGTCTTTCCTCGAACACCACTTCGGTCACCGGAATACCCGTAGCACCCTGGGCGGGGCTGTCCATGGTGGCGGCGAAGCCCCCTTCGTCCCCGGCGGATACATGGAAGACGATGGGAAGCTCCGTCCCCGAGACGGTCAGCGTGCCCTTCCAGGTTCCCACGGGGGCTTCCTGGGGGGCGGGTAGGGAGTGGAGGGGAGACATCGGGGCGCTCATGGCGATAGCGTCCCCTCCGCCTCCGGCCACGAGAAGGCATAGGAAAGATGAGATACCCATGGATGGCTCCTCGGGTTGTCGGGGGATGCAAGGAACCCGGTGGGAAGCTCGATGGTCATCCCATGGTCCCTCGACGTCCGCGGTCCGGCCCCCCTGGCGTCGGCCGGGATTGGAGAGCCAATGGTGCCTGTTGACTCCAGTACGGAAGGTGGGTCGGATTCCTTCGGAGGGAGAGGGGGCGGGGGAGCAGTGGGGCGTCCTGCGGGGTTCACACCTCCACGGACGCCTTCTTCCCTCTCCGGTACATGAAGATGCCCACCCCGATCACGGTGGCGGCGACGGCCAGGACCAGCCCGACGAGGATCGTCTTCAAGGCCAGGGCCAGGATTCCCAGCACCCATCCCTGGACCGAGGGCCCGATGATTTTGAAGAGCTCCAGGAGGATGAGGGTCAGGACTCCCGACGCCGTGATTCCTGCTGCAAACCGCATGAAGAACTCCTTGGATTACCGGCCTCTGCATCGGACGGGCCATCCTGCCCCCCGTCCCGGAGCCCTACGGGCCCCGCCCCGAGGCGGTTTCGTCCGCACCCGGTTGTTCACTCCCTTCGTACACCCTCCAACCACTCAAGCACCTCCCGCCCCATGCCGAAGCTAAGGATGGGACAATAGAACCCGGGATACGGGCAAAATGAGCCCGGACCCTCGTCACTCGAGGACCGCCGGCGAGGGTTGGAGCGAGGGACATTCACCGTGACCGCTACCAGCGCAGCGGGAAAAAGAGGAGCTCGACCCACCGTCACGTCGGACTCGGATACCGGTGGGGGGGCCAAGGAGGTCGACCGGGACAAGATCGGGTTCCTCCCATCCCCGCCCACCGCCCTGGTCCGGATCATCCGGGCCGCCGGGGATCCGGAGGTGTCGGCCCAGGCCCTGGCCCGCCTCCTGGAGCTCGATCCCGCATCGTCGGCATCGGTCATCAGCGTGGCCAACAGCGCCGCCCAGGGCCTCGGACGGCCTGTGCGATCCGTCCAACAGGCCACGGTTGTTCTGGGTCTTCGGGCCATCCGGAATCTGGCCATCGGGCACGCACTTCGCACGACGACCTCCTCCCTCGAGACGGGTGATTTCGGTGCCCAGCAGTTCTGGGAGGACTCCCTACGCAGGGGGACGGCAGCCATGGTTCTCGCCCGGACCGCGGGGTACCAGGATCCCGCCGAGGCCTTCACCCTGGGACTCATGCAGGATCTGGGCTGCCTGGCCATGGCCATTCGATGGCCCGATGCGGCCGGCGACCTCCAGAAAGCCATGCACCGGCTGGGAGCGGAGAGACTCAAGGAAGAGTTGCGCCTTACCGGGACCACCCATCCGGAGGTGTTCGCGGAGGTGGGTGCGGATTGGGGCCTGCCCGATGGGATGGTGGCGGTCATCGCCGGACACCACAGCGAGGAACCCCTTGAAGACCGCCGGGACGAACGGCTCCGCCACCTCGCCGCCCTCGCCGACATCGTGTCGGACGTGGTCCAGACCAGGGGACGGAGGGAGGCCCTGAGCCTGGCCACCCACGCTCTGAGCAACCTGGGCTCCAGGGAGCCCCTGGAGTTGGAGGCCCTCCTGGAGGAGATCGCCGAGGGAATGGAAGCGGCCTCCGAAGAGATGCTCATCGAGATCGGAACCCAGCCCACCCTCCCCGACCTGATGAGCCAGGCCGGGGAGGTGCTCATCAACATCAATGCCGGCTACGAGGAGCTGACCAAGCAGCTTCAGGACGCCAACCAGCGTCTGGAAGAAACCAATCGCCTTCTTCAGGACGCCCTGGCGGAGAAGCGGGAGCTGGCCCGGCAACTGAGGATCTCGAACGAGGCCCTGAAGCGACTTGCCGCTACGGACGTCCTTACCGGTATCCCCAATCGAAGAGCGTTCACGCAAAGCTTCCAGGCCAAGCTCGCCGACGCCGCCGAGACGGGGCACCCCTTCTCCCTCATCATGCTGGACATCGACCACTTCAAGAAGGTCAACGACACCTACGGGCACGCCTCCGGAGACGACGTGCTGAAGGCCGTGGCCAAGCGTCTATCCGACACGCTGAGAGAGGAGGACGTGGTGGGAAGAGTAGGGGGCGAGGAGTTCGCCGTCCTCCTGGACGGGGCGGACACCTCCCTTGGAAAAACCGTGGCGGAGCGGCTGAGAGTTGCCATCGAAAGGCAACCCGTGGAATGCAGGAACGGCAGAACGATCTCCGTGACCAGCTCGTTCGGCGGGGTTACGACCCGGGGCAGGAAGCCGCCCGACCCCGACGACTTGCTCTCCGCCGCAGACAAGGCCCTGTATCATTCGAAGGAAACCGGCCGGAACCGTGTCACCTGGGTCCGGTCGGCTCCTTCCCGGACCTCCTGACAGGTTCCAATCACCTCTCGTCCTTGCTTGTCGAGGTCCAGGGTGAGGCTCCGCTCCTCTTCGGGGCACTTTCGGCGATTCCCCGGTGCCCGCCACTCTCCTATGGAGGGGAGGATTTCAACCAGATCCCTATCGAGGTACCCTGATCGGTAAGGAAGGCTGATTTCTCCTGCCTCTGCGGGTCAGCAACGCGAATGGCCACCTATCTTCCGGCGGTCATTCCGATTGCCGGAATCGTTTCTTCGCCCGATCGGCAGCGTTGTTCAGCTCGGCCCAGGCATCCTCCAGCCCGACCTTCATCTCGGCCCAGGCACCGACTCCCTTCTCCTTGGCATCCTCGATGTCCTGGAGCACCTGCTCATGCTTTTCCGTCAGGGAACGCTTCGTTTCCTCGAAGTCGGCTCGAACCGTCTCGGGGCTCTGGCCAAGGTGCTGGCCCAGTCCCTTGATGTCGGCCTGCACCCGTTCGAGCCTGCGGTCCATCTCTTCCAGATACTCTTCCCGGTCCAGTGGCGTCTCCATGTTGTCCTCTCAAAAAAAAGGAGCCATCATCATGACACATGAAAACATAAGGAATCGACAACCGTCCCGAGGCCGAAAACCGGGTCATTTCCCGGATCTATACCGGAATATCCATCCCGATTCTCATCCTCGATGCAGCCTGAAGTCGGTGAGGACGCTTCAATCTCCCGGTGGACCCGAAAGGCGCTCTCCTCCCTTCCATCGGAATGCCTATCCCCGGTCTATATCCCGATGAATGGTCCGAAGGCCGGGCCCGTCCTTAGGATGAAGAGAAATCGTCCGAGTGAAGCCTGGACGCCTCCTGAAAGAAGAGAAAGGAAGAAGAGGATGAGTCCGACACGTCCGCAGAACCGACCCGACGAGAGAATCAAAGGCGACGTAATCGCGAACCTGAAACGGGACGGAAGAGTCGATGCCGATGCCCTGGAAGCGACGGTGAAGGACGGCCTGGTGACTCTGTCTGGCAGGACCCGCAATCGCCTCGGGCGGGCCGTAGCAGCCGAGTTGGCCCGTTTCACCCCCGGCGTCCGCACCGTCGAGGACAAGATAGAGGTGGACATGAAGCGAAGCACCCCGGGGCCCGATGACACCGAGCTGGCAGCCCGGGCCAATGACGTGCTCCAGTGGCACTCGGATCTCGAGGGTAGCAAGGTCGAGGCCGTCGTCGAGAACGGGGTTGTGGAACTCGAGGGCTCGGTGGATGAGCACTGGAAAGCCGACCGGGCCCATGAGCTCCTCATGGGCATTCGAGGCACCGTTGAGGTGAAGAACAATCTGGCCGTGGTGCCCACCCGGGACGTGGCCGATGAGGTTCTCGCCGAGGAGATCACCACGGCTCTCAGGCGCACCCTGCTCGTGGATGAGGATCGGGTGGAGGTGACGGTGAAAAAAGGTGTCGTGACCCTCGGGGGACGTGTATCCTCATGGATGGAATCCAATACCGTTCGAGAGGTCGTCTCCTCCACCCCCGGCGTGAGGGAGATCGAGGACCTTCTCGAGACGGACTTCTGAATCAGGCCCGAACAGCCACGGCAGTCTTCGAGGAGCTACTCATGATCGACCGTATCACCGAGCTCCTGGGCGAGGACCAGGAGCTGCTCTCGTACCAGTGCAAGGGCATTCCAAAGGAAAACCTCCACCTTCCCGGAAGCGATTTCATCGAGAGAGTCGTCGCGGAGTCGGACCGGCCGGTTCCGGTGCTCCGGAGCCTGCAGGCTCTCTTCGATCACGGACGCCTGGGAGGGACGGGATATCTCTCCATCCTCCCGGTGGACCAGGGTGTGGAGCATTCGGGGGGAGCTTCCTTTGCCCCCAATCCCGCCTACTTCGATCCCGATAAGATCGTGGAGCTCGCCATCCAGGGGGGATGCAACGCCGTGGCCTCCACCGCCGGAGTCCTGGGGGCCGTGGCCCGGAAATATGCCCATCGCATCCCCTTCCTCCTCAAGCTGAATCACAACGAGCTCCTGACCCACCCCAAGACCTACGACCAGGTTCAGTTCGTGAGCGTGGACCGGGCCCGGGAGATGGGAGCGATGGGCGTGGGGGCCACCATCTACTTCGGCTCGCAGGAGTCCCGGCGGCAGATCGTGGAAATCGCCCGGGCCTTCGAGTACGCCCACGACCTGGGCATGTTCACCGTTCTCTGGTGCTACCTGAGAAACGACGCCTTCAAGACGAAGAAGCGGGACTACCACTCCGCCGCCGACCTGACCGGTCAGGCCAATCATCTCGGCGTAACCATCCAGGCCGACCTGGTCAAGCAGAAGCAGCCCCAGACCAACCGGGGCTTCCTGGACCTGGATTTCGGCAGGACCCACGATCTCGTGTACAGCGAGTTGGCACCGGATCACCCCATCGAGTGGACCCGCTACCAGGTAGCCAACGGCTACATGGGCCGGGCCGGGCTCATCAATTCGGGTGGGGCTTCGTCGGGCAAGAACGACCTGGCCGACGTCGTTCGGGCCGCCGTCATCAACAAGAGAGCCGGCGGCATGGGCATGATCACGGGCAGGAAGGCCTTCCAGAGACCCCTGGAGGAGGGCGTGGAACTCCTGAACGCCGTCCAGGACGTCTACCTCGCCGACGAGGTCACCGTGGCGTGAGGAACCGAGCCCTCCGGATCACTCCGTGTGATTCGGGGGGCGGCGGGTGAAGCCGGGATGAGCCCGCTGGTAGGCATGGGCCGCCTGAAGGACCAGGTCCTCCCGGTACCGGGCCCCCACGAACTGGGCCCCGATGGGGAGCCCATCCTCCGTGAAGCCGCAGGGAACTGAGATGGCCGGCTGGCCCGTGATGTTGAAGGGGAAGGTGAGGTGGGCCCAGCTCCACCACCGTTCTCCCGGCCAATCTTCCGGCATTTCCCGGTCCACCTCGAAGGGCGGGATGGCCACGGTGGCCGTGAGGAGGACGTCATAGTGCTGGTGCAGACGGCTCACACTGGCAATGAGCTCCCGCCGCTTCTGCAGGCCCTCCATGACCTGGGTCCCGGGGATCCTCCGGCCGGCCTCGGCCGTCTCACGGAGTCCGGGATCCATCAGCTCCCGCCGGTCGTCGGGGACGTACAGGACATCCAGGGCGATTCCGGGGGCGTAGAGAGCCGTGTAGAGATCGGTGGGGTCATCCAGGTCCAGCTCCACCTCGTTGACCCAGGCTCCCAGGAGCTCCAGGGCCCTCTGCCAGCTCCACGGGGGAGAGGGGTCCTGCCCTGAAAGCCGCGAGGGCCCTGCTTGCACTCAACCAATGCGGTTCGTTTTCAACCTGTGAATCCCGGATCGTCATCAATCGACACCTCTCTGGTCCCTCTCGAGGATCTCAAGGACGGCGTCGGAAGGTATGGGGGGTGCCTCCCGGCCCTCCCGTCCCTTCTGCCCCGGGGAGTAGAACATGGCGTTCAGGATTGCCTCCTCCGTGGCCTCCACCGCGGCCTCGTAGAGGGGATTGATGTGCTCGTCGGACACGAAGGTCAGGTTCATCTGGCGGGTCATGCCCTTCATCTCCCTCGAGGCCCGATTGGCCGTGGAGAATCCGAAGACGATCTCCCCGCTCGTGGACGCAGCGTAGGACCCCACCCGGCCCAGCCCCAGGGCCGCCCGCTTGGACAGCCGATTCAACTGGGTGGAAAGGAGAGGGGCATCGGTGGCGAGGATCACGATGACGGAGCCCCGATCCACCAACCGCCGGCCCTCGATGGGATAGAGATCGTCCAGCTCCCTTCCCACCACGCGCCCTTCCACGGTGAGGTTCCTCATCTTCCCGAAGTTGGACTGGACCAGCACGCCCATGGTGTACCCGCCCTTCTCCCGGGGGAGAACCCGGCTCGCCGAGCCGATCCCCCCCGCGAAATCGAAGGAGATCATCCCCGTTCCACCCCCCACGGACCCCTGCTCCACCGGGCCGTCGGCGGCCTTCTCGACGGCCTGGACGGCATGCTCGGCGGTGTTGGAAGCCAGCCGCACGTCGTTGAGGAAGGAATCGTCCGTCTCGCCGATGAGGGGGATCACCACCGAGAGCTTCCTCCCCAGCTCCGGATGCCGGTCCAGCATGTACCGGATGATCCCGGCGTGCACGTCGCCGATGGACATGGAGTTGGTGAGGAGGATGGGGGTTTCCAGCCAGCCCCATTCCATGGCCTGTGTGAGCCCCGACATCTCCCCGATCCCGTTGAGGATGAAGCCTCCGGCCACCAGGTGCTCGTTGAACAGGCTGTCCTCGTTGGGCACCACCGCGGTGATTCCCGTCCGGACGGCGGTCTCTCCCTTTCCGAAGGGGTCGGGTACGCCGTCCTTCTCCTGCGTCACGTGTCCCACGGATACGCCCTCCACGTCCGTGATGGCGTTGAACTCCCCGGTGGGAAGGCGTCCCACCTCGATGCCCACCTCCCGGGCCGAGCGACGCTCCTCGCCGTGGGAGCCCCGAGGACGAAGCGTCTTCGGACGCATGGGGATGCCGTAGCGACGGGCAGCCGACCGGACGACCAGGCCCAGCACTTCTTCATATGCCAGCCCCTTGGCCCGGCTCGCTACCATGAGGGAGTAGGTGGGCCGCAGGCTCGGGATCGCGTTGAGTTCGATGAAATACGGGTCTCCCTCCTCGGTGAGACGGATGTCCACCCGCCCCAGGTCCCGGGGCGAGAGAACGTCGATGGCCCGATCGGCCAGGGAGAGGACATCCCGACGCTCCTCGGGCGAGAGCTCCGCCGGACAGGTGGACTCGAACCTCCCCTTGAGGCCCTCGTCCTTCTTGAGCTCGAAGTCCATGATGTCGTACTCACCCGGATGGTCGATCTCCCATTCCACGACCTCCAGGATTCCACCGGGCCAGGCCTCGAGCCACGGCACCGTGAGCTCCCGGCCGCGGATGAATTGCTCCACCACGACCCCCTCCTTGTATTCGCGAAGGAGATCCGAAACGACGTCTTCGGCCTCTTCCCGGCTCTCCACGACCGAATCCTGGCTGATGCCCTTGGAGGAACCCTCGTAGTTGGGCTTCACAAACCAGGGAAAGGGGAGCTCTTCAGGCAGATCGGGAGAAGATGGCGTCACCACGGTTCCCCTGGGGACCTGAAGCCCCCTGACGTCCAGGATCTTCTCGGAGAGCCTCTTGTCCAGGCCCACATGGAGGATGGACGCCGGGCTTCCCGTGTGGGGGAGTCCGAGCCGCTCGTAGAGAGCCGGGAAATACGCTTCCCGGGCCTCCCCCTCGATCCCCTCGGCCACGTTAAACACCAGCTCCGGCCTGGAGTCCAGCAGCCGATCCACCACATCTTCCGCAGTCCCCGTGACATCCACAGGCTCCACCTCGTGACCGAGGCTGGAGAGGGCCGCTCTGAGCTTCTCGATATCCTCTTCGACGTACAACTCGGCCTGGGCCTCCCCTTCCTCTTTCCTGAGGTTGAAAGCGAGGGTGATCCGCACGGCTTTTCCTCCCATCGGGCATCGGTCATCCGACGGACTCCGGGCACGTTCAACAGCCCGTTGCCGTCATCGGTCAATACAAAACAAGGAAATCGACACCCGAGCGGCCACACATCGGGGTACAAATCCCGGGTAGAGATTCCGATAGATCCCCTGGAACCGTGGTGGTTCCCCGAGGAGAAGAAACCGAAGGTGGGAGGGGAGCGGTGACTCCCCGGCCTCTTGTCAAAGAGGATGACGTGCTGGTTCTGGAAGATCGGGAGGGGGAGCGGATCCGCGTAAAGGAGCCGCATACATGGTTCGTGGAGGTCCATCCCCTCTCCACGCCCCGGCATGGAACTGGAGTTCGTGGAGACCGTTCGGCTTCCCGTCCGGATGTACGTAATGCCATTGAGCGTTGAGGCCGTGGGGAACCCCGGGGAGGACCTGGAACTCGTGGGGGATCCCCAGATCGGTCAGGTGGCGGTCCATGACCCAGCTCCCCGTGCGGTTGAGATCGTGCACGTAGGCATCGTCGCTCCCGATGGTCATTCTCAGACGAATTCCGCTGGCCACGATGGCATCCCGATGCAGGGTGGCCGCCGCCATGTAATCGTCCAGGACGTAATCGCTCACAAAAGCGTTGGCCACACCCGAAGCGAATTTGTCGAAGTGGTTCAACGTAAAGAAGAGGACTCCTGACGCGCCTCTGGACTGGCCGTGGACGGAGATCCTACCGGGATCGCCACCGGCCCGGAAGGCGGTCCAGCAAAAAGACCTCAGCTCGTTGGGGGATTCGCTGGTGAGGAGGCGCTCGTTCCCGGTGTGGTACCACTGAACCCGGTCGGGAATGTCATCTCCCCTGGGCGCCACGAGAACGAAGGGCGGGACCAATCCCGCCTCGATCCATCCATTCAACTCCTCCGCCGCTACCACGCTGGGAAATCCCCGCTCCGTCCCTCCCTGGCCATGAAGGTAGATGATGAGGGGGTAGACCCCGGTTCCCTCCGGACTCCATCCGGGAGGGAGATAGACGGAAAAATGCACCTCTCCCCGGGCCCCGCTGCGGAAGGAGGAAAAGGTGTAGCCGCCGGCCCGCCAGGAAATCCCCTGGTCTCCATCTCCCGGGCCCGTGGCGTTGTCGGAGCATCCCGGCACGCCCAGGACGACCAGGAGCAGGAAGGCCAGGGACCATCGGCCCGGCCGGCGGGGGGGTGTCCCGGGAAGATCCGGCGCCTCCTTCACGGGGTCGTCCCGCCCTCCTCGAGATAGATCCACTATCCTCCGGGCCAGAAGGGCACCGCCTCGGCGTGAGGCTGGGACACCGGACCGCCCATGACCGATTCATAACCGGTTACCGCATGAAGGATGGCCCGGTCGAAGAAGCGAACCACCCGGATCTCCAGGTCCAGGGTCCCCTTCAGGTCCTCCATCTTGTCCAGACCCTGGGACTCCACGAACTCCCAGAGATTCCGGCGGGTGAGAAGGAGAGCCCACAAGAGCTGGGAAAGGGGCACCCGCTCCTGGCACCGCTGTTTGCCCAGCTTGAAGTACTCGTCCTCCACCCGGCCTTCCGATTCCTTTTCCAGCCACTGCTCCAGGTTGGCATAGACCAGCCGGGCCCGGTGGGCCAGCTCGTCGTCCCCGAAGCGGTGGTAGCCGGCCATCCGGGGACTCTCCCGGATCTGTCGGACGATGATGTCCGCCAACTCGTCTGCGTGTTCCTCGATCAGTTTCACGAGTTCCTGGAGCTTCATGGATGCCCCCTTTCGGCAAAGGTCGTGCATGAGAGTCTTCTTGGCGGGAGGACTGTATTTGTGGGATGCCGGCAGCGGCGGCGCAAGCGCTTTCACACGAAGCTCGCCCCGGGATCCCCGCAGAAAGAGCGGAACCTCTGACGACGTTCAGGATGCCTGGCGTTGCGAATTCGTCCTGTTGGAATATGATTTAGCCATGCCCTATCGCATCCACAAGCTGAAGGGCGAGACCATCGCCCACATCTCCTTCGACGGCCCCGTGGACGCCGAGGACATCGAGTCGGCCATGGAAGACCTCACCGTGGAGGGGTACATCGCCCACCCCCGCCGGCTCTGGGACTTCCGGGGATGCCGCGCCGATTTCGACCTCGCCCAGCTCCAGGCCTTCGCCTCCATGGCCAGGCCACGGAATCGGCAGCCGGGACGTGTAGCGATACTGGTGGACCGGGAGCTGGATTTCGGTCAGGCCCGCATGCACCAGGCCTTCCGGGAATCCCCCCTGATCGAGGAACAGGTCTTCGTGGACTTCGAAGCGGCCCTGGCCTGGTTGGAAGCGCTCGACCCGTAGGAAGAGCGGGCGAAGGAGTGATGCGGCCTCAAACGGGAGAATCGCGGCCCCTGGCGGCGTCCTGACCGCATCGATCCCGGCAAAGCCTCTCTTCCTTCATAACACCAGAGCCAGCGCTGCCATGAGCCCCACCCCACCCAGGAAGAGGGCGAACTTGGTCACCTTCAGCTCCCCCCCGTGGAACTCCTCATCGATGACGTCCAGAACGGCCACGTAGAGGAACGTGCCGGCGGCGAGGCCGTCGAACACCGCTTCCGACCCGGCCTCGGCGTTGCCCGAGAGCACCGTGGTGAAGACGCCCCCCAGGACGATGCCCAGGGGCGTCATACAGGAGAAAAGGAAGAGAATTCGCCAGAAGCTTCCCTCCGGCACGAAGGAACGCACCAGCCCCACCCCCAGGGAGAAGGCCGCCGATCCCTTGTGGGCGATGATGGCGATGAAGATGGCCGCCGATCCCAGGAAGGTGGCCTCCAGCCCCAGACTGATCCCCGCAAAAACCGAGTGGACCGAGAGGACCAGGGCCAGAACGTACGGGTAGATGGAAGGCCCAGCTCCTTCCTCCATCCCCTCCAGCTCTTCATGGGCGGAAAAGAGGACCCGCTCGATGAAGAGGACCAGGGCGAAGCCCGCCGCCGCAAGGAGAAAGGCCAGGGGGAAGTCCAGTCCGGGAATCAGCGTGCCCATCCCCTCGGCGGCGTCGGGAAGGAGGTGCAGGAGTCCGGCCCCCAGGAAGATCCCTCCCGCCAGCGCGTTGCCCAGGGAAAGGGCCGTCTCTCCTCCTTCTGCGCCCTCCATCCTCTTGCTCAGAAACCCGCCGGCCAGCCCCACCAGGAGCACCACCAGCACTGCGGCCATCTTGAAAACCAACATGGAACCCTCCACTCCTCGAATGCCGGCTCAGTCCAGCGGGCACCTCACCTCAATCCGCACACCCGCTCCTATCTGCGCACCCGCTCCTGGAGGAGGATCTCGGGTTGAACCAGGAGATCTTCCCTGCGGAGCGCCTCCACATCCTCCAACTCGATGGGGATGAAGCGGGTGAGCCACTCGTGACCATCTTCGGTCACCAGCACGTCGTCTTCGAAGGCCACCCGGGTGCCGTCCACGATGACTCCCTGCTCGATGGCCAGGACCATGCCGGGTTCCAGGGGCGCCAGGTAGTCGCCGTGCTCGTGGACCTCCATCCCGATGAAGTGTCCGATGCCGTAGGTGTAGCTCTCGTCCCAGCCCCCGGCCTCCCGGAGCATGGAAACGGCCAGGTCGTGGAGCTCCCACCAGGTCGCTCCCGGCCGCACCGCCTCGATGACGGCCTTCTGGACCTCCAGGACCTTTTCGTAGATGCGGCGCTGCTCGGCGGTGAAGGTGCCGTCGGCGGGAACGGTCCTCTGCACATCGGCGGAGTAGTGGTTGACCTCGGCTCCGGTGTCGAAGTGGACGAGAACGCCGTCGGTGATGAGGGCATCACCGGAACGGGCAGCCGCCTCCTCCCGGGCCGTGGAGTAGCGGATCACCTCGTCCAGATGGCTGGCGACACCCACATGGGTGTCGAATCCCAGTCCCGCCCCGTGCAGCCGATACACGTAGTCCACGGTCTCCATGACCTGCCGGGTGGTGAGCCCCGGGCGGGCCCCCTTCATCCCCTCCATGAGCCCCTTTCGGGTGATCTCCACGGCCCGCCTCAGGTTCTTCATGGCGAAGTCGTCCAGAGCCATGCGCATGGGATCCAGAAGGTCCCCTGCATCCCTGATCTCCAGTTCCGAGGTCGCGTCACGAAGCCGCGCCACGAAGGCCAGCCGCGGATTGGCGGGCTCGTTCAGGTTGGTGAAGCGAGGGTAGTTCAGGTAAAGGAGCTTTTCACTGTCGCCCCATCCTCTGGCCATGTCCGAAGCTACGGGTTTGAACCGAAGCTGGGTGATGCGGAGGTTCCGGTAGTCCGAGAGAGCGCTGCTCAGGTGCTCCAGGAAGAGGCTCCGGGGAAAGACGTGCTCGATGCCCGAAAGGCGCCGGGCTTCCTCCGGATCCACGTCGGTGTAGAGGATCTCCCGGTAGGTCTCCCCCCCGGGATTCAGGACCAGGACCGACCCCGGCGGGGCAGCATCGTAGATGCCGGTCAGAAAGACGAAGTCGTGGTTCTCCGTGTCGGGAACGTAGAACTCGTAGAGGTTCGGCTGGGACCGGTCGGCGCTGGTGATGACGGCCAGCCCACCCTCCATGCGGCGCATGAGCTCGGCCCGTCGGGCCATGGCGGCCTCACGGTGGCCCTCCCGCAGCTCCAGGGACGCCAGGGAGGTGTGGGCCTGGGCTGCCCCCTGGGAAGGCGCCGGCAGGATCGAAGCAAGGGCCAGGGTGAGTAGGGGTGCCACGCCCCGGAGCGAGAATCGAATGGTCTTCACGAGGTTGGTCATGGTGAAATCGCTGGTAGAAGGTTCACGGGCAGCACGGGGAGCTCTCCGCCTGGCCAGTCCATTCCGGTCTGTGTCAGGTCTTCGCGGAGGCCGGGCAGATCCCGTTCCACGACGGGGCGCAGGAGGCCCACGAGCTCAATGAGATCACGGTGGGCCCGCCGGGTGAGGCGCTGCTGATCCTCGGTGGGCGGCCCCGTCCAGGTTTCGGTGGTGGAATAGAGGCGATTGACGAGGGTCGAAAGGGGGAGGACCGTTTCCTGCTGGGCGATGCCCCTCTCTCCCGGCCCTTCCAGAAGGGCGTGCAGGTGGCGGGCCCGGACTTCGATTCCCTTGGCCGTCCGGGAAAGACCGGCCGGGGCTTCGGCCCGGTCGTCCAGCGTCCGCAGAACCGCCTCCATCCCCGCCAGCACCGAATCCACCACGGCCCCGGAGACGGCCGCGGCGCCGACCAGGTCGGCCTGCAGGGCCAGCGTCTCGTCCAGGGCCCGGCGGGCCTCGGCGGCCACGTCCAGGGCCGGGTCCATCCGAAGCTGGAGGGGACGGGTATGGACCCGATTCCCAACCGTGAGACGGACCTGGTGGGTGCCCGGAAGGACGAAGCGGCCTCGCAGGCGCCGGGAGGGACGGCCGTCGGACCCCAGGGGGGCTTCGTGGCGCAGGTCCCAGATTACCCGATGGGCTCCCCGGTTTGCGACAGTATCGGCGAGGACCCGGACGACCGTACCGCCCTCGTCCATTGCCTCGAGACGCAGGGGCTCCCCGACGCCGGAGTCCCCGATCCAGACATCCAGGATGGCGCCACGGGGTGGGTTCTCCGCCGTCCAGTAGGTGTCTCCCACCGAGCCCCGCCCCCGGTTCACATCCCGGATCTGCGTGGCCTCCCCGGGCGCAGCCAGGAAGCTGTGCCCCGCCACCACCTCCGGAGTCAGGCCCTCCAGGAGCCCTACATCGTCCAGCACCCAGAACCCCCGGCCGTGGGTTCCCAGGACCAGATCGTTCTCACGGGGGTGCACGACCATGCCGTGAACCGCCACGGTGGGGAGGCCCTCCCCCAGGGCGTGCCAGGCCTCGCCCCCCTGGTTCGAGAAGAAGACGCTGAACTCCGTGCCCACGAAGACCAGGTCGGCGTTCCGGGGATGGACGACCACGCTCCGGGTGGGCCCGAAGTCCGGGAGGTCGCCGGTGACGTCGCGCCAGGTGACGCCGTAGTCGTCGCTCCGCACCACGAAGGGGCGAAAGATGTTGTCCTTGTGTCCGTCGAAGACGGCGAAGAGCGTGGACTCACTCGTCGCCGACCAGGCCAACGAGCTCACCTTCATCATCTTCGGTACCCCCGGGAAGACGGAGGTCCTGTGCCAGCTCTTCCCGTCGTCCCGGGTCACCTGCACCAGCCCGTCGTCGGTCCCCACGGCCACCAGCCCCGGGCGGGCGGGCGAAACGGCCAGGGTGGAGATGTTGCCGTACAGAGCGGTGCTCATGTGCAGGTCGATGGCGTCGGGGGGCTGGATCCGACCCTGGAGGGGGAGGGAGTCCCGGCTGACGGCCAGGGTCAGGTCCGGGCTGATGACATCCCAGGAGTCCCCCCGGTCCCGGCTCCTGAAGACGACGTTCGCCGCGAAGTAGAGGGTGGCGGGGTCGTGGGGAGAGATCTCGAGAGGCGCGCTCCAGTTCCAGCGATAGGCCATGGCTTCGGGATCCTGGGGCTGCCACGGCTGGATGCGCCGGCGCTCGCCCGTCTTCCGGTCCAGCCGGTAGAGGACGCCGTACTGGGACTCGGCGTAGATGATGTCCGGATCCGTGGGGTCCACCCGGGAGTAGAAGCCGTCTCCCCCCGCCGTGTAGGTCCAGTCCTCGTTGGAGACACCGTCGCTGAAGCGGGTTCCCACGGGCCCGCCCCAGGAGCCGTTGTCCTGGGTTCCTCCATAGACGTGGTAGAAGGGCTCCTGCATGTCCACGCCCACGGTGTAGAGCTGCATGACAGGGACGTTGGACTGCCAGAGCCAACTCTCCCCCCGGTCCCTGGAGACGTAGATCCCTCCGTCGTTGCCCACCATGAGGTGCTCCGGGTCCCGGGGATTGACCCACAGAGTGTGGTGATCCACGTGGACCGCCGTCTGCACCAGGTTCCGGAAGCTCACACCCCCGTCCTCGCTCACGTGGAGACGGGTCATGGGCACGTAGAGGCGTTCTGCATCCTCAGGGTCGCAGACCAGCTCCCCGTAGTACCAGAGGCTCTGGATCTCGGCGTTCCGCCGCTCCCATGCGGCGCCTCCGTCGGTGGAGCGGAAGATGCCCCCCTCGGGTCCCACGGCGCTGGTGTACATCACGTCCGGGTCCCCCGGGCAGAAGGCAATCCCGATGCGGCCCAGGGGGCCCTGGGGAAAGCCTCCCCCCACCCGCTCCCAGCTCTCCCCCCCGTCCTCGCTCCGGTAAAGGGCGCTTTCGGGCCCACCACCGAGCATGCTCCACTGCCGCCGCTCCCGCTGGAAGGTGGCGGCGAAGAGGATCTCCGGATTCCGGGGGTCCATCCTCACCTCCACCACCCCGGTGTGCTCGCTCACGCCCAGGATCTTCTCCCAGCTCTCACCCCCGTCGGTGGTTCGGAAGAGCCCCCGCTCCGGGTTGGGGCCCCAGAGGGAGCCCATGGCCGCCACGTAGACCACATGGGAGTCGTGGGGATGGACGAGGATCCGCCCCACGTGCCGGCTCCCTTCCAGCCCCATGTGCTCCCAGCTCACCCCCCCGTCGTGGGACCGATAGACGCCGTTCCCGAAGGATGAGCTCCTCACGCTGTTCTGCTCTCCGGTACCCACCCAGACGGTCTCGGGACGGGAGGGATCCAGGGCCACGGCTCCCATGGACACGCTCCCCTGATCCTCGAAGACAGGGCTCCAGATGGTGCCGGCATTCTCCGTCTTCCACAGGCCGCCGGAGGCCGAAGCGGCGTAGATGATCCGGGTGTCGGTGGGGTGAACGGCGAAGGCCGCGATACGCCCACTGGTGATGGCCGGGCCCACCTCCCGCCACCGGAGGGAACGGAGGTCACCGGGCCGGAGGCCGTCAGCGGAGCTCCGGAGACTCCCGGATGCTCCCATGCCGGACACGCCCTGGGCGGCGCCGGCGCCGGGCAGACAAAGGGCGGCCACGGTCAGGACGAAGAAGGGGAAAGCGGGCGGCTGGAATCGGGGGGGGATGGCCGGCTTCATGGAAGGGTCGGCTCCATGAGAATCGTTGAAGGAGGATCCGGCCGGATGGAAGGCAGGTCGGCTCCCGCCATCCGGTCGAGGAGGAAGATGGGCCACCCGGAGAGGCAGGGGCAAGAAAGTGGGCCGCCGCCCACCACGAACCCGACGGCCACCATTTCCATCCCCTGACGGAGAATCATGCCCACCGTGGTCAGCTCCTCTGCTCCCAGGGTCTTTCGGATGCCGATCTCCCGGACCCGCCGATTCACGGAATAGGTGATGACCCCGTACAGGCCGACGGAGGCCAGCATCAGGGGCAGCGGCTTGAGGAGAACGGCGTTCACCAGGCTGAAGATGGTGCTGTTGACCCCGATGCCCAGGGCGATGGTGAGAAGGGCCACCACCGCGGGGGGGCGCCTCTGAAGGCTCCCCGAGCCCCGTCACGCCCCGTGAATGGGGGTCACCCATGTCGCCCTCAACCTCCTCACCCGTCACACTGGTTAACCAACCTGGTTCGCAGTACTCTCTCCGGACGCTGAACGATTCGATCCTGGCAACCTCGACTTTCAGGTGGTTCACTGACCGGCAATGAGGAGGGATTCCCTATGAGGAGACCCGAGATCCGTCCGGATCGGTGGCCGTTCCCGAAGGCGACAGGTCTGATGATCTTCGCCCTCACGGCCCTGATCCTGTCTGCACCCGCACGTGCTTCGGCCCAGTTCGAGGGCCGGACCTACGCCATCACCAACGCCCGCCTCGTCCCCGTCGAGGGCGAGGTCATCGAGAGCGGTACCATCGTCATCCGTGGCGGTCTCATCCAGGCCCTTGGAGCCGACGTCACGCCCCCGGCCGACGCCATCCTCGTGGAAGGGGACAGCCTGACGGTCTATCCCGGCTTCATCGACGCCTTTTCCCAGGCGGGGCTCGCACTGCCGGAGGGTGACGACCGGGAGTACGCCGGGAACATCGCGGACCGGACGGCCACGGAGCACTTCGACCCTGAATCCGAAGATCTGGAAGACTACCGAGAGCAAGGTCTGACCACTGCCCTCATCGCCCGGAGCGACGGAGTCTTCGGGGGGCAAGCGGTCCTGGTGAACCTCATGGGCGAGGACCTTCCCACCATGACGGTGAAGAGCCCGGTGATCCAGGTCATGGGGTACCAGGGCCAGCGGGGTTATCCCGGCACCCTGATGGCCGTGGTGGCCTATCAGCGACAGAGCTTCATCGACGCCGCCTATCACGATCTCCTCAAGACCCGGTACGGCCAGAACCCCCGGGGCATGGAGCGACCCCCGGCCGATCCCGCCCTGGACGCCCTCATCCCCGTGGCCAAGGGCGACGCTCCGGTCATGGGCATCGTCCGGATCGAGAACGACTTCAAGCGCCTTCGGAGCCTGGCCGACGAGTACGGGCTGAACTACTGGATCGCCGGAGCCACGGAGGCGTTCCGGGTGCCTGATCTCATTCGGGATGCCGGCGTACCCGTCCTGGTTTCCCTGGGCTATCCCTCCATCGAAGACGTCACCGGATACCAGTTCGACCGTGCCTTCCGGGATCTCACCGAGGAAGAGGAAGAGGCCCTGGACGAGCGGGACGAGGCCGCGGTCCACTCCAACGCGGCGGCAGTCTTCCAGGCCGGTGTTCCCCTGGCCCTGGCCACGGGGGGGATGGCGGACGTGGGGGATTTCCTCGAGCACCTCCGCCTGGCCGTGGAGGCCGGACTGCCGGCCGACGAAGCCCTCGAGGCCCTGACCATCACACCCGCCACCCTCTTCGGTGTGGATCGGGTTCTGGGAACGCTGGAGCCCGGGAAGATCGCCAATCTGACGGTCACCAACGGCGACATCTTCACCGACGAGGAGGCGTGGGTCACCCACGTCTTCGTGGACGGCTACAAGGAGAGCTTCGACCCACCCGGGAGAGGAGGAGGAGGGGGAACCGGAAGCGCCGCCGGATCCTGGAAGCTGAGCATTTCCCTGGGGGGCGAAACCGCCGACGGCACCCTGGACCTCACCCAGGACGGGGAGACCGTCACGGGTGAGCTCTCCGTCGAAGGCCAGTCCATCGACTTCGAGGGGACCATGAGCGCCGGGGAGCTCGAGCTCAAAGGCTCCATCCCCGAAATGGGCTTGGTGACCCTCAACGCCACCATCGAAGGGGATGAGATCACCGGGTCCATGAAGCTCGGCCCCATGGGAACCGCCGGCTTCACGGGAGAGCGCGACCCTGGAGAGCTGAGGGGTGAAAGGAGGATCGGACGATGACTTCCATGAGAATCGTCAAGAATATGGTGTTCCCCGGGTTGGCCCTGGCCCTCCTGACGACGATGGCAACGCCCACGGCGGGCGCCGCCCAGGATCTCCTGATCCGTGGCGGAACGGTCATCACCATCACGAACGGCGACCGGCCCGACACCGACGTCCTCATCCGGGACGGGAAGATCGCCGAGATCGGGCAGGACCTGGAGGCTCCGGACGGCGTTCGGGTCATCGACGCCACGGGCCGCTTCGTCATGCCCGGGATCCTCGACGACCACTCCCACATGGGTGTGGACCGCGGAATCAACGAAGGATCGCGCTCCGTGGTGCCAGAGGTGATGATCCAGGACGTGATCAGGCACGACGACCCCTCCTTCCTCACCGCCCTGGCGGGGGGCGTCACCACCATCCACACCATGCACGGCTCCGCCAACTCCATCGGCGGACAGAACGAGACCATCAAGCTCAAGTGGGGACGGCCCTGGGAAGAGCTGGTCATCGACGACGCGCCCAAGACGCTGAAGCTGGCCCTGGGCGAGAACGTGCGCCGTTCCCGCTCCTCCGACCCCACCCGGTATCCCCGGAGCCGCTCGGGCGTGGCCGAGGTCATGCGGGAATCCTTCCAGCGGGCCCAGAACTACCTGGACGCCTGGGAGGGCTACCGGGCCGAAAAGGCGGCCTGGGACCGGGAGAACCGGAGGCGCCGCGGCCCCGAGCCCATCCCGCCGAAACGGGACCTCCAGCTCGAGGCCCTGGCCGGAGCCCTCAAGGGCGAGATCATCCTCAGGGTCCACGCCTACCGGGCCGACGAGATGGCCATGATGATGGAGGTGGCCAACGAGTTCGGCATTCCGCCGGGCGTCTTCGAACACGCACTGGACGGCTACAAGATCGCGCCCGAGATGGCCGAGAACGGATGGGCAACCAGCGTGTTCGCCGATAGTTGGGCCTACAAGATCGAGGCCTACGAGGCCATTCCCTACAAGATGCTCATCCACTACGAGCACGGCGTCCGGACCTCCATCAACTCCGATTCGGCGGAGCGGGTCCGCCGCCTGTACCAGGAGGCGGCCCGGGGGGTGAAATACGGGGGTGTTCCGGAAAACGAATGCCTCAAGATGATCACCATCAATGCCGCCGAGAACCTGGGGATCGACCACCGGGTGGGAAGCATCGAAGTGGGGAAGGACGGCGACATCGCCATCTTCAGCCACTACCCGCTCCACACCCCCACCCGGGTGGAGATGACCATCATCGAGGGCCAGGTCTATTTCGACCGGAGCGAGTTCGACACCGCTGCAACCTGGACCCTGGAGTCGGACAGCGAGGAGGGAACACGATGATGCCCGGCATGAAGGGAGACGCGACCATGGGAGCCCGCATCGCACGCTTCGCGGCCGGGGCTCTCGCTCTGGCACTCCTGCCGGCACTGGCAGGACCGGTTGCCGCCCAGCAGAACGACTACGCCATCACCGGCGGCACGGTGGTGACGGTGACCGGCGCCCAGATCCCCGGCGGCACCGTCCTCGTCCAGGACGGGATCATCACCGCCGTGGGCACCGGTGTCACCATTCCCGCGGGAGTCGAGGAGATCGACGCCTCGGGTAAGTTCGTCTATCCAGGCCTCATCGACGCCGGCACCGGCCTGGGACTCCAGGAGGCCGGCGGCATGGCCGGCGCCGTGGACAACTTCGAGCTGGGTCCCTACAACCCCCAGATCGAAGCTTACATCGGGGTCAACCAGCACAGCGAGATCCTCGCCTGCCAGCGGGTGGGAGGATTCACCACCGTGGTGACGGGCCTCAGCGGCCGGGGGGAGCCCATCCCCGGCTGGGACAGCATGATCGATCTCTGGGGATGGACGCCCCAGGACATGGCCGTGGAGGAACGGGTGGGCCTGAGGGTCAACTGGTCCGAGGACCGGGCCGAGGAGCTGGAGGAGTACTTCACCGAGGCCAGGGCCTTCGCCGCCCGGGCGGAGATGGACGAGGCAGGCGAGCTTCGGGATTTCGACTGGGACATTCGCATGGAAGGGATGATCCCGGCGGTCACCGGAGAGCTCCCGGTGATCTTCGAGGCCCGAACCGAGGACGACATCAAGTCGGCCGTGAAGTTCGCCGAGGAGATGGAGCTGAACTACCTCATCCGTGGGGGCCGGGACGCCTGGAAGATGACCGACTTCCTCGCCGACCACGACGTGAAGCTCATCTTCAGCGGAATTCACAATTCACCGGGCCGGGACGAGCCCTACGACGCCCACTACGCCACGCCGGCTCTCCTTCACGACGCCGGTGTGGACTTCGCCATTTCCTCGGGCGGGGTGGCCAACGTCTTCAGCCTCACCTACGAGGTGGGCATGGCCGTCGGCTTCGGTCTCCCCATGGAGAAGGCTCTCCGGAGCCTCACCATCGATGCGGCCCGCCTCCTGGGCGTGGACGACCGCCTGGGGAGCATCGAAGAGGGGAAGGTGGCCAACCTCATCATCACCACGGGGAATCCCGTGGAGTACACGAGCCAGGTGGAGACCCTGTTCATCCGGGGCGTGAAGGTGCCCTGGGACGACAAGTTCAACCGTCTTCTGCGGAAATTCCGGAGGGCCGACGAGATCAGCCGTTGACGGCACCCGAATTGCCGACGGGTTGACGAGCCTGTCCGGGTAATGGGATGGCCGCACACCATTACCCGGACAGGCTCTGACCCGGGCGGGAAAAGGGAAGAAGCGCGAGGGAGAATCATGAGCGTCTACAGAAGCATGTCCAGCATCGTGTTCACCGCCGTGTTCATGGCTGCGGCGGTCCTGGCACCCGTCTCGGAGGGGAGGGCCCAGGAAGCCGACCGGGCCTGGGTCAACGGAACCATCTACACCGTGGATGAGGACTTCAGCACGGCATCGGCCTTGGCAGTAAAGGACGGCCGCTTCATCTACGTCGGCGATGAGGAGGGGCTCCAGGCCCACATCGGGCCGGGCACCTTCGTCGTGGACCTGGAGGGCAAGACCATCATTCCGGGTCTCCACGACGCCCACGTGCACATCCGCTACGGGGAGCGGGAGCTCTATCCCCGCACCCCGGACATCCGTACGGGAATCGGCGAATGGGCCTCGGTGGAGCGGATGCAGGAGGTGATCCGCCACGCCCTGGCCACCGGAGAGGGCATGCGGCCGGGCCCCGAGCCACGGTGGATCGTGCTCAGCGGCTGGATGTCCGACGTCTGGGATCCGCCGGTCTTCAGGAAGGAGCTCATCGACGAGGTGGCCCCGGACAACCCCGTCTTCATCAGCCGCTACACCCACGGGAGCGGCGCCAACAGCAAGGCGCTGGAGCTGGCGGGGATCACCCGTGACACGCCGGACCCCGAGGGCGGCCACATCAAGAAGGATGAGAACGGCGAGCCCACCGGCGAGTTCGTGGAGCGAGCGCCGCCCCAGCTCACCCGCCTCATCCCCCCCCTCCCGCCCCTGACGGACTACGAGCGCAGCCGGAACCTGGTGGAGGGGACCCAGCTCGCCGTCGCCAGCGGCCTCACCACCATCCACGGGGCCAGCATGACCGGCTACGACGAGGTCCAGCGCCGGCTGAAGCTCTACGAGGTGGGGCTCCTGCGGATCCGCATCAACGAGATGGTCCACCCCGGCACGGCCCGGCGGCTGGGGGAGCCGCTGAACTACGAGAACAGGTTCTTCGTGCAGTCGGTCAAGGAGTTCGCCGACGGAGCCCTGGGCTCCCGGGGCGCCCTCTTCATGGAGGACTACAGCGACTACCCGGGGTACCGGGGCGAGGCCCGCAGGACCGAGGACGAGCTGGCGGAGCTGGGCACCGAGCTCCTCCCCATGGGCTTCAACCTGCGGGTCCACTGCATCGGGGATGGTGCCAATCACCTGGCCATCAACGCCTTCGAGCGGGCCATGGAGGCCACGGGTACCAGCGGCGAGGAAGCCCGCATGTCCCTGGAGCACGCCCAGGTGTTCATTCCCGAGGACATCCCCAGGCTCGAGGAGCTGAACATCCTGGCGGCCATGCAGCCCCTGCACGCCACCGAGGACATGAACTTCGCCGAGGCCCGCATGGGGTCCGATCGGCTGAAGTACGCCTACATCTGGAGCGACCTCATCGACCTGGGAGTCCACGTGAACACCGGGACGGACTACTCCGTGTCGCCCTACAACCCCTTCTACACCCTCCACGCCGCCGTCACCCGGCAGGACCGGGACAACAACCCTCCCGGCGGGTGGATTCCCGAGCAGGCCATGACCCGGGAGGAGGCGCTCAGGGCAGCCACCATCGAGGGAGCCTACGCCATGTTCGCCGAGGACATCCTGGGCTCCATCGAGGTGGGCAAGCTGGCCGACTTCGTGGTCATCCCGGTGGACTACATGACGGTGCCCGCCGAGGACCTCTGGAAGATCGAGCCGGACATGACGGTCGTCGGGGGCGAGGTGGTCTATACTCGACCGATGGAGGGAGGGAACTGACGTTGGAGGATCGGTGCCGGAGGGGGTCTGATGGGAGTTGACGGCAGACCGGAGGGGAGCCCGGGACAGGACAGCCCGCACCTGGTCCGGCAGATCGGGGACCGGGTCACCCGGATCATCTCGGACTACATGGACACCCGGACCACCCAGTCCATCACCGATCCCACCCCGGTGGCGGAGCTCCGGGCCCTCTTCGACGAGCCCCTGCCCAGGGAGGGGACGGGCCACGAGAAGCTCCTCGACCTCTTCACCGAGCGGGTGGCCCCCCACACGCTGGTCAACACCAGCCCGGGATACCTGGGGCTCATGAATCCGACGCCCGCGACCATGGGCATCTTCGCCGATGCCCTCACCAGCCTCCTGAATCAGAACCAGGCCGCCTCCCACCACAGCCCCGCCGGGTCCGTCATCGAGGAGGTCGTCATCCGGTGGCTCGGCGAGGCCACAGGATACGGAGCCGACTGCTTCGGCCACCTGACCAGCGGGGGCACGGTGGCGAACCTGACGGGGCTGAAGCTGGCCCTCCACAGGGCGGCCCCGGAGGTCCGGGACCGGGGCCTGGTGGCAGCCGGCCGCCGGTTCACCGTCTACTCCTCCGATCAGCTCCACTTCAGCATCGAGAGGGCCGTGGACGTCCTCGGGCTCGGAAGGGAGGCCCTTCGCCTGGTGCCCGCCCGGGACGACGCCACCGTCGATCCCGAGGCCATGGCCGGGCTCATGGACGAGGACCGGCAGGCGGGGTTTGAGCCCTTCGCCGTCGTGGGCGTGGCCGGAACCACGGCGGCGGGAGCGGTGGATCCCCTGGCGAAGCTGGCCGACCTGGCCGAGGACCGGGGACTCTGGTATCACGTGGATGCAGCCTACGGGGGCGCAGCCGGCCTGAGCCGGGCCTACCCGGGCATCCTGGACGGCATCGAGCGCGCCGACTCGGTGACGGTGGACGCCCACAAGTGGTTCTTCGTACCCTTCGTGGCCGGCGGAATCCTCTTTCGGGAGCGGGCCTTCGCCGAAGACACCTTCCGGAACGCGGCGGGATACATCCCTCCCAGCGAGGCGGGGGCGATGCCGCCCACCGATTTCTTCAAGCAGGGATTGGCCGGAACCCGCCGCTTCACGGCCCTGAAGATCTGGATGGCCCTCAAACACCTGGGGGCCGACTGGTACGCCCGGGCGGTGGACGAACAGATGCGGCTGACCCGGAAGGTCGCCGACGCCGTGGGCAAGCTGTCCGAGTGGAGGGTGGCCGTGGCGCCGGACCTGGCCATCGTCACCTTCCGTCACGAGCCCCGGGAGCTGGCCGAGGCCATTGCCGGAGGGGGGGAGGGAGCGCAGAAAGCCCTGGCCATGCGGGACCGCCTCCAGAAGCGCATCGCGGAGTCGTTTCAACGGGAGGGCCGTTTCTGGGTCTCGGCTGCCCCCGTTCCCGGGGGGTTCGCCCTGCGTCTGAACGTGATCTCCCGCCTCACCGACGAAGCGCTGGTGGACGAATTCCTGGCCGAGCTCCCGCGACAGGGGCGGGAGGCCGCCGCGGGGCTCGCCTGAGCATGGCTGCGGAACCGACAGGAGCCGCTCAGGTACCTGAACAGGCCCTCCCCCTCGACACCGTGGACCCGGGCCCACACCCATGAAAGCCTATCTCGACATCGTCCGCACCATCCTGGAGACGGGGTGGACCAAGGAGAACCGAACCGGCGTGGACGCCATCACCGTGCCGGGGATGATGTTCGAGCACGACATGGCCGAGGGGTTTCCCCTCCTCACCACCAAGAGCGTTCCCCTGAGGCTGGTGGCCTCGGAGCTGGAGTTCTTCATCCGGGGGATCACCGACAAGGAGTGGCTCCGCTCCCGGAAGAACCACATCTGGGACGAGTGGTGCAGCCCGGAGATCGTTCCCTACGGCCACGACGACGAGACCCGGGCCCGGATGGCCGCCGAGCGGGAGTTGGGGCCCATCTACGGATTCCAGTGGCGCCACTTCGGCGCCGAGTACCGGTCCTGGGACCGGGAGCCCGGGGGCAAGGGGGTGGACCAGCTCAGGACCGTGGTGCAGAAGCTGAAGGAGAACCCGGACGACCGGCGGATGATCGTCTCGGCGTGGAACCCCGTAGACTTCCACAGGATGGCCCTTCCACCCTGCCACTATGCTTTTCAGGTGACGGTCACCGAGGGAAGGCTGAACCTCCTCTGGAACCAGCGCTCCGTGGACGTGGCCCTGGGACTCCCCTTCAACATCGCCAGCTACGGCCTTCTCCTGCACCTGCTGGCCAGGGAGACGGGGATGGGAGAGGGACGGCTGGTGGGGTTCCTCGCCGACACCCACATCTACGTAAACCACGTGGAGGGTATCAGGGAGCAGCTCACCCGGGAACCCTATGACCTACCCACCGTCCACACCGACCCCTTCACCTCCATCTTCGACTGGCACTACGAGGACACCCGGGTGGAGGGCTACGAGCACCATCCCCGGATCAGGTTCGAGGTGGCGGTCTAGATGCCTGAGATCGTCATGATCGCCTGTGCGGCGAAGAACAGCGTCATCGGAAACGGCCCCCACATCCCCTGGAGCATCCGGGAGGAGTTTCGGCACTTCGCCGACACCACCATGGGGGCGCCGTGCGTCATGGGGGACGTCACCTACGAGTCTCTCCCCCCGAAATTCCGCCCCCTCCCCGGACGTGAGAACATCGTCCTCAGCCTGAATCCCGAGTACCGGCCCGAAGGCGCGACCCTCTTCCGGGCCTTCGACGAGGCCATGGCGTACGTGCGGGGGCTTCCCGCCCCCCGGGTCTTCATTTGCGGGGGCGCCACCATCTACCGACTGGCCATGGACCAGGCCGACACCCTGGCGCTGACCCGCCTGGACCGGGACTACGAGGGAGACGTCTTCTTTCCCGAGGTGGATCCCGGGCTCTGGAAGCTGGAGACCAGTGAGACGGCCTCGGGGGTGGACCGGATTTCCGGGGAGACCGTCAGCTTCGAGTATCAGACCTGGCGGAGGAAGAGGTAGGGCGCTAGCTCAGCACCGCGTCGGCCTCCATCTCCCTGAACACGTCGTGGAGGAGCCCGATGTAGATGCGCTCCGTCACCAGGGTGTCGTTGCGGAAGGGCTGGACGAAGAGGAGGAAGGTCTGGACCCACAGAGTCTTGGTGTTGGACCGGTGATAGGCGGCCACCTCCTCACCGTCCTGCGTCACCTCCACCCGGATGGAGTAGCGGGTCGTGTAGGGAACGGGGAGAACCGTGGCGGAGAGAACCGAGACCACCCGCCCGAAGAACTGCCGGACGAAGGAATACTCCTCCAGGATCTCCATCCGGACCACGTAGTCGTGGGTTCCGATCAGCTCTTCCTTCCTAGCCATTCTCTCAGGTTCGCTGACGTCGGAGGGGAACTCGGTGAAGGAGGTGTAGGAGCTCAGGTTCGAGAGCTCCGACACGGCATCCACCAGGAGGTTGTCGAAGTCCCGGACGATCCGACGCTCCGGGACCAGCTTGGGAATGGCATCCATCCCGTGCGCCTGCCTCACGTGACGGAGGAGGAAGAGGGCACTCACCTCCCTGGATGCCGGTGCCGCCCGGTCGGGACCGGAAAAGGCGCCCTCCATCTCCCCGGCGAAGGTGGCGCAGCCGGTGGTGGCGAGAGAGGGCACGAGGAGCGTGAGGAGAAGGAGCAAAGAGAGGAGCCGAGGACCGCCGTCTCGCTTTGACATTCGCGCATCGACCCTGCTGGAGGGGCACAGAGGACTCGGACACCTTCAACGTACCTCCGGCCCGGGAGGGCGAACAGCCCGAAGCAGCCCCGCCCCGCCTTGCATCTGACCCCATGGCGCCCGAGTCGAGCGAAGCGAGACGACCGAGTGCCGGCAGGTCAAACCGGCTCGCCCCCGCTTCGCTCTCGACCGCTTCCACCTCATCGGCGACCGTTCCGACCAGATCCTCTACCTCCTGCAGCCTCTGGACGACTCAGGAGAGATAGTTAGGTCTTTTGGGAGTGTTGATCCGGACTACCGGCCACGCGAGCCAGTGAAATACTGGCGGCCTGTGGCAGCGGGAAGAGACAAAACAACCGTCTGGTCCGTGGGCTATGGAGACTACCTGGTAGAACAATGGGACACCAGTGGTGCCAGACTGACCGCCTTCCAACGAGAGGCGACATGGTTCACTCCCTTCGTGTTGGATGTCCACGCCCCGTCGTTAACCGGCCCCCCGCCCCAATCCTCGGTTCGCCTGATATGGGTCGATTCCGCCGGTCGGATCGCCCTTTTAGCCAGGAGGGCCAAACCATCTTGGCGGGAGATACTGCGAAATAACCCGGATCTCGATAGCGTCCAGAACCTTCCGGAACTCTGGGAGTCAATCCTTGAGGTGATTGATCCCTCCACCAAAGAACTATGGGTGTCGTCGCCTTTGCCTCACGGTGATTACAGAGTCTTCCTGGATGAGGATCTGCTCGTCAGCTACCGAGAGGATGAGCTCGGATACCCGTATTTGGACGTGTGGCGTGTGGCGTCCTATTGGTCGCCGCCTTCAAAGCGAATGATCCCGAGGCCGGGCAGGAGAGACGAGACTCCATCGTGGCCCCGGCCCAGCGCTCCGAGGAGGCGGACCAGAAGGCCAGCCGGAAGCGGACCGGGGAGGGCCTTCCCGTTCACAGCTTCCAGACCCTGCTCCGGGACCTGGCCACGCTCACCAAGAACACCATTCGGGTCGGCGAGCACATCACCTTCGACCAGATCACCCGACCCAGCCCACAAGGAGTCTCATATTCCTTCACGTGGGGAACTTCGGTCTAGAACTCGCTCAGGACTCCCTGCTCTTCCTCGTCGTCGAAGGGGATGGCCTCCTCGGCCCGGACACCACCGCCCGTGTCCCCTTCCCTCTCCCCCGCCGGGGCACCGTAGGTGGCGGGCGGGGCCGCGGCCGGTGCCGAGCTCCAGCGGCGTTTGCCTCCCTCGGCGGCCCCGGTGACGCCGGAAATGGAGTAGGCTCCCACCAGGACCCTGAGATCCTGGGCCTGGGCCGTGAGCTCCTCGCTGGCGCTGGAGCTCTCCTCGGCGTTGGCGGCCGTCTGCTGCG
>CAYXGM010000042.1:0-33888 GCA_964464555.1 uncultured Gemmatimonadaceae bacterium | reverse complement strand
TCCCCCGTCCGCCGGACCCCCGGTTCCGGATCCGAGCATGACCATCTCGTTGACCACGATGTCGGTCCAGTAGCGGGTTCCGCCCTGGTCGTCCTGGGTCTGGGAGTACTCGATCCGCCCCTCCACGTAGAGCCGGTCGCCTTTGTTGACCCACTGCTCCACGATGTCGGACAGCCGCCCGAAGAAGGTGAGGCGATGCCAGTCGGTGCGCTCCTGCTGCTGTCCACTTCGGTCCTGGTAGGTTCGGTTGGTGGCCAGGGACACCTTCCCGACCTTGGTTCCCGAGGGGGTCATCCGGATCTCGGGGTCGCTGCCCACGTTCCCGATGAGCATCACTTTGTTCAGAGACCGAGCCATCGTGGTACACTCCTGACGTCACTGTGCTTTGGGGGTAAAGAGCCCGTGTTTCGGGGACAATGGGAAAAGGTAGGGAGGGGGAGGGGAAATTGGAATGGCTTCAGGGGCGATCCGACCGGGTTTCGGGACGCCTGGTCGGAATTCTGGCGTCCCGATGCGGGCCTGCCTACTTTTCGCCCTCTTTTACAGCCTTTTGCCATTCGGGCCGACTGAGGCCGGGCTCCCCTTTCGTCGGCACCAAAAAAGAGAGGAAGGGTCCCATGAGTGATCTGCAATTCGTCAAGCTTTCCTGGGACGGCGAACTGGCCATCGTCACCATAGAACGTCAGGAAAAGATGAACGCCCTGAATGCAGAGGTGATCGTCGAGCTCGGGGAGGCCTTCGACAGCCTTCGCGGGGATGAGGAGGTTCGAGGTGTCGTCCTTACCGGAGCGGGGGAGAAGGCCTTCGTAGCGGGAGCGGATATCGGGGAATTGGCTCAAATGACGGCGGTCTCGGGAGTGGAGGTGAGCCGTCGCGGTCAGGGAGTGTTCAAGGCCATCGAGCGGTTCACCAAGCCGGTGGTGGCGGCGGTGGGTGGGTACGCTCTCGGAGCGGGGCTGGAACTGGCCATGGCGTGTCATCTGCGGGTCGCAAGCGACAAGGCGAGGTTTGGCCTTCCCGAGGTGGGACTGGGGATCATCCCCGGCTACGGGGGCACCATTCGCCTGGCTCGACTCATCGGACTGGGCCGGGCCCTGGAGCTCACCCTGACGGGGGAGATGATCGACGCTGCCCGGGCCGAGACCTTTGGCCTGGTCAACGCGGTGGTTCCTCAAGAGGAGCTCCTGGAGCAGGCCAAGACCAAGGTCCGGGCCATCACCAGACACGGCCCCCTGGCCGTGCGTATGGCGTTGGAGTCGGTCTACCGGGCCATGGATCTCACCCTGGTGGAAGCCCAGGGCGTGGAGTCCTCCTACTTCGGGCTCCTCTCGTCCACCGAAGACATGAAAGAGGGAATGACGGCCTTCCTGGAGAAGCGGAAGGCCGAGTTCAAGGGCCGTTGACGCCGGCCAGGCGATAGGACTTCGTCCCTCCCGGACGATGGGCGCCGTACCGCGGTCCGGTCCTCATCCATCCCTGGGGGCCGGGCCTTCTTCTGCCTCTCCGGCGGGCCCGGGCGGGTTTTCCCGCAAAACGCTGGAAGCCCTTCTCTTTCAAGGCTTTTCACATCTCTTCCGGGGTAGCCAAAAACGGGCCGAAAGAGTAGATTCCTCTATGCTGAAAGGGATCTTCCCGGGCCTCCTACCGTGTATCTGAGCGGTCTTCACGTCCGGAATTTCCGGAACCTGGCAGACCAGGAGTTGGACCTCCCATCCCAGGGCGTCGCCATCGTCGGGGAGAACGCCCAGGGCAAGACGAATCTTCTCGAAGCCATCTACTATCTGGAGACCTTCCGGTCTTTTCGTGGGGCCAGAGATCCTCGCCTTGTGGCTTTCGATAAAGGGTTTTTCAGGGTGCGAGGGAATCTCGAGGATGAGGTTTCCGGGGGGCGAACGGAGCTGGCCGCGGCCTTTCAGCTCAGGGGAAGACGGAAGAAGGTCACCATCGACGGGATTGAGCCCGAGCGGTTGGGGGACGGACTGGGGAGGCTGGCTGCGGTCGTCTTTTCTCCGGCAGACGTGACGCTGGTGAGCGACGGTCCGAGCGCCCGTCGGAGGTTCCTGGACATCGTCCTCTCCCTGAACCACTCCGGTTACCTTCAGGAGCTCCAGAGGTACAGACAGATCTTGAGCCAGCGGAACGCCGCTCTGAAAGACGAAGACGGTGCCGGAGCCGTGCGGGTCTGGGATGACGGCCTCGTGACCAGTGGATCCAGGGTCATGGCTGCACGCCTCGCCTGGGTGAAGCGGTGGACCGGTGCTTTCGAGGCCTATTTTCGCAGGATCTCCGGAGACCAGGAGGGGAGATTGGCCTACCGGCCCGACGTTCGCCTCGAAGCGGAGGACGATGTCGAAAGAATCGCTCCTCGATTTCTGGAGGGCCTGCAGGAGAACGGGGAGAGGGAACGAAGACTCGGCAACACCGTGGTGGGACCCCATCGGGATGACCTGGAGCTCACGGTGCTGGAGTGCGGGCACCCCCGGGCCCTCAGGGATTTCGGCTCTGGAGGACAGATCCGAACCGGTGCCCTGGCCCTTCGCCTCGTAGAGGCAGCCACGGTGAGGGAGGCTCGAAAGCAGGAGCCCATTGTCCTCATGGACGACGTTTTTGCCGAGTTGGATCCCGGCCGGAGCGACCGGGTCATGGCCCTCATGGAGGAGGAGGAGACGGGTCAGGTCATCCTCACGGTTCCCAAGGAGAGCGACATCCGCCTGCGCCGGGACTCCCTGCCCCGGTGGTGGATCCGGGACGGCGGCGTCGAAAGCTGAGGAAACCGGCCGGAGGATTCCGCGGTCTCCAGGAGGAGCACCATGGACGACGTGAAAGGCCCGCAACGAGTCGGAGAGCTCCTCGGGGGCTTTCTGCAGAAGCGGGGGCTGCGGGAGGCGGTGACTCGGGCCGAGGTGGTGGAGGACTGGGATGAGCGGGTGGGAGAGACCATCGGGAGGGTCACCAGGGCTCAGGGGGTTCGGGACTCGACTCTCATCGTCGAGGTCAGGTCCAGCCCCTGGCTCATGGAGCTGAACCTCATGAAGGAAGAGATCCTGGAACGGGTCAACGAGGGCCGCACCGAGGCTCTCATCGAGAAGATCGTGTTCGTTCTGGCGGAGAGTTGATTGCAGAGGGTATCCCCGCCACCAACACAGGAACGGTTGCATGACGGCGAAGAAGAAGACAACGGGTGGAAAGAAGGGAACGGAGTACACGGCCCGCCAGATCCAGGTTCTCAAGGGCCTGGAGGCGGTCCGGAAGCGTCCGAGCATGTACATCGGGTCCACCGGGTCCCGGGGGCTTCATCACCTGGTGTACGAGGTGGTGGACAACTCCATCGACGAGGCCATGGCCGGATACTGCACCGAGGTAAGCGTCACCATCCTCCCCGATGAGGCCGTTCGGGTGGAAGACAACGGCCGAGGCATCCCCGTGGACATCCACCCCACGGAGAAGGTGCCCGGCGTGGAGCTGGCCATGACCCGGCTCCACGCGGGGGGGAAGTTCGACAAGTCCAGCTACAAGGTGTCCGGCGGGCTGCACGGCGTCGGTGTCAGTGTCGTGAACGCCCTCTCGGAGTGGCTGGAAGTGCGCATCACCAGGGACGGCCACAACTACCGGCAGCGGTTTTCCAGGGGGATCAAGGAGACGGAGCTCGAGGACCTGGGAAAGGGCAAGGGGAGCGGCACCATCGTCACCTTCAAGCCCGATCCCGAGACCTTTACCGAGCTCACCTTCAACTCCGAGACCCTATCCAACCGGCTCCGGGAGCTGGCTTTCCTGAACAAGGGGTTGCGGATCTTCTTCATCGACGAGCGCTCCGACAACGGAAAAGGCAGGGACGAGGAGTACTATTACGAGGGAGGGCTGGCCTCCTTCGTGGAGTTCCTCCGGGGGAGCCGCAACCCCCTTCACCCCACGATGATCTATTTCGAGACCAGTCGGGAGGAGGCCGAGATCGAGCTGGCCATGCAGTACGACGATGGCTTCAGCGAGAATACCCATACCTTCGTGAACAACATCAACACCCACGAAGGAGGGGCTCACCTGACCGGCTTCAAGGCCGCCCTCACCCGGACCATCAACGACTACGGACGTAAGAACAAGCTCTTCAAGAAAGACACCGATGGGCTGAGTGGGGACGATGTGAGGGAGGGGCTGACCTGCGTTCTCAGCGTGAAGGTGATGGAGCCCCAGTTTGAGGGGCAGACCAAGACCAAGCTGGGGAATTCGGAGGTCCGGGGAGCCGTGGAAGCGGCGGTGAACGAGCAACTGTCCATCTTTCTTGACGAGAACCCCAAGGCTGCAAAGGCCATCATCGAAAAGGCCGTCCAGGCAGCCCGGGCCCGGGCTGCGGCCCGGAAGGCCCGGGACCTGGCTCGAAAGAAGAGCGCCCTGGAGAGCGGGGTGCTCCCCGGGAAGCTGGCGGACTGCTCCATCTCCGATCCATCCCTCTGCGAGCTCTACATCGTGGAGGGGGACTCGGCGGGGGGGTCGGCCAAGCAGGGCAGAGACCGATCCTACCAGGCCATCCTGCCCCTGAAGGGGAAGATCCTCAACGTGGAGAGGGCCCGCATCGACAAGATCCTCTCCAACGACGAGATCCGGGCCATCATCACCGCTATCGGCGCCGGGATCCGGGAGGACTTCGAATTGGAGAGCCTCCGGTATCACAAAATCATCATCATGACCGATGCGGACGTGGACGGCGCCCACATCCGGACTCTCCTCCTCACTTTCTTCTTCCGTCAGATGCCCGAGCTCATCGAGGCCGGTCACGTGTTCATCGCCCAGCCCCCTCTCTATAGGGTCTTCAAGGGCAAGCAGGAGTTCTACGCCTTTTCCGATGACGAGCGAAACGAGTACCAGGCCCGTCTCGGGAACGGGAAGGGGGGCGAGGGAGGCAAGGGCGTCTCCATCCAGCGCTACAAGGGGCTGGGGGAGATGAACCCCGAACAGCTCTGGCAGACCACCATGGACCCGGAGACCCGCACCCTCCTCCGGGTGGACATCGAGGACGGGGCCATGGCCTCCCGTCTCTTCGACGAGCTCATGGGTGACGACGTCGAGCCCAGGAAGGCCTTCATCGAGAAGAACGCCCGGTACGTCAAGAACCTGGATGTCTGAGGCGGGCGTCCCGGGGTGTACGGTGCCGATTCTGGGTGGGGGCTTGCCCCCGGGGTGACCTCCGGGGATGTTGAGCGGACCGTGTTGCGTTTCCCCTTTCCACTGTTCTCATCTGGTTCCGGGTGCCGGACATGATCCACCTCACGCCTCGTCCCTTACGGGTTGCCCGGGAGGTCCTCCTGGGCGGCCTCCTCATTCTCCTTTGCCTGACGACTCCACCTGGGGCCGCTTGCCAGACATCCGATCTGGAGGCTCTTCGCTCCGAGGCCGACGCCCGCATCGTGGAGATCACCGACCGGCTCGTCGCCTGGCGCCGGGACCTTCACCAGCATCCTGAGCTCGGCAACCGGGAGTTCCGCACGTCGGAGCTCATGGCGGAGCACCTCCGCTCCCTGGGGATGGAGGTCCGGACCGGTGTCGCGCACACGGGGGTGGTGGGGCTGCTCGAGGGAGGGCGGCCCGGGCCGGTGGTGGCGCTCAGGGCCGACATGGATGCGCTTCCGGTCACCGAGCTGGTGGATCTTCCCTTCGCTTCCCGGGTGCGGACCGAATACAACGGTCAGGAGGTGGGGGTGATGCACGCCTGTGGGCATGACAACCACATGGCCATCCTCATGGGCGCGGCGGAGGTTCTGGCCGGGATGCGCGAGAGGCTCCCGGGAACGGTGAAGTTCATCTTCCAGCCGGCCGAGGAGGGGGCTCCACCGGGGGAGGAAGGCGGAGCGGCCCTCATGATCCGGGAGGGGGTCCTGGAGGACCCGCGCCCCGACGCCATCTTCGGGCTGCACGTCATGCCGACTCTCACCGGCACCATCGGGTATCGGGCCGGAGGCTTCATGGCCTCGGTCCAGACGCTGCGCATCGTGGTCAGGGGACGGCAGACCCACGGAGCCATGCCCTGGGGGGGCGTGGACCCCATCGTCACCTCGGCCCAGATCATCCTGGGTCTGCAGACGGTGGTGAGCCGCCAGGCGGATCTCACCCGGGCGCCGGCGGTGGTGACCATCGGCCAGATCAACGGGGGCGTACGGAGCAACATCATCCCCGACAGCGTGGTGATGGTGGGGACGGTACGGACCCTGGATGAGGAGATGCAGGACCGGATCCGGGAGGGGATCCGGAGGACCGCCGAACGCATCGCCGAATCTGCCGGGGCTTCAGCCGAGGTCTTCCTTTCCCGGGGCGGCCCGGTGACCTACAACGATCCCGAATTGACACGACGAATGGCTCCGACCCTGGAGCGGGTGGCCGGTCCCGGCATGGCCATGGAGGTGCCGCCCATCACGGGGAGCGAAGACTTCGCGGCGTACCAACAGGAGATCCCCGGCCTCTTCTTCTTCCTGGGGGTCACGCCCGACAGCATTCCCGCCGGCCGGGCCGCGCCCAACCATTCGCCCTACTTCTTCGCCGACGAGGCGGCCCTCCCGGTGGGGGTGAGGGCCATGGCGAACCTGACGCTGGATTTCCTGGCTTCGGGGGGGGGTTGAGCCGCTCGGGGCTCAGGCCTTCAGCACTCTTTCGATGGCCTTCAGGAGCTGAGCCGCCTTGAAGGGCTTGGGAATCAACTCCCACGCCTGGAGCCCGGTGAGGGAGTCGTCCTTCATGCCCTCGGCGTAGCCCGAGAAGAAGACCGCTCGATCAATGATCTCCTCGCCGACCAGCGTTTCGGCCAGCTCGGGTCCCCGCAGGCCGGGCATGACGATGTCGGAGAGGAGGAGGTGAATGGTGCCGTCCCTTTCCCGGGCCCTCGCCAGGGCTTCGGTACCGTCGGCGGCGGCGATCACCTCGTAGCCCGCGGCTTCCAGGATCTGGGTGGTGAGCTTGGCTACGGCCTCCTGGTCCTCGGCCAGCAGAATGACCCCCGATCCCCCCTGGGGAAGAGCCTCGGCCCGGGGAGCGTGCACCTCGTCCTGGCCCAGGTCTTCGGCGGGGAAGAAGGCCCGGAAGGTGGTGCCTTCGTCGGGGCTGCTCTCCACCCTCAGATGTCCGCCGGCCTCCACCACGATGCCGTACACCGTGGAAAGACCCAGGCCGGTCCCCTCCATTTCGTCCTTCGTCGAGAAGAAGGGCTCGAAGATGTTCGGAAGCACCTCCGGATCGATCCCCGTTCCGGTATCGCTTACGGCGAGAACGACATGGTAGCCGGGGGCGGCCTCGGGGTAGGCGGCGGTATCTTCCTTCGAAACGTCGGCATGGTACGTTTCGACGAGAAGGTCTCCGCCCCGGGGCATGGCATCCCGGGAGTTCACGACCAGGTTCATGATGACCTGCTCGACCTGACTCCGGGCTCCCCGAATGGTGGCCGGATCGGGGGTGAGGTTGATCCTGACCCGGACCTCCTCTCCAACGGCCCGTCGCAGAATGGTCTCGAACTCCCGGATGATCCGGTTGAGGTCCAGCGCCGCTTCCTCCACGGCCGTTCGCCGGCCGAAGGCGAGGAGCTCCCGGTTGAGCGCTCCTCCTCGACGGGCGGCCTCGGAGATCTCGCGAATCTGGGCCTTGAGGTCCTCGCCTACCCGGGGATCCGCCAGAATGAGATCCGCCCGGCCCTGCACCACGGTCAGCAGGTTGTTGAAGTCGTGGGCGATTCCGCCGGCCATCCGGCCCAGGGCCTCCATCTTCTGGGCCTGAAGGTACTGGGCCTGGAGGTTGGTCAGCTCCGTGACGTCTTCGGCGATGACCTCCCAGGCCGTCTCCCCGTCCCGGGTCACCAGGCGGCGCCCCAGGAGCCGGACGGTGCGATGCTCCCCGTCCTTTCGTTGCCACTCCACCTGGACTCCCTTGAAGACGTCCTTGGAGCCGTGTTCCTCCAGGGTCGCCAGCCGGTCTTCATGGGAGGCGTAGAGGTCCGACACCGCTGTGGCCAGGAGCTCCTCCCGGCTCTCGTATCCCAGGAGGTCCACCATGGCCTGGTTCACCTGCAGGAACTGGCCCTCCTCGGTGGAGACGTAGATGGGCGTCACGGCATTCTCTACCAGGGACCGGTAGCGCTCGTCGGAGCGCATTCGTTCCCGCTCGGCTTCCTCCCGGGCATTCCAGGCTTCGTTGAATCGCCGGGCCACCAGGGCGATTTCTTCCGGGCCGCCCACCGTGAGGGGTGAGGTCTCTCCGGGGAGGGCCTGTCCGGTCTCGGAAACGAGTTGGTTGAGGGGCCTGGTGATGGTCCGGTAGACCCGGAGACCCAGGAGGAAGGTCACGCCGAGGAGGAGAAGCGTGAGAATTGAAGAGAGCACCGCCTGCCTTACGATGCCGGCCTGAACGGCAGCGGCGGGCCGGCCGGCGAAAACCACCCACGACGTGCCCGGGACACGGGTGAATCCCCAGAGGAAAAATTCCCCTTCCAGGTTCCGGGCTTCGGAGAACCCCCGGGCTTCGGATGCGGGATCGTCGGGCTGCCAGGCGTTCGGCATTGGCTGCGCCCGACCCACCCACCTGTCGGCATTCCGTGAGCGAGCCACCACCGTCCAGTCGTTGGTGTCCCAGACCGAGATGACTCCGTCCCCCGGGGGCTCAAGATCCTCCAGGATCTCCTGAAATTGGATGAGATCCACCGACACCGTGACGAACCCGGTCTTTTCACCTGCGCCGTTGCGAAGGGGATAGGACAGGCCCGTCGTCCAGATGCCGGTGGAGGTGCCTTCGTGGACGGGAGTGATGGTGAAGCCCTCGGAGGCCAAAATCTCATCGAGTCCCGGGGGGCTGCCCAACGGTTCGTCCTCTGGCAGTTCGGGGCGGGCCCAGCAGATTCGCCGCATGTCCACGGTCCAGGTGAAGATGTTGGTATACCGGGGAATGAAGAGGTCTCCGAGGACCTGGAAGGCCGGCGGGCAGCGGCCGGGGTCCAGGGCCCGTACGTCCGGGTTCCGGGAGAGCTCGCCCAGGATCCGTTCCGACTCGTTGAGGAACTGCCGAATCCCCATGGACGCCGCGTCGGCGGTGGACATGAGACCGTCCCGGGCCCGGTTCAGGTTCCCCGTGTAGCTCCGGTACTCGGCAAAGGCCAGAAGACCCACCAGAGGGAGGATCAGGGTGACCAGAAGGGCCGAAAGGAGGGTGCGGATGGAGTTCCGCCTGCCGAGCATGTCACTCCTGACGCTTCGAGCGCAAAAGACCGGGTCCGGCCGAAGCCGGGATGTCCGTTGAAGGGAATATCGAAGGCTGGACACGGCCTGTCGAGGCGGGGCCCTTTCCGGCGCCGCCCGAATGCAAAAAAAGCGGGGGACGATGGCATCGCCCCCCGCTCACCCCTCCCTTCTCCTCCCGTCAGCCGTTCTTGCCCCGGCGACCGTTGACCTGTCGGGCCGCCAGGTCGATCCGGAAGGTCTCACCGTCCACCGTCATGGTGGCGAACTGTGTGCCATCGAAGGTGATGACTACCGTTACGTCCCTCTCCCCGATGATCTCCCCGTCCTCCTTGACCACCACATGGACCTGCCGGGTGATGGTCCCGGAGAGGGGGTACGGATTCTCGCTGCGGGGCACCGCGTGGACCACGTTTTCGATCGTGGAGGATCCCGTCATGTCGAAGCTTCGGCTGGACCCATCCGCCGGATTCCGGCTCCGGTGAACCTCTTCGGTCTTGGTCCCGTTGGCCGTGTGCAGGTCGGTGGTGAGACCTTCGATGGTCATGTCCCGGTGCCGCACGATGGCGGCGCTCCAGAAGGCTCTCTCGATGGTTCCCGAAGCGTCCATCACGAGATGAACCTTGTCGGTCACGCCCCTCTCGAACCCGTCCATGACACCACCGTTCACGTCATGGAAGGTCACGGTGCGTTCGACCGTGAACCCGTCTCTCACCATGGCGGGACACTGGAAGGCTCCTCCTCCCATGGCATGGCACGGTCCACCCTGCCCCTGCCCGGGGGCCCCCAGCGCTCCCGCGCCACCGAAGCCCAACCCGAAGAGCCCTGGGCTCTGAATCAGGGACAGGTCCTGAAGCACCCCGTCAGCCGTCACCAGGGCTACCTCGGCCCGGAGCGCCTCGGCATCCATAGCCTCAGGGCCCGTCGTCCCCTCATCACAGCCTGTCGTGGTCGCAAGCACGAGACCCGACAACGCCAACACCTTCATCCACCTGGTCATTCCGTCCACCTCCGTGATTGGTTGAACTCCCATCCGTACCGGTAGAGGCTCCGGACCCGAAAAATGTTAAATGCGCCTTTCGGGAACCCCGGGAGGGCTCAGGGGGTTCGTTTAAGTGTAAACATTTTCTCTATCGACCGTAGATGTCCTTTGATCGGTTCCTTCAAGAGAACGGAAAGGTCGACTCCATGCCATGTATCACCGGACCCCGGGTCCTGACTCATGCGGCTGTCGTTTTCCTGGCCGTGGGGTTCGCTGAACGAGCGGCGGCTCAGGAATACCACGTGAACGTGGGTGCGGCCAACCGGGTCAGCTTTCTCTCCGACGCCCCACTGGAGGATTTCAAGGGGGTCACGAACCGCGTCGACGGATTCGTCTACCTGGAGGGAGACGGCCTGACCGGAGAGACCGATCTCACGAGGAGCGAGTTCTACTTCGAAGTCGATCTTGCCAGCCTCGATACCGGGATCGGCCTGCGAAATCGGCACATGCGTGACAACTATCTGGAAACGGAGGTCTTCCCCTTCGCGACCTTCGCCGGGGGAATCGAGGCCCTGAGGCGATCAGAGGACGGGGGATTCTGGGTCGAAGCCCGGGGAACCCTGGCCATTCATGGTGTGGAGCGATCCCGGGGGGTGGAGTGCGACGTCGAAGTCGTTGAACCGGGAGCGACAAGGGAGGAGCCTCCCCGGCGCCTCCGGATCCGGTGCGAGTTCCCGGTGGCTCTCTCTGACCACGGAATCCCCATACCCAAGCTCATGTTCATGAAGATCGATGAAGTCATGGAGTTATCCCTGGATTTCCATATGAACCTCTCAACCGTGAGGGAGGATTGATGACTGCTGCCTTTCGACAGGTGGTGCCCCGGGAGCGATCCGGGATGGGCGCCCCCGATCTGCGAAGCCCAGGTCTGATGACCATGGCCGTGATTTCCCTCGTGCTCTTCATGAGCACTCCCCTGGCTTCTCAGGAGCGGCCCCGCCAGTGGGAACGGCGCCTCGAGGTGACTCGTTCCCCCCTGACGGCGTTTCACGCAACGCAGGCCATCAATCTCCCCACGGCGGAAACCCTGAGGCGGGGAGAGTGGCAATTCGAAGTCGCCCACCGTTTTCTTCCCGCCATCTCGTCAGGCTATGACGCGCTCTGGGGGTTGGACGGAGGGGCGACCATGAGGTTGGCCCTCGGGTATGCCCCCCACGACCGGGTCCTCGTCACCCTGGGTCGGAGCAACCTCCAGGACAACCTGGACATCCAACTGAAGTTCCGGGCCTGGGAAACGGACGCTGGTCCATTCCCCCTCCTGGTGGCCGTTCAAGCAGGAGGGGCCTGGAACGATCTGCCCGACTCAAATGGGGAGGCCGGAGAAGCCTTTCAGGCCTATGGCCAGCTCGTCCTGAACACGCTTCTCGCCGATCGCCTGGCGCTGGGCCTGGTGCCGTCCTTCCTGCACAATGTGCTGCCCGATTCCACCGACAGGCTACAGGAGTTGTACCTGGGTCTTTATGCCCAGTGGTATCTCAACGAAGTCGTGAGCGTCCTGGGGGAGTGGCGGTTGGGTGAGGGTTCCGGGGAGCTGCCGAACGACCCGGGGACCGTCGGGATCGAACTGGAGACGGGGGGGCACTTCTTCAAGGTCTTCGTCACCAACTCCATCCGCTTGAATCCCTCGCAGTTTTTGGCGGGATCCGACTTCCCTTTCGAGGCCGACGAATGGCGCCTGGGCTTCGCCATCACCCGCCTTCTTCGATTCTGACCTTTCTCCAAAGAGGAGCATCCCTATGAAGACTCTGCGCTCTACGCTGTTCACCGGCCTCATCGCTCTGGCTCTCGTCGCCTGTGGAGGAGAGGGGGGGATGGGCCTGGACGAGGACGAGGACACCGGTGGCGGCGACGGCAATACCCGAGAGATCGTGGCCGATCCCTCCTACGCCAACGTCATCCAGGAGATTTTCAACCGCAAAGGGTGCGCGGCCTCGTCCTGCCACGGCGCATCCCAGCAGGCCGGCCTGGATCTCAGAACCGGAAACTCCTACGGGAACCTGGTGAACGTTACCTCTACTCAGTCCACTGCGGCCCGGGTCACCCCCGGCAACGCCGACGACAGTTATCTGATCATCAAAGTGGAGGGCCGTCAGAGCGTGGGCGCCCGGATGCCGCTGAACGGGTCGCCTCTGGACAACATTGATCTGACCAACCTCAAGAACTGGATCAACACCGGCGCCAAGAACAACTGAGGTGGAGGCGTTCGGGGTATGTCGCCTTCGACCCCCCGGCGCAGGGCCTGGCATCCGGCCGCACCGCCCCTCCTCCGTTCAGGACCCGTCATCCCTCTCTCTCCCACCCGCCTCCATCCCCTCCCCGGGGATTTCGGCCAGGGTTCGCACCCGGAGCTCCTCCTCCACCCGGCCCGGCTCCAGGTCGGTGCTCAGGAGGAGGGACAGGGGCCGCCCCGGGAGAAGGTCGAAGAAGTTCCTCGGGAAGCGCACCCCTTCCAGGGTCAGGTAGACATCCCTGGCCAAACGATCGGAGGTGAGGGTGAGAAGGACCCCCTGGGGGTTCGCCTCGGCCTGAATCCGGATGGCCGGAGCCTCCAGCTTCAGCTCCTTGGGGCGCAGGAAGTAGAGGAGGGCCCGGCGGGCTCGGGGACCGGGGGTGCCCGACGCCCCCACCCCCTCCTCCTGCTGCAGTCCGGTCACGAAGACCGTTCTCCCGGGATCGGCGTCGCCGAGGACTTCGGCCGCCGGCATGCTCCAGAGGAGGGCGCTGCCGTTGGCCGGGAGGGTGGTGGGGACCGGGGCCTGCCACAGAACCGTGCCATCGAAGGTCAGGAGCTCCATCCGGAGGGTGCCCTCCGCAGGGTCGGCCAGGTCCGATACGCCCCAGACCTCCACCGTCCCGTCCCTGAGCACGGGGGAGAGGAGGAGGGGAGCGAAGGACTCCCCGGCGGCGTAGTGCAGGGCCTTCCAGCGCCCGAAGTAGTCCCGGCTGGACCAGGACACCGCGGGCCAGGTGTCGTTGAGTTGCCAGTAGAGGGTGCCCATGGTCCGGGGCATGGCCCGGCGCTGGGCCTCGAAGGCCGTCCTCATACCCCGGGCCTGGAGGAGCTGGCTCACGTATACGAAGTCGTCGAAACGGGAGGGTACCGGGTAGTCCCGTTCCATGTACTCGGAGATGAGTTCGTTGCCGATGGGGTGCTTCTGGTGGACCAGCATGATGGGATGGTAGAGGCCCCGGTCCGACGGCTCCGTGAACGCTTCCACCGTGGCCATGGGCGGGAAGGCCTGGAAGCCGAACTCGCTGGAAAACCGGGGAAGCTTCTCGGTGAGGACCCGGAAGGGCTCCCGGCCGTGCCAGACCCCCCAGTAGTGACTGTCCCCCCGATTCAGGCTTTCGGGATCCCCCCATCCCAGGGAGGGTGACGAGGGCCAGTACCGCCGGGCGGGATCCTCGGCGGCCACGACGTCGGGCAGGATGTCGTGGAAGATGGCTTCATAGGCGTTCCACACCGCAGCCGAGTCCTCCGGCGTTTCGTAGGCTCTTGCCCAGCCCCATCGGTGCCATCCCTCGTCCATCTCGTTGTTCCCGCACCAGAGGGCCAGGCTGGGGTGGTTTCGGAGGCGGCGGACCTGCTGGGTCGCCTCGGCCCGGATGTTCTCCAGGAAGGGGGCGTCCCCGGGGTACATCCCGTTGGCGAACATGAAATCCTGCCAGATGAGGACCCCGTGCTCGTCGGCCAGGTCGTAGAAGAGATCTCCCTCGTAGATTCCCCCACCCCAAACCCGGAGCATGTTCATGTTGGCCCGGACCACGTCCTCGAAGAGGTTCCGGTAGTCGTCCTCCGTGACCCGGGGAGTGAAGTGGTCCAGGGGGATGACGTTGGCCCCCTTCATGAAAACGGGGCGGCCGTTGACGCGGAAGAAGAAGGACTCTCCGATGCTGTCCGGCTCCGTGACCAGCTCCAGCGTCCTGAGGCCGATCCGGGCCCGGGCCGAGTCCGCCCGGCGCCCGGCCTCCAGGGCCGCCCCGACGGTGTACAGGTGGGCCTCTCCGAGACCGTTGGGCCACCAGAGCCGAGGGTCGGGGATTTCCAGGGGGAGACTGAAGCGGTTCATCCCCGGCTCCAGAGGGACCTCCTCTTCCACGGGGGAGAAGGCCCCCCGGGGGCTGGAGAGGGTCAGCCGGGCCGGAACACCCCCCCCAGCGGCTCGGCTCTCAGCCTCCAGGAGGGAGACTTCCACCTCTACTTCGGCCGTGAGAAAGGCCCGCTCCGGCGTGAGGGAGTCGGTGAGAAGGTGGAGATCTCGAATGCGGGCGCCGGTCCATCCCACCAGCTCCACATCCCGCCAGATCCCGCTGGTCACGAAGCGGGGACCCCAGTCCCACCCGTAGTGGTAGGCCGCCTTACGGACGAAGACCCTGGAAGGCGGCTCGCCACGGTCGTTTCCCGCGGGGAGCTCGTAGGGTAGGGCGCCCCGGGCCTCCAGGGCCGGAGGGAGGGGAGACGCAAGGTGGACCTCCAGGGTGTTTTCGCCGGCCTGCACCTGGCCGGTGACGTCCACCCGCCACCGTCTGAACATGTTGTCCGTCTTCAGGATGGGGGCGCCGTTGAGGCGAACCTCGGCGAAGGTGTCCAGCCCATGGAACACCAGCTCCAGAGCCTCGTTCTCCACCAGTTCCGTGGGGGCCTGGAAGGTGGTGCGGTAGGTCCAGTCCTCCTCTCCGATCCACTGAAGAACCAGCTCGTTGTCCCGCCAGAAGGGGTCCGGGATGAGGCCGTTGTCCAGGAGGTCCGTGTGGATGGTCCCGGGGACGGTGGCCGAAAACCCCGAGGTGAAGGTGTCCGAGCCGGTGAAGGTCCATCCCTGGTTCAGGGAGATGACCTCCACGGCCGGGCTCCGGGGCTGGCAGGCGGCGAGAGCCGCGGCGAGGATGAGAAAGAAGGCACGGGTGGCACCGGGGACGGCGTTCCGCAGTTGCCTTCCCGGGAGTTCCCGCTTCGGGCGGGCGTCGGTGTTCCCTCTCATTCCCATGTCCTCCGGATGGGGTGGGCCTCGGTGTTGAAGATGACGTCCCGGTAGTCCAGGGTCTCCTCCGGGGCGAAGAGCAGGTAGGCGTACTTGAGGGTTTCGGCCAGGAAGAAGCTCTCCATGCCGTCGGCCTGCTCCTTGGTCCTCACGTCCTCCAGGTGGGCGAAGGCCACCTCGTTCCGGCACCAGCGGACGATGCGCCGAAAGATGTCCCATCCCATGGCCTTGTAGCGTTCGTCTCCGGTGAGAGTGTGGAGGATGTAGGCCGACTCCAGCGCCTCGGGCCGGAGGGGGTAGCCCCCGTGGACGATCTCCATGGTGGCGTAGTCCATCTGCTCCGGCTCCACGTCGTACGTGGTCCACATCCGGTAGACCGACTCCTGGAGCCATGCCGCCCGTTCCATCCTCCCCGCGAGGGCCAGGACCCCGGGCCAGAAGGCGTCCAGGGCCCCGAAACGGGTGGCCGTGCGCTCACCGGAGTGCATGTCGGCGTGGCCGTACCAAAGCCAACCGTCCACCTCGTCGGCCAGGTAGATCTCCACCGCCTCGACGCCGGCCTCCCACATCTCCCGGAAGTCCTCGTCGTCGAAGAGAAGCCAGGCCTTCAGAAGGTATTCGTAGTAGGAGTCGATCCTCCCCGAGATGTGGGAGGAGGTGTTCTCCCAGGCTCCCGTCTCCACATCGATGGTGGTCCCCACCAACCCGACGCCCGATCGGCGACGGAAGACCTCGGTGATCCCCCTTTTGGCTGCTTCGTAGTACTTCGGGTCTCCGGTGATGAGGCTCAGGGTGCCGAACTCGAGCATGAGGGTCCCGATCTCCGCCGGATTGTTTACCTGCCACTCCGTCGCGCCCGTGCGAAGGTTCACCCTCACGTAGGGCATCCCCGTAGCCGATTCGAAGGCCGGCAGGAGGCGATCGGCCAGATCCGTGGCCAGCTCCAGGAAGCGGGGGTCCCCGTCCATCTGGTAGGCGGTGATGAGGCCGCCGAGGACCCGGATGGTGACCTCGAAGACCTGCACGGGGAAGTCGTGGTCGAAGGAGAGCCCTTCCAGGATCAGGGCCCTGGCCTCGGCGGCCTCCTCCTCCAGCCCCATGAGGAGCATGGTGTCGAAGGCGTCCACGGGAGTCATGAGCAGGGAGGCGTCGTACCAGTCCCGGTGGCTCCGGGAGAGGGGGCGGAGAGCGTCATGGCCCCGGGCATGCTCCAGGTAGCCGTTCCAGGCGTGCAGGAATTCCTCCCGGACCGCAGTGGCCATCTCTTCATCCGGGGGCAGATCGGCGGGGGAGGGAACGGCCCCCCGAGACGAGTCGCCCTCTTCGGGCCAGTCCATGGCTGCGGTGGCAGGTCCGGGTCTCCGGGGCACGTCCATGGCTGGCAGAGCCGAACCTGTCCCGCCGGGCGAGTCCATGGCCGGGAGGGCCGTATGCGCCGGGTCCGACATACTGGGTGGGCGGCTGCCCGGAGCCGTGCCCCAGGCCGATGGCTCGGGCCCCATGACCAGCTCCAGGACCCCTCCCCTCCGGATGTCGGAGTGCCAGATGTAGCTCCGGTTGTAGGCTCGGCCATTGAGGGTGGCCGCCTGGACGTAGCGGTTCTCATCCGAGGCACCCACGGCCCGGATGGTGAAGCGGGCGCCGCCCCCCAGCTCCAGGGTGGCTTCGGGGAAGAGAGGGCTACCGATGACCCAGGCGCCCTGGGCCGGGTTCACCGGATAGAGCCCCAGGGCCGAGAGAACGTACCAGGCCGTCATCTGCCCGCAGTCCTCGTTCCCGCTCAGGCCGAAGGGGGTGTCGTCGTACTGGGTCGCCAGGATCTCCCTGACCCGGTCGGCGGTTCGCCAGGGACGGCCGGCGTAGTTGTAGAGGTAGGCGATGTGGTGGCTGGGCTCGTTTCCGTGGGCGTACTGACCGATGAGCCCCGAGATGTCGGCGGAAACATCGTCCCCGGTGATCTCCGAGTCCATCTCGAAGAGAGAGTCCAGCTTCACCAGGAAGGTTTCCTCCCCCCCCATGGCCTCCATGAGCCCCGCCACGTCATGAGGCACGAACCAGGAGTGCTGCCAGGCGTTCCCTTCCGTGTAGTCGGTTCCTTCCCGGTGATCCGAGCGTCGGGGGTCGAAAGGCTCCGCCCAGTCACCCTCCGCCGTCTTTCCCCGCATGAACCGGGTCTCGGGGTCCAGGAGGTGGCGCCAGCCTCCGGCTCGGCCGTAGAACTCCCGGGCCAGCTCCGGGTGGCCCAGGTCGGCGGCCATGGAGGCGATGCCCCAGTCGTCGAAGGCGTACTCCAGCGTCTTGGTGACGGATTCCACCTCGAGCTCCGTGGGGATGTATCCGTGGCGCTTGTAGTGCTCCAGGCCCCGATGATCCTGACGGGCGCTCTTCACCATGGCCTCCAGGGCCTTCTCGGCGTCGAAGCCCCTGAAGCCCTTTCGGTAGGCGTCGGCGATGACGGGCACCGCGTGGTGGCCCGTCATGGTATTGGTCTCGTTGCCCACCAGGGACCAGACGGGCAGAAGGCCGTACTCGTCGTGAAATGAGAGCATGGACCTCACCAGGTCGTCCACCCGGTCTCCGTCGATGAGGGTGAAGAGGGGGTGCTGGGCCCGGAAGGTGTCCCACAGGGAGTAGATGGCGTGCTTACGGTACCCTTCGGCCCGGTGGATCCTGCCGTCGGCGCCCCGGTACCGTCCATCCACGTCCTCGAAGAGGATGGGAGCCAGCCGGGTCCTGTAGAAGGAGGTGTAGAAGGTACGAAGCTCCGCGTCCGTCCCTCCCTTCACCCGGATCTTCTTGAACTCCCGCTCCCAGGCCTGCCGGGCCTCCTCCCGGGTGCGGTCGAAGGCCCAGTCCGGGGCTTCGGCCTGCAGGTTCGCCAGGGCTCCCGACTCGGACACGTAGGAGAGGGAAACCTTGAGGAGGAGCTGATCCCCCCGGGCGGCAGGATCGAAGGCAAAGAGGGCCCTGAGGGCCTTGGCGGTGGCGACGGCGGGCTCCCGGCCCGGGGTCCCCGGGTTCGCAGACCTCGTTTCCCGGTCCCCCCCGCGTGCGGCAGGGGAGCCACCGGTGAGGATCTCGTCGGGGATGACCCCCAGGGCCACTGCCGAGTCGGAAAGGGCGGCCCGGCGAATGGGCCGGGAGAAGGCCATGGCGAAGAAGAGCTTCTGGTCCCGGGCCCATCCGGTGCTGAAGCGGTAGCCCGTGACCAGAGTGTCGTTCACCACCCGGATCCGGGTTTCCACGGGTGAATCCCAGTTGACGGCGTAGCCCAGGTCCAGGAAGAGGGCCGGCTCCCTGGTCTCGGGGAAGGTGTACCGATGCAGACCCACCCGCTCGGTGGCGGTGAGCTCGGCTTCGATCCCCTGATCCCAGAGGTAGACCCGATAGTAGCCAGGTGAGGCATCCTCATCGCCGTGGGAGAACCGGGAGCGGGCCGTCCGGTCCCACCGGTCCCGGTAGGGCACGTTCAGAGGAACGTAGGAGCTCACCGGCATCACCAGGATGTCCAGGAGGTCCCCGATTCCCGTCCCACTCAGGTGCGTGTGGCTGAAGCCCACCAGGAGGCTGTCCTCCCAGTTGTAGCCCGCGATCCAGTCCCACCCCCCCCGGCCCTGGTCGGGACTGAGTTGGACCATCCCGAAGGGAACCGTGGCCCCGGGATAGACGTGGCCGTGGCCCCCGGTGCCGATGAAGGGGTCCACATGACGCGTGAGGGGCCGGAGGTCCTCGATGCTTCCCCGTTTGGGAGGGGCGTCCGGTGGACGACACGAGCTGGCCGCCAGGACGATCCCGGCAGCGAGGAGGGGGAGGACTCGCATGGGCTCAGCCTCTGAGAAGGTGGGGCCTCTCCCGGTGCACCTTCAGGACCAACTCCCCGAAGAGAGTATTGGCCCAGGCGAACCAGGCCCGAGTGAAACGGGTCGGATCGTCCTGATGAAAGGACTCATGCATGAAGCCCGTGCCCCCGTGCGTTTCCTTCAACATGCGAAGACAGTGGGCGATCTCTTCGTCGCTGGTGGCCGTGAGGGCCCTCATGGTGATCCCCAGGGGCCAGATCATCTCCAGCCCTGCGTGGGGACTGCCCACCCCTTCCGCCACCGCTCCGCGGAAAAAGTAGGGGTTGTCGGGGCTCAGGACGAAACTCCGCGTGCGGAGGTAAAGGGGATCGGTGGAGTCGCAGGCGCCCAGATAGGGGAGGGAGAGGAGGCTGGGGATGTTGGCATCGTCCATTTGATGCCGATTCCCGAAGCCGTCCACCTCGTAGGCCCACACCTGTCCATGAACGGGGTGCTCCACCACGGCGTGGAGCTCGAGAGCCGTCTCCACTTCCGCGGCGAGCTCCCGGCATTCAGCCGCGAACCCTTCGTCCGATGCGATCTCCCGGCTCATCTCCGCGAGCTGCCGGAGGGACACCACGGCGAAGTGGTTGGAGGCAACCAGGAAGGGAAAGGTCGTGGCGTCGTCGGAGGGCCGGAAGATGGAGACGATGAGGCCCACGGGGCGGATGGGGTTTCCGTACCCGCCCCCCGCCACCGTGTCGGTCTGCCAGCCTGTGACTCGCTGGAATTTGTAGGGCCCGGGACCGTCCTTCCTCTGCTGTTCCCGGAGTGTCTTCAGCACCAGTCCCATGGCTTCCCTCCAGCGCACATCGAAGACCGAGATGTCCCCGGTGAGCTTCCAGTACCTGTGGGCCAGACGGATGGGATAGCAGAGGGAGTCGATCTCCCACTTACGCTCGTGGAGCTCCGGTTTCATTTCGGTGAGGTCGTCGGACCACTGGCTTTCCCCGGGCTCCTTGTTGAAGGCGTTGGCGTAGGGATCGATGAGGATGCAACGGTTCTGCCGGTTGATGACCCCCTGGATGAGGCGCTGAAGTGCCGGGTCTTCCGGGACCATGGGAAGGTAAGGCCAGACCTGGGCGGTGGAGTCCCGAAGCCACATGGCCTCGATGTCCCCGGTGATGACGAAAGTGTCGGGCTCCCCCTCCAGGGTCCCCACGTCCACGGTGGTGTCCAGGGTGTTGGGGAAGCAGTTGCCGAAGATCCAGGCCAGCTCCGGGTCGTGGATCCGTGCCGAGACCCGTCGGATGGTCTCCTCCACGGTCGGGGAGGTGAAGCGGCGCTCCCCCGGGGGAGGTCGCCTGGATTCGTAGGCCTGGGACCGACCGTCGCTCGGGAAGGGGCTCATACCGCTCAGAGCGGATGGGGCCAGGACCGCCAGGCTCCATCGCCTGAGAAACTCTCTCCGGGACAGCTCAGTCATGCCCGCCTTCGTGGCCGGCTCCGCCACCCCCGGCGAAGAGGCCCTCCAACTCCTGGTAGTCGGCGTGGACGGCCTCGACGTTCGCCGCCGGCCACGGCCAAAAGGGCCAGAAGTCGCTTGAACACCATGGGGCTGTCTCCTTGGCTTTACTTCTCGTCGTCCTCCGGGGCCAGGCGTCCCGAGAGCCATGCGCCGGCCTGGACGATGCTTCCCTCCTCCGGAGGAGCGTCCGAGAGCTGCGGATCCACGACCATGTCCACGGGGCCTGCCGGCGTCTCGATTCGAAGGCGGCGAAAGTCCTGCTCGGTGAGCTCGTTCCTGATGGTCTCTGCTTCCAGAATCCTCCCGACCATGAGGGCATGGGCCGTGGGAGAGCCACCCTCCATTTCCGCCATCATCCCCGCCGGGATGAAGGAGGGGACCTCCAGGGCTTTCAAGTCGGGCTCGGCTTCCCTGAACGCATCCTCGTTGGCATAGACGCTCAGTTCGAGGGCAAAGGCCGCGAGCTCGACGTCGTGCTTGGCCGTGAGGAAGGCATCCTTGACGTCCGGGAAGTCGGGGGCGTCGAAGATGACGGGAAAGCCACCTCCCAGGGTCGGGTTCGACCCTCCCTGGGAGGTGAGCCCCAGAAACCCGCCGTCGAAGGGAGAAACCTCCGGCCGGTCCACGATGGACTGGAGCTCCAGGTTCATTCTCGGCCCTCCGGCGAAGTGGGGCTGGACGGACTTCATGGCGCCGGTGGAGTCGACGTAGATCCAGAGTTCGGCTCCGGATGCGTCGCTCCAGCGGAGGGTCATGCTGTCGCCCCTCCTGGAGTGGGGCCTGGATTCCTTGAGTATTTTGCGAACTTGATCTCTGCGCTCCTCGTCGGAGGAGCTTCCGATGCCGATGGCGGCAAGATGGTCGGCCACGTTCCTGCTCCATTGAAGCGAAGGATGCCGTTGCGCCCGGCATCCGAAACTGGAGTCAACAAGTTTGGGAAATCGGGGCTTCGAGGCCACCCCCCCTTCCGATCAGCTTCCTGGGACGTTGTGGCGTGAATGACGCCGGGGTAGCTTCGATTGTCCTGTTCTCGGCCTTGCCCGGGCCGGCAGCCCCGAGGCAGCTTCGCCCTCACGCTGGAGGCCTCTTGATCCACTTCTCCCCATTGGACTGGTTCTGGGCCGGCGCCTTCCTCCTCCTCCTGGTGGGCGGCGCCTTCTTCTTCTACCGTCTGGCTCGGCGAAGTGAGTCCGACTTCTTCTTGGCCGGTCGTCGCCTGCCCTGGTGGCTCCCGGCCTCATCGGTGTTCAGCACCCACACCGCCACCGACACCCCCATGTGGGTCACGGGTGTCATCTACGCCCACGGCTACCGGGGGCTCTGGTACACCTTCTTCACCGCGTGGACGGCCATCGGCTCGTTTGTCAGCGCGCGCATCTTTCGGCGCTCCCTGGCCTACTCCCAGGCCGAGTGGCAGATCATGCGGTTCGGCGGCATGGGGGCGGAGCTCCTTCGTGGATGGATGGCCGGTTGGCAGGTCTTCATGAACATGTTCATCCTGGGGTGGGTGGGCATGGCCATGGGGAAGGTGGGAGCCCTGGTCTTCGGGTGGCCCGTTTGGGTGGGGCTGGTCTTCCCGACCCTGATCACGGCGGCCTACACCCTGGTGGCGGGATACTGGGGGGTGGTCATGGGGGATTTCCTCCAGGGGATCGTGGCCATCTTCGCCATCCTCATCGTATCTGTGGTGGGGATCGCGGCGGTGGGGGGACCGACGGAGCTGGCGGGAAGCCTGGTGGAGATGGGGGAGGGGTGGAGGATGAACGCCTTCGCCTTCACAGGGCTCTTCTCCGGGGACTTTCCGGCCGCCTGGTTCGTCACCATGCTGGTCATTGCTGTGGTCGGGGGATTCGGGATGGGGACGAGTATCGACTGGTACCCCGAGGCCCAGCGCATCCAGTCGGCGGGCTCGGTGCGGGACGCCTCCTACGGGATCTGGGCCGGGGGAGCCGTCACCCTCATCCGGAACGGGCTCTGGGCCGCCAGCATCCTGGCCTTCTTCGTCCTGGCTCCGGGAATCACCGATGCCGCCGCCTATGAGCTGGGGTGGTTCCGCCTGGGCTTCGAGCTCCTGCCCGCCGGGCTCGTCGGAGTCTTCTTCGCCGCCATCCTGGCCATCCACCTCTCCACCATCTCCAGCCACCTGAACCTGGGCGCCCTCTACTTCACCCGGGATCTCTACAAGCGCTACATGAAGCCTCATGCAACCGAGAAGGACCTGGTGTGGGTGGGACGCCTGGCCACGGCCGTCCTTCTCCTGGGCTCCTTCTTCTACGGGATGATGATGCAGGAGATCACCCAGTGGCTCATCTTCGCCCTCTGGCTCATGATGGCCGGCATCTGGCTCCCGAACATCCTCCAGGTGGTGTGGTGGCGCTTCAACGCCTGGGGCTATCTTTCGGCGTGGATGGCGAACCTGGGGGTGGCCTGGCTGGTGGTCTGGATCCTTCCGGCCTTTGGCGTCTTCCCGCCCCTGCCCGACTACCTCCAGTTCTGGCTCCTCATGGCTCTGGGGGCGCTGGTCTTCTTCCCCGTCACCCTCATGACCAAGCCCGAGAGCATGGATCATCTGGTGCGCTACTACCTCCAGACCCGGCCCATCGGGTGGTGGGGGCCGGTGCACAGGGAGGCCGTGCGGCGAGGGCTCATCGAGGAGGGAAGGGATGTCCCGGGCGAGTCCATGGCTCGAGGGGCCGGCGGGGCTTCACCGGCCAGGCGCCCTCTCATCAAGCGCACATGGACGGCCGCCGAGGCCGAGGAATGGACCCGGGAGGACTGGATCGCCATCGGCCTGTCGCCCCTGGTCATGGCGGCCTTCATGATCGGCGTGGCCTCCCTCCTCCTCCTACGCCCCGGAGGAATCGCGCTCACCCTCTTCGCCCTGGCGGGCACGGGCGTCATCTACTGGGTCATCGATCCCAAGCTTCAGGCCGTGTCCTCGGAATACGAGGACCGTCAGGCCAAGTACCTGGAGGAGCTGGAGCGGGGGATCCGATGGGAGGAGTCCAACGGGGTTGATTCCGGAATCGAGGGTGTCGCCCCGGCCACCGGAGGGGAGGAATAGCATGGATCAGGGACTCGTCACGGTCATCGGCATGAGCATCGCCTACGTCGCTTCCTTTCTTGGTATGGCGCTGGCCTGGTACGCGTGGAAGAGACGACATCAGGAGGAGGAGGATTGATGGTACCCCTCGGCGTGGATCCCCCCATCGGGGGCTTGATCTGGACCATGGTCGTCCCGGCCTTCCTCCTCGTAGGCTCCTTCCTGGGCACGTTTCTCCTCTACCGGAGGTTTTCCAGGGAAGAGGGAGAAAACGACCAGGGTGCTTGACCCCGTCGGCTGCACGTTTGCAAAGCCCGGCGCGGCACCAACCTCGAACGTAAGGAACTCGATGAGACTTTCCTCTCTTCTGGCCCTGTTTTTCTGCTCCCTCCCCTCCTTTGTGGTGAGTCCGGTCCTGGCCCAGGAGCTCCCCACCGTGGTTGTTCTATCCACCGGTGGGACCATCGCCAGCACCCAGTCCGAAGAGGAGGGAGGCTTCACCTCAAGCCTCCCGGGTGAGCAGCTCGTAGCCGCAGTTCCGGGGCTGAATGAGCTGGCCCGGATCGAGGTTCAGAACGTGGCGAACGTGGGGAGCACGAACATGACTCCGGCCCTCTGGCTGGAGGTGTCCCGAAGGGCCAATACCGCCCTGGAGCGTGAGGAGGTGGCCGGAGTCCTGGTGACCCATGGGACCGATACCATGGAGGAGACCGCCTACTTTCTGGATCTGACGGTCACCGGCCAGAAGCCTGTCATCATGGTCGGGGCCATGCGGGCGGCCTCGGAATGGGATGCCGACGGTCCCCGTAACATCCTGGATGCCACGCGAGTGGCGCTGTCGCCCGAGGCCAGGGGGAAGGGGACGTTCGTGGTGTTGAACGGAGAGATCCATGCGGCCCGGGAGGTCACGAAGACCCACTCTCTGGCAGTGGAGACCTTCGACACCCCTGAGTTCGGGGCCCTGGGCATCGTGGACGCCGACGGAGCTCGCTTCTACCGGGCGCCCCTGCGGCGCCGGTCCATCCCCATGCCGGCGGGCGTGACGCTCCCCACCGTGGACATCATCCCGAATTACGCCGGTTCCGACGGCCGCCTCGTCCGGGGGCTCCTCAGGGAAGGGCCGGTAGACGGCCTGGTCATCGACGCCGCCGGGGCCGGGAACATTGCCGCTCCTCTCTTCGAGGCCGTTCGGGAAGCCCGGGAGGCCGGCATCGCCGTGATCATCACGAGCCGAACGCACGCAGGGCGGGTGCTGCCTCTCTATGCTGGGGGTGGAGGCGGAACGACCCTCCACGAGTTGGGTTGCGTCTTCGCCGACAACCTATCGGCCCAGAAAGCCAGGGTGCTCCTCATCGCTGCCCTCACCCGAACGGACGAACCGGAGGAGTTGAGGGAGATCTTCGGGCGGTGAGGCCCCCTCAGCTCTTCTTCGTAGTTTTCACGAACACGCTGCCCAGGACCCGCTCCACCCGGGTGCTCTTGCATTCGGGGCACTTCACCTTCTTGTTCCCGTGTTCGCTGATCTTCTCGACGCGTGAGAAGGTGTGTCCGCACTTCTGGCAGGCGTAGTCGTAGGTGGGCATCCTGAATTTCCTCCGTGGTTGAACCGAAGCGGCCCGGGGGACGCCGCCCCCGGCGGCCCAAGCACCAGCCCTGCGCAGAAATCTAGCGGCCGGGCATCCTCCGCGGCCAGACCGTCAATTCATGATGGCCGAGCGCACGACCTGGAAGATCTTCTGTCGGGGGAGGCGCCGGGTGGGGCTCTGGGTGAAGAAGAGGACGATGAGATCCTCTCCTGGATCCACGAAGGCTGCCGTCCCGTCGGAGCCGGTGTGCCAGAAGGTACCGTCCTCCTCCACATGCCACCCGTATCCATATCCCACCCTGACCCCCCGCTCCGGGTCCTCTTCCCCCCCGGCCAGATAGGTGTCGCTGGTCATCCGCCGCACCGTCTCCTCCCTCAGGATCCTCACTCCATCGTAGATCCCCCCGTTCAGGAACGCCTGGCAGAGCACGGCATAGTCTCGGGCCGTGGAGATCATGCCGCCGGAGGCCCGGACGAAGGGGACCAGGGGCGGGTTGCCGGGCTCCCATGTGGGGGTCCAGTCTCCACCCTCCTCGGGGTACCGGTTGTAGACGGCGCCCATGCGCTCCAGCTTCCCGTCCAGCTTTTCGGCCAACTCGTGGTTGTAGGAGTCGTGCATCCCCAGGGGGGTGTAGATGCGCTCGTCCAGGAAGCTTTCCAGGCTTCGACCCGAGGTGATCTCCACCAGGGCGCCCAGAGTGTTGTAGCCGGGGTTCGAGTACCTGTAGGAGGTGCCCGGTAGGACCTCCGCCCCCACCTCACCGAACTTGGCTGCTTCCAGTCGGAGGCTTGGAGCGTCCGGGTGCTCCGGGCTCGCCTCCGTGTAGGGGCGCAGGAAGAGGGAATTGATGCGCAGCCCGCTGGTATGGTTCAGCAGGTGCTCGATCCGGATGAAGCCGGCCCGGTAGTTGTCGAAGCTGGGGATGTATTCCCGCACCGGATCGTCGTAATCGACCTTCCCCTCCTCCACCAGGATCCCGATGGCCGCGGCGATGGTGGCCTTGGTGTTGGAGGCCATGCGGAACATGGTGTTGGGCTCCATGGGAAGCCCCCTCCCCAGGTGCCTCATTCCCACGGCCTCATGGAGCACGACCTTCCCCTCCTTCGCCACCAGGAGGACGGCGCCCACCATGTCTCCGGCCTTGATGGATTCCTCCACCAGCCGAACGGCCCCCCGAAGGATGCCGGGACTCATCCCCACTTCTTCCGCCGTGCCTCGGGTGAGGACCACGTCCTGGCCGGGATCCGGATCCTGGGCGCGGAGAGTGACAGGTGTGAGGAGGACGAAGAGGGCCAGGAATCGGACGAGGATCGGAAATCTCGGCATGAGGGTGCTCCGGGTAGCGCGGTATGGGCCGAATCGGCCATTCCAGATGGATGCGGTGGCTCCTACTTAGGGTGCTCCCCGGATCCGGTCAAGTGGAGCAGGGCCGAACAAGCAGGACGACTCTTCTGGCCCTCATCCTTCGAAGTGGGCACTATTGGCCCTAAGGAGGATTCCCCATGAGTCAATCGGAGGAACTTCATGTCGTCCTCGGCACGGGGCCCCTGGGCCGGGCCGTGGTGGGGGAGCTCCTGGCACGGGGGAGGAAGGTCCGGGCCGTGAACCGGAGTGGAAGGGCCGATGTGACCCGGGAGGTCGAGTTGGTGGCCGGGGATCTCACCGTGCCGGAAGAGGCCCGCCGGGCCATGGCCGGCGCCGGCGTGGTCTACGGTTGCATCAGCCCTCCCTACCGGAAGTGGCCGGACCTCTTTCCCGCCCTCATGGAGGGCTACCTCATCGGTCTGGAGGTCTCGAGGGCGAAGGGCGTCTTTGCCGACAACCTCTACATGTACGGACCTGTGGACGGCCCTCTCCACGAAGGGCTCCCCCATGCGGCCCAGGGCCCGAAGGGATATGTGAGGGGCCGGGTGGCAGAGATCTTCATGGGAGCCCACGAGGCGGACCGGATCCGGGGCACCATCGGACGGGCCTCGGACTTTTTCGGTCCCGGGGTGACGCTTTCCGCCGTCGGCGAGGGGGTCTTCGAAAATATCCTGGCAGGGAAGTCGGCCGATCTTCTGGGCGATCCGGAGCAACCGCACACCTACACCTACATCGGCGACTTCGCCCGAGCCCTGGTGACTCTGGGGGAGGAAGACCGGGCGCTGGGAAGGGTCTGGCATGTGCCCAGCGCCCAGACCCTCACCACCAGGAAGTTCGTGGAGTTGGTAGCCGAAGGGGCCCAAACCGAACCCGGAATCCGAACCCTCCCTCGGTGGCTCCACACCATCCTGGCCTTCTGGAATCCCATGCTGAAGGAACTGAAGGAGACTCGGTACCAGTTCGAGGCGCCTTTTGTCGTGGACCACAGCCGCTTCGCCGAAGCCTTCGGGATCGACGTCACGCCCCATCCCGAGGCCATCCGAAAGACTCTGGACTGGTACCGCACGCGGAAATCCTGACCCCTCTGGAGACCGAGTCTCATCCCTGGTTGAATCGGGGGTCGAGGAAGAAAGGCGAGTCCCCTTTTTCCTTGCCTCGAGCAAGCTCTTCGGGGGCGGCTCGCCCCCCCTTTCGCAACACCCTTTTAAGATCAGCTTCTGGTGAAGCAGGTAGGTCCGGGCCTCTGCTCAGCCTCCTACCCGTTGCACCCGCTCGAATTCGGCCAGGGCGTTTACGTAGTTGATGATGGCCCGGAGCTCCGAGAGCCGGGCCTGAGTCAGGGCGTCCCGGGCCTGCATGACCTCGTAGTTCGTGGCCGCGCCCACGTTGAACCGGGTGATCTCGAACTCCGCGCTCCGCTCGGCCACTTCCCGGCTCCGTTGGGCTGCCTGGAACTGCAGGTACGTGTCGTTCACGGCCAGCCCGGCATCGGTGACCTGGGTCACCACGGCGAGCTCCCGGGCCTTGAGGTCCAGGTCGGCCTGTTCGATCTGGAGGCGCGCACGATGGACGCTGGCCCGGGCGGCGTTGTTGCCCACCGGGTAGGAAAGGTTCAGCGAGAGGTTCCAGGTCGGGGTGTCCCGGCTCCAGATGGAGCTCAGGGCGTCCGGGTACCCTCCTTCCTCCACCAGCACCGCTTCACCCCCGATGCCGGAACGCTCGTAGATGTCGCCGCCCACGCCCTGGAGGGTGTAGGAAGCGTTCAGGTTCAGGTCCGGCAGGGTGTTGTTCCTGGTCACGGCCAGGTTCAACTCCGAGATGGAGCGCTGCTGCCGCTGCTGTCGCAGGTCCGTCCGCTCCTCCAGAGCGAATTCCACGGCGGCATCCAGATCCACGTCCGGGGCTTCGATGACCGGAAGGTCCGTGGGGTTGATGGTCTGGCGAAAGAGGGGGTCGTCGGGACTTCCGACCAGGAGGCTCTTGACGTTGAGCTCCTGGTTTCTCCACTGGATCTCGGCATTCAGGAGGGCCTGCTCGGCGCTCACCACCTGAGCCTCGGCCTGGACCACCTGAAGCTCGGAGAGACTTCCCAGCCGGACCCGGATGCGGTTCTGCTCCAGGAGCTCCCGAGCCTGGGCGAGGTTCAGGCGTTGGATCTCGATCTGCTCGATGGTCGCCCGGAGGGCCCAGTACGCCCGCCGCACCTGGTTGCTGATGTTCGCCACCCGGGAGAGGAGCTGCAGGTCCGAGATGCTGCCCTGGATCTGCTGCGTCTTCAGGGCCGTGCGCTGGTTGTCGGTCTTGAAACCGGCCAGGAGGGGCTGGGTGAAGTTCAGGCTGAAATTGCTGCGGAAATTCGGATTGACGGTGGCGAAGACGTTGTTCGTCTCGGACTTGCTGTTGTTGAAGCTCGCCGAAAGTCTGCTCCCGTACCATGGGAGGGCCTGGGAGATGGAGGCGTTGTAGGTCTCCCGGGTCGTGGTGGTCCGGTTGCCTCCGTCCAACTGGCTTGTGGACTGGCTCCGGGAGTCGTTGTAGCCCAGGGTGCTGGAAACCGTGGGATCGAAGGCGGCCCGTGCCACCTGGAGGGAGTATTCCTGAATGCGGGGGTCCAGGCGAGCGGCCCGGATGTCCAGGTTCATCTCCAGGGCCCGGGAGACGGCTTCTTCCAGACTCAGGGGCACCACCATCGTGCCCTCTTCCGCGGGGGGCATGGCCTGACCCACAATGTACTGGAGTTCCTCCTCCGGCTCCTGCGCCGGGGCCTGTCCCGGGGTCCATACGAGGAACGCCGCCATCCAGAGTGGGGCGTTCCGGAAACGATTCCACTTCATTGCTCGTCCTCGTTGTGTTTTTGATTCCGGTCCTTCCCGGAGACCGGATGAGCCAACGGTCTGATATGAGGGACACCGGAGGGGGCCGAAATGTTATATGCGGCAGTCCCGGGAGACGGATGCCGGCTGAAGGGAAGGGCGGATGGATCAGGATTGGTCGGCCGGATCGTCCTGGGCGAGGATGGTCCGAACCATCCGGCCCAGCTCCTTGGCCGTGAAGGGCTTGAAGATGGTCTCCCGGATGCCCAGTCGTCGGGAGTCGGCCACCCGTGCCGGATCCGTGCCCGTGACCAGAGCGATGGGGAAGTCCGGGCGTCGATGGAGCATCTCCAGGGACAGGTGGATGCCGTTCATGTCAGGCATGTCGTAGTCGATGATGGCCATGTCGAATGATGCGGGATCCTGACCGAACAGCTCCAGGGCGGAAGCTCCGGCACCCACGGCGGTGACCCGGTACCCGAATCGATCCAGGAGGCGCCGCATGGTCTCCCGACTCTGGTCCTGATCGTCCACGACGAGAACCCGCTCGGTACCCAGCACCTCCTCCACCTCCATGGGGTCCTCCTGCTCTTTCTCCGCTTCGGCCAGGGGGAGGAAGACCCGAAAGCAGGTTCCTTCACCCTTGCGGCTCTCCACTTCCACCGCGCCGCCGTGGGCCCGGACGATGCCGTAGACCACCGAGAGCCCGAGACCGGTGCCTTCCCCCTCCTTCTTGGTGGTGAAGAAGGGATCGAAAATGCGTTCGAGGTGCTCCCGAGAAATCCCCTCCCCGGTGTCCCGAACCTGAAGAAGGGCAGCCGAGGTACCGGTCATTTCCGGGTGCTTCGCCTGGAGCTCGGCAAGATCTTCGGTCGTCTCCAGGGAGACCTCCAGGATGCCTCCCTTTTCCCGCATGGCGTGGGCGGCGTTCGTGCAGAGGTTCAGCATGACCTGCTGAATCTGTGTTCCGTCCGCGAGGATCGTGCCCGAGGTCCCGTGGACCCGGTTCAAAACCCGGATGGAGGCAGGGAGGGTCGCCGTGATGAGCCGAAGGGCGTTCTTCACCGGCTGCTCCACTTCGATGATCTTGCGGACGGGCTCTTCCTTTCGGCTGAAGGTCAGAATCTGCTGGACCAGCTCCCTTGCTCTCAGCGCGGCGGCGATGAGGTGGGGCTCCAGCTCCTTTCGGTGGGGATCGTCGTCGGGGACTCCCCCCTCCACCAGGTCGGCGTATCCGAGTATGGGAACCAGGAGGTTGTTGAAGTCGTGGGCGATTCCGCCGGCCAGATTCCCCAGGGTCTCGAGCTTCTGAGCCTGTCGCACCTGGGCTTCCAGGGCCCGCTTCTCCGAGATGTCCACGATCTGCCACAGGAAGTGAGGCTCACCCTCCAGGTCGGTTGGCTCCATGGAGATCAGGACGGGTCGCTCCTCCCCGGACCTGGTGCGGTAATGAATCTCGTGCAGCTCCAGGGCGCCCTGGTCCGATGCGAGCTTTGCGTAGTCCGCCCGGGATTGGGGATCCGTCATCCCGACCCCGACCACCGTCTTCCCCAAAACCTCCTCCCGGGAATACCCGAAAACCCTGGTGAAGCTCTCGTTCACCTCCACGAAAAGGCCGTCCGACGCCCGGGTGACCCCGGCCGGATTGGGGCTGAGGGCGAAGATTCTCCTGAACCTCTCGAGACCGGCACGAAGACGGGCCCGGGACCGGACGTCATCGGTGATGTCCGAGGCAACGAAGAGGATTGTCCCCCCCGGGGCTCCCTCGTCGGGAGGCGCCGGGGAGAGCTGGAGCTCGGCGGGAATGTCCGAGCGGTTCCGATGAAGGAGCCTAACCTCCGCCTTCAGGGGATCGTTGTCTCTGGTTTCCAGCTCGTTCAAACGCTGGAGGACGGCGTCCAGGTCGTCTGGATGGAAGAGGAATTCGGGAGCCAGGGGGAATCCCTGGGTCTCCTCCAGACCCAGGAGGCGAAGCAAGCCCGGGCTGGCCTCGAGGAGGTTCCCCTCGGGACCCAGTGCTCCTGCGGGGATCCGACTGGACATCAGCACGGAATCCGGCCTATCCTTGGTCGGGCACGGGTCGGGAGTCGGTGTCGTTTCGGATGCCGCGAGACAGGTCCCGAGTGCCATCTGTGCTTCCTTTTTCGTTGTTCGATGCGTAGGAGGGGCCCCGGGGTAGTCTCGGCGAGGTCGGCCGGGAACTGAAGGAGATCATGAGAATTCTCGCCGTCGAAGATGATCCGGGAGTGCTGGCAACCCTCCGGGGGGGCTTCGAGGCGGAGGGCCACCAGATCGTCACGGTCGAAACGGGCGAAGAAGGGGAGGCTCGGGCGCGGGCAGAGGACTTCGACCTCCTCATCGTAGACATCGGCCTGCCCGGAATGAGTGGCCTGGAGCTGGTGAAGCGGCTCAGGGAATCCGGGGACGAACGCCCCGTGATCTTCCTTACCGCCGAGCGCTCTGAAGCGGACATCGTTCGCGGGCTGGAGCTGGGGGCCGACGGCTACGTCCCGAAGCCCTTCTCCTTGAATGAGCTGAAAGCCCGGGCAAGGGCCCTGTTGCGGACCGTGGAGAGGTTGAACAAGAAGACGGTCTCCTTTGGCGGCCTGGAGCTGGATCGGTTGAACCGTGCGGTCAAACGCCACGGCAAGACCGTGAGCCTGACCGAGGTGGAGATGAAGATCCTCACGGCCCTCCTCGGAAGAAGAGGAGATCCCATCTCACGGCAAGAGCTCCTGGACGAGGTCTGGGGGATCCGCTTCGATCCTGGGACCGCGAATCTGGACGTGCATCTGCACAACCTGCGTAAGAAGCTGCGAGCCGTCGGGCCCCCCCTCATCGAGAACGTCCGTTCCAGGGGTTGGCGCATCAAGGAAGAGTAGACCCGGACCGCCCACTTCCCGTCCGCCCCTTCCATCTCCCGGACTGCCCTTCCGGGCCCCGGGCACTCTTTCCGGCCCCCGGGCTCCCGTCCCCTGATCACTCCAGCGTCCTCGCCCCCCTTTCGCAACACCCTCTTAAGCCATCCCAAGTCAAGCCGCCGAGGGCCCCGCCGCTACTGGACAGGTGGAGATCGGCTCGTGCCGGCGAGATCCGGAGCAGCGTGGGGGGCGGTGTCCCAAAGACAGGAAGGAAGCAGAAGATGAAAAGGTTTCGAGACATGAGGGTGGGTTCCCGCATCGGTGTGGGATTCGGCTCGGTGTTGGTGGTCCTTCTGGGCCTCGTCGTCCTCTCCTGGGTCAGGTTCGACGACAACAGCCGACGCATGGAGACGGTGGTGGAGAAGAGGTTCCTGGCCGTGCGTCAGGCCAACGACATCATTGCCGGAGTCCATGAAGTGGAGGAGATCATCCGGGACATGGTCCTCATGGATGATCCCGGTCGGATCCGCACGGCCGATGCCCGGATCCCGGCCGTTTCGGAAGCGATCACCGGCCTCCAGGATGCCCTGAAAGCGGAGCTCGAGGGGAAGGGTAGGGATCTCCTGGGGGTGTGGATGGAGGCTCGCCAGGCCTACCTGCCCTTCCTCACACAGGCGAGGGAGTTGGCCCGGACGAACGAGGACGAGCTCGCAGCCAACCTCCTCTTTGGGGAGATGACGGAGGCCCGAACGACCTACATCGACGCCCTGGAGGAGCTCATCTCTCACGAGACCGCTCTGGCCCAGGAAGACGGGGCAGCAGCCATTGCAGCCGCGGAGGGGGCAAAACGCACCCTGGTCATCGCGGCCGTCCTCGCCGTACTCCTCGGCGTGGCCGTGGCCCTGTCCATCACCCTGAGCATTTCCCGGCCCCTCGGTGCCATCACGGACGCCGCCCAGGCCGTGGCCGAGGGGGACTTCAGCCAGAAGGCGGCCGTGGATCGAAAGGATGAGATCGGTGAGGTGGCCCGCTCCTTCGACTCGGTAGCCAATACCGTAGCCCGCGTGGTCGGCGAGATCGATGGAGTTGCCGCCGCGGCCCAGGGAGGGCGCCTGGGAGAGCGGGCCGACGCCGCGGGGCTGAAGGGCACGTACGAGGAGGTGGTCGCCGGGGTGAACGGCATCATGGAAGCCATCCAGTACCCCATTGAAAACACCTCAGAGAACCTGGCTTCGATTGCGAGCGGGAGGATTCCCGAGAAGGTCACCGCAAGTGCGGCCGGGGTCATCGATGACCTGAAGGTGAGCATGAATGGCCTCATCGACATCATGGGTGGCCTGGAGCGGGAGGCCAGTGTGATCATCGAGGGACTCCGGACCGGAAACCTGGGAGCCCGGGCCGACGCAGACGGATTCGACGGATCCTGGGCCGAGCTCCTCACAGGTCTGAATCAGGGACTGGACGCCATGTATGAGCCGAACTCCATCGGGATCGGAGTGCTGATGAAGGCGGCGGACGGTGACTACACGGTCCGCATGGACGGTGAGTGGCCCGGCGCCTATGGCCAGCTCAAATCGGCGGTGAACACGGTCCTCGGAGCCATCGACGACGGCCTGGCCCAGGTGGCGGGTTCTGCCGATCAGGTGGCCAGCGCATCGGAGCAGATCAGCTCCGGCTCCCAGTCCCTGG
>CAYXGM010000041.1:0-34674 GCA_964464555.1 uncultured Gemmatimonadaceae bacterium | reverse complement strand
CGCCGCCCGGCTGCCGGCCCAGACGCCCCTGGATCCGGGGCGGACCCTCCAGGAGCGCCTGGAGAAGTGGAAGCAGAGCTCGTGGGGGGGCGCGGGGCTGGATGTCCCGGCCCTGGTCCGGGCCGGATCCACTCTCGGTGATGCCATCGCCGGCCACAGGGCCCTGGGACGAGAGGATCGAACGGTGCTGGGGACGGTGGCGTTCATCGTCCTCCTCCTGGCGGGGGTGTCGGCTTTTCTCCCCGCCCTGGTGGGGTGGATCATTGCCTTCATTGCGGGGTGGTTTGGAATCGTCCTGGGCGTGAGAGCGCTGGCTCAGGCCCGACGGGCCCGGGAGGAGGAGGCGGCGGTGGAGGCGGGCCGGCAGCAGGGGAGGCAGACGTGACGGAATCCATCGGTATCAGCATCGCCTTCGGGGCGGGTGTCCTCTCCTTCCTTTCTCCCTGCGTTCTTCCCCTGGTGCCCAGCTACCTGAGCTTCGTGACGGGCATGAGCCTGGAGGACCTCCAGGAGGGTGTGAACCGCCGGGCGACCATGATCCACTCCCTCCTCTTCGTGGCGGGCTTCACGGGGATCTTCCTCCTCCTGGGGGCTTCGGCCTCCTTCCTGGGCCAGTTTCTGAAGGTCTACGAGGAGTGGATCACCAGGATCGGCGGGGTCATCATCATCCTCCTGGGGCTGCACCTGGCCGGAGCCTTCCGGCTCACGCCCCTCATGCGGGAGAAGCGGATCCACCTACACGACAAGCCTGCAGGATACCTGGGCACTCTGGGGGTGGGTGCCGTGTTCGGGGCCGGATGGACGCCGTGCATCGGACCGGTCCTGGGGGCCATCCTCACCTTTGCCGCCTCCCAGGAGCAGTTCTGGTCCGGCGTGTCCCTCCTCTTCGTGTATTCGGTGGGGTTGGCGGTGCCCTTCCTCCTCTCGGCCCTGGCCCTGGATGCCTTCCTTCGGGCCTTCTCCCGCTTCCGCCGGTTTCTGCCGGCGGTGCAGGTGGCCTCGGGGATCCTCCTCATCCTCCTGGGCCTCCTCCTCCTGACCGGGACCTTCAGCGCCCTGAGCGGCTACCTCATGCGCTTCACGCCGGACTTCGTCCTGGAGCGGATCTGACGCCTCCCGGCGCCGTGCCTTCCCTGCCTGCGGCCGCGCCCCCCCCTTTCGCAACACCCTTTCAGGACACCATCTCCTTCTGCCCCTGCTCCAGCTCCAGCTCCTCCTCCAACATCTGGCGGCGGAGGAGCGTGGCGTAGGTGCCGCCGGCCGCCGCCAGCTCCTCGTGGGTGCCGCGCTCCACGATGCGTCCCTCGTCCAGCACCAGAATCCGGTCGGCGTTCATGACGGCCGTGACCCGGTGACTGACGATGAAGGCGGTTCGGTCTGCCAGCACCCTTCGAAGGTCCTCCAGAATCCGGGTCTCGGTGTGGGTATCCACGGCGCTCAGGGCATCGTCGAGGATGAGGATGGAGGGGTCCCGGGCCAGGGCCCGGGCCAGGGTGGCCCGCTGTTTCTGCCCGCCTGACAGGTTGATTCCCCGCTCACCCAGCATGGTCCCGTAGCCCCGGGGGAAGTCCATGATGGCGTCGTGGAGCTGGGCGACCCTGGCCGCGTCCGCCACCCTGGGATCCACGCCGGAGGCATGTTCTTCCTCTTCCAGCGTCAGCCCCAGCCCAACGTTCTCCTCCAGGCTCTCGGAAAAGAGGAAAGTGTCCTGGGGCACCATCCCCACGAATCGGCGCAGATCCGCCTGATCAAGCTTCCGGAGGGGGACTCCGTCCAGGAGGATCTCACCCCCGGTGGGATCGTAGAAGCGGACGATGAGGGAGACCAGGGTGCTCTTTCCCGCCCCGGTGGGGCCCACCACGGCCACCGTTTCTCCGGCCTCGGCCCTGAAGTCGATTCCCCGGAGGATGTCCCGCTCGGTACCGGGATACCGGAAGCTCACGTTCCGGAATTCCACCGTCCCCTTCACGGAGCTCAGGGGCCGGGGATCGTCCGGAGGAGCGATGGCAGGTTCGGTGCGGAGGATCCGGTTCAGGCGTCCCATGGATGCGGCGCCCCGCTGAAAGAGATTGACCACCCATCCCAGGGCGATCATGGGCCAGACCAGGAGGACGAGGTAGAAGTTGAAGGCCACGAAGTCCCCCACGGTGATGCGGCCCTCCATGACCTGCACGCCCCCGTACCACAGAACCACCACCTGGGCCACCCCTGCAATGAGCATGAGGAGGGGACGGAAGAGGCCCGCCGATCGCACCAGAGCCATGTTCCGGTGCATGTACTCCTCGTTCAGCTCGTGGAACTGCTCCTCCTGATCCGTCTCCTGGACGTAGGCCCGGATGATGCGGAGTCCCGTCAAGCTCTCCTGCACCATGGTGGACACGGTGGAGAGCTGCTCCTGGATCTCCTCGAAGCGCCGGTGGATGATCTTCCCGAAGCCCAGGACGATGGGGGGAAGGAGGAGCATGGGGATGAGGGCCACTCCCGTGAGCCTGGGGCTGATCCAGAGCATGAGGGCCAGGGAGAAGGCGAAGCTCACGGTGGTGTTCATCGCGTACATCACTGCCGGACCCGCCGCCATCCTCACGGCCAGCGTGTCGTTTGTGGCCCGGCTCATGAGGTCGCCGGTGCGGATCCTGCCGTAGAACCCGGCGTCCAGGCGCAGGAGGTGCCGGAAGAGGGCGTGGCGAAGATCGCACTCCACCCGTCGGCTGGTCCCGTTCAGGATCTCCCTCATCCCGAACTTGGCGGCTCCCCCGAGGACGGCCGCCAGGACGATGAGGAGGGCGTACATGCCCACGTCCCCGCTGGTCACCCCCGGATCCCCCAGCCCGTCGATGGCCAACTTCATCAGGTAGGGGCCGGCGATGGTGAAGACATTGGTGATGAGCACCATGAGGAGCCCCAGGGCCATTGGCCGCCGGTAGGGCCGAAGGAAGGGAAGGACGGTCTCGAGCTCTTTCATGAGGCTCCTGGGGCTGCCACCGGTTCGCCCGAAAAGCGGGCATCGGCGAAGGGACGGCGGGGGGCGTTCCCCCCCTCACGGAGAGAGCCTCACGGAGGGGGCGTCTCCCTCGTCCGCCCCGTTATGGTCCGCCGGGTTCGGGTTGTTCCAACATGGCCCGTCCCAACCCCGCCATGAGGGCGGCGCCCAACGGGAGAACGGATTCGTCGATGTCGAAGCGGGGATTGTGGTGTTCCCGGGGGTCCGGGAGGGCCGCTCCCACCCAGAGGAAGACCCCGGGCGCCTCCCGGGCCAGGATGGCGAAGTCCTCGGCTCCCATCATGGGCTCGGCTTCCCAGACCGCGTCTTCACCGGCCGTCTCCGTGGCGACCTCGCGGGCCAGGGAGGCCAAAGCCTCGTCGTTCACCAGGGGTGGATAGCCGGCCTCCACATTCAGGAGTACGTCGGCTCCCTGGGGCTCCAGCCCCATGAAGGCGCCCCGCACGCCGGTATGGAGGCGCTCCCGGACCTCTTCCGTGAAATACCGTATCGTGCCCTCGAGGCTCACCTCGTCGGCTACGATGTTGCTGGCCGCGCCGCCCCGGATGGAGCCGAAGGTGACGACCCCGTTCTCCATGGGAGAGAGACGGCGGGAAACCGCCTGCTGGGCCCCGAGGATCCCCTGGGCCGCCAGGACGAGGGCGTCCACCCCTTCGTGGGGCATGGCGGCGTGGCTGCTCCGCCCCCGAACCCGGATGTCCAGCTCGTCGCTTCCGGCCATGATGGGGCCGGGCTTGACGAAGATCTTGCCCGCGGGCAGATGCGCTCCCACATGAAGGCCCGCCAAGGCCTGGACCCCTTCCATGGCCCCGTCCTCCACCATCCTCCGGGCTCCGCTCTTTCCCTCGTCGTCGCAGTGCTCCTCCGAGGGCTGGAAGAGGAAGCGGACGGTGCCTGGCGGGAGCGTTCCCTCGGACCGGTCCCGGGCCAGGAGCCTGGCGGCGCCCAGGAGGCAGGCCATGTGTACATCGTGTCCGCAGGCGTGCATGACCCCCGGCACGGTGGAGGCGTAATCGTGGTCCGCGTCCTCCTGGATGGGAAGCGCGTCCATGTCGGCCCGGAGGGCCGCGACCCTCCCGGAGCCGTTGCGCAACTCCCCTACGACGCCGGTGCGTCCCACCCCGGTGCGGACATGAACGTCCAGCTCCTTCAGTGCCTCGGAAACCACCCCGGCGGTGCGGTGTTCCTGAAACGACAGCTCGGGATGGCGGTGAAAGTCCCGTCTCAGGGCCGAAAGCTCCTCGGCCATGGCTCGGGCACGCTCGAGATGGGTCATGGGTTTCACGGGGTTTTCCTATTGGGTAGCTTCTCGTTCACGGCCGGAGCTCGTTCCCGGCGCCGGAAAGGGCAGTATAGAGAAACTCACCCCGGGACTCCATGCTCGATCATCGCCTTACAGAACAGCGGAACCCCCGCTCCGGGGAGATCCACCGTCTTTCTCCCCTCCAGATCGTGGATCTCCTCAACGAGGAGGACCGCACGGTGGCCGAGGCCGTGGGCAGGGAGCGGGAAGCCCTGGCCCGGGCCATGGAGTTGGCCGTGGATGCGTTTCGACAGGGAGGGAGGCTCGTCTATGTGGGAGCGGGTACGTCCGGTCGCCTGGGCGTCCTGGATGCGGCGGAGATGCCCCCCACCTTCGGCACGGACCCGGAGATGGTCCAGGGTGTCATCGCAGGGGGGTACGGGGCGCTGGTGAGGGCCCGGGAAGGGGCCGAGGACTACCCAGGGGATGGGGCCAGGGCCATGGAGGAGCGGAACGTGGGGTCCCGGGACTTCGTGCTGGGGATCGCCACCTCCGGGACCACACCCTTCGTTCACGGGGCCCTGGACCGGGCCCGGCAGGCCGGAGCCCGGACCGGATTCCTCCTCTGCACCCACCCGCCGGCGGAGCTCAGGGAGACCCACGATGTGGTCATCGCCCTCCTGGTGGGCCCCGAGGTCATCACCGGATCCACCCGCCTCAAGGCCGGCACGGCCACCAAGCTGGCGCTGAACACCATCACCACCGGGGCCATGGTCCTCCTGGGAAAGGTCTACGGAAATCTCATGGTGGACCTCCAGGTCACCTGTCAGAAGCTCCAGGACCGGGGCGAGCGCATTCTCATGGCGACCCTTGGGGTGGAGCGGGAGGCGGCCCGGGAGCTGCTGGATGCTTCGGGAGGGCATATCAAGACGGCCCTGGTCATGGGGAAGCTGGACGTGGGCGCCGGAGAGGCGGCCCGGCGGCTCCGGGAGGCGGAGGGGTCGGTCTCCCGGGTGGTGGGAGAGATCGAGTGACGGACCCGGTGAAGCTCCTGGGCCTCATGTCGGGTACCTCCCTGGACGGGATCGACGCCGTCCTCCTGCAGGTGGTCGAATCCCGGCCTGCCGCCGGCGAGGGGCCGGAGGGTGGGCCCGGCGGCGGCGAGACGAGTTCGGCGGACGGGCGGCGGACTCCCGACGTCGACTCCTGGGACATCCTGGCCTTCCGGACGCGGCCCTACGAGTCCGGGGAGCGGGAGACCATCCGCCACGCTCTGGAGAGGGGGGGACCCCGGGACCTGGCCCGCCTCCACACCCGGTTGGGGGAGCTCTTCGCCGAGGCTGCCCTGGCGCTTCTGGCCACATCCGGGGTGGCCCCCGGGGAGGTGGCGGCCCTGGGCTCCCACGGCCAGACGGTCTGGCACGATCCCCCCGTGGAGGGCCGGAGGGGAAGCTCCCTTCAGCTCGGCTGTCCGGCCACCCTGGCCGAGAGGACGGGCGTGGACGTGGTGAGCGACTTTCGTTCCAGGGATCTGGCCGCCGGAGGTCACGGGGCCCCCCTGGTCCCCTGGGCCGACCGGATCCTCTTCTCCTCACCCCACGGACCCCGGGCCCTCCAGAACCTCGGGGGGATGGCCAACGTGACCTGGCTCCCCTGCAGGGGGAGTCCGGCCCCTCCCCTGGCCTTCGACACCGGACCGGGCGTGGCCCTCCTGAACATGGCGGCCTCCCTGGCCACCGACGGCGGGACGGCCTTCGACGAAGGGGGACGGCTGGCCCGGCAGGGCGCGGTTTCCGAGCCCCTCCTGAGCCGGCTCCTGGACCATCCGTTCTTTGCCCAGGAGCCCCCCCGCTCCACGGGGAGGGAGCTTTTCGGCCCCGTGATGCTCCGGGAGGCCGTGGAGACTCTGGGGAGGGAGCGGGGCCGGGCCCTGGTCCCGGGGTCGCCGGAGGACGGATGGCCCGATCTGCTGGCCACCCTGGTGGCCCTCACGGCCAGGAGCATGGGGGATGCCTACCGGAAGTGGGTGGTACCGAAGGGGGTGGAGGAGGTCTTTCTCCTGGGAGGCGGGGCCCGGAACCCGGCCCTGGTGGACGCCATCCAGGGGGATCTCGCCCCCCTCCCGGTTCGCTCCGGCGAGGCGCTGGGAATGGACCCGGATGCCCGGGAGGCAGCGGCCTTCGCCCTCCTGGCGTGGGCTCATCTCCGGGGCGTCCCCGCCAACGTGTGGGAAGCGACGGGCTCGGAGGGGCCGAGGGTTCTGGGTTCCCTGACGCCGGCATGAAGAACAAGGTGCTCTGGGGCCTGGCCCTCGTCCTTCTCGTTCAGGCGGTTCTGGTGGGGATGGCCTTCACCCCCGTGCCCCACAACGGGGGGGACAACGCCGGGTACATCGCCCTGGCTCACTCCCTCCTGGAGCAGGGGAGCTACACCGATATCTGGGATCCGGCCCAGCCCCCCCACACCAAGTACCCTCCGGTCTTTCCCCTCCTCCTCGCCGGAGTCATGGCCCTGGGCGTGAAAAGCTGGGCAGGGCTGAAGATGGTTCCGGTGATGTCCACCTTGCTGGCGGGGGGCTTCGCCTACCTCTGGGCGGGAGAGCGGAGAGGTCCGGGAATGGGGGTGGCGGTTGCCCTCCTTCTGGCCCTCTCCAACGGCGTCCTCTACTACAGCCACTGGATACTCTCCGACCCCACCTTCCTGGCCCTTACCTTCGGCGCTCTCTGGGCACTGGCCCGGTGGGAGGGGGGGGAGGCGAAAGAGGGCGATGAATCCCTTTCCGGGGCCCCGGGCCGCAGCTACGATCTCAGGCTGGCGCTGGGCCTCGTCCTGGTCCTCCTGGCCTACTTCACCCGTTCGGCGGGCCTCCCCCTGGTGGTGGCTGTGGCGGGGTGGATGGCCTGGAAGAGGCGTTGGAAGGCCCTGGCCGGGTTTCTGGCCGTGTTCTCCGTTCCCGCCGGCCTCTGGTGGCTCCGGGGACGGGGCCCCGACGGGGGTGAATACGTGTCGGAGTTCTGGCTCCTGGATCCGTACCAGCCCGAGCTGGGGAGGGCGGGGCCCGTGGACCTGATCGTGCGGGTCTGGGAGAACCTCCGCCTCTACGTCACCGAGATCGTCCCCGGCGGGATCGTGGGTATGGAGGGCCCCCTCCTTCCCCTCCTGGGAGGAGTGCTCTTCTTCCTGGCCCTGGTGGGCTGGATCAGGCGGCTCAGGGAGGGTGGTGGGGTGGCGGAGCTCTTCTTTCCCCTCTACGGGGGGTTGATCCTCCTCTGGCCCCAGGTCTGGTCCGGGGACCGCTTCGCCCTTCCACTCTTCCCCCTCCTCTTCTTCTACGCCGGCGAAACGGTGCTGTGGCTCCTGAGGGGGACGGAGACGCCTCTTCGCACCTCGGTGGTGGGAGGGCTGACCCTGGCCCTGGTCGTCCCCGCCACCCTGGCCTGGAGCCAGGAGGTTCGGCGGGCCCGGGCCTGCGGGGCGGTGATCCAGGGGGGAGACCCGTACGGTTGCTACGCCGCCAACATCCAGGAGTACGTGGTCCTGGCCCGGTGGACGGGTCTGAACCTCCCCGAAGAAGCCCCGGTCGTCACGCGAAAACCCCGCATCTTCTTTCTCCACAGCGGCCTTCCGGCCCGTTCCATCCCCTTTACCACGGACCCGGACGCCTTCCTGGAGGAAGCCCGGTCCGGCGGCGCCCGGTATGTGATCCTGGATCGGTGGGACAACGTGGCGCCCTACTACGTGCTCCCCGTCCTCCGGGACCGACCTGGCAGCTTTTGCTACATCACGGGACTGGGGCCGGAAGGGGAGCTGGGGACGGAGCTTCTGGGCCTGAGGGATCCGGGGCCTGAGGGACCGGAGGGGGAGAGCGTGGAGGAGGCTCTGGACGATTGTCCGGCCACCTATCTCCGGGCCCGGCCCCTGGAGGGCCCATCGGGTCGCTCGGGGGACGTTCCCCTCCTTCGCAGGGAGGGCTCCGGGTCGTGAACCCCGGGAGCCGAGACGGGTAGAGAGGACGTCTCGTCGTCCTGTTCAGGCCTCGTGGCGGAGGGGTCAGCCCTCGTAGAGGAGAGCCAGGGCCACCCCGTAGGCCACGTGGGCCAGGAAGGGGTCTTCCCTCTCCCTGTCCCGGAGGAGGACGGCCAGGACGGGGAGCTTCCTATAGGGGGCGGCCTCTCCTGCCAGCTCTTCCAGCCCTCCCCAGGGGGTGAGGGCGAATTCCAGGGCGCCGTAGGCCAGGCCCTGGATGAGGGGTGGGGCGGGGATGCGGGGTTCCACGACGGCTGCGTAGAGAAGGCCCCGGCCGGCGCCGGAGAGGAGAACGTCGGTAAGCTCCCTCTCCAACGTTCCGTCGGCCTCCTCGCCCAGGAGGGCCGGGCGGATCAACTCGGCGAGGAAGGCCGCGGCGGCCCCTGCGGCCCCGGCCCGGATGAGGCGAAAGGCCCCGGGTCGGTCGGGACCGGGCCAGATGGCGAGGAGCCGGGCGAAGAGGGTCCCGGCGCCCACGGTGTAGAGGGCCTCCATGACTTTGTCGGAGGCAGGGCCCAGAGTCGAGGGAAGGTCGGTCTCCCCCTCCTCGGCGGCGGGAAGGCGGGTGCGGGCCCTCCCCAGGGCATAGCCGATGCTGTACCAGAGGTCCTCGGTGTTCTGATTCTTCACGACGGTTCCCGGGATGAGGTGGTTACGATACGGTGAGGCTCATGGCTCGATTTGACAAGACCGCGCGTACCTTCGGGATCCCCGCTCTCCTGGCGGGGGTCCTCCTTCTCCTTCTTCCCCCCACGGGGACGGTCCGGGCCCAGCTTCCTCCCCACGAGGACTGGAGGACTCTCGAAACGGACCACTTCCGTGTGACCTTCCCCGAGGGATTGGAGGAGTTGGCCCGCCTGGCCGGGGACAGGGCCGAGGTCGCCTGGATGGAGCTGGAAGATGCCTTTCTCTCCCCGCCCAAGGGGAAGGTGGATGTGGTTCTCACCGATCATGCCGACGTCTCCAACGGGTTTTCCAGGGTCTTCCCCTCCAACCGGATCGTCATCTTCGCGCCGCCCCCGGTGGACGGCTTCGGCCTCACACACATGGACGAGTGGCTGGAGCTGGTCATCACGCACGAACTCACCCACATCTTCCACCAGGATCACACGGGGCCTCTGGGCAAGGGGCTCCGCCGGGTCTTCGGGCGGTTTCCCCTGGAGTGGCCCTTCTTTCCCCAGGGAGCTACGCCCCCGTGGGTCGTGGAGGGGATCGCCACCTACTACGAGTCGGCCCTCACCGGGGCCGGGAGGGTCAAGGGGAGCTTCCATGAGATGGTTCTCCGGACGGCCATCCTGGAAGACCGGTTCGAGTCCATCGACCAGTCCGCCGGCGGTTCTCCGGTCTGGCCCGGCGGGCAGCGCTACTACATCTACGGCTCCCTCTTTCTGGATCGCCTTCTCCGGGAGCATGGGGAAGATGCCATGGGACGGTTTGTGGAGGCCGTCTCGAACCAGTGGGTGCCCTACCGCCTGGATGCCGCGGCACGGGACGCCTTCGGGATCGGGTTTTCTGACGCCTGGCGCCAGTGGCGGGACGAGCTGGAGGTGCGGTACGCCGCTCTTCGGGACTCCCTGGCCCGGGTCGCACCCATCACCCGGGGAGAGACGCTGACCGAAGAGGGGTATTATGCCTGGGGTCCCCGTCCCTCACCCGACGGCCGGCTCCTGGCCTTTTCCCGTCTGGACGGACGGAGCGACACCCAGGTGCGGGTTCTCGATCTGGAGACCGGCGGGCAGTGGAAGCTGGCCCGGACCAATTCCCTCCCCAAGCTGAGCTGGACCCCGTCCGGGGAGATCCTCTTCTCCCAGGCCGAGTTCGTGGACTCCTACTACTACCGGGGGGACCTCTTCCTGGCGGGGGAGGGTGGCGATGTGACCCGGCTCACCGGGGGAGAGCGCCTGGACCATCCTGACGTGGCCCCGGACGGGACCCGGGCGGTGGCGGTCCAGGAACGCGGGGGCACGAGCCGGCTCGTTATGGTGGACCTCTCCACGGGTGAGGTGACGCCCCTCACGGGCTACGGCAGGGAGGAGCACTGGGCCTATCCCCGCTGGTCCCCGGATGGACGCCGGATCGCGGCATCACGGTGGTCCCCGGGGGCCTACTACGACGTGGTTCTCCTGAACCCGGAGGGAGAGCTCCTGACGCGCATCACCCGGGACCGTGCCGTGGACCTCTCGCCCACCTGGAGCCCGGACGGGCGGTGGCTGCTCTGGGCGTCGGACCGGTCGGGGATCCCGAACCTCCTGGCCGTTGAGATGCAGGGGGAGGAAGGGGACGTGGGGCCGGTGCGGCAGGTCACCAATGTTCTCGGCGGTGTGGCCTATCCGGCCGTGGATCCCTCGGGGAGCCGGATCTTCTTCTCCTCGTATCATGCCGACGGGTGGCACCTCGAGAGCATCCCCTTCGAGCCCGGTGCCTGGTTCGATCCGCGCCCCCTGCATCCCCGCTTCCGGGGAGAGGCGGACCCGGCCCGCTTCCAGCGCCGTGCCGGGGGGGAGACGAGCGGGTATTCCCCCCTCCCCACCCTTCGACCCACCTACTGGTCGCCTTCCTACAGGGAAGGGGAGGAGGTGAACGGCCGGGAGGTCCTGGAGGCCGGATACGGGATCCTCACCTCCGGCAGGGACCTGGTGGGGCGGCACAGCTTCTCCCTGGCCGCCAGGCTGTCGGGAGGGTACGGCACCTTCCGGGGGGGCGGATCCTACACCTGGGCCGGCCTGGGCAACCCCATCCTCTGGGCCGGCGTGTCCCAGCGGTACGATGCCGATTCCAGGCCCTGGGTCGGGATCACCCAGGAGGGGGACTCGGTCCCCATCTTCCGGGTGGAGCGGGACCGGGCCGTTGCCCTGGGAGCGACCTTCTACCGCAGACGGGCGCGAAGCCAGGCCTACCTGGACGTGGCGGCGGGGCACGTCTGGGAGCGGACCGTCTTCCTCGAGGAGACCCTCGAGGAGAGCCTGCGGTTCGTCCTCTCCCGGCCCGACGTGCGCCTGGGGGAGCTCCGGGCCACCCTCGGGTACGGCAACGCCAGGCTCTACCCCTTCTCCCTGAGCCCGGAGGACGGCGTGGGACTTCTGGCGCGGGGGAGGATCCGGGGTGATCTGGAGATTCCTGATTCCCTTGACGGAGTGGAGGGGCACGATCGTTCCTTCCAGGATCTCATCGGCCAGGCCGCCCTGTACAAGGGAGTTCGCTGGCCCGGCTTCGGGAACCACGTCCTGGGGATCCGGGGAAGCGCAGGGGTGGCCTCCGGCCCCGGGGCCGATGCCGGCCACTTCGAGGTGGGAGGTGCCTCCGGAGGCGGGCTGCCCCTCCAGTTCGCCACCCTCAGCAACAACATCTTCTTCCCTCTCAGAGGCTATCCCACGGCTCAGCGCTTCGGCAGGTACGCCTGGTCGGCCACCGCCGAGTACCGTTTCCCCATCGTGCTGGTGAACCGGGGACCCGGGCTCATTCCCCTCCATCTGGACTGGATCAGCGGATCGGTCTTCCTGGATGCAGGCAACGCCTGGGGACCCGATGTCGGGGCCAACGGGTTCGAGAATCCCCGTCGGGACCCCCTGGCTGCGGCGGGCGCGGAGCTGACGGTCCGCATCCTCCCTTTCTGGTACGGAACGGTCGACCTTCGGGTGGGGGGTGCCGTGCCGCTGACGGAGGGAGACGGCCTTCGGGTCTACCTGCGGCTGGGACCTTCCTTCTGACGAGGGAGCTTCCGGTCTTCCACGCCGCGGGGAGCCGGCGGCTTCCGGCTGACTCGGGGCCTTCGGCCTGCCGCTCGACTTTCTCCTACTGAACTTCCGCTTCCCGCCCGGCCACTTCGGCCATGCGGTCCACGGAGGCGTGGAGGGCCGCGGTCGCCTCGGCCAGAGCTTTCTCCTTTTCGGGCGTGGAAGACTTTCGGAGGGCGATGGCCCGCACGTTCAGCTCCCGCACGAGATGGATGAACTCGTCCACCTCGGCCCTGAGGGCCAGGAACTTCCGCTCGCTGGGAAGGACCCTGGCCGTGAGCCCCCAGACACCGGCCTCGATCATCACGATCCCAATGAGGGCCACCAGGATCTGGAGCTGGAGGTTGAGGGAGATGGAGGGAAGGAGGATGGCCAGGAAGATCAGGATCATCCCGACGATGGGGAGAATCGTTGCCACAACTCGTCTGAAGGTCCTCAACTCCGGACTCCTTTTCCGGGTCGCATGACCGGGCTCCCGCCCGGGCCGCCCGCCATGGAGGCGACTGTCGCCGTTCTCGGCATCGTCAGCATCCCTGCCGTCCGTCATCGAACTCCAGCATCCGGTTGCCCCACACGGGGTAGACGACGAGGAGCTTCTTGGTGGTTCCGGGGTGCCCGATCATGGCAATGATGTAGCCGTCCCGCCACGGAGTGGGCGGGACGGCGAAGAACATGCAGTACTCCACCTCTTCGCTCTTCACGTAGCTTCCCCCCTCGCTCAGCTCCTCCAGGTCGGAAGGCCACTGGTCCAGGCTCAGGCTGAGGTAGACTTCCAACCCCGACATGAGATTGCGCCCGTCGGATTGCATCTGGCTCACGATGGCCCGTTCCCGGGCCCGTTGAAAGGTGGGAGAGACGATGGAGGCCAGGAGTCCGATGATGACCGTCACCAGAAGGAGCTCGATGAGGGTGAAGCCCCGGCCCCAGCCGGAATGCGAGGACGGATGTCCCGGGTTCGGGGTACGAGTCTCTCGAATCTGCAACCGAAAACCACCTTTGATATGAACCGCCCACCTCGGGGCTCCAGCGTTCGTCGAAGAGTGGAGTCCCGTGAGCGGGGGACGTATCATGAAAGTTACGGGAGCTTGACCTCTCCCGCCATACATTCTTCTTGACCACTATATCTAGTGGTATTATCTTGCGGATACCGCTAGATTTTGTGGTCCCCGGGCGCTTTTCCACACAAAATTCCGCCGGTGAGAGCCCTTTTCGCCGGTTTTCAACGCTTCGGGACCCCTGTTGTCCACATCCGTTCGGAGCCTTTCCAGGGAGAGTCCAACCCATGAGCCGTTCCTCCGCGTCCCCCCAGGAGCCGTATCTCTTCGATGACCAGCTTCCCGAGGATCTTCCGATCCCGGAGTTGACGGAGAACGCCCGCATCGTCCTGGGCAAACGGTATCTGAAGAAGGATGAGAACGGGGACCCGGTGGAGGAGCCGGAGGTCATGTTCTGGCGGGTGGCCCACACCATCGCCAAGGAAGACGCCCGCTTCGGCGCCTCCGAGGCGGCGGTGGAGGAGGTGGCCCGGCAGTTCTACGACCTCATGACCACGGGCAAGTTCGAGCCCAACTCCCCCACCCTCATGAACGCCGGCCGGCCCCTGGGCCAGCTCTCGGCCTGCTTCGTGCTGCCCGTGGACGACGCGCTGTCCAACGGGAAGAGCGGGATCTACGACACCCTGAAGTCCATGGCCCTGGTGCACCAGTCCGGAGGCGGGACGGGGTTCGCCTTCTCCAGGCTGCGGCCCACCGGGGACACGGTTCGTTCCACCATGGGGGTGGCGTCGGGGCCTGTCTCCTTCATGACCCTCTACGACTCTTCCACGGAGGTCGTGAAACAGGGGGGGACGCGTCGCGGTGCGAACATGGGGATCCTGAGGGTGGATCACCCCGACATCCGGGACTTCATCACCTGCAAGGACGACACGTCCCGCATCACCAACTTCAACATCTCGGTGGCCATCACAGACGCCTTCATGGAGGCCCTGGAGAAGGGGGAGCCCTACGATCTCCTGAGCCCCCGTACCGGGGAGGTCCTGGGTCAGGAGGATCCCGGGGAGATCTTCGACATGATCGTCCACGGGGCCTGGAAGACCGGGGAGCCCGGCGTCTTCTTCGTGGACCGGGCCAACGAAGTCAACCCGGTGCCGCACCTGGGGGAGTACGAGGCCACCAATCCGTGCTTCGTGGGATCCACCCGCATGGCCACCGACCGGGGGCTCCTCACCATGGAGGAGCTCGAGGGGGATTGCATGGAGATCCGGGTGGGCACGGACAACCGGGTGCCGGCGATCCGGGCCATGGATTCCCGTGCGGCCGGCGGAAGCCGGGATGGCGGCGGCACTGCGGTCGCCACCGGGTCGGAGCTTGGCGTCACGGTCCACCCCGCCGTCCCCGTCTTCAAGACCCGGGAGAATTGGCCGGTCTTCACCCTCGAGACCAAGGACGGCTACGAGGTCACGGCCACGGCGGACCACAAGTTCTTCACGCCGAGTGGCCTCGTGGAGCTCCAGAAACTGAAGCCCGGGGACCGGGTGCTGATCCAGTCCGGGGAGGGGCCCTGGAGCACGGACTGCTCTCTTCCCCCCTTCCGGCCGCGGGACAGGTTCGCGGCCCGGGTGGCCCGGGGAGAGGCTGAGCTCCCCACCGAGTGGTCCAAGGAGCTGGGGCAGCTTCTCGGGTGGGTGGTGGCCGACGGGTGGGTGACGGAGGACCTCCCGGAGGGACGGAACGTGCCCAACTACGCCGTGGGGCTCCTCTTCGGAGGGGACGAGCGGGAGCTGGAGCCCGGGTTCAGGGAGCGGATCCGTCGTTGGACGGGGATGAGGGGCAACCGCACCGAGCGGAAGGGACGCACCCAGCTCATCTACCGCACCGGGTTCTACCGTTTCCTCGAGTCCCTCGGTCTCGTCACCGAGGACGGCAGGTCCGACCGTGTGCCCACCGCCCTGTGGAGGGCTCCCCGGGACGCGGTGGTGGGCTTCCTCCAGGCGCTCTTCACCGCCGGCGGGACGGTGAATGTCTCCGGCTCGGATCGCACCTCCTGCAGCATCAGCCTCGCCAGCAGCACGCCGGAGCTCCTCAAGGAGGTCCAGATCCTCCTCCAGAACTTCGGGATCGCCTCCAAGCTGCGCCTGCGGCGCAAGGCCGGCCGCCGGTCTATGCCCGACGGCTACGGTAGCGTGAAGGAGTACGACCACAAGGCCCGGTACGAGCTCATCCTGGACAAGATCAACCGGGACCGCTTCCTCCTGCGCATCGGCTTCCTCTCCCCGGCGAAGCAGGCCAAGTGCGAGCACTGTGTCCGGGGCAGGCGCAAGGAACCGGCAGCAGAGCGATTCCTCGTCCAGGTGGCGTCGGTGGAGCCGGCCGGCCGGGAGGACGTCTATTGCACCACTGAACCCCGAACCCATTCAATCATCTGCAATTCAATAGTTTCGGCACAATGCGGTGAACAACCCTTGTTGGCCTACGACGTGTGTAACCTCGGCAGTATCAATCTAGGAAAATTCATCCGGGAGGACTTTCAGTGGGGAGGCGACCCCATGGAGGGCGTGGACTGGGAGGCCCTGAGCCAGGTCGTGCACCTCTCCACCCACTTCCTGGACAACGTCATCGACGCCAACCGCTATCCCCTGGACGAGATCACCGAGCTGGCCCAGCGCATCCGCCGGGTGGGGCTGGGGGTCATGGGGTGGGCCGACATGCTGGTGCGCCTGGGCATCCCCTACGCCAGCGAGGAGGGCGTGGAGATGGGGCGGAAGGTCATGGGCTTCCTGAACGAGGAGGCCCGGAAGGCCTCGGAGAAGCTGGCCGAGACCCGGGGCGTTTTCCCCGAGTGGGAGATGTCCATCTGGGGACCCGAGGAAACGGCGCCCCGGGGGCCCGACGGGGAGCGGATCCGCCCCGAGCGGCGGCTCAGGAACTGCAACCTCACCACGGTGGCCCCCACGGGGACCATCTCCATCTTCGCCGGATGCTCCGGCGGCATCGAGCCCCTCTTCGCCGTGGCCTTCATGCGCAACCAGGCCGGCTCCCTCATGCCCGACGTGAACCCGGACTTCGTGCTCCTGGCCACCGAGCAGGGGTGGTACTCCGAGGAGCTCATGGAGAAGATCGCCACCGAGGGACACATCCACTTCGACGAGGTGCCCGAGGAGATCCAGAAGGTCTTCGTCACGGCCCACGACATCACTCCCGAGTGGCACGTGCGCATGCAGGGGGCCTTCCAGGAGCACACCGACTCGGCCATCTCCAAGACCACCAACTTCCCCCGGGAGGCTTCGGAAGATCATGTGCGCGAGATCTACGAGCTGGCCTTCCGCCTGGGGTGCAAGGGGGTGACGGTCTACCGGGACGGATCTCGCCCGGAGCAGGTGCTCTCCACCGGTAAGACGGGGAAGGGGGCCGAGTCCATGGAGGCCGTAGCGGAGCGCAAGGCCCTGGAGCAGGAGCTGGCCGACGCCCGGGAGGAGATCCACCGGCTGCACGGAGAGGTGGAGCAGCTCAGAGGCGAGCTGGAGGAGCGGGACCGGAAGGCCGCCAGCGCCAGGCAGAAGCGGCAGCGGCCGGAGGTCCTCAAGGGCCGGACGCTCAAGATGAACTCCCCCCTGGGAGACATCTACGTCACCATCAACGAGGACGATGCCGGCCGGCCCTTCGAGGTCTTCTGCACCCTGGGCAAGGCCGGCGGGGCCGCCTTCGCCGACGCCGAGGCCATGGGCCGTCTCATGTCCCTGGCGCTCCGTTCCGGGGTGCCCATCACCCACCTCCGGGATCAGCTCCGGGGCATCTCCTCGGACCGGGCCGTGGGACTGGGACCGAACAAGGTCCTCTCGGCTCCCGACGCCATCGGCCAGGCCATCGAGCGCTACCTGGAAGAGAAGGCGGGGATCCAGGAGGAGCTTCCCATGAATCTCACCACCCCGGCGGGACAGGCGGCGGCCCGGTCGGGGCAGGGAGGCGCTCGGCCCGAGAAGTCTTCGGTGCGCTATACCGGCAACCACGAGCACTTCATGGGAATCTGCCCCGACTGCGGCTCGGGCCAGTTGGCCTACGAGGAGGGGTGTATGAAGTGTCATGTGTGCGGGTATAGTGAGTGTGGGTAGCTGCGGACGTCGGCTGTTACGGGTGTTCTCCTTGCTCCCGCGCTTCGCTCCAAATGCTGCGCATTTGAGGGTCGCTTCAGGGAAGCTGCCGGGGTCCGCCGCAGTTGTGCCCCAGCCCGTCCGGCGCGGTACCTTGTGGCCATGGACATTTCACGTCTCAGCCGAGGCGCCCTCGGCCTGGCGCTCACGGCGGCCCTGTTCCTTCCGGCCTGCGAGGGCGAGCCGGACGTGGAGCTGGAGGCGCCACGGGCCCTGCTCACCGAGCGGCCTTCCTTCGACGGGGACGTGGCCTATCGCCTTCTTACCACCCAGGTGGCCTTCGGCCCCCGGGTACCGGGTTGGGAGGGGCACCGGGCGCAGCTCCAGTGGATGACGGGGCTTCTGACCGACCTCGCCGACACCCTGGAAATCCGCCCCTTCTCCTCGGTCCTCAGCACCGGCGACACCCTCCACCTCACCAACCTCCTGGCCCGCTTCAACGCCGGGGCGGAGCCCCGCATCCTCCTCCTCACCCACTGGGACACCCGGCCCTGGTCGGACCAGGCCGCCGATCCCGCAGAGCGGGACGTCCCCGTCCCCGGCGCCAACGACGGCGCTTCGGGGACGGCCGTCCTCCTCCAGCTCGCCGCCCTCATGTCCCTCAGTCCCACGCCGGTGGGCGTGGACCTCCTCTTCGTGGACGGGGAGGACTACGGCCCCGGCACCGAGGACATGTTTTTCGGCTCCAGACGGTTTGCCGCCGGGCTCCCCCCCGAGCCTCCCTGGGCCTACGGCGTCCTCCTGGATCTGGTGGGGGACGCCGATCCCCTCTTTCCCGTGGAGAGCTACTCCGCCGAATACGCCTTGGAGGTGGTGGAGAGGGTCTGGCAGGTGGCCCACGACCTGGGGTACGGGGAGTTCTTTCCCACCCGGGTGGGGGGAGCCGTCATGGATGACCACGTCTTCCTGAACCGGGCCGGCCTCCCCACGGCCGACATCATCGACTTCGACTACGGGCCCGGAAACGGCTTCTGGCACACGCCCCGTGACGTACCGGAGAACACCAGCCCCCGGACCCTGGAGATGGTGGGGGAGGTGGTGACCGAGCTGATCTACAGGGGAGGTTAGGACAGGCTCCTTGACGGCGGCCTTCTCCCCGGGTCCATTCCCTGGCGAAGGTCTCCGCGACTCCACGAGGAACCCGAGATGACCGACAATCCCGATACGGTGAAGGTGGCAGTGATTCAGGGCGCTCCCCTCTTCTTCGACCGGGAAGGGAGCGTCGAGAAGGTCGCTTCCCTGGCTCGCGAGGCGGCGAGGGAGGGGGCGAAGCTGGTCCTTTTTCCCGAGGCGTACGTGGGGGGGTACCCGTGGGGTCTGGCCTTCGGGACGGCCGTGGGTGGGCGAAGCGACGCCGGACGCCGGACCTGGGAGCGCTACTGGGCGTCGGCCGTGGAGGTCCCGGGTCCCGAAACCGACCGTCTGGCCGAGGCCGCGGCGGAGAACGGCCTCTTCATGGCCGTGGGGGTCATCGAGCGGGACAGCACGTTCAGCGGCGGGACCCTCTACTGCACCCTCCTCTACTTCGGGCCCGAGGGGACGCTTCTGGGGAAGCACCGGAAGCTCAAGCCCACCGCCGCCGAGCGCGTCATCTGGGGCGAGGGGGACGGGAGCACCATGCCGGTCATCCCTACCCCTTTCGGCCGGGTGGGAGGTCTCATCTGCTGGGAGAACTACATGCCCCTGGCCCGGATGACCATGTACGGCCAGGGCGTGGAGATCTACCTGGCTCCCACCGCCGATGCCCGGGAACGGTGGCAGTCCACCCTCCAGCACATCGCCCTGGAGGGGCGTTGTTTCGTACTGGGATGCAACCAGTACGTCACCCGGGACATGTATCCTTCCGACCTGGAGATCAGCCAGGAGCTGGAGGCCTGGCCCGAGACCCTCTGCCGGGGCGGGAGCGCCGTCTACGGGCCCCTGGGGGACCGGCTGGCCGGGCCCCTCTGGGACGAGGAGGGCATCCTGTATGCCGATCTGGACCTGAGGGAGATCCCCCGGAGCAAATTCGACTTCGACGTCACCGGACACTACGCCCGTCCCGATGTCTTTCATTTCCGGGTGAACTCCGAGCCCCGGTCCCCCGTGGAGCTGGATCCGGAGCCGGACTTCCCCGAGGAGGAGTAGAATCGCGAACCCGTCCGGGGGCGTCCCTCCCTCATGGAGGTGGGCGCCGTGGGGTCTGGCCCTGGGCTTCCTGGCTCTGGGGCTCTGGCTCTGGGAGGTGTTTCCGCCGGGCATCTGGCACGATGACGGCGTCTACGTCCTCCTGGGGCGCTCCCTGGCCCAGGGGGAGGGGCTCCGCTACGTGGGGCTTCCGGGAGAGCCCCTGGCTCCCAAGTTTCCCCCTCTCTTTCCCCTTTTCCTGGCCGGGATCTGGCTCCTCGCTCCCTCCTTCCCGGAGAACCTCTACCTGTTGACGGGAGTCAACCTGGTCCTTCTGGCTGCGGCGGGAGGGCTCTTCAGCGCCTACATCCGGCGGGTCTTCTCTCTCTCCCTTCCTCTGGCGCTGGGCGTGACCCTGCTGGCCTGGCTCTCCCCCCACCTCTGGCGCTTTGCCCTCATCCCCCTCTCCGAGCCCCTCTTCCTCGTCATCATGGTCGGGGCCCTCTGGGCCGGCGCCCTTGCCGAGGAAAGGGAAGGGTGGGGACGGGTCCTCTGGTTCGTCCTCCTGGCCGGCCTGACCGCCATGACCCGGACCGTGGGGGTGGCGGTCCTCCTGGCCGGCGCCCTGGCCCTCCTGAGCAGGGGACGACGGGGTGCGACGGTGGGCATCCTCCTGGGCTCCCTGGCCATCCTCCTTCCCTGGGTCCTCTGGAGCCGAACGGCCTCGGGGACCATCCCCGCCGGCCTTCAGGACACCCTGGGGTCCTACGGCGGGTGGTGGGTGAAGCAGGTTCTGGCCTCTCCCGGGGAGTCCGTCGTCTTCATGGCGGGAAACAGCGTCCACCTCACGGGCCGGCTCCTGGCCCTCCTCCTGCCGGGGGTGTCCGGGCCCCTCCTCTGGGTGGGTCTCCTCCTCCTGCCCCCCCTTCTGGTGGGGATGGTGGAGGCCGGAAGGAAGAGCCGAACCATGCCCCTGGCCGTCCTCTTCTCCGCCGGGATCCTGGCGGCGTGGCCCTTCCAGGACATACGCCTGGCGGTTCCCCTGTACCCCTTCCTGGTCCTGGCCACGATCCTGGGCTTCCGGGCCCTGGCCGCCCTGCGGCCGGAGCTGGGATGGGTGCGCCGGGGCGTCCTGGCCGTGGGAGGAATCTGGGTGGCGGCACTGGCGGGGATGTCCGTTCAGCGCCTGGCCACGGGCTGGCCCGGGGAGCCGTTCAGGACCCGGTCCCAGGCTCTGGTGAGCGCCGTGCAGGCCGTGGCCCAGCATACTCCCCCGGAGGCCGTGGTGGGGGCCCCGGAGGCGTGGGCCGGCCTCCACCTCTTTACCGGCCGCACCGTGACCCCCAGCGCTCCCTTCCTCCCCCTGGCCCGGGACAAACCGACCTGGGGCACGCCGGTGGAGCAGTACCGGCTCTGGAGGGAAACGGGAATGACCCACATCCTGGTGGAGCACGGCGGAAGGGTGCATGGCGAGGCGCTGGACAGGATGGATCGCCTCTGCCCGGACGGGGGGGTGATCCTGCTCGTGAACCGACCGGGTCAGTTTCTGGTGGAATTGGGTTGGGACGATGCGTGCCGGGCCCGGCTCCTGGAGAGCCGCTCTCCCTGAGGCCCGGCCGCTTCAGTATTCGATCTCGCCCTTTTGGGACGTGTCCACCGATTCGCCTTCCTCACCCTTCAGCAGGACCTTCTCGATCTGCTCGTAGAGAAAGGCCCGGGCCTTGGGATCCCGGGGATCCAGGCCGTGGTGATTGATGAGGAGCGTCTGGTGCTCGAGCCAGTCGTTCCAGCAGGCCCGGCAGATCCCGGCGTGGATCCGTTCCCCCATAGGGTTGCGGAAGGGGGCCTTGTCCAGGCGAGGCGCGTCTTTTTTGCATCGAACACAGCGAATGGTATCCACGGATATCACCGAACCGGAGAGGAAAGGGTCTTCTTCCGCCCAAGTGTATGCCGAACGAAAAGTAAAGTTTCAGGAAGATGTTTCTTGGAGGGGGGAGATGGCGCCGGCGGATCAGGATCTCATGGGGTACGGACCCTGGCCTCCGGGTAGACTGCCCCAGGGACTCTGGTTAATTTACCTATCCTCCAAAACCTGAGAAAAGCGGGCCTTCCCTCTGGCGGGGGAGATGGCTCCCGGGCACTTGGAGCAGGCATTTTCCTACGCCACTCGAAGAGGATCATGCTTACGAAGAAACAGTTGGCCCATCTTGAGAAGCGGCTCATGGAAGAGCGGGCCAGGGCCCAGAAGGCCCTGGGTCTCTTCGACGAGATGACGAAGGCCGACCGGGAATCCGGCGATTCGGCCCTTTCGGCCTACACGGATCACATGGCGGACCAGGGAACCGAGGCCATGGAGCGTGAGAAGGCGGCGCTCTTCGCCACGAAAGAGGGGCGTTACCTCTATCGAATCGAGGAGGCGCTTCGCCGCATGTATCACGATCCCGAGAATTTCGGGAAGTGCCATACCTGCGGTGCCGAGGTCGGCTTCGAGCGTCTCGACGCCCTTCCCCATGCCCGCTATTGCATCGACTGCAAGGTGAAGGAGGAAGGCGAGGCGGCCTGAATCCTCCCCGACCCACGAATCAACGCGGGACCCGGCCCACGAAGGCCGGGTCCCGCGTTCGTTTCAGGCAGCGTCCCGGTGTGCGAAGGGTACCGAAAGGAGGGGAATCCAGAGGGCGGTCACCCTTCCGGCCGCACCGGGTTCTTCAACTCTCTCCGTCCGCGATCTCCTCGTCCTCCTTACCCAGGTCGTGAACCGGGCTCACGGATTGCCAAAGCTCCTCGACCTCTTTCCTCAGCCGCCGGATCGTGGCCTCCGCCTCCTCGTCCTGAAGGTGATAGCGGGCTGCGGACAGGGCCCGGTAGGCCCGCCAGAGGGCTGCGGATCCGGGCGTCTTCTCATGGGAGCGTCGCTTGTCTCCCTGGAGGCGGGCCACCACCCATTCCGTGATCTCGTCGTCCAGGAGCATGAGATCGCCGTCTTCCTTGGCCTCATCCTCGACGAATTTCGTGAGCTTTTTTTTGAAGCTCCGGGGAACTCCGGCCAGCACGTAGACGGAGAGGTCATCTCTCTGAAGCATTTCTGAGGCCATGGAGCCACCTTCCAGCCATGAAACCGTTGGCGTCGTTGAAATAGAACAGTCAAAACTAGATTGGTCGGCGCCAGGATGCCAGACGTGGAGCCGATGTTGGGCCTCAGGAAAGAAGCTCCAGGACCTGGTCTCCCAGTAAGTCGGCCTGCCACCGGCGGAGTCCGGGCACCGCCTGCAGTTCGTCCCTCGAACGGGGAGCGGCCCGGACGATCTCCAGGATCTGGGCATTGGAGAGGAGGACACCCCGATCCAGATCCAACTCTCTGGCGACTCGGGTCCGGAGATCCCGGATCCGGGCTGCCAGCTCCTCTTCCTCGGGGCTCGGGCGCCCAGCTCCATCCCGGCTCGGGGGAGGGAAGGGGGGGAGGGAGTCGTCGGGTTTCGTATCCAGCTCCCGGAGGTTCGCCAGCAGCTCCCCCCCCGCCCCCCTCGCCAGCCTGGGAGACATCCCCTTGAGCTCGGCCATGGCCTCCACGGAAGGGGGGCGGTCCAGGACCATGGTCATGAGGACGGGGTCCCCGGCAATCCGGAAGGGAGCCCGGTCCCTTTCCCGGGCCAGCCGGTCCCTCCACTCCAGCGCCGCTCTGAGCTCCGCCACCTTGCGGGGGGTGAGGTCCCGGGCGCCCTTCACCCGGGTGACCGGGTCGGACGCGTCCTCTTCCCAGCGGGTTTCCTCCAGAAGCCTGAATTCCTCTTCGGCCCAGGCCTCCCGTCCCCGGGCCCTGAGGTCCGCCTTCAGAATCACCCCCAGCTCCAGGAGGTGGAGGGTGTCGGCGGCGGCATACTCCAGCATCCCTTCGGGGAGGGGCCGCCGGGCCCAGTCGGCCCGCTGGTGCTTCTTGGACAGCTTGACTCCCAGGAACTCATCCAGCAGGGACGCCAGGCCGAGGGCCCGGATGCCGAGGAGGGATGCGGCGACCTGGGTGTCGAAGAGCCCCCGGAGGTGGATGTTCAGGTCCCGGTCCAGGAGGCGGAGATCGAAGTCGGCGCCGTGCATCACCACTTCCACCTCCGGGTCCTCCAGCACCGGCTTCAGGGCCGACTCCAGGTCCAGGGAGAAGGGATCGAGAAGAACCGTCTCGTCCGGGATGGTGAGCTGCACCAGACAGACCCGGTCGGAGTAGCGATGAAACCCGGCAGCTTCCAGGTCCAGGGCGAGGCGTTCGACGGAAGCAAGGCGGCCGGTGAGTTGGGAAAGGGATGGCTGATCGGTGAGGAGGCGATAGGTCATGGGACGGGGGTACTCTGGAAGGGGGCCCGTGTTCCCCCGGGTCCCCTTCCATACCGGCTCTTCTTCTGGTACGATGCGGGTGCTCCGGCCCCTTCCGGCAAGGCCGGCCTCCTCGCCAAACGGGTACCCTCTCCCGGGGCTGCGGCCCCGGTGGGGGATCCCCTGGAGTCGGATACGTGAAACTGACGTTCCTCGGAACCGGCACCTCCTTCGGAATCCCCGTCATCGGGTGCCACTGCCCCACGTGTACCTCCGATGATCCCCGGGACCGGCGAACCCGGCACGGCGCGGTCGTGACCCTGGGGGACAAGCGTCTTTTGGTGGACGCTCCCCCGGAGCTTCGCCTCCAGCTCGTGAGGGAGGGCATAGACCACATCGACGCCGTATGGCTCACCCATGTCCACGCCGACCACGTGCACGGAGCCGACGACCTGAGGGTCTTCCGCTTCCGATCCAGGGAGGACCTCCCGGTCTTCTGTCCCCAGGGGTCCCACCCCGAGCTTCTCCGGCGTTTTCCCTACATTTTCGACGAGGCCGTCCAGGCGCCCCCCGGGAGCACCATTCCCCGGTTTCGCCTCACCGGATTCGAGCCCTTCCAGCTGCTGGAGATCTTCGGCCAGGAGTTCCAGGTGCTCCCCGTCCCCCACGGCCCCACCACGGTCTTCGGGTTCAGGGCCGGGGAGCTGGGGTACATTACCGACGGGAAGGCTCTCCCGGCCAAAACCCTGGAGGCGCTGAAGGGGGTCAGGGTCCTGGTGGTGAATGCCCTCTGGTGGGGCAACCCCCACCCCACCCATTTCAACATCGAGGAGGCGGTGGCGGCCGCTGAAGCCGTGGGGGCCCGGGAGACCTACCTCATCCACATGACCCACGAGGTCCGGCACCGGGAGCTCCTGGAAGAGCTCCCCGAAGGGGTCCGGCCGGCCTACGACGGACTGTCCCTCGAGCTTGACGGGGGCTGATCCTCCGAGGAGTGCCATGAGTCTCATTACGCTGGATTACGGGAACATGCTCGCCCCGAGCCTCGACGGCTTCGGGGTGGATCCGAACGACCTGGACGGGGAGTTGGCCCGGGCCTTCGAGGAAGCCCTCACCGACGTCCAGGCCCGGCGCCGGAGCGGGGAGATGGGGTTCTTCGAGCTTCCCGATGCCGGAGAGACGGCCACCGCCGTCCAGGAGCTGGCCGATGGATTCGGTCAGTGGTTCGAGAACCTGGTCATCCTCGGGATCGGCGGCTCGGCGCTGGGGGCCACGACCCTTCGGGATGCCCTCCTGGACCCTCTCTGGAACGAGCTGGACGAGGAAGCCAGGGAGCATTATCCGCGCCTCTATGTCCTGGACAACGTCGATCCGAGGACCGTCTCGGAGCTACTGGCCCGCCTGGATCTGAGGCGCACCCTCTTCAACGTGGTGAGCAAGTCCGGATCCACCGCCGAGACCATGTCCCAGTACCTGGTGGTGGAGGGCCGCCTGAGAGAGATCCTCGAGCCGGAGGCCGTGGCCGGACACTTCCTCTTCACCACCGACCCGGAGAAGGGGATCCTCCGGACCATTGCCGAGGCGGAGGGGGTTCCCGCCCTGGAGGTCCCCCCGAACGTGGGGGGGCGGTTCTCCGTTCTCTCGCCGGTGGGCCTCCTTCCGGCGGCGGTGACGGGCATCGATATCCGGGCCCTCCTGGACGGAGCGGGGGAGATGGTCCGCCGCTGCGAAACTCCGGTCCTCCGGGAGAATCCCGCCGGGCTCCTGGCCATCCTTCTTCACCAGGCCGACGTGGCCCTGAACCTTCCCATCCATGTGCTCATGCCTTACGCCAACCGGCTCCGCTCCTTCGCCGCCTGGTTTCAGCAGCTTTGGGCCGAGTCCCTGGGCAAGGCCGAGACCCGGGAAGGGCAGGTGGTGAATGCCGGTCCCACGCCGCTGCCGGCTCTGGGTGCCACCGACCAGCACTCCCTCCTCCAGCTCCTCATGGAGGGTCCCCGGGACAAATGCGTCCTGTTCATGAGCGTGGGCGGGGTCGAGGACCCGGTGGAGATCCCCGGCCTCCGGGGCGAGTTCCCGGCCCTGAGCTACCTGGGGGGCCACACTCTCGGCGAGCTCCTGGACACGGAGCGCCGGGCCACCATGGAAGCCCTCAGGCAGGAGGGCCGTCCCAGTCTCTCCCTGGAGCTGGAGGAGCTGAACGCCCGGGCCATGGGTGAGCTCGTCATGCTCGTCCAGATCGCGACGGTCCTGGCCGGATCCCTCTACGGCGTGAACCCCCTGGATCAGCCGGGTGTGGAGCTCGGAAAGAGACTCACCTACGGTCTCCTGGGCAGGGAGGGGTACGAGGCGCCGGAGTTACGGACCAGGGACCCGGTCTGGCGGGTATAGGAAGATATGTAGGAAGGCAGAGGGCCGGCGGCGGTTCCTGGCGGCCCGAACGCCGGTATCATTACCTTTCATCAGCCATATGATCATCAGCGGGAGGCCGTCGTTGCCTTTCGGAAAAGAAGGCCTCCCCCGTCAAAGGAGAAGACCATGCCCGACCGTGAAGACGTTCCCTACATCGTTCTGGAGCGGGATCGGGGAGGAAGCGGGCTCGGCTCCTTCATTCTCGGAACCCTCGTAGGTGCAGGCATTGCCCTCCTCTTCGCGCCCCAGTCCGGGGAAGAAACCCAGGAGGAGATCCGCACCCGGGCCCTGAAGCTGAAAGGCAAAGCCGAGGAGCGGGTCCGGGACGCACAGAGCTCCCTGGAGGACCGCCTATCCACCGCCCGGGAGGGCGTCCACAGCAGGGTGGAAAGCGTGAAGGAGGCCATGGGCTCGGGTAAGCAGGCCGCCCTGGAAGCCCGGGGGGACCTGGAAAAGAAGCTGGAGCGCTCCAAGGCCGCCTACCGGGCGGGGCTCGAGGCCGCCAAGGAGGCTGCTTCGGAAACTGAAGACGAGGACGTCGAGGAGGCGGAAGAAGCCTAGCGGTACGGTCCCGGCCATGGGTCGAGGGACGCTCTCGGGGACGGCGCTCGGCGTCCGGAGCTTCCTTTTCCGCGTGATCTCCAAGGCGGAGGAGGACAACATCTTCTTCATGGCCGGGGCCATCACCTTCAATCTTCTGGTGGCCTTCATCCCGGTGGTGCTCCTCTCCATCGGGATCAGCGGGTTCATCCTCACGTCCCGCTTCCCCGATCCCACGACGGCCCTCCTCTCCCTCATCTTCGAGAACATTCCCGCCCTGGGTGTGGAGGTGGATCTTGTGGCTCGGGTGGAGGGGATCATCGAAGCCATTCTGGCCGACCGGGCCGGCTTCAGCCTGGTGGGTATCCTGATCTTCGTCTGGATTGCCACCCGCCTCGTGGGCACTCTTCGTACGGCCCTCAAGGAGATCTTCGACTTTCCCCACGGCCGGGGGATCGTCTACGGAAAGCTATTCGATGCTGTCATGGTGGTGGTCGGGGGCATCCTCTTCGCCCTGAACATCGGGATCACGGTGACCATGGAGGCCGTGGAGGAGTACGGCCTCTCGGTGACGGGGCTGGAAGGCCCGGGAGTCACCTTCTTCCGGCTCCTCATGGCCCAGTTTCTGGCCTTCGGCTCCATCTGGGTCCTCTTCCTTCTGGTCTACCGGTACCTGCCTCCCCGGAGGATCCCCTGGAGGACGGCCCTCGTCGCCGCCACCTTCACGGGGGTCCTCTTCGAGGTCACCAAGGCCCTCTTTTCCTGGTACGTGACCTCCATGGCGGACTTCCGCACCGTCTACGGCGGACTGACCAGCGCGGCCATCCTCTTCTTCTGGATCTATTATGGATCGATAGTGTTTATCCTCGGAGGTGAAGTGGCCCAGGTTTACACCATGAACCGTACCCGGAGACTCCACGCGTCGGGAGCGGTGCCGCGAATGTCGGGGGGGAGGCCGGACCATGGCTGAGGGGGGCAAACGGGTGGTGGCCACCAACCGCAGGGCCCGGCACGAGTACGAGATCATGGAGACCTTCGAAGCGGGCCTCGTCCTGAAGGGCCCGGAGGTGAAATCCCTCCGGGAGGGAAAAGTGGGCTTCCAGGATGCCTACGCCCGCTTGGAGGGGGAGGAGGTCTGGCTTCACAGCCTCCACATCTCTCCGTACGAGCAGGCCAACCGGAACAACGAGGATCCCCTGCGCTCCCGCAAGCTTCTTCTGAATCGCCACGAGATCCGTAGGCTCGTGGGGAAGGTGGAGGAGAAGGGGCTGACCCTCGTTCCCCTCCAGATCTACTTCAGGGGAAGCTGGGCCAAGGTCGCTCTTGGCCTGGCCCGGGGACGAAAACTCTATGACAAGCGGGAGAAGCTGAAGCGGAAGACCCAGGAGGATGAGGCCCGCAGAGCCATGGAGCCCTACCGGTGATGGGACCTTTCACCCTTGCCTCGGCGTTGCGGGGGGGCGGCCGTTCCCCGGTGAGGCGGGGGCTCTCCGCTGCCTCGGGAATCCTGCGGCGCGCCCCTTCGGCGGCAACGAGGCCGTTTGCCGCCGGCCTCTTCCTGGCCGTGGGGGTCGGCCATGGGCCGGCTACGGGCCAGGATCTCCTGGAGTTCTCGGTGCGGACCTCCGAAGGCCCCCTCTCCCCACCGGTCTCCCTTCACAGCCACCAGGGCTTCCTTTCCTTCGAAGCGCCGGATCTGGGCCGCCTGGGCTTCGTTCTGCTGGAGGATGACGAGCCGGGCGAGGTGAGAGCCCGGTGGCCCGAGGGAAATCTCGAGGTCCGCTTTCAGGCGGACAATCCCTATGTGCATTGGGGGGAGGAGGGCGTGCATCTGGCCGAGGCACCCTACGCCATCTCCGGCGTCCTCCACCTTCCCCTCCAGGTTCTCACCGACGTGCTTCCCTGGAAGCTCCCTGATTCTTTTCACTACCATGCGGGGACGCACACCCTGGAGCTCCTGTCTCCCGATGGCGACAACGGCGGTCCCTCGGTGCCGGCGTTTTCGGAAGACTCCACCCGGGTCGTCGTCATCGATGCCGGCCACGGAGGCAGGGACACGGGGGCCCTGGGTCCGGGGGGGACCCGGGAGAAGGACATCGCTCTGGGTGTGGCGACGGCCCTGGTCCGGATCCTCCGGTCCGAGCCCAATCTGGAGGTCTACCTCACCCGGGAAGCCGACACCCTGATCCCCATCTGGAAGCGGGGAGAGCTCGCCACGGCCTGGCGGGGGGAGCGTCCGGGGATCTTTCTCTCCATCCATGCCAACGCCATGCCCAACTCCCGCTCCACCCAGGGCTTCGAGACCTACTTTCTCTCCGAGGCCAGGACGGAGCACGAGCGGAGGGTGGCGGCCCTGGAGAACGCGGCCCAGGAGCTGGAGAGGGAGGAAGACGGTCCGGTGGCGGACCCCGACCTGAGCTTCATCCTCACGGAGCTCAGGAACCTGGACCATCAGCACTGGTCCGCCTCCCTGGCCGAAGTGATTCAGGAGAAGCTGGCCCAGATCCACTCAGGGCCGAACCGTGGGGTCAAACAGGCCCCCCTGGCCGTGCTCACGAATGCTCTCATGCCGGCGGCCCTGGTGGAGGTGGGGTTCCTCTCCAACCCCGACGAAGAGCGGCTCCTGAACCAGCGGAGCTTTCAGGAGAACGTGGCCAGGGCCCTGGCCCGGGCCGTCCGTGAGTTCTTCCGCAGCTATCCGCCGGGTGTGGCCCGCCCATGACCGCGGCCGTCCTCCTCTGCCTGGGCCTCCTGGTCCCCGCCCACGGCCTTCTTGCCCAGCCCGCCCTGGACCCGGCCGCCGACCGCTTCGTCCAGGCCTGGCTGGATGGGGACATCTCCGCTCTGGGGCTGATGATGCGCCCCGCCGGCATCCGTCTTCATCTGGTCGGGGAGGATCACCTCGCCATCCAGCCCCGGCAGGTTCAGGCCGCCCTCCGTGAGTTCACGGCGCAGTACGGGGGGGGAGAGATGGTGGTCAGCCGGGTGGCGCCTGCCGGGGGTGATCCATCGAAGGGCTTCGCCGACCTCCTCTGGCTGGCCCCTGCCCCGGCCCGGGGCGAGGTGGTTACCTTTACCCTCTTCGTGGCCTTCACCCTGGAGGAAGGCCAGTGGCGGATCACCGAGATCCGGATCTATCCGCCCCCGTCGCCCCAGCCTCATTCATCGTCCGAACCATGTCCTTGAAGCTCTACAACACCCTCAGCCGAAGCCTCGAGACCTTTGAGCCCCGGGATCCCGAGCGGGTTCTGGTGTACGGCTGCGGGCCCACCGTCTACGATTTTCCCCACGTCGGAAATTTCAGGACCTTCGTGGTTTTCGACCTCCTGCACCGGTACCTGGAGTGGCTCGGCTACGAGGTCCGCTTCGTCACCAACCTGACGGACATCGACGACAAGACCATCAGGGGGGCCCGGGAGAAGGGCGTCACCATCCGGGAATACACCGAGCCCTACGCCGATGCATTCCTGGCCGATGCCGGGACGCTGGGCATCCAGCCGGCGGACCTCTACCCCAAGGCCACGGAATACGTGGAGGCCATGGTCGAGCACATCCGTCGCCTGGAGGAGAAGGGGCTGGCCTACCAGGCAGAGGACGGATCGGTCTACTTCTCCATCCAGGCCTTTCCCGAGTACGGAAAGCTCGCCCGAATCGATCCAGACGCCATCAAGCCCGGGGCCCGGGTCGCCGTGGACGAGTACGGGAAAGACGACGTCAGGGACTTCGTCCTGTGGAAGTCCGCCAAGCCCGAAGACGAGGAAACGGGGGCGGCGTGGGACTCCCCCTGGGGGCGGGGGCGGCCCGGCTGGCACCTGGAGTGCTCGGTCATGAGCCTGACGGAGCTGGGAGACACCCTGGATATCCACCTGGGGGGGGAGGATCTGGTCTTTCCGCACCACGAGGACGAGATCGCCCAGTCCGAGGGGGCCACGGGCAAGCCCTTCGTGCGGTACTGGGTCCACATCAAGCACCTCCGCCTGGAGGGGCAGAAGATGTCCAAGTCCCTGGGCAACACGGTCTCGGTGGGAGACCTCATCGCCCGTGGGCACGATCCGGCGGCCATCCGGCACCAGCTCCTCACGGCCCAGTACCGCAAGGAGCTGAACTTCACCATGGAGGGCCTGGAGGGGTCGGGGAAGGCCGTCCAGCGGCTCCTGGATTTTCAGGCCCGCCTGAACGGGGTGGCCACTTCTCCCGACGCACCGGCCACCCGGGTCGGAGAGCTGGCCCGATCGGCCCTGGAACGCTTCCGGGAGGGGCTGGATGATGATCTGAACTCCGCCGAAGCCATGGCCGCCCTCTTCATCTTCGTGAACGAGGTGAACGGGGAGCTGGACGGGGCCGGGGGTAAGGGCCTCCTCCGGGTTGAAGAGCGGGATGCGGCCCGGGAGGCTCTGCACTCCATGGACGAGGTCCTGGGGCTCCTGGAGCTGGCCGAGTCGGCCCGGCGGATCGACGAGACCACCGAGGAGTGGATCCGGGAGAAGATCCGGCTCAGGAACGAGGCCCGGGCGGCCAGGAACTTCGCCGAGGCCGACGCCATCCGGGACGAGCTGGCGAACCGGGGCATCGTCCTGGAAGACTCGGCGGAAGGGACCCGCTGGAAGGTGGTGAAGGGGGGTGGTTGACACCCCCACGGGGGCACCTATGATACCGGCGGCCGAGCCGGGGGGGAGGAGGCATCCCCGGCCACCGAAGGGAATCCTGCCACGGCGCCCGGGCGCCCCTTCCGGGAGGAGACCACCATCGAAGACATCGGACGGACCATCGCGGAGCTGGGCCTCGGCATCGGCGCCATCAAGCTGAGGCCCGAGGATCCCTTCCAGTGGGCATCGGGGTACCGGATGCCCATCTACAACGACAACCGGATGTTCCTTTTCCACCCCGAGGCCCGCCGCCTGATCGCCCGGGGGCTGGCGGACATCGTGGCCAGAGAGGGCATCGACCCGGAGGTGGTGGCGGGAACGGCCACGGCGGGCATCCCCCACGGGGCCCTCCTCGCCGACCTCCTCACCCTCCCCTACATCTACATCCGGGACAAGCCCAAGGGCCACGGGCTGAGGAATCGCATCGAGGGACTGGACGCCGACTCGGATCTGGAGGGCCGGCGGGTGGTGGTCATCGAAGACCTCATCTCCACGGGGGGGAGCTCGGCCCGGGCGGTGCAGGCGGTCCGGGAAGCCGACGGCGCGGCCGAATGGTGCCTCTCCATCTTCAGCTACGGTCTGAAGAAGGCCGATGACCAGTTCGGGGCCCTGGCCCCCCCCTGCCGCTATACCTCCCTCCTGACCTTCCCCGTCCTTCTGGATGTGGCCCGGAGCGGAGAGTTCCTCAGCGGAGAGCAGATCGCCCTCCTGGAGGCATGGAGGGAGGATCCCTTCGGCTGGGGGGAGGCCCATGGCTTTCCGAAGGTGGAGAAGTGAGCATGGAGTTGTCGCCGAAGGAAGCCATGGCCCGGGAGCGGGTGTGCCTGCCCCTGGACGGCCTCCACACTCTGGACCAGGTGGGGGCCATGGTGGAGGAGCTGGGTCCCTTCGTGGGGATGTTCAAGGTGGGCAAGGAGTCCTTCACCCGGTTCGGACCGCGGGTCGTCGGAATGGTCCGGGAGGGCGGATCCGGCGTGTTTCTGGACCTGAAGTACCACGACATCCCCAACACGGTGAAGGGCGCCGCCCGTGCCGCCACGGAGCTGGGCGTGGCCATGTTCAACGTTCACGCCTCCGGAGGCCGGGCCATGATGGCTGCGGCCCGGGAAGGGGTGGACGAGGTCCTGGGCCGGGAGGGGTCCGGGGAAGGCGCCGGAGCCGGAGAGGCTCCGACGATCCTGGGCGTTACCGTTCTCACCAGCATCGACCGGGAGATCCTGAACGGGGAATGCGGGGTACCCGGGGAGGTGGAGAACCAGGTCCTGCGCCTGGCCCGCCTGACCCGGGAGGCCGGTCTGGACGGAATCGTCTGCTCCGCCGCCGACATGCATGCCCTCCGGGGTGAGTTGGATCCCGGCTTCCTTTTCGTGACGCCGGGGATCAAGGGCACCACGACGCCGGCAGGAGAGGATCAGCGCCGGGTGCTGACCCCGGGGCGGGCCGTGTCGGAGGGGGCGTCCATCCTGGTCATCGGAAGGGCCATCACCGGGGCACGGGACCGGCGCCGGGCGGCACGGGAAGTGCTGGCCGACGTCGCGGCGGTCCTCTGACCACAGGCGTACGAGAGATCCTTCGGGGAAGCCGCAGCTCCGGCGGCGAGATCCCGGCACGACGGCACGGTCCGTCATTATCCGACTGAGACGAGTTCGATGCACAATCTGCTGGGCAAAGAGATCCGGGGCCGGTTCGGCTTTCCCTCCGGCGTCATCACCACGAACAGCGACGTCGCCAAGTGGATGTTCCGCCACGTTCCCCAGTTCGGCTTCTACCAGGGCAAGAGCACGACCGTCGAGCCCCGGGCCGGCAACCGGGAAGACATCCTGGCCCAGCCTTCCCCGGACTCCCTCTGGAACGCCGTGGGCTACACCAACCCGGGGCTCGAAGCCACCATCGAGGGATTCCGGGAGCTGAGGGAGGTCGCGCCCTCCGACGTCTTCCTCATGGCCCAGATCGGGGAGAGCACAGCCGACAGCTTCGCCTACTGCGTGGCGGAGTTCGAGGCCGCCGGGAACATCGCCGACGGCTACGAGATCAACGTCTCCTGCCCCCACGCCGACAAGGGGGGCATCCTCATCGGCTCGGATCCCGAGAGCGTCCGGACCATCACCGCCACCATGCGGGCGGTGACCGGCAAGCCCCTCATCGTGAAGCTGAACGCCGGGGTGGGACGCCTGGAGGAGATCGCCGTGGCTGCCGCAGAGGGCGGGGCCGATGCCCTGAGCGCCATCAACACCCTGGGCGGCCCGAACCCCGAGCTGAGCAACCAGTTCGGGGGGCTCAGCGGTGCGGCCATCTTTCCGGCCACCCTGGACGCCATCCGGAGGCTGCGCCGGGTGGTGGACCTCCCCATCATCGCCATGGGCGGCATCCGGGGAGCCGGGGACATCCGTCGGCTCGAGGCCCTGGACCCCACCCTCTTCTACGCCATCGGCACGGCCCTGGGTGGACTCACCTCCGAGGAGATCCGGGAGTACTTCCGGATCCTGGAGAAGGATCTGCAAGAGGGCACGGACGAGGCCACGGCCATGACCATGAACCGGATGATGATGGAGTACCATCCCTTCGTGGTCCGGGAGATCGACGAGTACGGCCCGGAGGTCAGGGTGGTGAAGTTCCAGGAGCGCCTGGAGGCCGACGTGGAGGTGGGGCAATTCGTGTTCTGGAAGACGAGCAACACCAACTCCAAGCCCTTCAGCGTGGCCGCCAACCGGGACGGGCTGGAGCTCCTGGTCCGGGACGTGGGGCCCATGACCCACGAGGCCTGCAAGCTCGAGGTGAACGACGTGGTGCGGATCCGGGGGCCCTACGGGCACTCCTTCTCGCTTCCCGAGGACCGGACGGTGGTCCTGGTGGGGGCCGGGGTGGGAATCGCCCCGGTGCACTACGCCGCCCGGATCCGGCGAGGCCCCATGAGGATCTTCATCGGGGCCCGGACCGCAGAGGAGCTGGTGTACCGGGATTCCTTCGAGGAGATGGGTCCCACGCAGGTCTCCACCGACGATGGGAGCGCCGGCTTCCGGGGCTACATCGCCGGGCTCGTGGAACAGGCCCTGGAGGAGGAGCCCCTGGAGAACCCCGTCTTCCTGAACTGCGGTCCCGAGCCGGCCATGGAGGCCCTGGACGAGGTGGAGCGGAGGTACGCCCCGCCGGAGGACATCTTCCACGTGGTGGAGCGTTACACGAGCTGCGGCATCGGGATCTGCGGGAAGTGCTCCGTGGACTCGGGAGAAAGGACCTGCGTGGACGGACCCGTCCTCTCCGCTGCCCACTTCACCCCCGGCGGCGCCCACCGGGACCTGACGGGAAAGAAGGTCCGGTACTGACGCTCACTCCGTCTTGAACGATGCCTGGAGAGGTTGGGAGCAGGTTCCTGCCGATTTCTCGTGGAGAGGCCAGCCGGAGGAAGGAGTACCCGCGGCCGGTGGTGGGCGAGAGAGGAGAGAGTGTTTAGGTTTGGGAGCGCTGACGTAGCTCAATTGGTAGAGCAGCTGCCTTGTAAGTAGCAGGTTATCGGT
>CAYXGM010000040.1:27684-34694 GCA_964464555.1 uncultured Gemmatimonadaceae bacterium | reverse complement strand
GGAGGATCTTCACCGTGCGACGACTCCGGCAACGGAGGGGAGCCGGGGGCATGGGAGGAAGCGTAGCCGGCCCGCCGCCTGCCGCCGGCCGGCCCGGGCGAGTTCGGTCACGACCGCAGGGCGTCTACCGGCGTCATGGCCGCCGCCTTCCGGGCCGGGTGGATTCCAGCCAGGATCCCCACCGCGGTGGAGAAGAGGACCCCGGCGGCCAGAACGTGCCAGGTGAGGAGGGCGGGAGTGCCGGTGAAGCGTTCCATGATCACGTTCCCGACCAAGCCCAGCGCGACCCCTCCGATTCCCCCAAGGAAGGTCACCGCCGCCGACTCCAGGAGGAACTGGCGATGCACGTGGCGGGCCTTCGCCCCCACGGCCAGCCGCAGCCCGATCTCCCGTCTCCGCTCCCCCACCGAGAGGAGCATGATGTTGGCCACCACCACCCCGCCCACGACGAGGGCGATCCCCGCCACCACGATGAGGAAGAGGTTGAAGGTCCCCTGCATCTCCTCCACCATGGCCGTGATCTCGGTGGGAGTGGTGATGCGGAAGTCCTCCACCGCCCCAGGGGCGATCCCGTGCCGCTCCCTGAGGAGGGCGGTGATGTCGGCCACGGCGGCATCCATCTCCCGGAGGTCCTTCACCTGGGCCCGGATCCCGTCCAGGTAGTCCCGGTTGGCCACCCGCCTCAGGTAGGTGGACAGGGGCACGAAGATTCGGTTGTCCATGTCTCCGCCCCCGGCGCTGGTCCCTTTCACCCCCAGGATCCCGGTGATCTCGAAGGGCACGCCTCCCACCTGAATCACCTGGCCCACGGGGTCCTCATTCCCGAAAAGCTCCCGGACCACGGTGGGTCCGATGACCGCCACCCGGGCCAGGGTCTCGTTGTCCTGGTGGGTGATGAAGGACCCTCTGTCCAGGGGCCAGTCCCAGACATCGGCCCACTCCGGCGTGATCCCGAAGGTCGGGGCCGTGAAGCTGGTGCCCCGCCAGCTCACCTCCGTCTGGCCGGCCCGTGCGAAGGGGGCCACCTGCCGGATGCGGGGGATCTCGGCCCGGATGGCGTCGGCGTCCTCCACCTTCAGGGTGGCCGTCACCTCGGAGCCCTGGCCCTCTCCCGGTCCCACCCTCACCCGGTCCGTGGGGCCCCCGGCCCAGATCATCATGCTCTCCAGTCCGAAGACCCGCACCCTCTCCATGATGCGTTCCCGGGCACCCATCCCCGCCGACAGGACCACGGTGAGGACGGTGATGCCCACCATGATCCCCACCATCATGAAAAAGGTGCGGAGCCGGTTCCGGGCAAGCCCTTTCAAGGCCTGTCCAACGAGGCGTCCGATCTTCATGGTGTCGCCTCCGGATCGGGGTTCGCATGGCCGTTGGAATGGGGTCGGGCGCGTTCATCTCCGGCGCCCTCGTTGGGCTCGTCCGATACGATCCGGCCGTCCTGCATGGTGAGGATACGCCCGGCGTACCGGGCCACCTCCGGATCGTGGGTCACGAGGACCACCGTGCGTCCCCGACGGTTCAGCTCGGTGAAGAGGGCCATGATCTCCTCACTGGAGGCCGAGTCCAGGTTCCCGGTAGGCTCGTCAGCGAAGAGAATCTCCGGGTCGTTCACCAGGGCCCGGGCGATGGCCACCCGCTGCTGCTGCCCACCGGAGAGCTCCCCCGGGTCGTGGTCAAAGCGGTCCTCGGGGAATCCCACCCCCTCCAGCGCGGTTCGGGCGGGCCCTACCAGGTCGGACCGGTCGGTGTAGAGGAGGGGGAGCTGGACGTTCTCCAGGGCCGAAGTCCGGGGAAGGAGGTTGAAGCTCTGAAATACGAACCCCACCTTCCTGCTCCGGACCTCCGCCAGGGCGTCTTCGTCCAGGAGGCTGACTTCCTTCCCGTCCAGGAGCACGCTCCCGGAGGTTGGGCGGTCCAGGCACCCCAGGAGGTTCATGAGGGTACTCTTTCCCGAGCCCGACGCTCCTACCACCGCCACGAACTCCCCTTTCCGGATCTCCAGGCTCACTTCCTCGAGGGCCGGCACCTCCGCCGACCCATTCTTCCGGTAGACCCGGGTCAGTTCCCGGGCCTCGATCAATGTTCCGGCCATCGGACTCCTCAACCTTCCGAAAGGATGATGCGCTCGCCTTCCGCGAGCCCATCGGTGATCTCGGTCCAGCCACCCTGTGTCCAACCCACCCTCACTGTTCGGCGCACGGGAGCGTTTCCCTCCAGTACCGTCACGAAGCGCTCGCTCCGGTCTCGCCCCACCGCCGAAGCGGGAACGGCCAGGACGTCTGCCCGTGGCTCCAGAATCAGGGTCACCGCCGCCGTCATCTCCGGGCGGAGCGTCCGGCCCTTCCGGTCCGTGATGCGCACCGTGACCACGTAGTTCACCACGTTGTCCTGGATCACCGCCTTGGGATAGATGGCCGTGACCTCCCCCCCGAACTCCTCGCCGGGATAGGCGTCCACGGCGAAGCGGGCTTCCTGTCCCTCCCGGACGCGACCGATGTCGGTCTCGTCCACATAGGCCTGGACCTCCAGGCGGTCCAGGTCGATGATGTTCACGAAGGTGGGGGCGGCGAAGCTGGCCGCCACCGTCTCCCCTTCCTGGGTGGAGACGGAAGCCACCACCCCGGAGATGGGAGCGGTGATGCGGGTGTAGGAGAGCTGGATCCGGGCCGACTCCAGGTTCGCCCGGGCCAGCCTGACCTGGGCCTCGCCCACGGCCAGGGCGCTTTCCGCGGCGTCGATCTGCTGCCGGGAGACAAACTCCCGCTCCGCCATGACCTGGAGCCGCTCCAGGTTCACCCGGGCCAGCTCCGCCTCGGCCGTGGCCTTGACCAGGGATGCCTCGTTCTGGGCCACCCGCGCCTGGAACTCGGCCTCGTCGATCTCGGCGATGACCTCTCCGGCCCGGACCACGTCACCGATGTTGGCGGCCAGCCGGGTCACCACCCCCGAGACCCGGGACCCCACCTTCACTTCGGCTCCCACCATGGGGCGCACCACGCCCATGGCCATGACGGTGGCGCTGATGTCCCGCCGTCCCACCGTGTGGGTTCGGAGCGTCGCCTCCTCTCCCTGGCCACGGGGAGCCAGGAGGAACCACCCCGCCGCCCCCAACGCCACCACCACCGCGCCGGCGATCCACCCCATCCGCTTCATGAGGCATCCCTCCCGAAGGTGTCCCCTTCCACCACTCGCTGGAGGACCGCCCGAACGATGCGGCGGTCAAACACCGCCTGAATGAGCGTCTGTTCCGCCTCGGTGAAGGCCGTCCTGGCGTCCACCAGGGCGATCATGGTTCCCAGCCCCTGCCGGTAACTCTCCCGGGCCGCCTCCAGGTTCTCGGTAGCCGCGGTGACAAGGCTCCGGGCGTTCTCCAGGCGCCGGGCCGCCTCCCCTTCCGCGAGGAGGGCGTCCCAGACCTCCGCCTCGATCCCCTGAGCCACGGCTTCCTCGTCGAAACGGGCCGCCTCCAGGAGCGCGCGCTGGGCGTGAGCGTCGGCGGAGAGGGCGAACCCCTCGAAGAGGGGGAGGGAAAGGGCCACCCCAACGGACCAGCTCCCGGCCGGGCTCCGGGATGCCGTGGCTCCCCGGCTCACCCCGGCGTCTGCGATGAGAGAGGGAAGCCGGGCACCCCGGGCCAGGCGCAAAAGGGCCTCCTGGCGCTCCCTCCGGGCCCGGGCCACCCGGAGCTCCTCCCGGGCCTCCAGGGCACGGGCCCGAAGCTTTTCATAGGAGGGGAGGGGGGGGAGGTCCTCCTCTACCTCCCCAGGAGCCAGAGTCAGGGCCCGGTCCGGGGGCTGTCCCATGAGGATGTTCAGGAGGGCCCGTGCGCTGTCCAGGGTGTTCCGGGCCCGGGTGAGCTCCAACTCGGCTGTGGACACGTCCACCCTGGCCCGGAGCACGTCGGGCCGGGTTCCCATCCCCACCTCCAACTGGGCCTCGGCGTACTCCAGGTTGAGGCGGCTCCGCGCCAGCCCGTCCTCCGCCGATCGCACCAGGCGCTCGCCCTGAGCCGCACGGTACCAGGCTTCCCTCACCGCCAGGATCAGGGCGGCCCGGGCGGCAGCCAGGGTGCCTTCGTCCGCTTCCAGCGCATGGGCCGCCGCCTCCACGCTCGCCTCCACGCGTCCGCCCCGGTAGAGGATCTGGCTGAGCCCCACCCCCACATCGTGGCGATCAAGAGTTTCCGATCCGGCGGTCTCGTAGCGGGCGGCGGAGGCCGTGAGCCCCAAAGAGGGGTACCGGCCCGCCCGGGCCTCCGCCACGTCGGCACGGGCAGCCTCCAGGGCGGCCCGCCGGGACCGGTAGTCGGGGTTGGCCTCGAGGGCCAGGCGGACGCAGCCTTCCAGGTCCATAGGGGCGTCCTGGGCACCGACTCCGGAAGGGAATCCAGGAGAAGCCAGAAGGAGAAGAAGGGTGAAACGTAGGGCCGCCGAGGGGGGGCGGCGGCGGTTGGTGAGAATTTCGACCATCACGTCATGGGCTCCGAAAAACAGGCATTGGGCTCCAGAGGCTCCATGGCCCCCGGACCACAAGATTGCTCGATCGCGTATACAGAAATATTAGATGAGCCGCCCCCCGTGAACGTTAAGCGGGCTCTTGAGCGGGCTCGGGTCTCCGAGGCTTGTCCTGTCCCGGTCCCATCCGTTTTCTTTCTTCCATGCGCCATCTCACCCCCGAACAGATCGAAGAGCTCTCGGAAGAGCTCCAACGGCAGCTCCGATCCCTGGAACGAAGCGCGAGGGTCACGGATCAGGCCGTGAAGCCCGTGCAGTTGGACCAGACCGCCGTGGGGCGTCTCTCCCGCATGGACTCCCTTCAGAACCGGAGTCTCTCCCAGAACCTCCAGGAGCGGGAGCAGGCGAAGCTGGCTCTGATCCTGGCCGCAATGGCCCGGATCGAGAAGGGGAGGTACGGCCTTTGCCTGGCATGCGGAGGGGAGATTCCCTTCCCCCGCCTGTACGTGTTTCCCGAAGCCGAACTCTGTCCGGCCTGTGCCGGGGCTTCCTGACCCCTACAACCGACCGGGCTGCGCCGGGGCTCTCTGACCCCTACAACCGACCGGGCTGCACGTCATGGAACCGGAGGCTCTTTTCTTCGCCTTCGGTACGCCTCAGGACCCACTCGGTGTCGAAGAGGACCATGGGGAGGCCGTCGGCGTCCACGACCCTCTTCCGGCCGTAGCCCCCCGAGACTCGCTCAATCTCCTCCTCCGGCCCCGTGACCCAGCGGGCAGCGCTGAAGGGGAGGGTCTCGATGCGCACCGAGACCCCGTACTCACGCTCCAGCCGTTCCACCAGAACCTCGAACTGTAGCCGTCCCACAGCGCCCACGATGGGGATGGGACCTGTGAGGGAGTGGGAGAAGAGGAGGAGGATGGTCCCCTCCTCCGCCAGATGCCGAAGCCCCCGGTCCAGGTGTTTGCGCCGGAGGGGGTCCTCGAGGTGAACCTGGGCAAAGTGCTCCGGGGAGAAACGGGGGACGCCGGGATAGGCCAGCTCCGGGTCCATGGTCACGGTGTCGCCGACCCTGAGACTCCCGCGGTCGTGCAGCCCCACCACGTCTCCGGCCACCACCTCTCCGGCGTGGGTCCGCTCCCGGGCCAGGATCTCCTGGGGTTGGGCCAGACGGAGGGTCTTGCCGGTTCGGGAGACCGTGGCCTCCTCCCCGGTCTCGAACCGGCCGGAGCACACCTTGAGAAAGGCCACCCGGTCCCGGTGCCGGAGATCCATGTTGGCCTGGACCTTGAACACGAAGCCGGAAAACGGGTCGAGCACCGGGTCCACCGCCCCCCTGTTGCTCTCCACCGGGCCCGGCGCCGGGGCCATGTCCAGAAAGCGCCGGAAGAACACGTCCACACCGAAGTTGGTGAGGGCGCTTCCGAAAAAGACAGGCGTAGCCTCGCCCATTTTTACGGCGTCGATGTCGGCGGCCTCTCCGGCCACCGCCAGGAGCTCCAGCTCCTCCCGTAGAGGCTCCGACACACGGGAACCGAGGGTGTCCTCCACGGCCGGATCGTCCAGGGAAAGGATGGTGGTCTCCGGGAAGGTCTGGCCGTGGTCTTCGGTCGCCGTGTAGAGGTGGACGTTCCCGGTCAGGCGGTCGCAGACCCCCGCCAGCCGGCCATCCCGGCGGACCGGCCAGGTCAGAGGGAAGCAGGGAATCCCCAGATGAGTCTGGACATCGTCCATGAGCCCGAAAGGGTCTTCCCCCACCCGGTCGCACTTGTTCACCAGCGTGAAGATGGGAAGCCGCCTCTTTCGGCAGACGCTGAAGAGCTTCCGGGTCTGCTCCTCCACACCCTTCCGGTTGTCCAGGAGCATGATGGCGCTGTCGGCAGCCGTGAGCGCCCGGTAGGTGTCCTCGGAGAAGTCCTGGTGGCCCGGGGTGTCCAGGAGGTTGATGCGGAAGCCCCGGTAGTCGAAGCTCAAGGCGCTTGCGGTGATGGAGATTCCCCGCTCCTTCTCCATGTCCATCCAGTCGGAGGTGGCGTGGCGCTCGGCCCGGCGGGCCTTCACGGAGCCTGCCAGATGGATGGCGCCTCCGAAGAGGAGGAGCTTCTCTGTCAGAGTGGTCTTTCCGGCGTCGGGATGGCTGATGATGGCGAAGGTGCGCCGGCGGGCGACCTCCCGGGCCAGGCGCGGGCCCTTTTCGGACGTCGTGGCTCTGCGAGGCTCTTGGGTCCTCTTCCCAGCCAGGTCCCCTTCCACAACCCCGTCCCTCACGAATTCTCCTTCCCTTGTGGTCCAGTGTGGTCTTGTTTCCGGTCTCCCGCTGCCCAGGATGGCTCCCAACGTGTCAATCTCACGCCATGGGGCCGAAGGGCCAAGGGGGCGGGCCGCTCTCTTGCAAGGGTCGGGCAGTCTATTCCGTAGCACGATCCGCTTGTCCGTGCTACCGATCCCGGCTATGCTTTCCTGTCCATCCGGGGAGGCAGACTGACCAGGCCACGGGAACGAAAGGCCCCGGGAACGGAAGGCCGCGGGACCGAAAGGCCGCGGGACCGAAAG
>CAYXGM010000040.1:0-27584 GCA_964464555.1 uncultured Gemmatimonadaceae bacterium | reverse complement strand
AAGGCCGCGGGACCGAAAGGCCGCGGGACCGAAAGTTACCGGATCAGGAACGAGGGAGGGCGGTCGTGCACATCGCCGATGGAATCATCGCCACGGAGATCTGCATTGGCGCCAACGTCGTGGCCGGGGGTGCCCTCTACCTGTCGGGGCGCACGGTCCAGCCCGAGGAGATCCCCCGGATGGGCTTCGTGGGGGCTGCCCTCTTCGCCGTCTCCCTCCTCCACTTTCCCCTTGCCGGCACCTCCATGCATCTGAGCCTCCTGGGCCTGGGGGGGATTCTCCTGGGAGCCAGGATCCTTCCGGCGCTCTTCGTGGCCCTCCTCTTTCAGGCCCTCCTCTTTCAGCACGGAGGACTCATCTCCCTGGGTCTCAACACCCTGAACATGGGGGCCGGCGCCGTGGTGGCAGGGTGGATCTGGAGGAGGAACCTTTCATCCGAGGCGCTTCGAGGGTTTCTGGCGGGCTTCGTGGCCATCCTGGTCCCCGCCTTCCTCATGGGAGCGGAGTTCTACCTCACCGGCTATGGTCGGGGGATGTTCTATCTCCTCTCCCTCTATGCCGTGGTGGCTTCGGTGGAAGGCCTCCTCACCGGCACCGCAGTGCGGTTCTTACGCCATGTTCAACCCGAGATCATCGAACCTGTAGCCACATGACGATGCAGACTTCATCACGAGTTCTGGCTCTTTCGGGAGCAGCGGTTCTTCTACTGGTGGCGGGAGTCCATGCCGGATCCGCTACCATGGCCGTCCATGGGATCACGGTCCGCCTTTCCCAGGAGGGCCGGGTGGTCGTGGCCACCTGCCGGTATGCCGGAGGGACAGTGGTGGCCGGGGCCCGGACCACGGTGTTCGCGCCGGGAAGAGACACCCCCTATCTCACCGGAACCACCGACCCGGAAGGACTCTTCGCCTTCCTCCCGGACACCAGGGGCGAGTGGAGGGTCGTGGTGGACGACGGCATGGGGCACAGGAGAGAGGCCCGCCTGGAGGTGGCTTCACCTCCGGGGGATGCAGCTCGCCACGAACGGCCGGAAGGTTCGAGTCTCACGGGGGGGGCGCCTTCCCGGGAAACCGAAGAGGACAGTCACCATCCGGATGCCGAACATGACTCTGCGGACCACGCCCACGACCAGACCGAGCACCGGCATGAGGGGGTCTCGAGTTCGGAGGTGGCTGATGCGGATCGCCCCTGGAAGCTGGCTACCGGCCTCGGCCTCATCTTCGGCCTCACGGGATTCGCCTACGGCTTCACCGGCCGGCGGCAACGAGGTGAGTAGGGACTTGGCGCTCGCTGACCCGGGTTGCGAGGCTTCATCCAGGCCATCACACGAATCCTTGCGTTCCCGGCATGACTGATCCCCGTCAGGAGACCTTCTTCCACCGCAGGGATCCTCGGGCCAAGCTCCTGCTCGTCACGGGGGCGCTGTTGGTGGTGTTGAGCGAGCCCGTGGGCGCCGTGGCGCCCTTCGCGGCCTACTATGTCCTGGTGACCGGCCTCCTCCTGGCCACCCGGATCCCTCCCGGCTTCCTGGCCAGGCGGTCGGCTGCCGTGGCTCCCCTGGTTCTGACTGCGGCGGGCCTCATCCTCCTGGTGGGTGGGGGTTCCCGGGAGATGGCCCTCTCCCTTCTTCTCAGGGCCTTCGCCGCGGTGGCCCTTCTCACCTTGCTCGTCGGCTCGGAAGAGACGGGAGAGATCGTCTGGGCCATGGGGGCCCTGGGCATGCCTCGCCTCCTCACCACCCAGTCCGCCTTCATGCTCAGGTTCGCCCATCTCCTGGGGCAGGAGGTCACCCGTACCGACCGGGCCCGACGCTCACGGACCCCGGGGGCCCTGAGGGCCGGGCGAATCAGGACCTACGGCCAACAGGCAGCTCTGGTCTTCCTCAGGGGATGGAAGCGGTCTCAGGTGGTTCACCAGGCCATGCTGGCCCGGGGCTTCACCGGGGCTTTCCCCGTGCCGCCCAGGAGAGGCATGAGGCCGGCGGACGTAGCCCTGGTCCTGGTGGGTGTGAGTGTCTTTCTCGCCGTGCGCCTCCTGTGGCCGCAATGAAGAAGCGTCCCGAGGCACGTGGCAACGCCGGCCCCGGGACACCGGCATGAGGGACTCTCGGGACGAGCCTGGTGAGGTCGGATTCCGGATTCCGGCCCCGGTGGAGGTCCAGGAGCTCACCTTCGCCTATCCCGCCGGTCCAGACGTTCTCCGGGAGCTCACTCTCCCGGTGGAGGCCGGGGAGCGCCTGGGGATCATTGGCCCCTCAGGGGCCGGCAAGACCACCCTCCTTCTGCACCTGAACGGTATCCTGCGGCCCCGGAGTGGAACCGTGTCCATCGACGGGCGCGTCGTGGGTAGCGCCACCACGGCGCTCATCCGGGAATGGGTGGGCCTGGTCTTCCAGGATCCCGACGACCAGCTCTTCACTCCCACCGTGGGAGAGGACGTGGCCTTCGGCCCCAGGAACCTGGGCCTTCCGGAACCCGACGTGACCCGCCGCGTCACCGAGGCCCTTGCGGTCCTGGACATGGCCGGGAGCGAGAAGAGGCCTTCCCATGGCCTGTCGCACGGAGAACGGCGCCGCGCCGCACTGGCCACCGTCCTGGCCATGGAGCCCCGGGTGCTGGCCCTGGACGAGCCCTTCGCCAATCTGAGCCCGGCCCTGGTGGAGCGTCTCATCGGCATCCTCCGCGGTCTCCCCTCCACCGTCATCGTGGTTTCACAGGCCATTCTTCCCCTTCTCGCGGCTTGTGACCGACTGGCGCTTCTGGCCGAGGGGAAGATCCAGGCCCTGGGCTCCACCAGAGAGATCGCCGGAGACCGGGATCTGCTGCGACGGCACGGCCTCGACCCCGGCTTCTATCTGGAAAGCTACCGCCGCCTCGGCCTCTGACCGTCAGGGAGGAAGAAGACCATGTCCGACCTTGTCCGCTTCGGGGTGTCCATTCCGAAATCTTTGTTGGAAGCCTTCGACCGGCTCATCGAGCGCAAGGAATACCCCAACCGGTCCGAGGCCATCCGGGACCTGGTGAGAGATGCTCTCTCCGAGGCTCGGTGGGAAGCCCGGGGAGAGGGCGCCGGCGGGATCGTGCTGGTCTACGACCACCACAAGAAAGAGCTCACGGACCGCCTGGTGGAGATCCAGCACGACGCCCTGGATCTGGTGGTTTCCAACCTCCACGTGCACCTGGACCACCATCGCTGCCTGGAGGTCATCGTGGTCCGGGGGCCGGCGGAGGACATCGGCCGCCTGGCGGATCGCCTCAGGAGCCTGAAGGGGGTGATCTACTGCAGTACGGCCCGGGTCGGGGTGGGGGAGTAGGGTGCCCTCACCGAGCCGGTTGCGTGTGCCGGTGTCCCGTTCGAGGTTTTTCGGCATGAATGCCCGGCTCCGTACCGCCGTTCTCCTGACCGTTCTTGCCGTCCCGGCCCTTCCGGCCGGGCTGGCGGGTCTGGACTCCGGCGTCCGGGCCCAGGGGCGGGGTGGTCCCGATCCGGGGATGCCCTCGGCCCGAGCCGAGCGAACGGACGGGCCCATGGTGGTGGACGGGCACCTGGACGAGCCGGCGTGGATCCGGGCACCGGCGGTGACCGGCTTCACGCAGGTGGAGCCGGACGAGGGCCGGCCCGCTGTGGAATCTACCGAGGTCCGGATCCTCTACGACGATACCAACCTCTATATCGGCGCCCGGTTGTTCGATTCCGATACCTCCCGGATAGCGCGGCAGCTTACCCGTCGGGACGAGACAGGCCGGGCCGCCGGCTACCTGGAGTTCTCCCTGGACCCGACGCTGGACCGGAGCACGGGCTACACGTTCCGGGTCACAGCGGCCGGCGTGCAGCGGGACATGTACAACTACGATGATACCCGCTCTGACAACGCCTGGGACGGCGTGTGGGAGTCGGCGGTGCGGTTGGACGAGGGTGGCTGGTGGGTGGAGGCCCGGGTGCCGCTGTCTCAGCTCCGTTACGAGCCGTCGCCGGAGCCCCAGGTATGGGGCGTGAACTTCGCTCGTCGGCGGATCGCAGCCAACGAGCGGAGCGAGTGGGCCTTCGTGCCCATCGGGACCCACGGCACGGTGAGCCGGTGGGGTCGGCTCGAGGGGCTGGTGCTGCCGGAGGCCCGGCGCTACGCGGAGCTGGTACCGTTCGCCATGCTCGGGCTGGATGCGGCACCGGCGGAGGCCGCCGACCCCTACTTTGACGGGACCGCCTCGCTGAGGCAGGTGGGCGCCGACCTCCGCTACGGCATCGGCTCCACGTTCGTCCTCGATGCCACGCTGAACCCCGACTTCGGGCAGGTGGAGGTGGACCCCAGGGTCATCAACCTCACCGCGTTCGAGACCTTCTTCCCGGAGCGGCGCCCCTTCTTCACCCGGGACGACCGACTCTTCGATTTCGGCCTGGCCGGCCATCGGAACAACCTGTTTCACTCCCGGCGGATCGGCCGCAGCCCCCAGGGCCGGGCCCCGGCGGGGGCCGATTTCATCGACGCGCCGTCCGAGACGGGGATCCTGGGTGCCGGGAAGGTCACCGGCCGGACCTCCGGGGGACTCCGCCTGGGCGCGCTCCTGGCCGTCACCGGCCGGGAGGAGGGCCGGGCCTACTTCCTCGACGACGATGAGCATGTGACCTTCGCGGCGGAGCCCCCGACCCGGTACGGCACGGTCCGGTTCCAGCAGGAGCTCCGGGGTGCCCGGAGCCGGATCGGCGGGATCGTCACGGTCGTGGACCGGGACCTTCCGGCCCATGGCTCCCTGGACTTCCTGCCCCACCGGGCCTTCAGCGCAGGACTGGACTTCGAGCACATGTGGTCCGACCGGGAGTGGGCGGTATGGGGGTTCATGGCAGGCAGTCACGTGCGGGGGGGAACGGAGGCCCTGGTGCGGCTCCAGCGGGCGCCGAACCACTACTACCAGCGCCCCGACCAGGAGTACCTGGAGCTGGATTCTGCGGCCACCAGCCTCACGGGCGCCGAATGGCGGCTCCAGTTCGAGCGTCGGAGCGGGCGGCACTGGACCGGGGCCCTATGGGCGGGTCGGCGAACTCCGGGGTTCGAGGTGAACGACCTGGGCTTCTCGAACGCTACCGAGCGAATCGATGCCGGTGCCCGGCTCCAGTACCGGGAGCCCACGCCGGGGCCCCTCTTCCGCAACTACCGCGTGGCCCTGTCCACGGACCACAGTTGGCGGCATGAGGTCCTGGACGACGTCCTGTCGGCCCGGGCCTGGGGCGACGCCCGGAAGGCCGGGGAGGTCAGGGCCGACGTGGGACTGACCTTCCTGAACTGGTGGGGGTTGAACATCGACGCGGCCTACGAGCCCGAAGTCCTGAGCGACATCCTGACCCGGGGCGGCCCCCTCATGGTGGACCCCGGCAGCCGGGAGTTGCGCGTCAGCGGAACCACGGACCAACGGGATTTGGTCACGTTCCGGGGGTCCGTCGGCTATGAGGACGGGCTCCGGGGGGGCGGGTCCTTCTCCACCGGCCTGGGTTTGGAGGCACGCCCCACCAGCGGCGTGGTACTGAGCCTGGGACCGTCCTACCGTCGGCAGCACGACATCCGGCAGTACGTGGCCACCTTTCAGGACTCCGACTTCGCCCCCACCTTCGGAGCCCGCTACCTGTTCGCCGAGTTGCACCGCCAGGAGCTGGCTGTCGAGACGCGGTTCAACCTGATCCTTTCGCCCCACCTGAGCCTCGAGGTCTTCGCCCAGCCGCTGATCTCCGCCGGCGATTTCACCGGCTACAGAGAGCTGGCACGGAGCGGGAGCTTCGAATTTCGGGAGTTCGTCCCGGGCACCGCTGAGGTGGAGAACGACGGGGTCGCCTGCGTCGACGGTGACCTCTGCCGGCACGACGGCCGGATCTATCTGGACCATTCGAGGGATGGCACCGCCGACGCATCGATCCGGGAGCAGGATTTCACCGTCCGGTCCCTCCGCGGCAGTGCCGTGCTCCGATGGGAGTATCACCCCGGGTCCCGGCTCTACCTGGTCTGGCAGCACTCCCGCCAGGGACGGGACCCGTCCGGCGCCTTCGAGCTGGGGCGGGACGCCCGGGCCCTGTTCGACGCACCGGGCAGGCACACGTTCATGATCAAGATCGACCACTGGATTGACCTCTGAGAGCGGTCATGGAGACCGGACTCGTGGATCGCACCGTCCCCGGCCTTTCCCCAGACCGTACCGCCCCTTGACGCCCGACGCCATCTTATCCACACCCGGGTCCAGCTACTGGGAGTTCTTCCGCCGGGAGCCTTTTCTCCTCACCTTCGGGCTCTTCTTCGCCTTCCTTTCCAGCTTCGGTCAGACGTTCTTCGTCTCCCTCTTCGTGCCGTTCTTTCTGTCGGATCTCTCGCTGACCGGCGCGGGGTTCGGGAGCCTGTATTCGGCGGCCACCCTCTCGAGCGCTCTTCTCCTCCCCTGGGTCGGGGCCTGGCTCGACCGGGTCTCCCTCACCCGATTCAGCGCCGGGGTGGTGGGCCTCATGGCCCTCTCTGCCCTCCTCCTGGCCATCTCCTGGAACCTGGCCGTGTTCTTCGTGGCCCTGGTGGGTATCCGGCTCTCGGGGCAGGGGCTCTCCTCCCACACGGCTCTCACGGCCATGGCCCGCTACAGCGGACAGGACCGGGGGAAGGCCCTCGGGCTTTCGAACCTGGGGTTTCCCCTGGGGGAGGCCATCCTCCCCCTGCTGGTCACGGGCTCCATCGCCCTGGCGGGATGGCGCGAGACCTGGGCCCTGGTGGGGGTGCTGGTGGCGGCTCTCTTCGGCCCCCTGGCGATGGGGCTCCTGCGCCGGTCAGGGGTGGAGCTGGATCCTCGGACGATCCGGGACGGTGAGGCGGGGAGAGAGACGAAGGCGGGCGCGGGGAGAGAGGTCGTGGGAGCGTCCCGGGGACAGGCCCTCCAGGATATTCGCTTCTGGTTGGTCCTTCCGGCCATGCTCCTTCCGCCCTTCTGGGCCACGGGGCTCTTCCTCTACCAGACCCGGATCGCGGAGATCAAAGGGTGGAGCTTGACCCTCATGGCGTCGTCCTTCGTGGCCTTCGCCCTGACCCGTATCGTCATCTCCCTGGTGGCCGGGGGCACCATGGACCGCCTGTCAGCTCGGAAGGTGTTTCCCTTTTCCCTCCTCCCCCTCGGGGCGGGACTCGTGCTCCTCATGATCCACGATGCCCCGTGGGCTGCCTATGCCTTCATGGCCTCCCTGGGCGCTACCATGGGGATGTCCGCCACCCTCCAGACGGCCCTCTGGGCGGAGCTTTACGGCATCCGCCACCTGGGGGCTATCCGGGCCATGATGGGCTCCTTCATGGTCCTGAGCACTGCGGCGAGTCCCATTCTCACGGGTTTCATCCTGACCGGGGGCAGCGACTTCGGCGACCGGGACGGGCTCGAGGGGCTCCTGGCGGGAGCCGTGATCTCCGTGGCGGTGGGGACCCTGATGGCACTGGGAATTCTGGTAAGGCGGCGGGCCGGGCCGGAGGAAGCATAGGGTCACGCCCGGTAGATCAGGGGGTGGCGGACGCGAAAGAAGGAGCCGATGGAGCTTCCCTTCAGAGGGCTGCCAGCGCCTCGAGGATCGGCTGGCCGTCGTTCAGCAGCTCGAAGGTCTTCCCGACGCTGGCCGGCGCCTCCAGGCAGGCCACGACGGTGGCGGCTACATCGGCCCTGGTGACGGTGCCCCGTCCCAGGTCGGAGCCGACACGAATATGGCCGGTGGGTGGATCGTCGGTGAGCCGTCCGGGACGGAGAATGGTGTGCTTCAGCCCGCTTCGACGGAGGTAGCCGTCGGCTACGGCCTTGGCCACCAGGTAGTGCCGGATGCGTTCCGAGCGGTCCGGGTCGTCGGCACCCCGGGCGCTCACCATGAGGAAACGGCGAACACCTTGCTCCAGCGAGGCATTCACCGCGAGGACGGCGCCCAGGCCGTCGACGAGGGCGGTCTTGCCGGCACCCGTGTGGGGACCGGAGCCGGCGGTGAAGACGACGGCGTCGCAGCCCTGCAGGGCATGGCCGAAGTCGCCCTCGAGGTCGGCGACCACCGCCGAAGCGCCCCGCTCTTCCATGGCCGCCGCCTGGGCCGGCTCCCGGATCATAGCCCGGACATCGTATTTCCGCTCCGCGAGGAGAGGCAGGAGGTGTCGACCGATCTTTCCGTTGGCGCCGATGACCAGAACCTTCATGAAAACACCCGGAACGGGGAATAGATGGCGTGGCCCTCGCCGAACGCCGTATTCCGGCCATTGTAAGCCCGAGGCGGTGGGAGCGGAAAGGGATGACCCTTTCGGGTTCTTGCGATGATGACCTCGGCCACGACCTGTTTCAACCGCCCGATTTCTTTCACCCTCGAGCGGAGCCGCCCCTCCACGCGCCCTGTCCATCCCGAACGCCACCTCCCACATTTCACCAGGACTTACGGGCCGGGTAGAGCCCTTCTGCTTGCCGCGTTCCGTTCGTCGTCCGGCAGGAAGGAGGAGCCCCGCCGGCCCCCCGAATCCCGTCTTCCGAGAGGGTGAGGCAACGTGAAATTTTTGAGCGGACACCTGGGCTATGCTCTGCTGGACGTCCAGCTTCGGCGCAACATCAAAGGACTGCTGAAGTACCTGGCCTTCCTCGGGGCGGTGATCCTCGTCTACTCCGTTCTATTCCACGTTGTCATGTACCGGTTTGAGGGTCAGGACCACTCCTGGCTCACGGGGGTCTACTGGACCCTCACCGTCATGAGCACCCTGGGGTTCGGAGACATCACCTTCCACAGCGATGTGGGGAGGATGTTCAGCATACTGGTCCTCGTCTCGGGGACGATTCTCCTCCTCATCGTCCTCCCCTTCACCTTCATCCGGTATTTCTACGCTCCTTGGCTGGAGGCCCAACTCCGTCTCCGGGCACCCAGGGAGCTGGCCGGGGGCACGGAGAGGCACGTGGTGATCACGGCCTGGGACGGTGTCGCCCAGGGGCTGGCGGACCGTCTTCGGGACGAAGGGATCCAGGTCTTCACCGTGGAAGATGACAGTGCCCAGGCTGCGCGGATGCACGCTGACGGTATCCCCGTGGTCCGGGCGGAGGCGGACGACATGCGGACCTACCAGCGTCTCAATGTCTCCCGGGCCCGGCTCGTGGTCCTGAATCAGAACGACCTGAACAACACGAACGTGGCCCTCACCATCCGGGACGTTTCTGCGACGGTCCCCATGGCTGCGGTGGTGGAGGACGAGAATGCCCTGGACATCCTGGAGCTGGCGGGGTGTGAGCACGTCATTCCCCTGAAGAAGCGGCTGGGCGAGCAGCTTGCCAGCCGGGTCAGCGCCGGGCATGCCCAGGCGCATGTGGTGGGAAACTACCGGGATCTTCTCATAGCCGAGTTTTCGGCACGGGGCACACCCCTGGACGGCAAGACCATCGGCGAGGCCCGTCTCCGGGAGATCGCCGGGGTGAGCGTGGTGGGGGTGTGGGAGCACGGGGAGATGCTCCGCCCCGGGCCCGACCTGCTTCTGAGCTCCCATAGCCTTCCCGTGGTGGCGGGCTCCCGGGCGGCCATGGACCGCCTGAACGAGTTCCTCTGGATCTACGACACGAACTGGCATCCCGTGGTGGTCATCGGTGGGGGGAAGGTGGGGACGGCGGCCGTTCGTTTCCTGAGGGACGGTGGGATCCCCGTGCACGTTGTGGAGCGGGATCCGGCCATGGCCGCGAATCTGGAGAAGATCACGGACCGTCTGGTCATCGGGGACGCGGCGGACCGGGAGGTCATGCGGAGCGTGGAGGTGGAGGAAGCCCCTTCCATCCTCCTTACCACCAACGACGATGCCACCAACATCTACATCACCGCCTACTGCCGGCGCCTGAATCCCCAGGCCCAGATCGTGAGCCGGATCACCCACGACCGGAACCTCCCCTCCATTCAGCGGGCCGGGGCCGATCTGACCCTGAGCTACTCCACCCTGGGAATGGAGATCTTCCACGCCCTCATCCACCACCGTCCCCCCATGGTCCTGGGAGAGGACACGGGCTTCCACAAGCTCCCATGTCCCGCTGCCCTGTCAGGCACCACACTCCAGGAGAGCGCCGTGGGGGTCAAGACGGGCCTCACCGTGGTTGGTGTGGAGCAGGAGGGGGGCATGGTAACGGACCCGGGCCCCCACACCGTCCTCACGGCCGGGAGCACCCTCCTGGCCATCGGATCGTCGGAGCAGCTCAAGAGGTTCCGTGAAGCCTTCGAGTGAGACCCGGCTCCGGTCCACCTCGAGCGTCTCCAACTCCCGGTGTGGATACCTCGGATCCGGAAGATGACGAGAGCCCCGGGCCGCGGCCTCCCCGGCTACCAGCCCTCCTCCCCCCCTGGCGGGCCGCGGAGGGCCGAAGGCGGAAGCTGAAGGAGCGTGGAGGCCTTCAGCCGGGCCGAACTCTCGTCATTCGTCACGATTCCGTCCTGAAAGAGGTCGGCCCCCAACTCCACGGTCGCCTCTCCGCTGGCGGTGCGGACCTGGGCCACCGAGTCCACGACCACGTCATCTTCGTCCCGAATGTACTCCCACCATTCGGAGCGATAGCGCTCCACCTTGAGCACGCCGGTCCCGTTGGAGAGTTGGAGCAGGGGCACGGACTCGTCTTCCGCCGAAGCCGTGAAGGCAGGGCTCCCGAAACGGAACTCGTACCGGAACTTCGCGGTGAAGCTGATGGTCCCCACGTCGCACCCCCAGAAGACGAGCCCCACCGCCCCGCCCGCCGTCAGGACCAGGACCCGGCGATTGCGCCGCGGCCCGAGACCGAGGAGAAGAAGGAGGGCGGCGCCTCCCAGGGCTCCCAGTGAGCCCCATCCCACTGCGGAGGGGCCCGGACCCGTCCATCCCCCGTTTTGGGGAAAGAGTCCCGGAGCGGCTCCGGATTCCGAGGGCGGCGCCATGTCGAACATGGCGGTGATGAGGAGGGAATCTCCCCCGGCCCGGACCAGGGCCTCCGACTGCGCCGTGGTCTCGAACGCGGCAAGCTGGTCGGCGAACGCCGCCGTTGGTTTCCAGACGTACTGATTCGAATTCGTCTCGGACCGCTCCCAGATCCCGTTGCTGGCCAGGGACTCGAACACGGTGGCGATGTTGTCGGCAACGTCGATCTTCGTATCGTCCTCTTCGTCCGGGCGCCCGTACACGATGGCGTCGTCGGCCACCGATACGTCCCGGGGCATCCAGTCCCCGTCCACGTACCCCAGGTCGGTGACGATCTGGTTGCTCCAGGATTGGGTGTAGGGTGCCTTGGGATCGGTATGGACGGTAAAGAAGCCATAACGCCGGCCCAGGCGGAGATCGGGACCCTCGATCAGGAGGCTGTCCGCGAGCCCTCCCTGCTCCTCCCACTGCCCCGAGGCGTCCATTCTGAAGGGGAGGATCCGGAACCCGGCCTCGTGGAGGTCCTCGGGGAGCCTGAACGTCAGGGTCGTTCCGGTTCCGAACCGGTCCGGGTCCGGCTCGAAGTGCCGGAACTCGGCCTCGCCCGGTCGGAGACTCGAGGAACGGCTCCATCTCCACGTTCCCCCTTTGATGGGGAACTCCGGCATCTCAGGGGGAAGATCTTCCGGGGCCAGGGCGATGAGCTCGCCCTTCATGTAACTGGTCAGGAGGTCCGGCCACCACGTTTCCGGGGTCTCGGGTATGCCCTGAAGGAGCGCGTCGATGGCTCCGGATCCCCCGGCCACGCCCTCCCAGATTCCCAGAACCTGGTCGGTGCCCCATCGGTCCGCGACATACATGATGATGGGGGCCTTCCCGTAGCCGTGTTTCGCCGCCAGGCCCCGATACAGTCCCGTGAAGAGGTTGGCCCGTTGGGCCTGGAAGAAGGAGTTCCGGAAGACACCGATGGTCTCGGGGGCCTTCACCTCGATCCAGGTCGACCCGGCCTCCTTCAACCACCCGTAGTGATAGGCCTGGGCGGCCAGCAAGCCGGCGGTGTAGCGAGCCTGCGCGAAGTGGTAGAACTCGTGAATGGCGGTACCGGGCATGTCGTGCTGGCTGAAAGCCCAGGTGTTGAGCTCGAAGTACCCGGTGTTGACGTCCAGAGGCCAGGGTAGCTTCTGGACGAAGGCCCCGTAGCTCCCCTCATCCATGGGGTAGATCCGCACTTCGACGGGCCACTTCGTTCGGTGATCGAAGGAATAGCCCTGAGCGAGGAGGGTGAGGCGGGCATCCTCCATGAGCTCGGCGGCCCGGCCCACCAGGGGTTGCAGCTCCGTCCAGGGAGCGCCGTAGGACACGATGACGAAGTGATTCCCCGGTACCGTGTCGGTGTGGACCCCCGTCACGCCTCCCAGCAGGCCGTCCAGGAGGTGATCGATGCCATTCGAGGAGGATCTTCGGAGACCCACCGGATTCTCCTGGCCGCCGTTCCCCCGCACCGGAAGGGTGGCTACCAGGTATCCGGCCGAGTCCACGGCCTCCCTCAGCACGAGTCCCCGTTGGGCCGCCAGGGTGTCCGCGCTCGATCTCACCGCGGGAACCGCCATCCCGATGTAGGATCGGTCCCGCAGGGAGCCGCTGGTCCGGAGGCGCACCCGGACCTCGACTTCCCGGTCTGCGGGAAAGCCGGTGAGGCGGTACGTGCCGGTGACCAGGTCGTCCCCGAACTCCTCCATGGAATCCTCGGTGGCGCGGATCTCCACCGTCGTCGACGTGGCGAGCTGGCCCGGCGGCACCGTGACTCCCACATCGTCGTTGCCGATGTCCCCGCCACCCGACCCCACCGTCCCGGAGGCGAGGACCTGGGGTGACTGGACGCTCACCGAGGCCGTGCCCGACAGGCCCTCGGAGGTTGCCGTCACGGTGGCATTTCCGCTCTGCAAGCCGGTGACCGTGCCTGTGAAGTCGACGGTGGCCACCGCATCCGACGACACGGACCAGGTGATCTCTCGATCCGTGAGGATGTTCCCGTCGGCGTCCCGGAGCGTGGCGGTGAATTGGACGGTGGTGCCCACCTCGATGCTGGCTTCAGGGGGGGCGACGGTCACGGAGGAAACAGGGCGCTCCGTCGGGGGCGGGGTGACGCCGTCACTTCCGTCCCCACAGGCCCAGGCGGCCAGGACCAGGGTGAAGGTCCAGAGGACGGGGCGGCGGAACGATGAACGGGCGGGAACGATCATCTCTTCTCCATGAGGCCCAGGAGCTGTGCACCTCCATCCGGCTCGCCTGCCCACTCCCTGATGGGGTGCGGGCAGCCACGATGGTTCCGGAGGCGTCGTCGGCCCGGACCTGGTGGGAGTCACGGGAAAAAGTGCCGCGACTCGTTATTTTCTGAAAGAAAGCAGCAATCCTTTGTCTCGCCGGTGCTTCCCCGCTCCGGGGTAAATTGACCCGACGCCCCCGGTGAGGGCTTCCCGGACACCCCTCCTCGCCGCTTCGGCACCGGGCACGCCCGGAAGGGTCCGGACGAGCCGGAGGAACTCATCAGCAAGAGGTGCGCCGCGGGGGAGGCGGGCCGTTCGTGGAACCGATGGCGGTGATTCCTCCCCGACCCTACCCCACCTTCGGTTCCTGACTCGTCCCGCTCATCTCTTCTTGAGTGTCTCGGTAGTTTCTCGGTAGCTTCCCGGCCTCATGGGGTCCTCCTTTTCCCTTTCCTCCGACTTCAGGAGGAAGGAGGTGGCCAGTCGCTTCGCCTTGCGGTATAGTGCCCCATCGGCCCCGGGAGGCTCCCCACAACTCATCTCAACCAGGTCTGGCTGCACCATGGCCCACGAGGTCCGATTCGGAGACTATCTCCAGGAGGTCGGCATTCGCCATGAGGAAGTGAGTTTCGCCGACATGGTGGCGGCAGCCGAGGAGGAGGGCCTCAAGGTCCGCCTCAGCCTCCATGACTTCTACCATATCCTGCAGCCGTACCTGAGTCCCCGATTCGCCGAGCAGTTCCGGGCGGTGGTCCCCCTGTCCCTCTACCTGGTGGCCTTCCAATTCCTCTTCCTCCGGCAGCCCGTGTCGGGGGGGTGGACCGTGACCCTGTCCCTCCTGGGGGTGATCCTGGGTTTGATGCTCTTCATGGAAGGGCTTCGCCTGGGGCTCATGCCATTGGGAGAGCGCCTGGGAGAGACCCTGCCCACCCACAGCCCCCTTCCCCTCGTCCTGGGTGTCGTCTTCCTTCTGGGAATCGGGGTCACCTTTGCCGAACCCGCCATCGGCGCCCTCCAGGCGGCAGGGTCCATCGTGTCTCACGAGGAGGCTCCTCTCCTCTACACCCTCCTCACAGCCAAGAGTCACTGGCTGGTGCTGGTTGTGGGAGCCGGGGTGGGGTTGGCCGCAGTGATGGGGACCGTTCGGTTCGTCAGGGACTGGAGTCTCAAGCCCTTCATCTACCTGTCGGTCATTCCCTGCCTCGCCCTCACCCTGGTGGCCGCAGCCGATCCGGCTCGCCGGGAGATGATCGGGCTCGCATGGGACTCGGGGGCGGTGACGACGGGCCCCGTCACCGTGCCCCTGGTGCTGGCCCTGGGGATCGGGGTGGCGGCGGCGGTGGGCCGGGGCAGCTCTTCCCTTTCTGGTTTCGGGATCGTGACCCTGGCCTCCCTGGCCCCCGTCATGGGTGTGCTGATACTCGGCCTGGTGGTGGAGCCCGGAACGGCGGCCCCCGTTCTGAGCCAGGACACTCCTTCCTGGTGGGCCGTAAGCCCCTTCGCCGATATCCTCGGCGCCATCCGGGCCATTGTTCCGCTGATCCTCTTTCTCCTGTTGGTCCTGGCCCTCATCGTCCGGAAGAGCATTCCCCACGGGAGGGTGGTAGCGGTCGGCGTAATCCTGACCCTGCTGGGGATGATGGCTTTCAACCTGGGGCTCACGTACGGCCTGGCAGCTCTGGGGAACCAGTCGGGGGGGGCGCTCCCGGCAGCCTTCACCTCCCTCCGGTCCGTACCCGGTTCTCCGTTCTACACCTTCGCGCTGGGTTTCGGGGCCGTGGTTCTTTTTGCCTGGTTCCTGGGGTTCGGGGCTACCTTGGCCGAACCTGCCCTCAATGCCCTGGGGATCACCGTGGAGGAGTTGACCAATGGGGCCTTTCCAAAAAAGCTCCTCATGACGGCGGTGGCTACCGGGGTGGCTGTGGGGATCAGCCTGGGAGTCGTGAAGCTGGTCTATGGAATAGGACTGGCGAACTTCCTCGTGCCGGGGTATCTCCTACTCCTCGTCCTCACCTTCTTCTCCACCGAGGAATACGTGAACGTGGCGTGGGATAGCGCCGGGGTGACCACCGGACCGGTCACGGTTCCCCTGGTCCTGGCCATGGGGCTGGGACTGGGAGATGCGGTGCGGGCACCGGAAGGTTTTGGCGTCCTGGCTCTCGCTTCCCTCTGCCCCATCGTCTCGGTGCTCTCCTGCGGGCTCGTCGTGCGGTGGAAGACCAGCCGTTTCCAACCCCTCTGACCGAGGTGCCCCATGCCGGATCGTGAAGTCGTGATCCTCACCGAAGCTTCTCTCGTCACCTGTATCGTCCAGAAGGGCGCTGGGGATGCCCTGGTCGAAGCCACCCGGGAAGCGGGAGCCCAGGGAGCCACCGTCTACTATGCCAAGGGCTCGGGGGTTCGTGAGCGTTTGGGAGTGCTGGGAGTGGCGGTGGAGGCCGAAAAGGAAGTCATCACCATCGTGGTTCCGAAGGACCAGGTAGACCGGATCGTGGAGATTCTCTACCTGAAGGGCCGGCTGGATACCCCCGGGATGGGCTTCATCTACGTTACTCCCCTGGAAAAGGCCGCCACCTACGTTCCCAAAACCCTCCTGCAACGGCTCCGCCGGGCCGAGGAGGAGAACGGGTGAGCGTCCTCGAAGGAGGTTTTCGGCTCCTTTCCTGCGTGATGCCGAAGGGCCTGGGCCTCCCCCTCCTCCGGCGCCTCTCCGACGAGCTCGGGGTCATCATGGCCGATGTCCACTCGGCTCGTGGGTTTTCGGGTTCCGATGCCCGGGGTGTTTTCAACCGCATGGAAAGGGATGTTCTCTCGGCCGTGGTTCCCTCCCACCGTGCCGAGGAGATCTTCCAATGGCTCCTCGAGGAAGCAGAGGTAACCACGCAGAGAGGACGATTCCTCTATATGGCCAGACTGCAGGGGGCCACTCCCTTCCGCCTTCCCGAAGACGTACCCCCGGAACAGGCCTGAGGGGAAGAGGAGAAGATCGACCCTGCCGCCAACCACTCAGGGGGAAGGAAGCAGGGGGGCGCCGGCTGGGCGCTCCCGGTCTTCCGGTGGCCATCGGAGTGGATGGACCCATCGTGGCCTCCGAAGGTACCACCGGGTACACTCTACCCGGGGTCTTCAGTAGTGCCTCCCGGAGCCGGAAACCCCCTTTTCGGCTCCCGGGCCCGCACCCCATCTCCAGCTCTGGCGGGCATGCGCCCGTCGGGGTGCAACCCGAGCCGATGAAAGCCATGTCGAACTACGGGAACTGGGTCGGAGAGAGGGATCTGCCCCTCCTGACCGACCAGTACGAGCTCGCCATGATGCAGGCCTACTGGCGGGAGGAGATGTTCGATGACGCGGTCTTCTCCCTTTACTATCGCACCCTGCCAGAAGGGCGCAATCTTCTCCTGGCCTGTGGCCTCCATGACGCCCTGAGCACGCTGGAAGCGCTCTCCTTCAGCCAGGAGCAACTGGATTATCTGGCCGGCAGGGAGGAATTCGAGATAGGCTTCGTCGACTGGTTGGCCGGGGTGCGGTTCACCGGATCGGTCCGGGGGATGCCGGAGGGCACACCGGTCTTCCCGGACGAGCCCCTCCTGGAGGTTCAGGGGCCCCTTCCCGTGGCCCAACTCGCCGAAACAGCCATCATGAACCAGGTCCACGTGCAGACGGTTCTCGCCTCCAAGGCCTACCGGGTGAAGCGGGCCGCCGCGGATCGAACGGTGGTGGACTTCGGCCTGCGCCGTATGCACGGGGTGGACGCGGGGCTGAAGTCGGCCCGGGCCTTCCACATTGCAGGCATCGACGCCACCAGCAACGTCCTGGCGGGAAAGGTCTACGGAGTGCCCGTCACCGGAACGATGGCCCACAGCTACATCCAGGCCCACGACGATGAGTTGACGGCCTTCCGGGCTTTCACCCGGGTATATCCGGACACGGTTCTCCTGGTGGACACCTACGACACCCTGGAGGGGGTGCGGAATGTGGTCAGACTGGCCGAGGAGCTGGGTGAGAGCTTCGGCGTCCGGGCCATCCGTCTCGACTCCGGAGACCTGGGAGAGCTGGCGGAGGAGGCCCGGCGGATCCTGGATGGAGCCGGCCTCCAGGGGGTGGAGATCTTCGCCAGCGGAGGCCTGGACGAACATGAGATCCGGAAGCTGCTGGAAAAAGGCGCTCCCATCGACGGTTTTGGCGTGGGAACCCGAATGGGGGTGGCACGGGACGCCCCGGCCCTGGACATGGCCTACAAGCTGTCCGAATACGGGGGGCGAGGACGGCTGAAGCTTTCCAGCGGAAAGAAGATCCTCCCGGGCCCCAAGCAGGTCTGGCGGGAGATCAGGGACGGCAGGGCCGTCAGGGACCGGATCACCACCGCCGGGGAGGAGGCTCCCGGCCGACCCCTCCTGGAAACGGTCATGGAGGAAGGGAGGCGCCTGGAGGCCGGCCGCCGGTCCCTGGAGGAGGCCCGGACCGAGGCCCGGAGGGCGCTCGGGGAGCTCCCGGAAGCGATCCTTGAACTGGACCCGTCGGAGCCCTTCCCCGTGGAGGTCTCCGAAGCTCTCAGGCAGCGTCAACAGAGGGTGGCGGAGGTGGTGGCCCGATGGGACCGGACATCGGAGGGCGAGTGAAGAGGTGGTCGGTCAAAGACGAACGGCATAGGGGACCGAGGGGCGCACGGAAAAGCATGTGAAGAAGCGGTCGGCCCGGGACGAACCCAGCGAGGGCCGGCAGGCAACGACTGGAGACAGGCATGACGAAGCCCGGTTACCACAAGAAGACAACCGCTCTCATCGTGGTGGACCTGCAACCCGATTTCATGCCGGGAGGAGCCCTGCCCGTGGAGGAGGGTGATACCCTGGTGGCGCCCATCTCCCACCTGGCCGGCTCCGGACGGTTCGGCCTCCATGTGGCCACCCAGGATTGGCATCCCGAGGGGCACATCTCCTTTGCCAGCCAACACGACGGCAAGGATCCCCTGGAGGTTATCCAGCTCCACGGCCACGACCAGACCCTCTGGCCCGATCACTGTATCCGGGGCACTCCGGGAGCCGAGTTGCACCCGGATATGGACTGGACGTGCGCAGAAGCCGTCATCCGGAAAGGCACGAGGAAGATGTCGGACTCCTACTCGGCTTTCAGGAACAACTGGGACCCCCGGGGAGAACGACCGCCCACGGGTCTGGAGGGGTACCTGAGAGAGCGCGGGGTGGAGACGGTGGTCCTCTGTGGGCTGGCCCGGGATGTCTGCGTCAAATGGACCGCTGAGGACGCCGCGGAGATCGGGTTCCAAACCCTGCTCCTCTGGGACCTGACCCGACCCGTGGATCGGGATTCCGACGAGGAAGTCCGGGCCCAGCTCCGGGATGTCGGGGTGGAGATCGTGAACTCCGGAGATCTGGATTAGCCGGAAGGCGAAGAAGACCCATCGGGAGGAGTCATGGCCGAGTTGGAGAGGGACGGTGTTGCTCTGGAGCTGTTGACGGGCAATATCGTGGAACAGGACGAATTTGACGCCGTGGTGAACGCGGCCAACGCCCGGTTACGCATGGGCGGAGGGGTGGCCGGGGCCATCCACAGCACCGCCGGACCGGGCCTGGAAGAGGAGACCCGATCCCTGGCACCCATCCGGCCGGGCCAGGCCGTGATTACCTCGGGACACGACCTCCCCAACCCCTACGTGATCCACTGCCTGGGCCCGGTCTATGGCCGGGACGAGCCCGCCGGCGAGCTCCTGGCTTCCTGTTACCGGGAGGCACTGGCCCGGGCGGAAGAGGAACGGCTGGAGACCGTGGCCTTTCCGGCCATCTCCACCGGAGCTTTCGGCTACCCCATGAAGGAGGCGGCCCGGGTGGCCCTGACCACCGTGCTGGAGGAAATGCCGTACCTGGAGAGCGTGAAGCGGATCCGGTTCGTCCTCTACGACCATGAGGCGCTGGAGACTCACCGCCGGGCCCTGGAGGAGGTCCAGGCCCCGGATGGATGAGGCCGAGGGCAATTCAGGTCCGGGCCTCCTCAACCCCCTTCCGTTCCGTCTTCCCATCCCACCTGAGGCCGGCGTTCCGGAGCGGGCGACCTTCCTGCGGGATCTCGTGCCCGCCCGGCTCCGTCAGTCGTCCAGGGGGTGCCGGAAGTCCGGCGCCGCTTCCTCACCCCGGGCCGCCACCGCCTCCCATGCCTCCTCTTCCGTCATCTCCGGGTTGCGGAAGGCTGTCCCCAGCGCCTCGGTCATCCACGCGAAGGGCTCGGTGTTGTCCACGATTCCCAGCGACGCCTCGGGAACTCCCTCCCCATAGAGGCCGATGGGGACTGCGCCCGCCGTGTGCCTTCCGGTGGCGAAAGCCAGGTTGGGACGGTCAGGGGACCCTGACGAGGGGATCTCGGACAGGATGGCGTAGAGGGCGTTCAGGGTTCCGGAGTGAGCCGTTGGGTGGCCGAAGGACGCTTCCCCCCGGAGGACGCGGCCGAGGCGCTCCACCTGGGTCGGCGTGGGCTCGAAGCCCAGGAGCTCCCGGGTCCGGTCCCGGAGTTGGCCGGGAGAGGGGTCTCTTCCCACCATCCGGCGATAGCTCCCCAGACTGGCCCGCTGCCTGTCCAGGGTCAGGAAGGCCGGGGTGGAAGCCAGGTAGCTGGCCCCGAATCCGAACACCGCCCCACCGCCCGTATCGTGATCCGCCGCCAGGATCAGGAGGGTCCCGGGGGTCCGGTCCGCGAACTCCAACAGGACTCCCAGGGCCTCGTCGGCGGCCATCCATTCCCACACCATCCCCGCCGGGTCGTTGGCGTGGTTGGCGTGGTCGATGCGCCCGGCTTCCACCTGAAGGACGAATCCTCCGTCGGCGCCTTCCAGACGCTGGAGGCCGGCCCGGGCCATCTCCGCCAGCGTGGGGGAGGGGGCGGCCTGGAAGCGGCGGTCGATCTCGTAGGGGAGGTGGCTGGTGTCAGGGGTGAACAGGCCCAGGAGGCGGTCGCCGGAAGAGGCCAGGAGCTCCTCCCGGGTTCGGACCACCTGGTACCCCCCGGCGGCGAACTCCCCGGCCAGGTCCCGGCCGTCCCGGCGGCTTCCGGGGAGGAAGTGAGCGGCACCGCCACCCAGGAGCACGTGGGGAGCGAAGTCCAGGTACTGGCCGGCGATCTCGTCCTCCAGGTCCCGGCTGGGAACACGGGCGATCCACCCCGCCGGAGTGGCGTGGGTGATGCGGGCGGTGGTCACCAGCCCCGTGGCTTTTCCCGCCTCCCGGGCCAGTTCCAGGACGGGCGTGAGGTGGCGTCCGTCGGGGAAGGTGGAGAGGGCGCCGTTCACCACCTTGCGCCCCGTGGCCCAGGCAGAGGTGGCAGCGGCGGAGTCCGTCACCAGGCTGGTGAGGGAGGGCGTGAGCAGGCTTCCCGAGGCCCCCTTTCCCAGGACCTCCCCGAAGAGGAGAGGCCGGCCGAGGATCCTCCGGGAGAAGTGGGTGGCCGTGGCCAGGTCCTCGAACCCGGTGCCGTCCACCACGAAGAAGATGACGTTCCGGGCACGGGGGAGGCCCAGGGAGGAAAAACCGCTTTCCGGAGTGGGCCTTGCGGCGGCGGAGAGGAAGGGGGTCTGGGCGGCGGCCCCGGCCACCCCGGCAAGGCCGGCGGTCCTGAGCCACTGGCGTCGGTTCATCATGGTGATGTTCTCTGTCCTGGGTTAGGGGTTTCGTCAGGGAGCGTTTCCGGGCGCTCCCCCTCGGGGCAAAAAGGAGGCGTTGGGGACCGCCTATTCTCGTGCTTTCCCCGGGCCTCCACAAGGCGCCGGGTACAGGGGGCACGAACTGTGACACAATGGTTAGAAGGGTGCCGGACCCCACCGCCTCCAGGATTCCAGTCTCATGCAGGTTCTCCTGCAGGTTTTCCATCCTCGAGCGCCGTGGCCACGGCCTCGCCGCACACCCAGCCGGTGGCGAACGCGCCGGTCATGTTGTAGCCGCCGGTATCGGCGTCGATGTCCAGCAACTCGCCCACAATGTACAACCCGGGCACGATTCTCGAGGCCAGGGTTTCCGGGTCCACTTCCCCGGTGTCCACCCCGCCGGCGGTGACGATGGCCTCCTTGAACGTACCGTAACCGGTGATGGGAAAGCGCCAGTCCTTCAGCCAGTTGCGCAGGGCCTTGCGCTCGGGGCCGGTCACCTGGGGGGCCGGCTTGTCCGCAGGCACCGCGAGGATCTCCAGCGCCGCCGGAATCAGCTTGACCGGCAGCAGGCCCTTCAAAAGGTCCCGCCAGGTGGCCACCTCTTTCTTCTCCAGGTCGCGCTGCAGGCGGGCGTCCAGCTTTTTGTGGTTCAGGGCGGGCTTGAGGTCCAGCCCCAGCTCCAGCCGGCGCCCCTCGTCGAAGGCCTTCACGGCAATGCGGCTGATTTCCAGGATCACCGGCCCGCCCAGGCCCGTGCGCACGAAGCTCAGTTCGCCGAACTCGCGGCACCGGACCTTGCCGTCGATCCACAGGGTGATCTCGATGTTGCGCAGGTTCAGGTAACCCACTCCCCGGGGCGGCGCGCCCCGGGCGGTCAGGGGCACCAGCGAGGGGCGGCACTCGGTGACGGTGTGGCCCAGGCTGCGGACCAGGGCGTAGCCGTCTCCGCTGGACCCGGTGGCCGGGTAGCTCTTGCCGCCGGTGGCCAGGATCAACGCGTCGGCGGCCATCTGCTCGCTGCCCCGGTCTCCGCCGCTGCCCTCCTTGCCGTGCTTCTCGAACAGGTCGTAATGGACGCCCGAAACCCTCCCTGCGGTCAGATCGATTCCCCGCACGCGGGCGCCGGTGATGATCCTGACGCCCATGTCCCGGGCGTACGCTTCGAGGGTCCGGGCCACCTCCACGGCGCTGTCGCTCTCGGGAAAGACGCGCCCGCCCCGCTCCACCTTGGTCTTCAGGCCACGACCGTGCAGGAATTCAAGCAGCACCTCGGACGGGAAGCGACCCATGGCCTTGCGCAGGAAGCGGCCGTGCCGGTTGAAGTGCTTGAGAAACTCGGAAGTGGGCAGGGTGTTGGTGAGGTTGCAGCGGCCCTTTCCGCTGATGCGCACCTTGCGCCCGGTCTGGCGCATGCGCTCGAGCAGGGTCACCCGTGCGCCCAGCTCGGCGGCGCGGCCGGCCGCGAGCATGCCCGCTGCTCCTGCGCCGACGACTATGATGTGCCTGTCGGATTGCGGATGGTCCATGGTGGGGTGGACAATAAGCGGCGTGGCCCGGCAAGTCATCCTCGGATGCCCGCCAGAGCCGGGCGGCTGAACGTCTCAGCCGCCCCGGAAGGCCAGGTGGGCGCTCACCCCGAACCGCTCGTAGAAATCCTCCCGGAATCCCGTCTGGCTCCGGGACCATCCCCCCCGAAAGAGGAGGGTCCTTCCGGCTTCCAGGGGAAGAGCGTACTGGAGAGACAGGATCGCCCCCGAATCCTGGTCCGAGGGGGCCACCCGGGCGTCTTCCGGCCCGGGGTTCAGGTATACCTGGTGGGCAATGGCCGCGTATCCCTGGAGTGATCCCTTCCCCCAGGGCGCCGACAGGAGCAGGACGGCCCGCACCGAGCGAAAATCGTAGGCCTCGATCCTGGACTGGTTCCACGCTCCGCCGACGGTGAGCCTGGCCACCCAGCTCCCCTCCAGGAAGCCGTCGGCCTCCAGGGCGATGCGGGTGTCTCTCCGGCTGGCGAGACCCTCGGTGGCCAGGTCGGAAAACCCGTGGTGGGAGGCCCGCAACGACACCCGGGCGGCCCGGGCGTTTCCCCGCCAGGCCAGGCCCAGGGCTCCGTTCACGCCCTGGCGGTCCAGGACCTTCCAGTCTTCGGGCTCGTAGCGGACTCCATCGGCTCCGCCCTCGGCCTCCACGCTCCAGCGGATCCGGAAGGGGAGGGTGAGGCGGCCGGCCAGCCCCCCCTCCACCCGGCCCGGCTCCAGATACCCGGGGGCCGGGAGGGGGTCCGACAGAAAGCGCCCCTTTTGCCAGGAGGTCACCAGCCATTGTGGGCCTCCGGTGGAGGGGTTCCCCGTGAGGGTCTCCCGGACCTCCCCCACCAGTTCAGTAAAGACGCTCTGGTTGCTGCGGAGAGCCTGGGCGCCCACCGACGGCTCCACCGTGAGGCCCAGGCCCTCTGCCAGGGGCCGGGAGAAGACCAGGGCCCCGCTCAGCTTCGGCCCCGGGGCCAGGCTCTCGCCCCCATCGCCCAGAAAGGCGGTGACCCCGGTGCCCAGGGCGACCTGCCGCGTCACCTTCGTTTCCTCCCGGACCGGAAGCTCCGGAACGGGGGTGCGGGCCCCGATCTGGCCATGCAGGCGGGCCAGGGAGGCCGGCGTCGTGGCGGCAGCCCCCGTCCCGCTTACTCCCTCTTCCCGTTGGACCATGGCCATGGGCAGATCGGCGGGAGAGCCTCCAGTGACGGGACACGCCACGGGTGGGCATCCCGGGTCGTGACTTCCGCCTCCTTCCCCGGACCGGGCGGAGGGCGGCATGGCGGTCTCGTCGAAGAGGCTGAGGCCTCCCATGAAGAGACGCTGCTCTTCCTGGACGGATTGGAGAGCCGCGAGGCGCTCGTACTCTTCCGCCACGATCCCGGCCAGAGCCGACAGGACGCCGGAGGCCGATTCCAGGGGGTCGGCCGGTTCGCCGGACTCTTCCGCAGCTTCTCCCTCGAGCCGCAGGGCCTCCACCTCGTCTTCCAACTCCCGGGCCTGGGTCTCCAGCGCCGGCCGCCGGTCCGGAGGGGCTTCCGGGAGGGCCTGAAGGAGGGCCGCCCGCCGGGACTTCAGAATCTCCATGAGCTGGGCACGGGTCTGGCGCACCATGGCGAGGGCTGTGGCCCTCTCCTCCTCCAGGGAGGCCACCTGGTCGGCGAGACCCTGGGCCCGGGCCAGAAGCCTCGTCCTCTCCCAGACCTCCCCGTCCGGAAGGGAGAGAATCTCCTCGGCCACGGCCAGGAGCCGGAGGGCCGCCTCACGGCGGGCCGAGCCCAGTTCTTCGGCCCATTCCACCTGGGTGGCCAGGGTATGGCGAAGGCTGCCGGGGTCGGAGAGAAGCTGCCCCCGGGCCGGGGACGCCGGCAGGCAGGCCAGGGTCAAGAAAATCAAAAGCCAGTGCTGGGTTCGCATGGTGCGGTCCTGAAGGTTCGAATGAGGATCTCGGGGGGCACACCCGAGTCCAGGCTCCACCGGACTCCATCGGCAAGGTGCGGCGGCCGGGGAACACCGGGCAAGGGACCGGGGAAGGGAGATCCGGCCGGGGTTCTTTCCTGCCGGTGCTGCACGGCTTCGGATCCAGCTTCGATCCGCAGTTCGTGGAGATCTGCTTCCCTTCATTTCATGTTCTGTCATGGTACTTTCGGGAGGGCCCGGGGCATGACACACTCAACCATCACTTCGGACCTCCGGCCCGACCTCACGCAGATTTCAGAGGAGGTCGTGGAGAGTTGCGGCCGGGCGGTGGGTGACCGGAAGGTCCGCATCCCGTGCAAGGAGACGCTCCTGGCGGGGGAACAATAGACCGTATGCTCGTCTATCTCATCGTTTCGGCCATCATTCTTCTGGCTTCCTTCCTTTTCGCCATGCTGGGGCTGGGGGGCGGGATGGTCTATGTGCCTGTGCTGACCTGGGCCGGATTTCCGGTGAAGGACGTGGCCATCCCTCTGGGTCTTCTCCTGAACGGGCTCAACACCCTCCTGGCCCTCATCCCCTTCGCCCGCAAAGGACTGGTGGACTGGAAGGGTGGGCTGGCCATGGCGGCGGCGGCCTTCTTCCTGGCTCCGGTGGGAGCCTGGGCAGCCCGTTTCGTCCCGGTCCATACTCTCCTCATCCTCTTCGCCGCAGCGGTTTTCGTAGCGGCCCTTCGCATGCTCCTGTTCGCCCGGCAACCTGAGCCCGAGACCATCATGCCTCTGGGCAAACGCTCCCTCATCGGCGCCTTTGTGGGAGGGTTCGCCGGCTTCATGGGGGGGATGCTGGGGCTGGGGGGTGGGTTCATCACCGCCCCCATCCTCATGTGGATGGGATACCGGACCAAAGAGGCTGCGGCCACGACAGCCTTCGTGGTGACCTTCTCCTCGTTCTCAGGCTACCTGGGCCACGTGGCCGAGGGGGATATGAACTGGCCCCTGACGCTGGCGGTGGTGGCGGCGGTGGTGGTGGGCTCCCAGCTCGGAGGGTCCTTCATGGCCGGGAAGGCCAAGCCCCGGTGGGTGAAGCAGCTTTATGCGGTGGTGCTCCTGGCCATTGCCGTGAAGTTGGTCCTTCAGGCGTTGGGATCGTGATTCGGGCGGACCGCCCCCCCGGATCCGGTGGGGCGGCCCCGGCACGGAACGGAGGGGCGACTGCTCGCCCCGAAGTACGGACACGCCGTCACAAGATGAGCAGGAGCTGCGAATAGCCGAAGAGGGTGCGGCGGCCCGCCGGGCCCTCCGGAACGTTCCGTGCGAATTCCCCGAAGATGAAGGCGGAGAAGCCGATCTCCATCTGCAGTCTGCCCGGAAGAATCCACAGACGGGTGCGGGCATCGAGGGCGTGGCCGATGAAGGTACCCGAAGCGCCGGTCGGGTCCTGGAGCCCGGCGATGATCCAGCGGTCCGTTCCCGAGGCCAGGTGGGCGGCGGAGTAGGTGAGCCGGGCGTCTACCCGGCCTGCTCCGTGAAGACCAGGGGCTGCCCGGGAGCGGTAGGAGGGAGAAGCCGGTGCCGAACAGCCGGCCAGGGCCATGAGCACCGGAATCAGTTGGAACACCGTCAACCTCCGCCGGTTTGAGGGTGGGGAAGGGGTTCCCGCTCCCGCAAGGCCTGAAGGGCCCGTTTGGACCGGGAGGCGGGCATGGCCTTCTCTTTCAGGAACTCCAGATGGGACACCAGGGGCTCCAGGAGGGAGACGGGGAACCCTACGAGGGCCTCCTGCCCCAGGATGTCGGTGGCTTCCCGGCAGCCGTAACAGCCGTAGGTGAGGTTCAGGCGCCCCTCCCGGTACGGGACGATCGTGCCGTCGGCGCAAACTGCCTGGAGGACGGCGGTGTTGGCCTGTACGCGCTCGCCCCCCGTGGCATGGACATAGGCCAGGGCCAGCCACATGAGGCGCTCCACTTCGTCCTCCACCAGCACGATGTCTGGGGTCTCGGGTGCGGCCTCCAGAGGGAAGAGGTGGAGGAGCCCCACGGCCCCGGCCTCCAGGCGGGGCATGTTTCGGAACATGGCCGCACCCACCTCGGGGTCAGCCACGATCCCGAATCCCACCAGACCCTTCCCCGACTCGAGATTGGCCGGAAGGGGCCGGAACCCGAAGGCGCGGGCGGCGGCCGGACAGGCCAGCCCCTCCCCGTCCAGCGCCACTTCCTCTCCGTGACGGGCCCTCATCACCGCCTGGCAGTACCGGTGCTGCCGAAGCGGCAAAGCACTGGATGGAAAGCAGGAGTCCTCCGGCAGAAGGCGGACCCCCACCGGCGAGACCTCCAGCTCCAGCGCTTCCTCGAGTCGCCGGCCCATCTCCCGCACCGCAGCCGGCGGCGGGCTGTCCTTTCCCTCATCCTTTTCCTTCTTCGACGCGCTCATTCGATCCCACTCCGCTTCATAAATTCTATTTCCAGGATCTACTGAATTCGGCCCCGAGGAATGTGGCCCCCCGGGCTGAGGGGTGAGGGGGGGCAGGCGCCCCAGAGCCCTTCAGCCCCCCTCCCATCCCATTATGGGGTAGACTACCCCAGTGTCTCCTGGAGCAGATCAGAAATCTCCTGGGGCGCCGGCACCTTTCCCTGCAGGACCAGCTTCCCGTTCACTCCCAGCGCCGGGGTACGCATGACACCCGCGCCGGCCATGTCCCGGATGTCCTGGACCTTGGTGATCTCCGCCGACACACCGAGGCTCTCCAGCGCCGCCTTCGTGTTCTCTTCCAACCGCCTGCAGTTCGAGCACCCGGGCCCGTAGACTTCGATAAGCATGGTTGCTTCTCCTGTTTCTTGAGTTTGACTTCAGTTCCTGTTTGAGCCTCCGCCTCACCCCCAGCCCTCCTCCTCCGGGGCGTCTCTTCCCGCCTCACCCCTCCTGGAGCCAGGCCAGGGCCGCGGCGGCGGCATCGTTCACGGTGGCGGCCTTCATGAGGCGGGCGGTGAGGACGGCCTCCACGATCTCCGCGTCGGAGATCCCGGCGGCCCGGGCCTGCTTCGTCCACATGAGGGTGCACCGCTCCGACTGGAGGGCGGCCGCCACCCCGATCCCCACCAACAGCTTCGTCTTGGTGGGCAGAGCCGAGAGCTCCGAGTTCTCCATGATGGCTCCCCGGTGCTCCATGTAGGTGCGGGCGCCTTCGGGCGAGATGGCCTTCATGATCTCCATGGGGTTGGCACCCTGTGGTGCCTTCGTCTTCTCGTTGGTCATCGGTTCGTCATCCTGTTCAATTGGACCTCGGGTTCGCTTTCACACCGCGTACCCTGAGCATTCCCGGCAGCGAGGCTCACCCTGCACCACCCT
>CAYXGM010000039.1:0-36927 GCA_964464555.1 uncultured Gemmatimonadaceae bacterium | reverse complement strand
AGCCAACGTGTTAGCACTCGACTAAGATGAGTGCTAACAATCTGGTAACGCACGGTAACGCAACAGTTTTCACAACGCGGAGGAGTCGTGATGGCAAGTGCCAAGGACAAGATCCAGCCTCTGGCGGATCGGGTCGTCGTTCAGGCCCTGGAAGAGACGGAGCAGATGCGCGGCGGGCTCTACATTCCCGATACCGCCAAGGAGAAGCCTCAGCAGGGGACCATCATAGCGGTGGGACCCGGCAAGCTCTCCGACGAGAACGAGCGCATCAAGCCCGATGTTGAGTTGGGACAGAAGGTTCTCTACGGAAAGTACAGCGGGACCGAGGTCAGCGTGGACGGGGAGGAGTATCTCATCCTCCGGGAGTCCGACATCCTGGCCATCATCAACTAGGCCCGTCTCAGTCCACAGACCGATAACGACGAACGCGTAAGGAGATACAGCGATGGCAGCGAAGGAAATCGGATTCGACGTCGAGGCCCGGGCGGAGCTCAAGGCGGGTGTCGACAAGCTGGCGAGAGCAGTGAGGGTGACCCTCGGTCCCAAGGGCCGGAACGTGGTCCTGGACCGGAAATTCGGCTCCCCCACCGTGACCAAGGACGGCGTCTCGGTGGCCAAGGAGATCGAGTTGGAGGACCCCATCGAGAACATGGGCGCCCAGATGGTCAAGGAGGTGGCCACGAAGACATCGGACGTGGCCGGTGACGGGACCACCACCGCCACCGTTCTAGCCGAGGCCATTTTCGGAGAGGGCCTCAAGAACGTCACCGCCGGGACCAACCCCATGGGGATCCGGCGGGGCATCGACAAGGCCATGGCGGTGGTCGTGGGAGAACTCCAGAAACTCTCCATGGAGACCAAGGGCAAGAAGGAGATCGCCCAGGTCGGGACCATCTCCGCCAACAGCGACGAGGAGGTGGGGAAGCTCATCTCCGATGCCATGGAGAAGGTGGGCAAGGACGGCGTCATCACGGTGGAGGAGGCCAAGGGGCTGGAGACCACCCTGGAGACCGTGGAGGGCATGCAGTTCGACCGCGGCTACCTCTCGCCGTATTTCGTCACCGATCCCGACCGGATGGAGGCCGTCCTCGAGGACGGCCTGGTCCTCATCCACGACAAGAAGATCTCTGCCATGAAGGACCTCCTCCCGGTCCTGGAGAAGGTCGCCCAGACGGGCAAGCCCCTCCTCATCATCGCCGAGGACATCGAGGGCGAGGCTCTGGCCACCCTGGTGGTGAACAAGCTCCGCGGGACCCTGAAGGTCTGCGCCGTGAAGGCTCCTGGCTTTGGTGACCGCCGGAAGGCCATGCTGCAGGACATCGCCGTCCTCACCGGCGGACAGGTCATCAGCGAGGAGGTTGGCTTCAAGCTCGAGAACGCCGTCCTCAGCGACCTGGGTGAGGCCAAGCGCATCGTCATCGACAAGGACAACACGACCATCGTCGACGGGGCCGGCGAGGAGGACAAGATCCAGGGCCGCATCGAGGAGATCAAGGTCGCCATCGACAACTCCACCTCGGACTACGACCAGGAGAAGCTTCAGGAGCGGCTGGCCAAGCTGGCCGGCGGCGTGGCCGTCATCAACGTGGGGGCTGCCACCGAGACCGAGATGAAGGAGAAGAAGGCCCTGGTGGAGGATGCCCTTCACGCCACGCGGGCTGCCGTGGAAGAGGGTATCGTCCCCGGTGGCGGCGTGGCTCTCCTGCGGGCTCAGGGCGTCCTGGATGGCATGAAGCTGGACAGGGCCGACGAGCAGGTGGGCGTGACGATCCTGCGGCGGGCCCTGGAGCATCCCATCCGGCAGATCGCCCTCAACGCCGGCGCGGAGGGCTCCATCGTGGTGGAACGGGTTCGGGAGAACGACAACCCGAACTACGGCTACAACGCCCAGACCGACGTCTATGAGGATCTGGTGGAGGCCGGGGTCATCGATCCCACCAAGGTGGTGCGTTCGGCCCTGCAGAACGCCGCGTCCATCGCGGGTCTCCTCCTCACCACGGAAGCCGTGGTGGTGGAGAAGGCCGAGGACGAGCCGGCCATGCCCGGTGGCGGTGGCATGCCGGGCGGCGGCATGGGCGGGATGTATTGATAACCGACACGTAAGCGTCGGTTATCCGGGCCCCGGTTGGCGACACTCCACGCGTCGCTAATCGGGGCCCGGCTCTTGCTTGCTCACATCTCCCCGGCTCCGTCGAAAGCTCCCACTCTCCCTGCCCCGCCGGCAGCCTAATCCTCCCTATTCCTCCAGCCCATTCCTCCCCTTGACCATGCTGCCTGCCGACCCGTAACCTACCAGAGAGATTTTTCGTATGAGAATGGTAACAAAAAAGAGTGACCGAACCGGAGCACCCCGGGTGGGTCCCCGCCAGGCCCCCGGGAATTTCTTTATTGGCAGGTAGCAATGACCAACCTTGAAGCGATCCTTTTTCTTTGGAGGCACTCGATGAACCGCGAATGTCGTATGTTCCGCCTCGCGGCATCTCTCCTCCTGGGTGGGCTCCTCCTGAGCCTCCCGGGCCACCTCTCGGCCCAGACCACGGGTACCGTGGCCGGGCGGGTGGTGGATGCCGCGTCGCAGCGCCCCCTGGCCGACGCCCAGGTCACGATCCTGGGCACGGGTCTGGGATCCCTCACGAATTCACAGGGGGCGTTCATCATCACCAACGTTCCCGCTGGTGAAATCACCGTTCAGGCCATCATCCTGGGCTACAGAACCCAGGAGAGCACGGCTACCGTGCGACCCGGCCAGACCGCCGTCGTGGACTTCAGCCTGTCCCAGGACGCCATCGCCCTGGATGAGATCGTGGTCACCGGGGTGGGAAAGGAGACGGAGCGCCGTCGCCTGGCCACGAGTCTGGACGTTCTCGACAGCGAGGAGATCTCCCAGGTCCCGGTGACCACCGTGGATCAGCTTCTCCAGGGTCGGGTTGCGGGAGCCACCATCAACGCCCAGTCCTCCCAGCCGGGGACCTCGTCCCTCATCAATTTCCGGGGGATTTCATCGGTCTATGGGGCACAGACGCCCGTCATCTACGTGGACGGCGTCCGGGTGGACAATGACATAGCCACCGCCGGTGGGACCGGCGGCGAGCAGTCCTCAGCCCTGGCGGATCTCCTTACCAGCGACATCGAGCGCATCGAGGTCACGAGAGGTGGAGCTGCATCCACCCTTTTCGGGTCCGATGCGGCCACCGGCGTGATCCAGATCTTCACCAAGAAGGGACGCATCGGCGAGACCCGCTTCACCGGCCGTGTGGAGATGGGATACGATCAGCCTGAGCTCAAGTATATGTTCGACACGGATCTGACCTTCTCCCACCTGGCCTGCACACGGGACTACGACACACCGGATTGCACGCCCGAGGTGAGCCCCACCTTCATGGAGGACAACTTCTGGCAGACCGGATTCGCCCAGAACTACTACCTTGCCGTGGACGGTGGAAACGACCAGGTCACCTATAGCTTCGGGGGCCGGATCCAGGACGAGGAGGGTGTTCAGCCCAAGAACGGGAGCACCATCTATTCCCTCCGTGGGGGCGTCCAGGCCACCGTCGGAGACGACTTCACCATGAACTTCTCCGGAAACCTCACCCGGAGCAGCTTTCAGCGCCTCTTCAACGGGACGGCCATCGCCGATCCCCTCACCACCTTCGAGGTGGGCGACGCTCTCTATTTCTCAGGGGCGTCCAGCCTCCAGGAAGCCTTCGACATCTTCCTCATGCCCGACGTGGATGAGACCGTCAACCGGTTCATCTTCTCCACCGGCATTACCTGGAACGTCACGGACAATCTCTTCGTCCGGGCGAACACGGGCATGGACTACCGGGCCAACCAGCAGCGGCAGCTCGACCCCATCGGATTCACCCCGGGCTATCCGGAAGGCAACATCTACCGGTTCGACCGCTCCTTTACTTCCTTCTCCTTCGATGGGGCCGCCACCTGGACCCATCTCATCGGAAATGCATTGCAGTCGGACTTGACCGCCGGTGTGCAGGGCTACCGGAACGACGAGAGCATCATCACCGGAAACGGACGGGATTTCGCCCTTCCGGGTGCTCCGGACATCGACGAGGCAGGGGAGACGTCGGTGAGCGAGGGGAACACGGAGCGGTTCTCCGGGGGCGTGTTCATCGAAGAGCAGCTCGACATCTGGCAGAAGCTCACCTTCAACGCGGGAATTCGTTTCGACGCCTCCTCGGCTTTCGGTGACAACATCGAAACCGAGGCCTATCCCAAGGCCGGCGCCGCCTACCTGATCTCGGAAGAGAACTGGTTTGCCGACTTCGGTGATGAATGGTTCAACGACCTCAAGCTCAGGGTGGCCTACGGAGAGACCGGAAAGCCGCCGGGACCCTTTGACAAGGACCGGTCTTTCAGCGCCTTCCCCTTCCGTGGCGCCTCGGCTGCTCAGTTCGACAACCCGGGGAACCCCGACCTTAAGCCCGAGCGGACTTCCACCGTCGAGTTGGGCTTCGATGCTTCTTTCTGGTCCAACCGGGTCGGATTCGAGCTCACCTGGTACGACGCCACCACCACGGATGCGCTCTTCTTCGTTCCCGAGCAGCCGGTGACGGGGCTCGGAACCCAGCTCCGGAACATCGGAGAGATCCAGAACACCGGAATCGAGCTGGGCTGGAACGTCCAGGTCCTGAACCGGTCCAACCTGGCCTGGAGCCTGGGCGGGACCTTCCAGATGGTGGACAACGAGGTCGTCGACATGGGCGCCGCCGCGGACTTTCCCGTGGACGCCGGCCATAAGTACGTGACCGAGGGCAGGCCGGTGGGTGCCCACTACCTGGCGACGCCCATCGACACGAACGGGGACGGACTCCTGGATTCCAACGAGGACCAGTACTCCGGAGGTCAGCCCACGCCGGACAAGAGCGGAAGCTTCTTCACCAACATCCGCCTGGGCAACGCCTGGACCATCTCCTCCCTGGCCGACTGGGCCGGGGGCCACGAGGTCTTCGACTGGGGTTCGGTCTGGGCCACCTACAACGGCATCTTCCGCAGGGAAGAGATCGAGGGTGTGCCGTACCCGGTCCGCTACAGCCTGGACGGTGAGAGAGAGCGCACCTACCCCTGGACCCAGGCCCGGTCCGCCTTCCTCTACGACGGGGATTGGTTCAAGTGGCGCGAGGTCTCGGTGAGGTACTCCATGCCCGATGAGTGGGCGGGACGTCTCGGCGCCGATCGCGGCTCCATCTACGGATCCATCCGCAACATCTGGATCTGGTCCCGGACCGACATGGTCGATCCTGAGCTGAATGGCATCAGCGGAAGTGGGCTTGCCCTCGGGGGTGAAAGCAGCACCACGGCCTCACCGCCCCGGAGGTTCCGCTTCGGCATGGAGTTCGTGTTCTGATGCGACAGCCTCGACCTTCCACTGATCTCGAGAGGAGAAACCTCATCATGAGAACGACATCTGATCAGCGGGGACCGGGCATCTGGAGGGCGCTGGCCTTCCTTTTCGTGCTGGCCACGGGGCTCGGGTCCGCCGCTTGCGATTTTCTGGATCCCACGAATGTGGAGAACCCCAGGACCACCGACAGAGACCTCGCTCAGGCCGAAGAGCCGACGGCGGCGCTGCTGCCCGGCCTGGAGGCCCAATTCGCCACCGCCCTGGAGAACGTGGTCATCATCTCCGAGTGCGTGAGCGACAACTACGCCATCCACGGGACGGGTCTGGATGCCGACTGGGACTTCCCCAGGGACATCACTCCCTCGGTCATGAACCAGGGTGAGGCGCCCTACTCCCACGTCCAGGACCTGGCCGGATTGGCCAACTTCGTTATCAACGACATCATTCCCGAGGACGCCACGGCCCAGGCCACGGACATCGCGCGGGCCTACTTTTACCGCGGGATGGCGTACCTCTTCCTGGCCGAGAACTTCAGCGGGGCTCCTGTAGAGGAGGACGGTCCCCCCGTGGCCCCGGACGGCCTTGTGGACCTGGCCATCGCCGACCTGAATCAAGCCACGGGCTCCGGGGACGTGGGCTTGGCCGCCTCGGTGGCTCTGGCCCGGGCCTACCGCTGGAAGGGGAACGCCTCCTCGGCGGCTTCGGCAGCCCAGCAGGTCCTGTCCGGCGACCCCGATTTCTATATGGGGCAGGGGTATGACGCCAGCTCCAACGTGAACACGGCGGCATCCTACCTGGTGTTCCGGGCGCTGCAGGAGATGCAACCCCTGCCCAGGGTGGATTTCCTGGATCCCAAGTATCTGACCCGGGAGTCGGAGATCCCCTTCGCCAAGGCCGAGGAAATGCACCTCATCCTGGCGGAGATCGAGCTGGCGAGCTCCAACTACACCGCTGCCAAGGGGCACCTGGCGGATGCCATCCGGCTGGCCAAGAGCCGTGGCACGGTGAGCTGGGTGGACGACGATGCCCGAAACAACTCGGATCTGAGCATCCGGCCCCGGGATTCCAGCATCCTGGTTCGTGCCGATGCCAGCAGCCCCTATCGGGCTGGCCTGGTCCAGGATCGGTTCGGGGCCATGACGACGCAGTACGTGATCTCAGGAACCTCCCTGGATGCGGACAGCGTGGAAGCCCTTCCGAACACCGACCCCAGCGCCATCTGGCACACCCTGTGGCTGGCGCGACAGGAGGTCCTATTCCTGGAGGGACGCCGCATGGCGGACCTGGGGATCCGGCTTCCCATGCGGAAGCGGGAATACGAGCAGAACCCCAACATCAACGACGGGGACCTGGGCACGGTGGTCCTGGTGCCGAGTTACATCCCGTCGGGGCGGAACATGGACCTGTACGAGCCGGCATCGCCGTATGATGCGGGCGGGGTGTTGACCACCAACCAGATCACCATCGATTACGATATGAACAAGATCATGGTGGAGAACAACGTCTCACCCTTCATGTAAGGCCTGGCTAGCGAAGTCATCGACAACTTCGCTATTCAGGGGGCCGGGTTTCCGAACAATAGCGTCGGGAACCCGGCCTTCCCTATTCTCACGGCATCCCATTCGCGGCAGATCCCGAACAGGAGTGTCGGCAATGGGACCTCGGGGCCCTGAAGCCCGGCGGCCCCGGGTCGGCGGTCCCCGCGGTCCCGGCTGACGGTCCCGGGCCCATTGACCCCCCCGCTTCCCTGGGTTAGCCTCTCTAGCGGAGGTTTTGACGGGAGGCGGATTTCGAGATGACACCGTTCACCGGGATCATGACGACGACGGGCGCCACCACCCGGACGACCGGGCTGGGGGCGCGCCGGCTTGTGTGAACTCGACGAACGGAAGTGAGCACAGCGGCGCGGCCCCCGATTCCGGGGCCGCGTTTTTCGTATGCGGCCTTCGCTGTCCGGGGCCGAGCCGAGACGCCAGCACCCCTTTTTCCGACGACTGAACCATGGCTGAAGAACAGACGATCAAGGTGACCCTTCCCGACGGTACGGAGCTGGAGCTTCCCAGGGGCTCCACGGCCGGCGACGTGGCCGCAGCCATCGGGCCCGGACTGGCCAAGGCCGCCCTGGGGGCGGAGGTGGACGGCGAGATCGTGGACCTCATGCGCCCTCTGGAGGGGGACGCGACCATCCGCATCCTGACCAGTCGTGACCCGGATGCTTTGGACCTTCTCAGGCATTCGGCGGCCCATGTGATGGCCACCGCGGTCCGGGAGCTGGTTCCCGGCGCGGGCATCGGCTTCGGTCCGGCCATCGAGAACGGCTTCTACTACGACTTCGAGGTGCCCGAGCCCTTCACACCGGAGGACCTGGAGACCATCGAGGCGAAGATGGACGAGGTGGTGCAGTCGGACCTCCCCTTCGAGCGCCGCCGGGTGAGCCGGGAAGAGGCCCGGGATCTCTTCAGCGACGACCCTTTGAAGCTGGAACGCCTGGAGGAGTTCGATGAGGACGAGGTCATCACCGTCTACCGGGATGGCCCCTTCCTGGACCTCTGCAGGGGTCCCCACGTCCCCTCCACGGGCAGGCTCGAGCACTACAGGCTCCTCTCCACCTCCGGGGCCTACTGGAGGGGGGACGAGAATCGTCAGATGCTTCAGCGCATCTACGGTACGGCCTTCTTCGACAAGAAGGACCTGAAGGCCTACCTGCACCGCCTGGAAGAGGCGAAGAAGCGGGATCACCGGGTCCTGGGCAAGCAGTTGGACCTCTTCTCCACGGACCAGCGGGTGGGGGCCGGCCTGATCCTCTGGCATCCCAAGGGAGCCGTCATACGGAACGAGGTGGAGCGGTTCGAGCAGGAGCTCATTCTCAAGCACGGATACGTGCTGGTCTACACGCCCCACGTCATGAGCGAGCGCCTCTTCGAGATCTCCGGGCACCTGGAGAACTACGCCGACGACATGTTCGGGCCGGTGGAAGTGGAGGGGGGGCGCTACCGGCCCAAGCCCATGAACTGTCCCGGGCACATCGCCATCTACGAGTCCCGGCAGCGCTCCTACCGGGATCTGCCCATCCGCATGGCCGAGTTCGGAACGGTCTATCGCTACGAGCGGAGCGGGGTGCTCCACGGGATGCTCCGGGTGAGGGGCTTCACCCAGGACGACGCTCACGTCTTCTGCACGCCGGAGCAGGTAGCCGACGAGATCGGCCGGCTCCTGGACCTGGTGGACGAGATGCTGGCCGTCTTCGGCTACCCCTACACCATCGAGCTGGCCACCCGTCCCGAAAAAGCCCTGGGCTCGGAGGCTCAGTGGGAGGAGTCTCAGAAGATGCTGGCCGGGGTCCTGGAGGAGCGAGGCAAGGAGTACACCGTCGACGAGGGCGGCGGCGTTTTCTACGGGCCCAAGCTGGACTTCAAGCTCATCGACGCCATCGGCAGAAAGTGGCAGGGCCCTACGGTCCAGCTCGACTTCAACCTCCCCGAGCGGTTCGGAATGGAATACATCGGGGAGGACAACGAGCCCCACCGGCCCGTTATGCTGCACCGGGTCCTGGTGGGCTCCATGGAGCGTTTCGTCGGGGGGCTCATCGAGCACTACGCCGGGGACTTCCCCCTCTGGCTGGCGCCGGAGCAGGTGAGGGTCCTGCCCATCTCGGAGCAGTGGATTTCCAGCGCCCGGGAGCTGGTGGACGACCTCACGGCGGCGGGGCTCCGGGCTGGCCTCTACGACCGGGAGACCCTCAGCTACCGGATCCGGGATGCCGAGCTCCACAAGGTTCCCTACATGGCGGTCATCGGGGAGCGGGAGGCCGAAGCCGGGACGGTTGCCGTACGGAAGCGGGGAGCGGGGAAGAAACAGGATGTCATGGCCCGGGCGGAGTTCCGCGAGCTTCTCCTGGACGAGGCCCGCTTCCGGCGGCTCCCGGATCGCTCTTGACCTTCGGGGCCTTGCCGGTATCTTTCGAGTCACAATGAGAAGCGGGGGACGCCTTCCCCCCACCTTTCGGTCTCGGACTCGCTCCGAGGGCGCCGCCGGGTTCAGCGTCGAAGCCATGGTCCGGGGACCCTGTCGCTTCGCCTTCTGGCCCGGTGCTTCCGGGCCTTTTTTCATTCTGTGGGATCAAGCGCTCGGAGAGACCGAAGGACGGCCATCGGAGGAGGGTTCGACAATCAAAGAGCAGAAGATCAGGGTCAATGACCAGATCCGGATCAGCCCGGTCCGCTTGATCGGTGACGAAGGCGAGCAGATCGGGATCATCTCCATCGACGAGGCCCGGGAACGGGCCGAAGAGGTGGGGCTGGACCTGGTGGAGGTTGCGCCCGACGCCCGGCCTCCCGTGGTCAAGCTCATGGACTACGGGAAGTTCAAATACGAACAGGCCAGGGCGGCCCGGGAGGCCAAGAAGAAGCAACACCACGTGCAGGTCAAGGAAGTGAAGTTCCGCCCGGGAATCGAGGAACACGACTACGAGTTCAAGGTCCGGCACGCACGCCGTTTTCTCGAGGAAGGGAACAAGGTCCGCTTGACCATGATGTTTCGGGGCCGCCAGATCACTCACTCCGAGTTGGGCCTGGAGGTTTTGAGCCGTCTCAAGGAGGACCTGGGCGACGTCGGAATGGTGGAGTCGGAACCGAGCTTCGAGGGGAGGGTCATGTACATGGTTATGGCTCCCCTGAAGGCGCCCTGATACGGCGTTTCCTGAGGACCCCCCGGTAGGGGTTGAGTAGCCCGGGTCCCTTCTCTCGGGAAAGGGACCCTCAAAGGAGTTTGTCATGCCAAAGATGAAGACCAGACGCGGCGCCGCGAAGCGCTTCAAGAAGACGGGAACGGGAAAGATTCGTCGGATGCGGGCCTACAAGAGCCACATCCTCACCAAGAAAGACCGGAAACGGAAGCGGCGTCTTCGTAGCTCGACGCTGGTATCGAAAGCCGACGAGAAGCGGGTGAAGCGCCTGCTGGTGAAATAACGGAGGGAGGAAGACATGCCTCGTACCACGCACGCGGCAGCCCGCAGGAAGCGCAAGAAGAAGATCCTCAAGGCCGCAAAGGGCTATTTCGGAGGTCGCAAAAACCTTTACCGTACGGCCAAGGACGCCGTGGAGAAGGGGTGGGAGCATTCCTACCGGGACCGCAAGAAGAAGAAGCGGAACTTCCGGCGGCTCTGGATCACCCGGATCAATGCCGCGGCCCGGCAGAACGATCTCTCCTATTCCCGCTTCATGAACGGGCTCAAGAGGTCCGGCATCGAGTTGGACCGGAAGGCCCTGGCCGACCTGGCGGTCCGGGACCCCGACGCCTTTAGCACTCTGGCCGAGCGGGCCAAGGAGGGGCTGGCACAGGCCGGTTGATCCTCTCATTGCCCGATCTCGGTCCAAGGGCTTCACGGCGATCCTGCCGTGGAGCCCTTTGGCTTTGTTCGAATTCCATCGTAGCTTAGCGGGTCTCTTCGGCTCGGCTGCTACGGGAGCGAAGACATGGGAAGGGGACTGCGAGAACGATGAGCGATGCCAAAGGCTTGATCGACACGCTGGAGCGCCTGGAGAGAGAGGCCCTGGCGGCGGTCGCATCCACCGGGAGTCCGGAGGAGCTGGAGGAGGTTCGGATCACCTATCTGGGCCGCAAGGAGGGGAAGATCTCCGGGGTGCTCCGGGGCTTGGGATCCCTGGCCGCCGAGGAGCGCCCTCAGGTCGGGGCCAGGGCGAACCGGGCCAAGGGCGCCGTGGAGGTGGCCCTGGAAGAGAAAAAGGAGCTCCTGAAGGCCGAGGCCGGCCCCGAGGCGCCTGAGCTGGATCTTTCCCTCCCGGGCCGGGGAGGATGGAGGGGTGGGCGGCATCCCGTCACCCAGGTCATCGACGAGATCTGGGAGATCTTCCGGTCCATGGGCTTCACCCGGGCCCGGGGGCCCGAGGCCGAGACGGACTGGTACAACTTCGTGGCCCTGAACACCCCCCTGGATCATCCGGCGGTGGATGAGGCCGATACCCTCTACTTGAAGGGGGGGAACCTTCTGCGGACCCATACCTCCCCGGTCCAGATCCGGACCTTGGAAAGGCACGAGCCACCCGTCCGGATCATCGCCCCTGGAATGGTCTATCGGCGAGACACTCCGGATGCCACCCACACCCCGGGGTTTCTACAACTCGAGGGACTGGTGGTGGATGAGGGCATCACCTTCATCGACTTCAAGGCCACGCTGGCCGAGTTCGCCCGGCGCTTCTGGGGACCCGGGACCCGGGTTCGTTTCCGGCCCTCCTTCTTCCCCTTCACCGAGCCCAGCGCCGAGGTGGATGTGAGGCGGGTCATCACCCGTCCCGACGGAGCCAGCGAGGAGACGGACTGGCTCGAGATCATGGGGGCCGGCATGGTGGACCCGGCGGTCCTGGACAACGTGGGCTATGACTCCGAGCGGTATGCGGGCTTCGCCTTCGGCATGGGACCGGCACGGATCGCGGCCCTGAAGTACGGGATCCGGGACATCCGCGTGTTTTTCGACAATGACGTCCGCTTCCTCAGCCAGTTCGCTCAGCCATGAACGTATCGTACCGATGGCTCCAGGCCCTGCGGCCGGAGCTGGATCTTTCGCCTGCGGAGATGGCCGAAACCCTTGCGCTACGCGGGGCTCCGGTGGAGGAGTTGGTCTCTCTGGCTCCGGGCCTGGATGAGCTGGTGGTGGGGCGGGTGGAGGCCGTGGAGGCTCATCCCGACGCCGATCGCCTGAGCGTCTGCCGGGTGGACGCCGGCACCGGGGAGACCCTGCAGGTGATCTGCGGAGCCCCCAACGTGGAGGAGGGTGGCTTCTACCCCTTTGCTCCCGTCGGAAGCCGTCTTCCGGGAGGCCGGAGGCTCAGGAAGGTGAAGATCCGGGGCGTGGAGTCCAACGGAATGCTTTGCTCCGAGGCCGAGCTGGAGCTGGGCCCCGACGATGAGGGCATCCTGGCCCTGGAGGGAAAGCTCACGCCCGGCGAGCCCCTGGCGGGAGCCATGGGGCTGGACGACTGGCGACTGGACGTGGAGATCACCGCCAACCGGGGGGACCTCCTCTCCCACGTGGGCGTGGCCCGGGAGCTGGCTCCGGTGGGAGCAGGGGAGGAGACCCTTCCTCCAATTCCGGGCGGCTCCCCGGTGGAACTGGCCCTGGAGACCGGCCCGCGGGAGGCGTCGGCCCGGAACGTCACGGTCCGAATTGAGGATCCCGACCTCTGCTACCGGTATCTGGGTGCGGTGGTCCGAGGCGTGAAGGTGGGGCCGTCCCCTTCGTGGCTGGCCGCCCGCCTCAGGGCCGCAGGCGGCAGGCCCATCAACAACGTGGTGGATGCCACCAACTACGTGCTCATGGAACTGGGCCAACCCCTCCACGCTTTCGGCCTGGACCGGCTCCAGGACGCCACGGTGGTGGTCCGGAGGGCCCGGAGGGGGGAGGAGCTACGGACCCTGGACGGGGAGGACCGACGTCTGGGCCAGGAGATGCTGGCCATCTGCGATGCCCGCAAGCCGGTGGCCGTTGCCGGCGTCATGGGAGGGGAGGAGTCGGAGGTGGATGAGAAGACCACCGACATCCTCCTGGAATGCGCCCTCTTCGAGCCCAAATCGGTTCGGGGCACCCGGACCGCCCTGGGCTTGTCCACCGATGCCAGCTACCGGTTCGAACGGGGGGTGGACCCGGAAGGGATGGAGCTTGCCGTCCGCCGGGCCCTGGAGATCATCCTGGCCACGGCGGGGGGGAAGGCGGACCCGCGGGTCCTGGACGCCTGCCCCCGGCCGTGGGAAGGACTCACTGTTCCCCTCCGGCCCTCCCGGGTCGAGACTCTCCTGGGCATCGAGCTGTCCGGGGAGGATGTGGCCCACCTCCTGGCGCCCCTGGGCTTTCGCGTGGTGGACACCGGGAGGGACCGGGTGGACTTCGCAGTTCCCGGGTTCAGGAGTCATGACGTGACCCGTGAGGTGGACCTCCTGGAAGAAGTGGCACGGACCTACGGCTATGACCGATTCCCGGAGGAGTTGGAGCATTTCCGGCCCGGGACGGTGCCCGATCATCCCCTTTTCCAGGTGGAGGACGATCTCCGGGACTTCCTGGTGGGTCAGGGCTTCCTGGAAAGCCAGACCATGGCTTTCGCGCCGGAAGATGAAGGAGAGGTGGAGCTTCTGAACCCGGTTTCGGCGGAGGAGGCTTTCCTTCGCACCGATCTCCTCCCGGGGCTCCTTCGACGGGTGGAGCACAACTTCGCCCGGGGCATCCGCAACGTGCGCCTCTTCGAGTTGGGTGCGGTGTTCTTTCGGGCCGGAGATGGAGAGCTGCCCAGGGAGGAGCCCAGGCTCGCCGTGGTCTTCACCGGTGACCGGGAGCCCGGCCACTGGAGCGGAGAAACGGCGGAGGCGGATATCTGGGACGTGAAGGGTCTCCTGGAGCGGATCATCCCCTGCGCCAGGCTGCAGAAAGCATCGGTATCGGAGGGAGCCGCCGAGGGGAGGGAGCTGGAGCCCGAGGCGGGGTTCACGGTGATGAACGACGAAGGAGATGTGGTGGGGTACGGGGGCCGGGTAAGGTCCCACAGGGTGGACGCGCCGGCCTGGGCGGGGCCCGTCTGGGCCCTGGAGATCATCCTCGATCAGGAGCCGGAGCCCAGGGCCGAGCCCCTTTTCCGACCCCTTCCCCATTTCCCGGGCGTGGACCGGGATCTGGCTCTGGTTCTTCCCAAAGCTTCTCGGGCCCGCCAGGTTGAAGAAGTGATCCTGGAGGCTGCGGGCCCCCTCCTGGTCCGGCTGGAGATCTTCGATCTCTATGAGGGCGAGGGGATCCCCGAGGATCATCGGTCCGTGGCGTTCCGCCTCAGATTCCAGTCCGACGAGCGTACCCTCACCGACGAGGACGTGGAGGAGGTGGTGGGGAAGGTGAGGAATCGTCTCCGGGAGGAGCTCGGTGTCGATACCAGAGGATGACCCGTTCGTTGCCGACCATCGGCAGGCCTTCCAGCGTCTGGATGAGGTCGTGGCGGCCGCAGAAGACCGCATCCATGAGCTTCAGCAGGGGCTGGAGACCGCCGACGCCCAGGGTCGGGAGATGGAGGAGCTGCTCAGGAAGTTCACCGGAGGGGAGGAGGACCCCTCCCGGCTGCTGGCAAGGCTGAACCGGCTGGAGCGGGAGAATCGGGACCTTTCTGAGCGCCTCACCCGGGGAAGGGAAGGGGTGGAGCGTCTTCTGGCCCGAATCCGCTTTCTGGAGGAGCAGAGCTGATGGCCGAGCCCGAGAAGAAGCAGACCGTCACGGTCCGGATCGGCGGAGAGGACCACACCATACGGGCCAACGTCGAACCGGAGTACACGGAGCGGTGCGCCGGACTGGTGGATGATCGCATCTCCGAAATCCGGAGCCAGCTCGGCCTTATCGAGACGCACAAGGCTGCCATTCTGGCAGCGCTCTCCATCGCCGACGAGCTCTTCCAGGCCCGGCTCCAACTGGAGGAGATGCAGGGTTCTGTGGCGGAACGGGCCCGGGGATTGGCCTCCCGACTCGAGGCCTCTCTCATCGAGGACCCGGACGGGTTGGCGGAGTAAGGCATCCTCCCTCCGTCTTGCGTCGAGAGGGCCGCAAGTCCTATAGTTTCATTGACTTTTGACATCTTTTTCGCATCTGTTACGTCAGGTGCGAAGTGATCCTATGTCCATCGCCCACCCTTCGGATGCGAAGGCGTCCGATTTCCGGAGTGCATAGATGAATCCCCTGGACCTCGCGCTGGCGGGTCTGGCTGTCGCGCTTGCCGTCCTCGGCTTCCTCCTCGGCCGTGGCCGGGAGAAGGCCCGGCAACGGAGGGAGCGGGAAGCCGCTCAGGATGAAGCGTCCCGGATTCTGAACCGGGCACGAGAAGAGGCGGACACCCTCCGCGAGAGCACGCTCATCGCCAGTAAGGAAGAGGCCTTTCGTCAACGGGAGGCCTGGGAGAAGGAGGAAGGGCGCCGCCGGGAGGAGATCGAGCGTGTGGAGCGGCGGCTGGATGAGCGTGCCGAGTTTCTGGACCGGAAGTTCGACAGTCTCAGCGACCGGGAGGCCGGCCAGGAGACCCGGTCCCGGGAGCTGGACCGCCAGGAGCAGTCCCTCAGGGACCGCGAGGCCAACGTGAAAGCGCTGGAGGAGCAGGCTCGGGACAAGCTGGAGGCCCTGGCGGGTCTTTCGGCCCAGGAAGCCAAGCAGGAGCTCATCGACGGGATGATCGACGAAGCCCGGGCCGACGCGGCCCAGGAGCTCCGTGAGATCAAGGAGGAGGCCCAGCGCACCGCCCATCGAGAGGCCAAGAAGGTGTTGGCCCTGTCCATTCAGCGGATGGCCGCCGACCAGACCGCCGAGACCACGGTTTCCGTGGTCCAACTCCCCTCCGACGAGATGAAGGGCCGGATCATCGGCCGGGAAGGTCGCAACATCCGGGCCTTCGAGCAGACCACCGGTGTGGACGTCATCATCGACGACACGCCCGAGGCCGTGGTTCTTTCTGCCTTCAATCCGGTCCGCCGGGAGGTGGCCCGCATCGCCCTGGAGAGGCTCATCGAGGATGGACGCATCCACCCTGGGCGCATCGAGGAAATGGTGGAGAAGAGCGAAAAGGAGGTGGAGAAGGGGATGATGGAGGCCGCCGAGGAGACCCTCTACGAGCTCGGAATCCACAACGTCCACCCCGCGATCACCAAGATTCTGGGGCAGCTCAAGTTCCGTACCTCCTACGGGCAGAACCAGTTGGCCCACGCCCGGGAGGTGGCCCTGCTGGCAGGGAGTATGGCGGCGGAGTTGGGGCTGGACGTGCAGATGGCCAAGCGGGCCGGCCTTCTCCACGACGTGGGCAAGGGGCTCACGCATGAGCACGAGGGGACTCACGTGGAGTTGGGCTGGCGCCTCTGCAAGAAGCACAAGGAACCCGACGTGGTCCTGAATGCCATCAAGGCCCACCACGACGAGGAGCCTCACCACTTTCCCGAGACCTTCCTCGTGACTGCGGCCGACGCCATCAGCGGATCCCGCCCGGGGGCCCGCCGGGAGATGTTCGAGGGCTACGTCAAGCGACTGGAGAAGCTCGAAGAGATTGCCACGGAGCACTCGGGGGTGGAACGCTGCTTTGCCATCCAGGCGGGTCGGGAGCTGAGAGTCATGGTCCAGCCCGAGCGGGTGTCGGATCAGGAGATGGCCCAGATCTCGGAGGCCGTGGCCCGAAAGATCGAGGGGGAACTCCAGTACCCTGGCCAGATCAAGGTCGTGGTGATCCGGGAAACCCGCGCCGTGGACTTCGCCCGTTAGGGAACCCCGCCAACGCCATCGGAGACGACCTTTCCTTCCGGACGCGTGCCATGCCCCTTTCCGTTCACGTAGACCAGGAGAGGAACGCCATCCTCGTCCGGTGCTGGGGAATCCTCACCACCGAGGAAGTCCATGGCTACGTGGCCGAGTATCTGGACCGGAGAAGGCTGAGGCACATGGACGAGCTTTTCGACCTGGCGAAGGCCGACCTTCGGGACCTTACACCCATGGGTTTGGCAAAAATCGCCGAAGCTGCGGTGGCCACGGATCTGGATTCCGTTCCCACCAAGATTGCCCTCCTGGTCTCCGAGTCGTCCGCCCTGGGGTTCTCCCGCATGTACCAGATCCTCAGGGAGGACAAGGGGGGGCGCCGGAGCGCCCGGGTCTTCACGGACCGGGCAGCCTCCCTGAAGTGGTTGGGCCTGCCCCCGGACTGGCACCTCCACGGGAAGGCCGGGAGAGGTGCCGAAGGGTGAAACCGCGGCACGGTCCGGCGCCGACGTGCCAACACTCAGAAATTCGTTAGATTCTCATTGCCGTGCCCGGGTAGCAGCCCCCTGGGGCCCCGTCGAGAGACCCGGGCTGGACCAACAACGGGAATGCCTTATGAGTGCCCAGATCATCTCCGGTAAAGAGATCGCTCAGACCATCCGCGGCGAGACCGCCGAGCGGGTTACAGCCTTGAAAGCCAAACACGACTTGGTTCCCGGCCTCGCCACGGTCCTGGTGGGAACCGATCCCGCCAGTCAGAGCTACGTGGGAATGAAGAACAAGGCCGCCAAGGAGATGGGGATCTACTCCCGACAGATCAACCTGGACGAGGGCGTGCCGGAGGACGAGCTCCTGGGGCTGGTGGAGGGCCTGAACGCCGATCCCGAGATCCACGGAATTTTGGTTCAGCTCCCCCTTCCCGACCACATCGATGAATCCAAGATCCTCCTGGCCATCGATCCTGCCAAGGATGTGGACGGATTCCACCCCACCAACGTGGGGCGTCTGGCCACCGGGGCCACCGATGTGCTGGCCCCCTGCACGCCCGCAGGAATCGTGGAGATGCTCCTCCGCTCCGGGAACGACCCCAACGGTAAGCACTGTGTGGTGGTAGGCCGTTCGAACATCGTGGGGCGCCCCATGGCCTCCCTCCTCCTCCGGAAGGCCAAGGGCGGGAACGCTACGGTCACGGTCTGCCACAGCCGGACCCCCGATCTCGGCGCCATGACCCGCCTGGCCGACATCCTCATCGTGGCCATCGGGTGGCCGAACACGGTGACGGCAGACATGGTCAAGCCCGGCACGGTGGTCATCGACGTGGGCACGAACCGGGTGGATGACGACACCCGGGAGCGGGGTTGGCGCCTGGTGGGAGACGTGGCCTTCGAAGAGGTGAAGGAAGTGGCCAGCGCCATCACGCCGGTTCCCGGGGGCGTGGGGCCCATGACCATCACCATGCTCATGTCCAACACCGTGGACGCCGCCGTCCGCCTGGCCGGGATCCAGGAGTAGGGTACCCTGCCGAAGAAGAAGACCCCGGACGAATCGGACAACCTGGACCTTTTCGGACCCGAGCCTGAGGAGGATGCGGAACCGGCCTCGCGTGCGCCCACGGCCTGGACGGTCTCCCAGGTCAACCAGGCCGTCAGGACCCTCCTGGAGGAGAGTCTCCCTCCCCTCTGGGTATCCGGGGAGGTGGCCAACTGGAAGCGGGCTGCATCCGGGCACTGCTACTTCACCCTGAAGGACGAGTCGGCCCAGCTCCGATGCGTGATGTGGCGGCCCGACGCCGCCCGCCTCCCCATGGATCCGGAGGAGGGGATGAAGGTGAGGGCCTTCGGGCAGCTCACCCTCTATCCGGCACGGGGTGATTTTCAGCTCGTGGCCCGGGCCCTGGAAGGGGAGGAGGGCGAAGGGCTGTGGAAGCTCGCCTTCGAGCGGCTCAGGAGGAGGCTCGAAGAGGAGGGGCTCCTGGCCCTGGAGCGGAAGCGTCCCCTTCCTCGTTTTCCCCAGACCGTAGGCGTGGTGACGTCACGGACCGGGGCAGCCCTCCATGACATCCTCACCGTGCTCCGGCGCAGGGCGCCCTGGCTGCGGGTCGTGGTCCGGGGCGCACGGGTCCAGGGAGAGGGGGCCGCCGATGAGGTGGCCCGGGCCGTAGAGGCCCTGGGCCGGTGGGGAGAGGCCGATGTCCTCATCGTGGGCCGGGGGGGAGGGAGCCTGGAGGATCTCTGGGCCTTCAACGAGGAGTCGGTGGCCCGGGCCCTCGCATCCTGTCCCGTGCCCGTTGTTTCTGCGGTGGGACACGAGGTGGATGTGACCATCGCGGACCTGGTGGCGGATCTCAGGGCCCCGACCCCGTCGGCGGCCGCCGAGGCCGTGGCTCCTGATGCCGAGGAGATCCTCCGGTACCTGGAGGGAGCCGGGGAACGGCTGGCCCGGGCCCTCCGTCGGGGGGTGGAGGGCCAGCGCAAGACCCTGGAGCGAGGATGGGGAAGCCTGCAACGGCTGGGGCCCGGCATCGTGAAGCCCCGGCGGAGGGTCCTCCGGGAACGGGGGGGGGCGTTGTCCATGGGGATCACCACCCTCGTGGAAGACCGCAGGAATGCCCTGGCCCGCCTGGCGGGGAAACTGGACGCCCTCTCCCCTCTGGGCACCATGAGAAGGGGCTTTGCGGTACCCCTTTCTCTTCAGGGCGCCCTCCTTCGCGGGGTTGCCGACTTCCGGGCCGGGGAGTCCTTTCTCCTGCGGGTCGTGGATGGCCGGATCCGGGCCGAGACCCACGAGATCGAATCAGACGAGGTGGACCGTGACGGATGACAACGAACGAGATCTGACGCTGGAGGCCCGTCTTCGCCGTCTGGAGGAGATCGTCGGAACGCTGGAGGCGGAAGAGCTGGAGCTGGATCGGGCGCTGGCCCTCTTCGAAGAGGGGGTCCGGCACGTGAAAGAAGCGGAATCGGCCCTGGCCGAAGCAGAGCTCAAGGTGGAGGAGCTCCTGGGGGAAGGGGAGGAGGCGTCCACGGTTCCTCTGGAGGAGGGTCCCGGTGAAGCCTGAGGGGTTGAAGGGCTTCCTTGCCGGAGAGCGGGAGCGGGTGGAGGCGGCTCTGGGCCGAGCCCTGGACCACACCCTTCCCCTGGTCCCGGAATCCTGTCGGCCCGCCGTCCGTTACGGGGTGACCGGCGGCGGCAAGCGCCTGCGGCCCATCCTGTGTGTGGCGGCCTACCGGGCGGCCGGGGGACAGGGGGAGGCCATCTACGATCTGGCCGTTTCCCTGGAGCTCATCCACGGCTATTCCCTCATGCACGACGATCTGCCCTGTATGGACGATGCGGATCTCCGCCGGGGTGAGCCCACGACCCACAAGATCCACGGCGCGGAGAGCACTACGGTGGGCGGTGCCCTCCTGATCCCCGCCGCGGCTCTTCAGGCGTGGAGGGGTGGGCGGGCCCTGAAGCTGTCGGAGGATCGACGGCGAACCCTGGTCCGGGAGCTGACCCGGGCCGCCGGGGCCGGGGGGATGGTGGGGGGACAGGTCCTGGACCTCCTGGGAGAGGAAAAGGACCTTTCGGCTCCCGAGCTCGACGATCTCCACCGGAGGAAGACGGGTGCCCTTTTGCGTGCGTCGCTGCGAATGGGTGGCATGGCGGCCGGGGCGCCTCCCCGGGCCCTGGAGGCCCTGGACCGTTACGGGGAGGCCATCGGTCTGTCTTTCCAGATCGCCGACGACATCCTGGATGCTACTTCCGACGCCGGTGCCCTGGGGAAGAACCCTTCCGATGAGGAGCTGGGAAAGTCCACCTACGTGTCCCTTTTCGGGCTGGACGAGGCCCGCCTGAGAGCCCGGGAGCTGGCAGACGACGCCGTCCGGGCCCTGGAGGAGGGCGGGCTGGAGGCCCCGGAGTTGGTGGCTCTGGCCCGCTACATCGTGGAGCGGAGGCGCTGAGGAAGTCCGCCCCCCAGCAAGAGAAACCATAACCCGTTTCCGGGGTGCGACTTCCGTCCCATCTTCATTATCTTTCAAGCCCTGGTCCTTCAAGCCGGAGGCAGTGTCAGGTGTCCCTTCTGGATCGAGTGAAAACGCCCGAGGATATCCGAGAGCTTCCTCGCGAAGCTCTCGAAGTGCTGGTGAAAGAGGCTCGGGAACGCCATATCGACGTGGTGTCTCGGGTGGGCGGGCATTTCGGAGCCAGCCTGGGGGTGACCGAGCTCACCGTGGCCCTGCACCGGGTGTTCGATACCCCCCGGGACAAGATCGTCTGGGACGTGGGGCATCAGGCCTACATCCACAAGATTCTCACCGGCCGAAACGACCAACTGGAAACCATCCGGCAGAAGGACGGACTTGCGCCCTTCTGTCGCCGTGACGAGTCGGAGTACGATGCCTTCGGGGCGGGGCATGCGGGCACCTCCATTTCGGCGGCATGGGGCATGGCCGTGGCCCGGGACCTGAACGGGGACGACTTCAAGGTCGTGGCCGTGATCGGTGACGGGGCCATGGGGTGCGGCCTGGCCTACGAGGCGCTGAACAACGCCGGTCACACGGGCCGTGACTTCGTGGTGGTCCTCAACGACAACGAGATGTCCATCGCCCCGAACGTGGGCGCGATGAACAAGTATCTCACCAGCATGATCACGAACCCCGTCTACAACCGGGTTCGCCGGGAGGTGAAGGAGCTTTTCCAGCGGGTTCCCACGGGTCTCGGCGGCGCCATGGAGCACTTCGCCTACAAGCTGGACGAGAGCGTGAAGCACATCTTCATGCCGGGTATGCTCTTCCAGGAGCTCGGCTTCCGCTACATCGGGCCGGTGGAGGGGCATGACCTCGAGGCCCTCCTGGACACCTTCGAGGGCGTGAGGACCATGAGGGGGCCCATTCTCGTCCACGTCCTCACGCAGAAGGGGAAGGGATTCGAGCTTGCCGAGGAAGATCCTTTCAAGTGGCATGCCGCCAAGCCCTTCGACAAGGACTCGGGCCACGCCCACTCCAGCGGGGGAGGGGGGCTTCCCCGGTATCAGAAGGTCTTCGGGCAGGGCCTGGTGGAGCTCGGAGAGATGGATACCCGGGTGGTGGCCATCACGGCGGGAATGCGGGACGGCACCAGCACCGATCTGTTCGAGGAGGTCCATCCCGACCGCTTTTTTGACGTGGGCATCGCCGAGGGCCACGGCGTGACCTTCGCCGCCGGGCTCGCCACCGAGGGGGTTCGTCCCGTGGTGGCCATCTACTCCACCTTCCTCCAGCGGGGGTTCGACGGCGTGGTCCACGACGTGGCCCTGCAGGGGCTCCCGGTGGTCTTCGCCATGGACCGTGCCGGGGTGGCCGGGGCCGACGGGCCGACCCATCACGGGGCCCTGGACATCAGCTACATGCTGAGCACCCCGGGGATGACGGTGACGGCGCCGAAGGACGGAGCCGAGATGCTGGCCCTTCTTCGCCTGGGGGTCAACCTGGACAAGGGCCCCCTTTCCCTGCGGTGGCCCCGGGACGTGGTACCCGGGCCCGTCCCCCACATCTCGGAGATCCCCGAGGTGCCTTTCGGAAGCTGGGAGATCCTTCGGGAAGGGTCGGAGGTGGCCATCCTGGCCGTGGGAACCATGGTGTTGGAGGCCGAGGAGGCGGCGGAGGCCCTTGCCCGGGACGGGATCGAGGCCACCGTCGTGAACTGCCGATTCCTCAAGCCCTACGACACCGGGACGCTCAAGTCCCTCCTCCAACGCCATTCCCGGTTCCTCACGGTGGAGGAAGGGGCGGTGGTCAATGGGTTCGGGGCTTTCATCACCCGGGAGCTGGTTGCCATGGACGAGGCGGAAGGCGTCCGCGTTCGGAGCATGGGAATTCCTGACCACTTCGTGGCCCACGGCGGCCGGGGTGCCCTCCTCCGTGAGATCGAGTTGGACCGGGAGGGGATCGAGGCCCGGGTCCGGGAGATGGTTGCCGGGAGGTCCGGCGCATCGGAGGGCCTGTCCGTTTCCTCCCCGGGCTCTGTCGCCCGAGAGACCGCCTGATGGCCAAATCGCCCGTACGCAGGGTCGGCCTCGTGGGCCAGGCCGGCCACGACGGGCTGCCCACGGTGCTGACCCGGGTCCACGACATATTTGCCCGGAACGATGCCGAGGTGGTGTTCATCGAGCGGCTCCGTCCCGGGGATCCTCTGGGACCGGAAGTGGAGGGGACCCTGGATGACGGGCTGGACCTCCTCATCACCCTGGGGGGAGACGGGACTTTGTTGTGGGGTGCCCGCCTGGTGGCGGAGCGGGGCGTCCCGGTCCTGGGGATCAACATGGGCCACATGGGCTTCCTCACCTCCGCCACCCTGGACGGGGTGGAGCCGGCCCTGGAACGCCTCTTCAGGGACGACTACGTGCTGGACTCCCGGTCGACCCTGGAAGCCCGGGTCATGGGAGCCGACGGGACGGAACAGGAACGCTACCTGGCCCTCAACGATTTCGTGATCCACAAGGGGGGAATGGCCCGTGTGACACGCCTGGACCTTCTCGTGGGAGAGGCCCCCGACCGTGAGGAGATCGGACGGTTCAGCGGGGACGGGGTGGTCATCTCCACGCCCACGGGCTCCACGGCCTATTCCCTCTCGGCTGGAGGCCCTATCGTGGCGCCCACCATGGATTGCATCATCGTGACCCCCATCTGCCCCCACACGCTGGCGGTCCGCCCCCTGGTGATCGGGAACGAGGAAACCGTGACCGTGCGGCCGCTGGACCGAAGCGTGACCCTGGTGCTCACTGTCGATGGGCAGGCCGGCACCGAGTTCTGCATGGGTGAATCCGTGGTGGTCCGCCGGGGGCCGGCCCGGGTGGATCTGGTCCGCTTCCCGGGGCAGACCTTCTTCTCGACCCTTCGCCAGAAGCTCAACTGGGCCATCCGGCCCCACGGCGAGTGAGCCGGAAGGGCTTCTTCAAATCGACCACCGACGCGGTCCCCTATTGAGGTGCCCCGCCCGGGGCTCCTAGATTCACCCAATGCTCATCGAACTCCGCATACGGGACTACGCCGTCATCGACGACCTGTCCCTCGAGCTGACGTCCGGGTTGAACGCCCTCTCGGGGGAGACGGGTGCGGGGAAGTCCATCATCGTGGGAGCCCTCTCCCTTCTGGTGGGCGAGAGAGCCTCGTCCCAGGCGGTGCGGAAGGGGGCGGAGCGGGCGGTGGTGGAAGCGGTCTTCGAGGTGTCCGGGGTCGGGGGGATGGCCGAGAAACTGGAGGAGCTGGGGCTGGGGGCGGAGGACGGTGTGCTCATCCTCAGGCGGGAGGTGGCGTCCCAGGGCCGCAACCGGGCCTGGGTGAACGGATCCCCGGCCACGGCTTCCACCGTGGGGACCCTGGGCGGCCTCCTGGTGGATATCCACGGGCAGCACGAGCACCAGGGCCTCCTCAAGCCCGCCGATCAGCGTGACATGCTCGACCGGTTCGCGGGGGCGGAGGAGCTGGCCCGAGAGGTCGAGACGCTCCACCAACGCCTCAAAGAGCTGGACCATCGGCTGGCGGAGAAGAAAGCCAGGATCCGGGAGCTCGAGGCCCGGGGTGATTTCCTACGGTTCCAGTTGGGAGAGATCCGGGATGCGGCTCCGGAGGCCGACGAGGAGGAGACCCTGGAGGAGGAGGCGGCCCGCCTGGAGCATGCCGAGGAGTTGGCCCGGGGGGCCGGGACCCTCCACGCCGGGCTTTACGGGGCAGAGGACTCGGTGGCGGACCGGTTGGCGGCACTCCAGGATCTTCTGGGGCGGCTGTCCCGGCTGGACCCCTCCCTGGAAAAGTGGGTGGAAAGCCTGGACGGGGCCTACCACCTTCTGGCGGACGTGGGCCAGGGCCTGGCGGGGTACGCCGAGGGCATCGAGCACGACCCGGCCAGGCTGGAAGCCATCCGGGTCCGCCAGGATCTCCTTTTCCGTCTGAAGAGAAAATACGGTCCCGAGCTGGACGATGTCTTTCAGACCCGGGCCCGCCTGGAGGAGGAGCTGAAGGAGCTGGACGGTGCGGCCTTCGACGTCCGTGAGGTGGAGGAGGCGGTAGCGGAGGCTCGCCGTGCTTTTCTGGAGCGGGTGAGGGAGCTGACGAAGAGCCGGGAGTCGGCGGTGGAGCGTCTTCAGTCCCAGGTCATGGCCGTCTTTCCGGACCTGGGGCTGGACCGGGGTGTGTTCCGGGCGGAGTTGACCCCTCTGCAGGATCCGGGGGCCGGGGGTGGGGAGCGGGTGGAGTTCCTCACGTCCCTCAACCCCGGGTTCGAGCCCGGACCCCTGGCCCGGATTGCCTCCGGAGGAGAGCTCTCACGGGTGATGTTGGCGCTGAAGGCCATCCTGGCCGAGGCGGACCGGGTCCCGACCCTGGTCTTCGACGAGATCGATGCCGGGATTGGCGGAGAAGTGGCTCTCAAGGTTGCCGAGAAGCTCAGGGACGTGGCCGGGAGTCACCAGGTCTTCGTCATCACCCACCTCCCCCAGCTCGCGTCCAGGGCCCATCACCAGCTCTACGTGGAGAAGGACGAGGTGGAGGGCCTGGCGGCGACGCGGGTGAGGGAGCTGGCAGGAGAAGAGCGGGTGAGGGAGCTGGCCCGGATGTTGGGAGGGGATCCCGACTCTCCCATGTCGAGGGACCACGCACGGGAGCTTCTGGAAGCCGTCTGAGGTTCTCCGGCTTCGACTTTTCAGAAGGACCCGACGTCCTCCGTCTCCCCAGGAATGTCTTCGCTGTCGCTCCCCCCGCCCCAGAACGTGCGGAAGAGGGAGATTCCCGCTTCGAACCGGCCACCCTTGGGGGTCCGGCCACCACTTCCGCCCACCGGGTGGAAATAGGTGGCCCGAAAAAAGATCGGGAGGGAGGCTTCGCCCCTCTCGTTGGCTTCCACCGTGGAGTAGGTGACCCCGAACCCCAGCTCACGCAGCGTTTCCTTCGTTTCCTGGTTCAGGAGGTCCGCCGGTGGATAGTCGGTCCGCTCCAGGACCTCTGGATCCAGAGGTTGCAAGGCGTAGCTGTCCTCCCCCTTGTTCCAGAGGTGGTAGCGGACGCCGATGCTCATCTGCGGGGTCAGGAAGAACCGGGGGCTCAGCTCCAGTTCCAGGTAGTTTCCCGGCGTCCAAAGAAGAGGGGCTGTTCGCCCCCAGTCAGGGAGCACCGCGTCCGGCGGGGTAATCCGTTTGGTGATCTCCCCCTCCGTCTGGATCCCGTAGCGGACCTGTCCCCAGGCACCCAACCGGTTGCCCCATTCCACGAGTCCGAAGAGGCTCCCCTCCAGATCCGTCTGGCCGTCGGCGGGGTTCAGCTCGAACAGCCGGTTGAAGTTGGCTTGGGTTCCCGTCCCCAGGCGGAGGACGAATCCTGCTCCGAGCTGATACCGCAGTCGGGGCAGCTCCCCGGCGCTGTCGGGCTCGAAGCCGTGGTGGAGGATCCGCATCGCCGTCGTGATCTCCACGTCTCCCATCTTCCAGGGGGTGGTGAGATCCTCCAGGGGTTGGGCCCGCATGACGTTTCCGCCCAGGAATGCCTCGAATTCCTCCTCGGTGAGGAGGGTTCCCGCCACGGGAACGTTCTCCGGAAGGCCCGAAATGCCCAGCGCTCCCAGGGAGTCCCGTATTCGGGCCAGCCGCTCCTGGAGTGCGGCGGAGGCCGGGGTCCCGAAGGCGGGAAAGAAGTTCTTCTGGGCGTAGGCGGCGGCCAGGGCATCCAGGAAGGCCTGGGCTTTCTGCAGGTCCGAGTTTCCGGCGTGGTCTTCCCGGGCCTCCTCCAGGACCGAGGCGAAGGTTACGAGGAAGGAGTTGACCTGACTCGCGCTCGTCGTCTGGGGGCTCAGGCCCACATTGGTGAGGTCCTCCCCGGTCGTGAGAGTGAACTCCATCTCGGTACGGGGGCGATGGAAGGGGACCATGGCCCCCAGGGTCAGCCAATCCGTTACACCCACCTCCAGCCGAAGGGGAAAGACCAATCTCGACTGATCGATGACGGCCTCGCTGGCTCCCAGGCGAACCCTGTAGGCGTCTTCGTTCAGGGCCGAAGCCAGGCTGGCCTCCAGCTCCTTCAGATCCGGGAGGACGCCACTCCCCAGGGTCTCGGAGGTCAGATCGGAGCCCAGGGGTTCAACCACGGAGGCGCCGGCGGCGTCCACACCGTAGCGAGTGTCCCAGGTCCAGAAGCGGGGTGCAAAATCCAACCTTACCTTGCCCCCGGGGAGCCAGGGGAGCTCCTGGGCCCGAAGCCCGGGGACGCAGAACACGCCGGCCAGGAGAAAGGCGGGAAGAAGGCTGAAGAGGCAGGTCTGGATCGGCGTCCGGTTCATTCCGGGTGGACTCGGGGTTCTGGAACCGGGACAGGGGCCTCATGAGCCCCGGGTCCCGACTGAAAAACGACAGGAAATCTAACGGACGGAAGGGATTAGGGGAAACGCCGAGACTCCGGTTTCATCTTGACACCTCTCGGCCGCATTTCTAGCTTCATTCTTGCGTTCTGGGAGGGTAAGCCGGAACGGCCTGTTACCCTGAGGGGTATCGTTTCGAAGCCTCCCTGGCCAATGCGGGAATAGCTCAGCTGGTAGAGCACAACCTTGCCAAGGTTGGGGTCGCGGGTTCGAGTCCCGTTTCCCGCTCTGGGGGGGCGATCCGGTGAAGCACTGACCGTCGCCCCCCTTCCTGTAGGCGCCGTAGCCAAGTGGTAAGGCAGAGGTCTGCAAAACCTCCATTCGGCGGTTCGAATCCGCCCGGCGCCTCTTGAGGCGGCCGGCCCCGATGCGGGGCCGGCCGTCTTGCACTTGGGACGGGGCGGATGAGAACCGCAGGTTCGAGCCGAGGGGGCCGGTGATGGCGGGATTCTTCCTTGTCGGCCCGACCCCCGAGACGAGCGAGGACGCCGTGGGCGGCCCCGGGGGCTCGGCATCGCCTGGTGGTTGCCAGGCCATTGTCGGGGTCGTCCGACCTGCGCCCGCAGCTCCATCCGCCCGGCGCCTCTCGAGTTTCGAGGTTTTCCATATCGGTTGGGCCACTTTTCAGAGTCCAGGGACGGAAAAAGCCCCCGGCGGCATGGCGCCACCTCCACTCTCGCCGACGGGGGAGGGAATCTCCGGCAGCGTGCCGAAATGACAGTGCGGATTCCATTCGGTTCGTGAATATTGCTGGGAAGCTCCCCCCCACTTCCAGTCGCCTGCGGCAACACGGGCCAGCCGCCAGGGCTGGGAGAAGCTCAGACCAGTGTTCGGAAGGAGGAGAAATGGAATGGAGCAAGGCGTTTGCCAAGTTCCTGGTCGGTGCAACCCTCATTCTCCTAGGGTGTTCAGAGGGCCAAGACCCACTGTCGGTCGAGGATGACCTCTACGCGAGTTTCGACATTGTGCAGTACACGCCCTGTCCGGAAGACGCGCCAGATTGCAATGAAATCTCGGATGAAGAGGAGGGGATTTTGCGGGACGCAATCGACATGATTGCCGTGAATGCACATCCCTACTGCCTTGCTGCAAAGGTCAGGCTGGAGAACGCACTAGATGCTGGGATGGTGGATGTATTTCCCGATTACGAAAGGTTCTGGATGGGTCAATCCTCGGGACATCCGAGAGGGAACTGGGATCCAATCACCGGAAGATACTCCTTCAATGCAGCCTATCTCGGTGGCGCCGAGTCCAGCCCATGGAATACGGGCCTTGATAGACTCGCGGCAACTGGAGTTCATGAGGCTGGAGGCCATGCTGCGGCGGGCTGGCGGCATCCTTGGGACAATGACTCGATTGACGGACTCGAAGACCTCTGCATAGACTGGTAGGGGAAGGAGGATAGGATGATCAGACAAGAATTTGGGAAAGCCAGAGCGGAAGGTTGGGTTCTGGGGGGAACCGTCGTCTTCCTTCTCGCCATTTTCACTCCGCCAGGATGGGGCCAGGAGCCGCAGGAGGCGCAGGTTGTGAGGGTGTTGACAGCGGCGGTGGAACACGTTCAGGAAGAATACGCCGAAAGACCGTTCTGGATTGACACAACGCAACCACGACTCCCTTCCGTTTCTCAGGGGCTCGCTGCGGCGGTGGCACACCAGGTGGGCGCCAACGTAATTCCCAGCGCAGCGGTCGAACGGTGCAGGGAGGAACCAGAATGCTTTGAGAAAAGCGTGGTGTTCATCCTACCGCCGCCGGAGGTTGGCGGTGGCGTCGCGAACACAAAGGTCCATGTTATGGTCTGGACCGAGTCCCAATCTGCACCCTCGATGACCTCATTGGAGGTTCAGTTGAAGAGGGAACAGGGCCAGTGGAGTGTGACCCGCACAAAAGTCACGCAGATCGGGGATAGATGAAGGGCACCCTGGGCCACTTCTCACCGACGAAAGCAGACGAACAAATACAGATAGGGCAGGAAAGGTCGGCTGCCATGCCCTGTTCAGGGACGGATGACCTGCGCCCGCAGCTCCATCCGCCCGGCGCCCTGGCTCTCTCTATCCTCCCATCCTCTGCGAGCAGGCCTCCGCCCGGTCATGGAGCTCTTCCAGCCGCTCCTCGGCCTTTCGGGAGAAGACCGCCTCCATGGCCATGGACTCGGTGGCGAACTCTGAAAGCTCCATTCCCTTTGCCGCCGCTTCCTGGGCCAGTTGGGCCTTCTCGGAAAGGGACGCACGAGCGAAGCGGCCCGTCATCTCGCAGTACTCGTCGATGAACTCTTCGTACTGGTCCAAGAAGGCCTGGACCTCTCTGGAAATGTCGCCTTCCTGAGCATCGGTCACCGTCTCCTGAACATCGGAAGCCGCTTCCTGAACGGCCTCCTCGGCCTCCCTCAAGGGGTCCGATGCTTCCTCCTGGCCGCTGCAGCCGAGAAGCAGGAGGGGACCGGAGGCGAGCAGGAGGTACAGCGGGAAGATTCTCATGGGAACGTCCTATTCCGTTCGCTGGGGTGCTGGAGGCTCGATTCGCTTCGTCGCAACCCCGAAGATGCAGACGGGTCTCGCCGGGGACAACACCGGTGGGCCGGGGAGTTCAGGAGGTTCATTCTCCGTAGATTGGCTGAACACGGACCCTCGAAGTCCACGAAGAAGTGAGACCCCTATGCACGGATCGTCAGCACTCCGGGATCATCTGGTCTACCTGCTGGAGGGCGGAGGAGCCCACAGGAGCCTCGCCCACGTCTTCCGGGACGTACCCACGGAGGTTCGCGGAATCCGGCCTGAGGGCCTCCTCGACTCCCTGTGGGAGCTCATGGAGCACATCCGCCTACCACGCGGGACAGGTCGTGACCGCCCGGCGACTCCTGGGGATCTGGCCCGTGGATTGACGGGGGCCCAAATCGCCCGGAGAGGGGGCCCAGGGAAGGGTAGCAATCGGGTAACGCCCTTGATCCACCCCACGCTCAAGGCCCGGTTCGTATACCCGGCTTACCGTCCTACCCTTCCCCGTCAGGAAGGATGGAGGGATCCGGCCGACTGGAGTGTTCGGCGCAGGCCTTGAGACGGGCCAGGCGCTCAGGATCGAACCCTATGATGAGGTCCGTTCCGTGTGCGGTGACCGGCACGCCGATGCCCCCGGACAGGGCCCGCCACTCCCGGAGGGCCTGCACATCCTTGGTGATGTCCAGCTCGGTGTACTCGCAGCCTTGTTCCTGCAACCATCCCTTCACCTTGTGGCAGTAAGAGCAGGTCGGGGTCGTGAAAACGCGAATCTCTGCCATGATCGTCCTCCGTTCTCTGGATTCTCCCGGTGGGGAAAGCATACATTCATCGTTTCTGAGGATAAAGATGAAAAAGGCGTCAAGGGCCCGACGCCCCCGACGCCCTGGAGGGCTCCGACGATGATCAAAATGGCCGAACTTCGTGAGCGGCTGGATTCCTTTCCGAGGGAATGGCTCGCGCACCTTCCGACCCCCCTGGAGCGGCTCGAGTTCCTCTCCCGCAGGCTGGGGACCATTTCCCTCCACATGAAAAGGGACGATCAGACCGGCCTTGCCTTTGGAGGCAACAAGGCCCGGAAGCTGGAGTTCATCATGGCCGACGTGAGGGAGCGGGGGTTCGACAGCGTGGTCACCTGGGCGGGAGTCCAGTCCAATTGGTGCCGCCAGGTGGCCGCCGCGGCGGCCCGGATGGGCATGCCTGCCACCCTGGTCCTTCTCAAGAAACCGGGAATGCCCGTGGGAGAAGACGGAAACCTCCTCCTGGATCGGGTTTTCGGGGCCGAAGTGCGCATCGTGGAGGCGGAGGGGGAACGCGGCTTCCTGGAGTTGGAGAATGTCCTGGAGTGGGTGGAACCGGTGGTTGAAGAGAAGAGAAGTCAGGGGAGGACGCCCTACCTCGCGCCGGTAGGAGGCTCTCTCCAGGAAGGGGACCTGGAGCGGCCCCTGGGCGCCCTGGGCTACGTACTGGGCTTCGCGGAGTTGCTGGAGCAGGCCCGGGAGGCGGGCATCCAGCCCGATACCGTGGTCCTCGCCACCGGGTCCGCGGGCACACAGGCCGGCCTTCTGGCGGGGGCCATGCTCCTCTCCCCGGAGACCCGCATCGTGGGCATCAGCGTTGCCGCTTCGGCAGATGCGGTGAAGGGCTACGTCACTTCCATCGCCGAAAGGACGCTGGAGGAGCTCGGGGAAGGGAAGAGGGTGGATCCGAAGGGGGTGATCGTGCTCGACGAGTTCCTGGGAGAAGGCTACGGGATCCTCAACGAGGACGTGACCTCCGCCCTGGAGCTCGTAGCCCGCGAGGAGGGGATCCTCCTGGATCCCGTCTACACCGGCAAGTCCATGGCCGGGATGTTGGATCTGGTTGAGCGGGGGTTCTTCGATCGGGGAGAGGAGGTCGTCTTTCTCCACACGGGCGGAACGCCGGCCCTCTTCCCCTATCGGGACGGTCTTCTATCTGCACTGAGGTGACGGGAGGCATGGTCTCTCGTTTGCCGGAAACCACGAGGGGTGCGGCTGGGCGCCGCACCCCTCGTCCTCGGATGCCCCCCGTCCAGGGGTGTTCGATCTCCGGGTGCGTGTCAGAATTCGCCCGGGATCGAGTCCTCGGCCTCGTGGGTGTCGAAGGGGGCCTTGTGGCCCAGGCCGTTCCCCTTCCCGTTGGGTTTGTCGGACCCACCCGCACCGGTGGCCAGCACCACCGGCGCGGCCTCGGCTCTCTTCGACCATCCCACATCCCCGGCTCCGCTCTTTCCCGAGAGCCTGTACGCGCTTACCAGACCCCGTAGCTCTTCGGCCTGGCTGGTGAGCTCTTCCGAAGCGCTGCTGCTTTCCTCGGCGTTGGCTGCCGTCTGTTGCGTGGTCTGGTTCATCTGCTCCACGGCGAGGTTGACCTGGTCGAGCCCCATGCTCTGCTGATCTGCAGCCGAGGCCACCTCCTCCATGACTTCGCTCACCTGGACCACCTGCTTGGCGATTTCGTTCAGGTGCTCCATGACCTCTGCGTTCAACGTCACTCCGCCTTCGGCGTTCCCCACGCTCTCCTGAATGAGCTGAGCCGTGGTCTTGGCGGCTTCGGCACTGCGCATTGCGAGGTTTCTGACCTCCTCGGCCACCACGGCAAAGCCCTTCCCGGCGTCGCCGGCCCGGGCCGCCTCCACGGCGGCGTTCAGGGCCAGGAGATTGGTCTGGAAGGCGATCTCGTCGATGGTCTTGACGATCTTTGCCGTTTCGTCGGAGGATGCCTTGATCCTGTCCATGGCCTCGGAGAGGCGATTCATGGACTCCACGCCCTTCTCCGTGCCCTGCCGCGCACCGTCGCTGATGCTCTTCACCTCCCGGGCATTGGCAGAGCTCTGGTCCGACATGGAGCCCATCTCCTGGAGGCTGGAGGCCACTTCCTCCAGGGTGCTGGCCTGCTCGCTGGTGCCCTGGGCCAGGGACTGGGAGCCCGAGTTGATCTGGTCGGCGGCGCTGGCGACCTGGTCGGCGGAAACCGCGACCTGGCTCATGCCCTCGTCCATGGCGTTGATCACGGTGTTGCAGGCGTACTTGATCTGGCCATAGGTGCCCGGCCATTCACCGTCCATGCGCACGGTGTAGTCTCCCTCGGCGGCCTTGAGGAGGATGCCGATCCCGATGGAGTTGGGCTCGTACATGGCATCCAGGCCCTCGTTCAGTCCACCGAGGAGGTCTTTCCAGGAGCCTTCGAATCCGGAAGCGTCCGCACGAGCCTCCAGGTCACCTTCCTTGAGACCCGTGACCACCCGGGTCACCTGGGTGTCGAGGCCGCGCATGACGTCCACCATGCGGTTCAGGTCCCTCTTGATGGCGTCGAACTCGCCGTGATACTCCTCCTGGATGGTGTCGGGGATCTGACCCTTCGAGACACGGTCCACGTAGTCGGAGGTCACTTCGATGGGGGGGACGAAGGCCTCGATGAGGCCGTTGACCCCGCCGATGAGGTCGGCGTAACTCCCCTGGAATGCCTCGGTGGCGCCCCGCTTGTCCAACTCGCCTCGACTTACCGAGCTCGTCAAGGAGCTGACTTCCCCGGCCATTCCCTCGAACGCTTCCCGTATCTCCCCGAAGGATGCGGCCAACTCCCCGACCTCGTCGCCGCGATCCAGCTCCAGGGTGGCGGTGAAGTCGCCGGCGGCCATGGACCGGGCTCCTTCCGTGATGTGGGTCAGGGGGCGGGAGATGTGATTTCCGGCGATCCAGCCGATGGCGAGGGCCACGATCAGACTCAGAGCGGTACCCAGCGCCAGGAGAAGGGTGGCGGCTCGGACGGTCCCGTCCGAGCCTGTCCAGGCTTCCTGTATTGCAGCACCGGCCTCTTCTTCCAGGGCGGCGATGCGGGACAGGAGATCGTCTCCGATCCCGAGAGCTTCGTCTTTCAGATCGACCTTCCCCCGATCCAGTGTCTCCACCGAGGACCAGATTTCGTCGTAGCGGGCAGAACCCAGCTCGGCGTTCTGCAGGGCGGAGGTCATGCGGAGGCTCTCGGCGGCCTTCTCGTGATAGGCGGTCATGGCCGGTAGCAATCGGTCCCTGTAGAGCCGTCCGACCTCCTGTACCCGGCCCACGAGGGCATCGTCGTGGGTCAGGGATCCTCTTGCCGCCGCTCCGTCGCCGGCCCCGCTGTTCTCTGCGTCGGCCAGGCCCTCCCGGGACTCCTGGCCCAGCATCTGCGCCTGAATGGTGTTGAAGTTTTCAATGTTTTCCTGATGGGCGGCCCAGTTTTTTTCCACGGCGCCCTGGTTGAAGGCCTGGGCCATCTCTCTGATCAGGGCCATGTCCTCGGCGACGGCCACCTCCAGCTTCATGGCTCCCTGGGCCAGGGGTGAGGCTGTCCGGATGTCATTGATGGCCGAGTTCAGGCTGCGGACATTCCAGAACCCCACTCCCCCCATGACGGCCACGAGGACGGCCACGGCCATGAAGGCTGCCAGGAGCTTGGTCCTGATGTTGTATCGATCGAGGAATGCAAGTTTCTCGGACATGGGTCTGATGCCTTTCTTATCCGGCTTGACCGTAGCTGATGGGCATGACGACCCGGCACGGGACCGGGGCCCCGTCCTTTTCGCCCGGATTGAACCGGATTCGGGCCACAGCGACCTTGGCCGCTTTGGAGAGGGCCTCTGCCGGGGACTGGATGACCTGGACGGACTCGGCATCGACCTTACCGTCGGGCTTCACGACGAATGCCACCTGGACCCGCCCCTGGACCCCGGCCTCCTGGAGGCTGGTGGAGTAGGACCGCATGATGGCCGTCCGGGCCTGGTTGGCGTCGGCGATGGTCGGCTTCTGCGTGAGCTCCGAGGCCTGGTAGACCGTTTCCTGGCCGGCCCCGGCCCTCGGTGCAAGGAGCAGCCACATGGCCATGAGGGCCACGGGTACCAGGATCATCGGACGTAGAATCTCTCGTTGGGCGTGCATGGAATCCCCCCCTTGTGTGGTCAAAAAGGACCCGGTCCGCTGTGGCGGACCCCTTGGTTAATTTCTCCTAAGTATCGGGGGGTGATCCGGGAGCTTAACCCCTGTACCCGGGAGTGGGGGCGGAAGGGTGTGGAGGGAGAATGGGCGGCGGAGCTCTAAGGGAGCTCTAAGCGCTGCTCAAGTGCCGCACCCCGTCCAGGAGCATGTCCACGTGCTCCTGGAAGACGAAGATGTGGGTGGAGACCCGAACGCCCCGGGTCCCCTTCTCCTCGCTCCCGATGGTCCGGATGACCAGGTCGTAGCGCTCCCTCAGGTAGCTCACCAGGTCCTGGGGATCCACGCCCTCCATGGAGAAGGCGGTGAGACCGCCGCTCAGGTAGGGGTCCATGGAGGTGTGAAGCCGAACGCCGGGGATTTCCACCAACCCCTCCTTCAGGTGGGTAGCCAGGGCCTGGACGCGCCTCTGGATCCGGGGCTTGCCCACCCGGTTCTGGAAGTCCACTGCCTCGCCCAGGGCGAAGACCAGGGGATCGGCCCGCTGGCCCAGGGTCTCGAAGCGTGTGGCGCCTTCCCGGGTGTCCCAGCCCGAGTTGGCGATGGTGGGCCAGAGTCGGTCCTGGACGTCCTTCTTCACGTAGAGGATGCCGGTCCCGCAGGGCGCCCCCAGCCATTTGTAGGGACTGGCGGCGAAAAAATCGACGCCCATGTCATGGAGATCCAGATCCAGCATCCCTGGCCCGTGGGCGCTGTCGGCTACCACCAGGACGCCGTGCCGATGGGCCATCTCGGTGAGCTCCTTGATGGGGGCAATGAGCCCGGAGATATAGACGGTGTGGCTGATGAGGATGAGCTTGGTCCGGGGTGTCATGGCCGCTTCGAAGGCATCCACCACCTCGTTCACCGATCCCGGGGGCAATCCCAGCGGGACCTCCCTGACCACTGCTCCGTACCGGGCGGCCTTGAGCCTGCTGGGGTGAATCCCCGCCGGATGCTCCATGTCGGACATGAGGATCTCGTCCCCCGGCTCCATCTCCAGGCCGTTGACCACGAAGTTCATTCCTTCGGTGGTGTTCCGGGTCAGAGCGACCTCATCCATGTCGGCACCCAGGAACCGGGCCACCTTCCGCCGGGCGTCCTCACGTCTGCCGGTGAAGTTGCTGTAGACCTCACAGGGGGAGGTGCACTGGACCTCGAAGGAGGAGGTGAGGGTGTTGAACACCGGCTCGGGCATGGGGCCCACGGTGCCGTTGTTCATGTGGATGTGGCCCTCATCGAAGAGGTAGTGGCGGCGGAGGGCCTCCCAGTAGGCTCCGTCGGGTGCCTCCTGGTCGTCGGGAAAGCGATGGTTGAGGGAGCTGACGCTCTCGTAGACTGCGGCGTTGAGTGACCGGGCCGCGGTGAGGGATAGGGCGGCGCTTCCCAGGCCGAAGCGCAGAAAGCGTCGGCGGCTGAAGGTGGCTTCCGGGGTGCCGGAGGGGGAGAGGGGGTCCTGCGTCATGATACACCTCCCTGGGCCATGGATAGGTTCCAGGGTTCAATGTATCAGGTTGAGGTGTCTTACGCCCCCTGGAGGGCTTCCTCCATCACGCTTTCCACCTCTCCGGCCAGACGCTCCCCTTCCTCCACGAGCCCCGAGAGCTCGTGCCGCATCTCCTCCTTGAACTCCTCGTCCTCGATGCTCTTGAGGTTGATGCGGACGTTGTAGGCGGCACCGATGAGGGCTGCCCGGGCCATGAGCGCGCCGGTCCCCACGTCGCTCATCATCTCCTCCGGGGCTATGCGTACCATCTGCAGGCAGAGCTCCAGGACGTCCCGGCACTGCTTCACCGTGTCCAGGGGCACCCGGGTGGCCGCCTTGTAGCCCTCCTGGATGGCTCTGTCCCGGGCCGTTCGCTCCTCCGCCGTGTCCTTGGGCATGCGCATGCCGGCGATGACCTCGTCGAAGGCCTGGGTGTCGGCGTCCACACCGTGGACCAACGCGTCTTTCAACTCCTGGGCCGTCTCGGCATGCTCGCAGAGCTCCTCGTAGCGGTCGTCGTACTCCCCCTTCCCGATGCTGAGATTGGCCACCATGGCTCCCAGGGCAGCACCCAGGGCTCCGGCCAGTGCCGAAACCGAGCCGCCTCCGGGGGCCGGGGTGTCCCGGGAGACCTCGTCCACGAAGTCGTAGGTGGCCTTGTTCACCAGCTCGCCGTCCACGGTGGGCAGAGCCAGGACCTTCTCCCTTGGATCGAAGGGGGCCACGTCCCGGAGGCCCATGGACTGGATGGCCGTCTCCACCAGGTCCGGGACGGGGATCCCGGTGGACTTCATCATCTTCCGGCGGTAGTGGACGCCGGCCTGTCGGATGGCGTCGAAGGGGATGACACCCACGACCTCGGAGCCCGTGAGGAGGATGCCGCGCTTCCGGGCCTCCTCCCGGGCCGCCTCCAGCACCTCGTGGGGAGGGCTCACCTTGTAGTTGGTGAGGTTCATGCTGATCTGGGCCCGGTCGTA
>CAYXGM010000038.1:0-37971 GCA_964464555.1 uncultured Gemmatimonadaceae bacterium | reverse complement strand
CAACACTCTGTCCGGGGTTTCAGGCCTCCTCAGCGGTGGTCGAAGTTCGGCAAGGGCACCTACCTGAGTTTCGATGATGAAGTGACTCTCGCTGCCGCCACGACGGATCCGGTGGGCTTCGTCTCCGAATTGCCCGAGCGTACGATTCTGGACGAGGTCCAACGTGCCCCAGGGGTCTTCACAGCCCTGAAGACCGCGGTGGATCGCCAAAGGACGCCAGGAAGATTCCTCCTTACTGGATCGGCCAATGTGCTTCTGGTTCCGAAACTTGCCGATTCCCTCGCCGGTCGAATGGCGATTCAGCGCCTCCATCCATTGTCCCAGGCCGAGATCCAGGGCCGTGAACCCGGCTTCCTGAAAGCCCTTTTCGGAAAGGGGTTCAAGACCCGGCCTCACCAGCGTCTTGGTCCCAGGCTGGCCGAGATGGTGGCGAAGGGAGGATACCCTTCTGCGCTGGCCCGGAGCACGGCGCGGAGGCGTGCGGCATGGTACCGAGACTACGTGGAGACCCTTGTGCAGCGGGATGTACGGGATCTGGCACGAATCCGGTCACTGGATACGCTGCCGCGACTCCTCTCTCTTGCCGCTGGGCAAACTGCAACCCTTATCAACGTAAGCGATTTGGCAGGCCCGTTCCAAGTGAGCCGGCCGACAATCCGCGAATACGTTACGCTGCTCACGGGCGTGTTTCTCTTGGAGGAATTGTCCGCTTGGCACAACAATCGGCTGAACCGCCTGGTGAAGACACCGAAGCTCCATCTTTCGGATACGGGCCTGGCCTGCGCGTTGCTGGGGCTTGGCGCTGAAGCCCTCTGGGAGGATCGAACTGCCTTTGGCCGACTGTTGGAGACTTTCGTTTTTCAAGAGCTACGTCGTCAGGGAAGTTGGCAGGAGGATCACATCCGTTTCTACCATTTCCGTGACAAGGACATGGTAGAGGTGGACATCGTCCTCGAAGGGGACGGTGGGCGAGTCGCTGGGGTTGAGGTAAAAGCAGCCGCAACTGTGACGGCGTCGGACTTCCGAGGCCTTAGGAAACTGAAGGAGGCCTCTGGCGAGCGTTTCGCCGGCGGCGTCGTGGTCTATGACGGCGAGACCAGCGTTAGCTTCGGGGAGCGCCTCTACGCTGTTCCAGTCCGGACCCTCTGGGAAGGTCATTGAACCGGAAGGGATTCACACATTTAAGAGGGTAGGGCGAACTGCCCAACAGCGGCTATCAAAAGCATTGCCGCTTTCGCTCACTTCGTTCGCTCCAGGGAGCACGGCTCGCTGATTTGGGCACGGAGCCGGACCCCTTAACGTTTCGAGGCGTTCTCCTATCGTGCCCCGGGCGCTCCCCTCCTGGAGGTGATGCGTGTGGTCAAGTTCAGTGGTCAGGCGGTGCGATGGACCTCCGATTGCTGGAGTCCAGGGCACTCGGTCAGCGGGCCGGAGCAACGGCCTGGGTCGCTCCCGCTGAAGCACAGCGACCTGGTGACGAAGGATGGCGTTCTCAGCCGCCAGGGAGGCCCGGGATCGAACCATACCCGAGAGGGCGCGTCGGACCAGAAAGAGCCATGAGATCATGGCCCCACAGCCTACAGGCAACAGCAGGAAGTCAACTGCCGCAGGGTGGATAGAGTCTTCGCGGAGCACGGGGGTGGACATGGCTCAGGCCACCCCGCAAGCGCAGCAAACGGCTAGCGGCTGAAGCGGCCGCCGGTTCCGGACAGGAAGGCTCTCCCCAGAAGGGTGTTGCTTTTAGTGCATCTCCCACTTGATGAATGGCTCCTTCACGTCCACCATGGCGTTGACGATGAGCTCCACGAGCCCGCCGTAGGTGATCCCGCTCTTCTCCAGGGCGCCGTAGTAGTTCAGGAGGTCCCGGATCTGACCTTTGCAGTTGGAGCAGGGGGCGCAGAGGTACTTCTTCACCTCGGGCTCGGGCTGGTCGGCGAAGGCATCGATGATCTGCTTGAACTTCACTCGCCCGCTCACGTTGTTTCGCCAGTCCTCGTAGTTGTTGCCGCTCATGATGGCAAACCCGCTCCCGCCGCCGCAGCAGTAGTTGTCCACGCCGTGGGGAGTCATCTCCCTGAACTGGGGGCAGAGGTAGCGGAGGATGCGCCGCTGGGGCTCCACGATGCCCAGGTTCCGGACAATGTTGCAGGGATCGTGGAGGGTCACGGGGAAGTCGTTCTTCGAGGGGTCGAACTCGATCTTCCCGCTGAAGACGATCTCCTCCAGGAGGGGGAGAAAGCTCTCCCGCCTCACCTGCAGGTCACCCACCAGAATCCGGTCGGCAATGGTCACCAGCGCCTTGTGCTGGTGCCCGCACTCCCCCATGACAATGCGCTTCGCGTTCAGCTTTTTGGCCGTCTGGGAGTGTCTCACCGCCACCCTGGCCAACTGGACGTCGTCGTAGAAGAGGCCGTAGTTCACGCCGTCGTAGCCCACCTCGTCGGACGAGAGGGTCCAGTCGATGCCGGCGGCGTTGAGAATGATGGCGAAGGCGCCGGGGTTCTCGGGCCAGGCCAGCATCTCGCCGGCGTTGTGGATGAGGAGGACGTCGGCGTCCTCCTTGTCGAACGGGCTCTCCACGTGGATCCCCGTCTCGTCCTCCATGTCTTCGTCGATGAACTCCACGTTGTCCTTTACCACCACCGGGTTCATCCCCGTGGAGGATCCCACGTCGAGCTGAAGCACGGTGCCCTTCTCGTGGAGCTCGGTGGGGGCCCAGCCCAGCTCCTGGCTGAAGAGCTTCCGCAGCTCGTGAGCGATGAGCCCGTTGTCGATGCCGATGGGGCAGACCTGGGCGCACCGGCGGCAGAGGTTGCACCGGTAGGTGAGCTCGTAGAGACGGGTGATGGTGGTCCAGTTGGCCTCCACGTCGGCTCCCTTGAGGGGCCCGAGGACCTTGCCGCCGGGCTTGACGTAGCGGTTGACCAGACGCCGCCACACCTCGGACCGGTAGGTGGGCCGATAGATCTCCTTCTCACCGGTGGCCGTAAAGACGTGGCAGGCCTCGGCGCAGGTCTGGCACCCCACGCAGTAGTCCAGGGAGAGGAGGAGGGGCTGGAGGAAGGTCCAGTTGTTCTCCTTGGAGAGGAGCTTCTTGAGCCCCTCCACGAACTGACTGACGTACTTCTGCTCTTCCTCCTCGGTCTCCGGATGGGGAAGCCCCGACGCGATGACGCCGTCCAGGTTGCAGACCAACCTGTCCTTTGTCTTGTCGGGCACCTCCTTGAAGCCCGGCAGATCTTCGGGGTTGTCGTAGGGGGGAGGAAGGGGAATCAGCTCCGCCGGATCCACCGGATCCAGGACCGGGAGCTCCTTGTTGGCGATGTCCTTTACGCGGACCTTCTTCTTGGTCTTCGTCTTGGTCTCACTCATTTCTCTTCCTCTTCCCTCGCCCCGGAATCCGTGGCGATATCGACCCATGTCTTCTTCCCGTCGGCTCTCACGTGCGGACCCGCCCAGGTGGGCGACTGCCCCAGAAGCTCCACGAGCTCCTTCTCCATCTTGCTACCCCGCTCCAGGGGCGTGTCTTCCCAGCGCACGTCGTGGTACGTGAAGTACTTGGCCACGAAGTGCATCATCTGTGTGAAGGGGAGGTACGCCAGGAAGACCAGCGCCAGGACCACGTGAGCCGCCAGGACGCCGGAGATGGGGGCAGCGACATCGGCGGTCAGAAGGCCCTCGCCGAAATACACGACCTGGCCCACGAAGTTGGGAACGGTAAGGACCGAAGCCAGCCCCGTCCCGAACATGCCCCCCAGGAGAATCACGTTGAAGTACGTGAGGAAGGACGTGGAGTTCCGCATCCCCTGGTCAGTGAGCCGGGTGATGAAGAGGCCGACGGCACCCAGGAGTCCAAGCCCGTAGCCTACGCCGGCCAAAAGGGGAAGCCCCTGGCTGAGGATCCCGAGCCCGGGGCCAGGAATCCCCAGAGCCTGCCCGATTCCACCCAGAACGAGCAGGACCGCGGCGCCGGTCAGAAAGTAGAGCCCCACGTGAAAGGGGAAGGAGAACCACCACAGTCGCCTCTTGTGCTCGAACAGCGCCTTCAGAAAGAGAATCTCCTGACCCATGTAGGAGAGCTCGGCGAAGAGGTCCTTTTCCCGTTTCTTGGTCCACCACTCCGATTCCTCCAGGTACGAGCCCCCGTAACTCCCCTTCCCCTTTTCATGGGGTATGGGTGCGAGCTCCCACCGAAGATGGATCGGTAGCCGGGCCAGCTTCACAGACCGTGTCACGAAGGCCACGACGAACACGGCCAGCAGCGCATACGAGAGCGACATCAACAGGGCGGGTGACATTGATCCTCTCTGACTCCTCAGGTGCCTGGCTTGGGATGCATTCGGTTGTCCCTCCGAAGAGGGGCCGGCCCCCACTCCTTTTTCTGGGATCGGGGCGTATTTCCCCACCGATCACCGAAGAAAGCGGCAATTTCTGGGCCAGCCCCATGGTTTGGCAACCCCGAAGGAAGGGGGAGATTCGGCGGCTCGAGCGCCAAGCCCGAAGATCGGTTAACTAAATGCGGTTAATTAGGGGAAATACTGACTCATCCGCCGCAGGTGGGACGGGCCAGATAAGCCTAGCCGGGTGTTGCTCCACGAACTCCCAGAACACCCCACCCACCCGCTCACCCAGGGGGCGGCGGGGGCACAGGAAAGATGAATCTCGAACGGGCCGGGCCCGCCCGTTCGCTCCTGCTCGCCGAGGCGTCGAGCGCCCCGGCCCGGGCCTTCAGTCGCCCAACGTCTCCTTCACACTCTTCACGAAGGCTTCCCGATCGATGGGTTTGGGGAAGTACCCCTCGGGGGCCGGGACCAGGCTCCGGTTGCTGATGAACTTCTCGTACGCGTGCTTATCCCCACCCATGCCCGTGACGGCGGTGACGATGATGACGGGAATGTCCTTGGTCTCGGGGTCGGTTTTCAATTCCTTGTAGAAACGGGTCCCCGAGGCCTCGGGCATGGAGATGTCCAGCGTGACCAGGTCGGGTTTCTTGGACCGGGCCATCTCCAGGGCTTCGTTGCCGTTGGCCGCCGTGAGGGTCTCGTATCCGTTGTCCTGGAGGATCATCTCCAGGTAGCTGACGATGTCGGGCTCATCGTCGACGATGAGTACCGTCTTCATGGTGTCCTGACTTTCTGCTCCCTCGATGCCCCGGGAGCGGTTACGGGGATTTCTCCCCGGATTCTTTCTTCAGAGCTTCCAGGGCCCTTCGCAGGGCATGGGGCTCGGCCTTGGGAAGAGCGTCCTGCAACTCCTCCTGGAGGCTGATCCGGTCGGCGTCCAGCGGAGTCTCGGGGACCCCCACCGCCCGTTGGACCGCGCGGACGTAGGTGAGGGGCTTCACCGGCTTCTCCAGGTAGACCCCCGGTCCCGAGAGAACCCGGTTGTCCATGATGTCCTCCAGATCGCCCTTCCCCATCTCGTCGCCGGCATGGGCCGTAACGATGACCACGGGGATCCTGGAGAACTTCTTGTCCTTCCTGAGCTCGTAGAGAAGCTTGTGCCCGCTCTTGCGCGGCATGACCAGGTCCAGGGAGATGAAGTCCGGCGGGTCCTCCTTGATCATGTCCAGAGCCTCGCTCCCGTCCCCGGCGGTCTTCACGTTGAAGCCGGCGTCGAGGAGGATCTGGGCCAGGTAGTCCCGGACATTCGGCTCGTCGTCCACCACGAGGATCGTTTTGTCCTGGGGTCGAGGCATGGCGTCGTCGTTCTCGGTCATGGGTCCTTTCCTCTTCCTGGGATGCTGTCCCTGGACGCTCAGTCGTCCTCGGCCTGGGTGAGCTCTTCCAGGGCGTTTCGGGGCAGCTCGATCCTGAAGACCGATCCTTCTCCCTCCTCGGAGGTGAAGGAGATATTACCACCATGTTGGTGCACGATACGCTTCGTGGTCAACAGGCCCAATCCCGTGCCGCGGTCCGAGCCCTTGGTGGTAAAGAATTTCGAGAAGACCTTCCGGCTGATCTCGTAGTCCATTCCACGTCCGTTGTCCGCCACCTCGTAGACGATGGTCCCCTCCTCGTCCTTGGAGACGATGGTGACGACGAAGTCCCGGGGACTATCGCTCACCACGCAGGCATCCACGGCATTGGACACCAGGTTGGCAAGGCAGGTGTGGATCCCGTCCTCATCCAGGGGAGCCGGGTCCAGGTCGGGCTCCAGGTCCAGCTCGATCTGGACGCCGGCCTGAGCGGCCTTTTCGCGGTAGAGGTCCGCCACCTCCTGAGCCGGCGTATTGGGGTCCACGACAGCCACGGTGGTCTCCCGCCCCTTGGCGAAGTCCAGGAACTCCTTCACGAAGGCGGAAATTCGCTCGACGTTCTCTTCCAGCGTCGTCCATCCCCGTGCAATGCGGGCGTCGTCCCCGATCTCGATGCCGGTGTTGACGGCGTACATTCCGCCTTCGAGCCCCATGAGCACGTTCTTGATTCCGTGGGCGATGCCCGCCACGGTCTCTCCCACGGCCGCCAACCGCTCGGCTTCCCGCTTCTCGGCCTCCAGGCGCTTCACCTCGGTGATGTCCGTGGACATCTCCACGATGAACCGGATCTTTCCCAGGGGACCCCGGACGGGAACCATGTGCACCAGGTAGTGCATGGCGTCCCCGTTGCCCACCGTCCCCTCTTCCTCACGGATCCTGACTTTTCCGTCCTGGAAGGTCTTCTGGGCCGCACAGTTCGGGCAGGGGGTGTCACGGTCCTTGTAGATGGCGTAGCAGGGGCTCCCCTTCCAGCTACCGTACATCTGCTCGAACCGTGGATTCGCATCCACGATGCGGTACTCCCGGTCGATGATGCTGATGCCGATGGGCACCTGGTCGAAGAGGTGCGCCCGGAGCCATTCCTGGATCTCCTCGGCGTGCTCGAGGCGCTGGGCCGTCATGGAATCCCCCTCACTGTCCGGGTCCGGTGTCCGGAAGGCCCCCCGCCGACCGCTGGGCCTCCCTTCTCTGCGGAGTCATGCGGCGCAGGTCCTCCCGCCAGTCCACGTCGTGGCAGGTCATGCATCGATTCAGGTTCTCGGGAACGTCGGCCTGGCCCCGGGCCGCCTCCCGCTTGTGGCATTCCACGCAAAGGGAGTGCATGGCGTCCATGTACCCCACCGCATCGTCCCATCGGGCATCGGGAGCCTCGATGAAGGCCCGGTCGGCAATCTCGTTGCGGTGACACTCCGAGCACTCGGTGACCGTCTCGTAGCTCTTCACCTCCGACTCCCCGGTGTGACACTGCGTGCACGACTCCGAGCCGCCCATGCGCTCCTCGTGGAGCTCGTGGTCGAAGGTCGATCGGGGCTCATACATGTCCGTGTGGCACTCGTAGCAGGAGGTGTTCTCGTCCAGGGGCTTGTTCAGGTGGTGGCAGGTCTCGCAGGACCGGTCTCCTCCCAGGTGCTCGGCGTGAGCGTCGTGGTCGAAGAGGACCACGTCGTCGTCCCGGTTGGCGTCCAGCATGAGGACCCGGACCGTGTCCACCGTCAACGCGGCAGGGACTTCCTCACCGGGCTCGACGCCTCCAGTCATCTGCGCGTTCAACAGAGCGTTCCGGATCTCCTCGGGCAGCCGCCCGTCTGGGGAGGCCAGGGCCAGGATCCGGGGTTGGGCCGGGCCCGGATCCACGATGACGGCGTCCACGCTGCGGGGTCCCTCCACGGGCACGGGCCGGGGCTCCACCCCGTCTACGGGGAGGAAGAAGAGGGCCACCACGGCTCCGGTCACGGCCGCCACTGAATAGCGACGGGGGAAGGCCAGGGGGCCGGGAAGGAGGGTCCGGGTGACCTCGGGCTCGAACCCGGGCTGCTCCTCGGGCGGATGTCCCTGCACGTCGTCGAAGACGTTCAGGTTCTCCACGAAGAAGAGGAAGATGAGGATTCCGCCGGCCACGATCCCGAAGCTCACGGCGAACTCCTCCCAGCTCGGGAAGTACCCCATGCCCTCGGGCCGGGCGAAGGCGATGATGGACACGTCGATGCGGTGCAGGACCATCCCGACGATGACCATGCTCGAGGCCACGGCCACCCCGGCAATGCGCTCCCGGACGCGCTTCACCATCATGAGCGCCGCGGGAATCAGGGCGCTCACCCCGATCTCGAAGAGGAAGAGGTTGGCCTGCCAGCTCCCGTCGAAGGCCATGGACAGAACGCCCCGCATGGCCAGGTCCCCCAGCCTCAGCGCCAGGTAGATCCAGAGGACGATCCCCGCAGCCAGACCCAGCCCCGAGATCTCCCGGGCGTGGAGTTTGTGGCCGAGGAAGTAGTTCGAGAAGAGGGACTCGCCCACCACGGTCATCAGCCCCAGTCCCACGGCGGAGACGAAGAAGAGGACGTAGATGATAGGAGAGTACCAGAGGGGATGGAGCCGGAAGGGCGTGATGAGGAAGAGGGAGCCCAGAGACGACTGATGCAGGGTGGAGAGTACGATCCCGGCGATGACCAGGACGATGCTCACCCGCTTGAGGCCCTTCATCACGCTCTGGAACATACGCCCCTGGAAGAGGGGATGCTCCAGCACCACCGGGAGGAACTCCAGGGCCAGGACCGTGAGGTAGAGCATCACGCACATGGCCACTTCGAAGAGCACCGAGTGGTACTGCCAGTTGACCATGGGGTGCCAGATGCGCCACGGGAGCCCCAGGTCGTAAAGAAGGCCCACGGCCACCGCGGCGTAGCCCAGGAGGGCCGTGAGGATAGCCGCCCTCACGAAGGGGCGGTAGCGCTCCAGTCCGAAGATGTAGACCGTGGCGGCCAGGACGAATCCCCCGGCGGCCAGGGCCACTCCGCTCATGACGTCGAAGCCGATCCAGAGGCCCCAGGGGGATGCATCCGAGAGATTCGTGACGGATCCCAGGCCGTGGGCGAACCGGACAACGGTGACAGAGGCCAGGACCCCCACCAGGGCCCAGAGTACCGTCTTGAGTGTGGTGAGTCGTCTAGTCATCTTGATCCCCGCTTTCCTCGGCGGCGGCATCATCAGCGGTGGTATCGGAGTCGGGCTTCGCCATTTCGGGAGAGCCTGCTCCCTCGGCGGGAGCGGCCACGTCCATGGTCATGGACTGGTCCGCCGCCCGGGCTGCCAGCTTCATGCGCCGGTTGATGACCCAGTATATGCCTCCCATGAGGCCTCCCATGCCGGCCACCACCCAGGGCACCTTTTTCAGGGAGGCCCAGGTCAGGTGGGGGAGATCCCCCTCGCCCAGGTTCTCGGCCCAGCCCAGGAACCCCAGGGAGATGTCGGCGATGTAGAGGACCGACGTCCCCCCCACCTCCGTCTCGCCCCACACGTGGTCCACGTAAGTGTCGGGGTTCTCGGCAATCCGCCGGTGGGCCTCGGCCAACAGCTCGTCCCGCTCACCGAAGAGAAGCGCGTCCTCGGGGCAGGACTCCACGCAGGCCGGCTCCCTGCCCTCGGTGATCCGGTGGTAGCAGAGGTGACACTTCTGGACCAGAGGGGCGGCTTCGTCCCATTCGTACCGGGGGATCCCGTAGGGGCAGGCCACCAGACAGTACCGGCAGCCCATGCAGAGATCCGAGTCGTAGATGACCGCTCCTTCGGGCGTCTTCTGCATGGCCCCCACGAGGCAGGCGCTCACGCAGGCCGGCTCCAGACAGTGTCGGCATTGCTGCCGAACGAAGTGGTCCTCAGGCTTTCGGAGGATCGTTGAGTACCGGGTGGCCGAGAGGCCGTCCACGGCCTCCTGCCCTTGCCTGAGGCGGTCCGGACCGAGGTCGTTTTCCTCCTTACAGGCCAGGACACATTCCTCGCATCCGATACAGCGAGTGACGTCGACGAGTATGGCTGCAGACATGGTCAGATCGGCTCGTTCTCTTTCCCGAGGGTCATACCCACCCGGCTACCGGCATCCGGCGGGAAGTGCCAGGCCAGCTCCGATACCAACTGGGTGAAGGGAAGCAGGATCATGTGGCTGAGCTTCGTCAGGGGTACCATGAAGATCAGCAGGTCGGCGCTCAGGGCGTGAACCAGGAGCATCGGGTCGCGTCCGAAGGGATTCCAGGCCGGGTGCATGACCAAAAACCCCGTAAGGAAGGGGACGGCGATGAAGAGGGGCAACGCGTAGTCCTGAAAACGGCTCAGGTGACGGCTGTCCCTGGCCCAGACCCTCTGCACCACCACCGCCACGGCGGTGATGATGACCACCCAGGTCAGAACCGTAGCCAACCCGTTCGGGATGGCCGGCCAGGAGAGGCCCACGCCCTTCTCCCAGAGGGCGATGTGCCCCGCCAGAAAGAGGGGGACGAGGATCACCCCGACGTGAAACAGGAGGGTGGTGAGACTGAAGAGCCACCGGTTGGCCAGGCGATCCACCGGAATCAGCCAACGCAGCGTGGTGCTGACGACCGTCCCGAAGGGGATGTCCTTGTCCCCGGCACGCCGGTACGCCTTAGCTCCCTCCCAGAGGGTGAGCACCACCTGCCGCAACAGGCCCAGGATCATGAAGGCCAGCGCGGTCCAGAAGAGGGGCCCCATGGCCCAATCAAGCCAAACATCCATGGCGTTTATTCCCTTCTTTCCTTGATTCTCTCTCGTTCTCGCGGCCGGGGCTCAACGTTCCCGGTCGAAGTTCCGGCGCCGCCGGCGGGCGGCTGCCGGGGCCGGGTTCGTGCCTCAGTCAACCGCCGGAACCTCTTCCTCCGCCGGCTCTTCCTCCGACGCCGGCTCTTCCACCCCGAAATCCAGGACCCGGAGGACGAGGTCGTGGAGACCCATGACCTCCACGTCCTCCAGACCGTTGTCCTGACAAAGCTCCTTGAGCTGCTTCTTGCAGTTGGCGCAGGGAGCGATGAGGATCTTTGCGCCGGTATCCCGGATCTGATCGACCTTCCGCTTGCCCAGGGGCCCCGTGCGGAACTCCCGGATCTCGTCGATGGAGACCGTTCCCCCGCCGCCCCCGCAGCAGTAGTTCTCGGTTCCGTGGGGCGTCATCTCCACGTAGTCGTCGCAGATCGCCCGCAGGATCTCCCGGGGCTGGTCCACGATCTTTCCCGCCCGGGCGATGTTGCAGGGGTCGTGATAGGTGACCCGCTCAGGGATCTTCTCGTCCTTGAGGGGCAGCTTGCCGGCCTTGAACTGCTCGTGGAGATACTCGATGCAGTTCACCACCTCGGGGGCATCGGGGCCACCGAAGGTGGGCACGTACCAGGCCGAGCGGGTGGCGTGGCCGCACTCTCCGATAAGGATCTTTTTTCCGTTCAGCCGCTTCACCTCGTCAACCATGTTGTTGACGATCCGCTCCATCATCCGGTCGGAGTAGAAGAGCCCGTAGTTGATGCCGTCGAAGTTCCCTGTCCCGATGGTCCAGGAGCCGTCGGTGAGGTGCATGACCCCGGCGTTCCCCATGAGGGTGTCGGCCTCCATGATGAAGTCCGACACGGCGGGGAAGAACACGAACTCCTGGTCTTCTTTGTCGAAGGGGAACTTGATCTCGACGTTGTAGATGTCGTCGAGCTCCTCTTCCAGGAACTCGCAGGTATCGATGAGGGCGGGTACGGGGATGGCCGACGTGTTGCCCGAATCTCCCTCGAGCTGCTCCCGAACCGAGACCAGGAGGGCCCGGGGGATCACGTCGATCTCGGCCAGAATCCACCGGGCCATGTGCGTGACCAGTGCGTGGTCGATCCCCACCGGACAGGTGGCCTTGCACCGGCGGCAGGCCGTGCACCTCCAGTAGCTCTCGGCCATCTCGTCGATGTACTCGTCGGTGAGGGTGAACCCCCCGAAGAGCTTGGCCTTCAGGATCCCCGAGTGGGTGAAGTACCGCCGGTACACCCGGAGGAGGAGCTCGGACCGGTGGCAGGGAATGTCTTCATCCGCCCCGGTGGCCTGATAGAGCTGGCACGAGGCGGCGCACCGTCCGCACTTGGCGCTGAGGCGGGAATAGGTATCCAGGGCCACGTGATAGTTACCGTGACGAAGGATGGCGGAAAAGGCCTCGAGAAAGCGCCGGGCCTTGTCCGATCCTTCCAGCCCCTTCTGCTCGACGTTGTAGCTGTATTTCTGTGCGATTGCCACCGATCAATGCTCCGTCTTACGGTCCATCGAAAAGGGATCAGGCCCGCAATCCTCGGGGAGCTCGGTTCCTGATATGAGCTTGCCCTGAAGGTAGAGGGCCAACAGGTCGTCCACGCCGCCGGACACCCAGGAAATCACCTCGAATCCGCTGGCCTTGAGCAGATCCTCGTAGAAGGACTGCGTCCCGCCGCAGATCACCGTGTCCACCTCTTCGTGACGAAGGAGACGGACCCGGTCCAGGGGCTCCCGGCTCTTGAGGGGAAAGTCCACCTGCTCCACGGCGCCGGACTCGGCAACGTTGAAGATGGCCATGGTGGCGCAGTACTCGAAGCAGGGTGCCACCGACTCTCCCATCCGTGGAATTGCGATCTTCACAAAACGACCTCCATGCTGCAGCCTATCCTGCCGCAAGGGTCGGACCACGTTTCGACCTGGAGGTCTAAATATCCCTAGGTTGTTTGATGGTATAGTCTTAGAAGATCGATCCACGGGCGCTCCGCCGCGCCCGCGTTTCGGAATTGAAACCCAGACCACGTTTCATCGTTTCACCGCTGAAACGTTCGAGGGGAAGCTTCTTCGGAGTCGGCTCAGACCTCAAAAGCTTCGGCCCGGATGTCATACTTCTTCATCTTCCTCCAGAGGGTGGTGCGACTGATCTGGAGGTCATCGGCGGTGTCGGAGCGGTTCCCCCCGTGCCGGATCAGGGCCCTTCGGATAGCCTCGGCCTCGCTGTGGTCCAGGGGGTGGATGGGTGTCTCGGATTCGGAACCGCTGTTCTGCGCCGCCTCCTCGGGCTGTATGTCGTCGGGTAGATGCTCCACGTCGATGAAGCCGTTGCGGCAGAGGACGAAGCAGTACTCGATGATGTTCTCCAGCTCCCTGACGTTTCCCGGCAGAGGATGGCGCATGAGGATCTCCATGACGGCGGGGGTGACCCCCTGGATCCTCTTGCCGCGACGCCGGTTGAAGCGCTGGATGAAGTGGTCGATGAGGAAGGGGATGTCCTGCCGGCGCTCCGCCAGGGGCGGGATGGAGAGCCGGACCACGGCCAGCCGGAAGTAGAGATCGTCCCGGAACCTGCCCTGGCTCACCAGGGAGGTCAGATCCCGGTTGGTAGCAGCCACCACCCTCACGTTGGCCTTCACGGTCTCCATGGACCCCAGCGGGTGATACTCCCTCTCCTGAAGGAGTCGGAGAAGCTTCACCTGGGTTTCGGGAGGAAGATCCCCGATCTCGTCCAGAAAGAGGGTCCCGCCCTCGGCCAGGGTGATGCGGCCGGGCTTGTCCTTCTTGGCGTCGGTGAAGGCGCCCTTTTCGTAGCCGAAGAGCTCCGACTCGAAGAGGTTGGGCGGGAGGGTCCCGCAGTTCACCACCACGTAGGGGTCCTTTTTGCGGGGGCTCAGGTTGTGGATGGCCCGGGCCAGGAGCTCCTTCCCTGAGCCGCTGGGCCCCTCGATGAGGACGGTGCTCTCGCTATCGGCGATGTCGGGAAGGATGGCGAAGATCTTCTGAAACGCCTCGCTCTTCCCGATGATGTCCTCGAATGTCCACTGGCTCCGGATCTCCCGGCGAAGCTCTTCGATGGTGGAGAGGTCCCGGAAGGTCTCCACGCACCCCAGGAGGGTGCCGTCTTCGGCTCTGAGCACGGCGCTGCTCACGCTGATGGGGATGGATTGTCCCTTCCGGCTGAGGATCTTGGCGGGCCGGTCGATGACCTCGGCCCCCGACTCCAGCGTCTCCCGGATGGGGCAGGCGTGCTCACAGAGGTCGGAGTGGAAGACCTCGGAGCACCGCTTGCCGATGGCCTTGTCCACGGAGATGCCCGTGATGCGCTCCGCGGCCCGATTGAAGGACGTGATTCGCCAGTTGGTGTCCACCGTGAACACGCCGTCGGCCACACACCGAAGGACCGTCTCGAAAAATTGGGCTTCGCCGGTCGGATCCAGGACTCTCACTTCATGTCTCCTGCTTCAAAGGGTGTTTCACCGGGGGCTCGATCCCGGGTGAAACATGTTACGCCTGAAACAGGCTACAAGAAGTGTTCCTGAATTCCGCTTCGGCCGGGCAATACCCCGAAATCTCCCCTCCGAATCCCGAGGGAGGGGCGTTTCACGTTTCAGGATGGTTGAAACGTCGCGGCAGGTGTCCGCTACCACCGCGGACCGGAGCCCGGGGGCTCGAGAAGGGAAAGGCTGCCAAAATGGCAGGAGCGGGCCCGGAAACCTTCGCTCCGGATGCCCACAGGATCGATGGGGGGCACAAGACGCCCCGTTCGAGTGACCTTTTTCGTCCCGGAAGTGCCCATGCGCACCCTGATGGCCGATCTTCGCTACGGCGTCCGCATGCTCCTGAAGTCCCCGGTGGTCTCGGGTATCGCCGCTCTCTCCCTGGCTCTGGGCATCGCGGCCGCAACGGCCATCTTTTCTCTGGCCAGCGGGTTCTGGCTCGATCCCCTGCCCTTCGGCGACCAGGACGGCCTGGTCATGGCCCACAGCATGCTCCGGGAGCGACGGCCGCCTTCTCCGGAGGAACGGCGGCTGTCTCCGGAGCAATGACGGCTGCCTCCGGAGCAATGACGGCTGCCTCCGGAGCAGCGGAGGCGGACGGGTGCCCGGCTCTTCCCGGGATAAACGAAGCGAACCACCCTGGATAAACGAGGCCCGGGATAGTAGATGTAATGGGTTCCGTTTCCAACGGGTTACCCGTTCATTGAAGAAGGGTAGGCCGTCCCCACCACAGCACGGTGTCCATGCGAGTCAGCGTCCTGGACGACGTCTACGATTGCCCGGCCTGGGAAACGACCCCCGATGACTGGCGGGTGGATCCCACGCCCTTTCTGAAAGAGCACGATTGGAGGGTCGTCGGGCTCACCAAGGAGACGGTGGTGCCCACCCTGACCCACCTCGTCCGGGCCGGGGTGGATGTCTTCTTCAATCTCTGCGCCGGCGCCTGGGACGAGGAGAGCCCGGGCATCGAGGTCGTCCAGGCCCTGGAGCGACTGGACGTACCCTTCACCGGCGCCACGTCGGAATTCTTCGAGCCCAGCCGGGAGGCCATGAAGCGGGTCTGCTCGACCTGGGGAATCGCCTTTCCCGACTACGTGCTGGCCCGGTGTGACGAGGACATCGACCGGGCGGCGGCGACCCTCCCCTTCCCCCTCATCGTCAAGCACCCCTCCTCCTATTCCAGCATCGACCTGACCCGCCACTCCCGGGTGGAGACCACCTTCGCCCTTCGTTACCGGGCCCGGCGCATGATGGAGAAGTACGGCGCCGCCCTCATCGAGGAGTTCATCGAGGGACGTGAGTTCACCGTCCTGGTGGCCGAGAACCCCGACGATCCCTCCCGCCCGGTGACCTACGTCCCCGTGGAGTTCCTCTTCCCCGAAGGCGAGTCCTTCAAGCACACCGACCTGAAGTGGAAGGACTACCACACCATGGAGGAGGTTCCCCTCCACGACGGTGAGCTGGGCATGCGCCTGAGGGAGACGGCGGCGGATTTCTTCCTGGGGATGCGCGGGGCCAGCTTCGGCCGCTGCGACCTCCGGATGGACCTGGACGGCAGGCTTTACATGCTGGAGATCAACCCCAACTGCGGGGTCTACTACGCTCCCTCGGACCCGGGGAGCGCCGATCTGGCTCTTCTCAACGATGCGGCGGGACACCAGGGCTTCACCGACCTCCTCCTCCGGGCCGCCGTGGCCCGCCACGGCCGGCGGCAGCGGGGTTGGGAGGTCCGCTCCACCCCGGGAAACGGCTACACCGTGACCGCCGCACGCCCCATCCGGGCCGGGGAGCTCATCATTCCCTTCCAGGGAACGCCGCACACCCTCGTGACCCGGAGCTGGGTGGAAGGGGGGTGGGACGACAGGAAGAAGGGCTGGTTCCGGGACTATGCCTGGCCCCTCACCGACGAGGTGTGGGTGACCTGGCCCGACGATCCCGAGGACTGGAAGCCCATCAACCACTCCTGCGATCCCAACGCCTGGCTGGACGGCCTGGACGTGGTGGCCCGAAGGGACATCGGGAAAGGGGAGGAGATCCGGATGGACTACGCCACCTACGGCGGCAACATCCTCTCTCCCTTCGAGTGCACTTGCGGCTCGCCGGAGTGCCGCGGGCGGATCCGGGAAGACGACCACCTCCAAACGTTCATGGAGGCGTACGGCCCCCACCTCTCGGACTACGTGCGTCGGAAGCGGGAAGAGGCGGTGGAGAGTCGCTGAGAAAGCGGGACACGCCCTGCGGGAGTCGCGCAAGGGCAGCCCATCGGAAACGCCCTTGGCAGCGCCCCCTCTCCGAGGTTCAGGTCAATCCGTCCAGGGCCCCTTTCAGATCCGCCAGAAGGTCGTCGGCGTCCTCGCACCCCACGGCAAGCCGTACCAGGCCGTCGGTGATTCCCGCGGCCAGGCGATCCTCCCTCTTCACCGCGGCGTGGGTCATGGACGCCGGGTGCTGGATCAGGGACTCCACTCCACCAAGAGATACGGCCAGAGCCGGAAGGTGCACCGCGTTCAGGACGTGCTTTCCGGCCTCGATGCCGCCCTCGAGGTCGAAGGAGATCAGGGCTCCGGGACCGGCCATCTGCCTGGCGATGAGGTCGGCCTGGGGATGCCCCGGGAGCCCGGGATAGCGAACCTCCTCCACCGCAGGATGGTCGGCCAGGAGCTCGGCCAGGGCCTGGGCGTTCTTCTGGGCCGTCCGGACCCGCATGGCCAGCGTCTTGATGCCCCGGTGAACCAGCCAGGCCTGGTGCGGGTCCATGGTGCCCCCCAGGTAGTGGAGGACGCCCCGGACCTTCTTCATCAACTCTTCGTCCTTGAAGACCAGCACCCCGCCCACCACATCGGAGTGGCCGTTCAGGAACTTGGTCACGGAGTGCAGGACCACGTCGGCCCCGAAGCGGAAGGGCTTCTGGAGAACCGGGCTCATGAAGGTGTTGTCCACTACCAGCAGCGCACCGGCCTCATGGGCGATCTCGGCAGCCTTGGCCAGGTCGGTGATAGCCAGGGTGGGGTTGGCCGGCGTCTCCACGAAGACCACCCGGGTCCGGTCGGTGACGGCCGCCTTCAGCTTCTCGGGGTCGCTGGTGTCCACCATGGAGGAGCGGATGTCGAATCGGGAAAAGTCCCGCTCCAAAACCACCCGGGAGGGCCCGTAGACCGAGGCGCTGCAGACCACGTGGTCCCCGGCGTTGAGGAGGGCGAAGAAGATGGTGGAAACCGCAGCCATCCCCGAGGCCGTGGACAGGGCGAAGCGTCCCTCCTCCAGAGCCGCCACGCTCTCCTCCAGAGCCGCCATGGTGGGATTGCCCATCCGGGTGTAGATGTACCCCTCCTCCTCCCCCGCGAACCGGGCAGCCCCCTCCTCCGGCGTCTTGAACACGAAGGTCGAGGTCTGGAAGATGGGGGGAGCCACCGCGCCGAAGGCGGGATCGGGCTCGGTGCCTGCGTGGATGCATTCGGTGTCGATGTTCCAGCGGGCCTTCGGGTCCTTTGTCATGGAATTCACCCGGGGCTGTGAGGAGGGACGCCCGACAGGCGTCCTCTGGATGTTGTTCAGCTTCGGTCCTGCCAGGTCACCGGGGATGCCCCCGGGGGGCCGGGACGTCAGGTGCGGGTCCGCCCCTGCGCCTGACTCATGAGTCTAGCCCACGACCCCCGGAGGGCAACCATACTCAGAGGGATCCGCCACCGCCCCCCCGGCCCGGACCGTTCCCATGGCCACCTCCGATGCCTCTGCCCCTGCCCAGGCCGGCTCCGGCACCATGGGTGTGGGCATGCGCGTGGCCGTGGCCTCCGCCGTGGCCTCCGTCGTGCCCCCGACACGCCTGATCGGGGGTGAGAAGGCGAAGGCGCCCATCCTTGAAGGCGTCCACCGAAGCCCCCACGTCCCCTTTCAGGGTGACGAACACCTGGATGCCGTCTCCCTCCAGGCGGGACAGGGCTCTCCTCCCCAGCCCCCGGCACACGATGGCCTCCACGGGATGGGCATCCAGAGCCCTGAGGGGCCGGCAGGCGCCATGAGCATGATGGGAATTGTCGTTCCGGATAGCCTGAACCTCGCCGGTGTCGGTATCGACGAAGGTAAAGAAGGGTGCGCTCCCGAAGTGGTCCGACGGCGTTGCCTCGAGACCCCGGTCATCCAGGGTCGGTATGCAGAGCTTCATGATTCCTCGTCTCCTTGTTCCTCTAGGTCTTCGCCCTTCCCGGCCATGCCGCTCCCCTCCCCGGCCATGTCATTGCCCTCCATGGCCTCGCCGCCGATGACGAGGGCCCGGTTCTCCATGAGGGTCCGGACCAGGGTCGTCCGGCCCGACTTCAGGAGGCGTTGAACCGTGCCCCTGGATACGCCCATACGACGCCCTGCGGCTTGCTGATCCATACCTTCCAGATCACAAAGCCGCAGGGCTTCGAACTCGTCGACGGCGAGGTACTCGACGTCCAACTCCCGCATGGGGATGCTCCGGGGCTTGAATACCCGGTCTCCCCGGTAGTGTCGGCACCGCCGCCTTTTTCTGGGTCTGGGCATGATGGTCCCGGGCGAAGTTGATCTCAGTATTGTGCATATGCACACTAAAACCAACGACGCTTTCCGTCAACCCGGGTGCTCAACCTCAACCCAGTGGCTCCCTCCGCGCGGCGACGGCCAGGGAATCGAGCTCTCTGGAGGTGATGGACACGGGAAGGCGGCCGGGGCTCAGCGTCTCATGACAGGTGAGACAGTCCCCCAGCTTCGGCCGGTCTACTTCCTCGGCCTTCTCCTCGTGACAGCCGACACAGTTTCCGTGCATGGCTTCCAGATAGCTCACGGCCCAGGTCAGATCGTCGGACTCGTCGTACTCCTCTCCCCACCGGGTGTCTTCCCGGTGGCACTCGAGGCAGGACTGTGCGTTGTCCGCCGTCTTGGCACCCCGCCCCGTGTGACAAACGTCGCAGCTGTGGTTCTCCGGGCGTATGCCCACCAGCTCCTCTTCTTCCGTCACACGTCTCACATGAAGCTCGTGATCGAAGGTCCGGGTAGGCTCGACCAGGTGACTGTGGCACCGGGAACACGGCGTGGTCTCGTCCCCGGGGAGGGAGATGTGGTGACAGCTCACGCAGGAGGAATCGCCACCCAACCGTTCCTTGTGCTCCGCATGGGGAAAGGCCGTGTACACCCCGCTTCGGTTGCCGTCGATCCGGAGACTGGTCCGGGCCACGTTCATCCCGAAGGCGGGAGTGACGTCCGGAGCCTCCTCTTTCTGGAAGGGCGGATACATGAGGGCCCAGGCCAGGGGAATGACGAAGACGGCAATGACCGTGGCCCGTTCCATCCCGCTCCGCAGCGCTCTGTACCAGACCCGCGTAATGGAATCGAAGGAAGCACCGAAGAGGGGGGCCCTCCGATGGTTTTCAGCGGTCGAGCTGAAGATGGGCATGGTCTCGGTGAAGTAGAGGAAGACCAGGCCGGCCGCCGCTACGACACCCAGAGAGAGGGCCCATTCGGCAATGGTGGGGAAGTAGATCTCTCCGGCGTCCCTGAAGTAGCCGAAGATCCCCACGTTCATCCTGTTGAGGATGAGACCCGCCGAGGCCGAGAGGGCAGCGATGCCCAGGGCGGGCGGGGATCGCCGGGTCCGGGGAAGCCAGACGAGGGCGACGGGAAGGACGGCCAGAAGGACGAGCTCCAGCCCGTAAAGCCAGCTCTCCCAGCTCCCTGCCAGGAGCGCCTGCCAGGAACCGTCCATCCCAAGGGCCAGGAGTTGGAGGAGGAGCCAGACGGCCAGGATCCCCGTGCCGATGGAGGCGAGGGAGACGAGCATGGGCATCTCCGGGCCCGCGGCCCGAGCCCGCTCCTCGGCCCCGTTCCGCCCCGATGAACGAACCAGAACCAGCTCACGCTCCACCCGGCTGGGCCCGAAGACCGCCTCACGATCGTACCAGTGGGCATGGAGGATGCGCAGCAGGATCACGAACATGATCCCGCCACCCATAGCCGATACGATGAAGAGGAGGGGGAGGAAGTGGGTGTACCAGAGAGGATGCAGGCGCTGGGGGGTCACCAGGAAGAGGGACCCCAGGGAGGAGTGGTGCAAGCTGGAAAGGGAGATTCCAACCACCACGACGCCGAAGGCCACCCGGTGGAGAAACCGGACCACTCGCTCGGCCCGGAGCTTCTCGAACACCAGGGGCGCCAACTCGATGGCCGTCACGGTGAAGTAGAGGCTCACGCACCAGAAGACCTCGAAGAGGAAGGAGTGCTCGTTCCACATGACGAAGGGGTGCCAGAACCTCCAGGGCAGCCCGATGTCGAAGAGGAGGGCCAGGCACGAGCACCCGTAGCCCAGGAAGGCCACCAGGATCGCCGGCTTCATGAGGGGTCGGAACCGCTCCAGCCGGAGGACGTAGACGAGGAACCCCACCGTGAATCCGCTGGTGGAAATGGCCACGCCCGCCACCATGTTGAAGACCTTCCACAATCCCCACGGAACCTGATCGGTGAGGGCCGTGGTAGCCCCCAGGCCGAACCAGAGCCGGAAGGCCCCTGCCACCAGTCCCGCCAGGGCCAGGGCCCAGAGAACGTCCTTTACACCTCGTGTCCGCTCCATCATGGCGTCCTCCTTTCCCTCTGCGCCTCATCGCTCCCGGACGTCGAGCCGGACGCCGCACCCGGCGGGTCGCCATCGGAAGCTCCGGCCATCTCTCGCCCCTCTCCTCCCTCTCCGGCCAGTCGCATCCTCCGGCGAATCACCCAGTTGATCCCCAGGAGGCTTCCCATGACGCTGAGCCCAATGACCGGGGTCTTGGCAATGAGAGGCTCGGTGAGGGAGGGGATGGACCCGGTTTCGGGCTCGGGCCATCCCATGACGCCCAGATCCACGTCTGACAGGTAGAGGACGGAGGTCCCTCCGAACTCCTCCTCTCCCCACACCCGGTCCAGGTACCGGCCGCGCCCCCTGGCGATGAGGGCGTGGGCCTGATCCAGGAGCCGGTCTCGCTCGCCGAAGACGAGGGCTTCTTCCGGGCAGGCTTCCACGCAGGCGGGTTGCTCCCCTTCCCGGAGCCGCTCGAAGCACATGCTGCATTTGCGCACGAAGGGAACCGTATCGTCCCATTCGTAGCGGGGAATGTGGAAGGGACAGGCCAGCATGCAGTACCGACATCCGATGCACTTCTCCGGATCGTAGACCACCGGCCCGTCGGGGCTCTTGGTAAGGCCTCCCACCAGGCAGGCCGAGACGCAACTCGGCTCCAGGCAGTGCATGCAGCTCATCCTCACGAAGCGCCCCTCGTCCACCTTAGGCACGCTCAGGAAGCGGTTCTCCGAGAGACCGTCCTTGGTCACGGCCCGGTCCACCTGAGCCTTCACGGGATCCAGATCGTTCTCCTCGATGCAAGCTGCCACACACCGCTCGCACCCGATGCATTTCGTGACGTCCACCAGAATGGCCTTCATCAGATCTTCACCTCCTCCCCGTACAGGGCGTGGGCGATCTTGTCGCCGGCCCCGGGTCGGAGCTGCCAATGCACGGCCGAGATGCGATCGAAGAAGAAGAGGACGACGTGGGACAGCTTGGTGAAGGGCGTCACCACGAAGAGAAACTCGGCGCTGAGAAGGTGCGTCAGCATCATGGCCTCCCAGGGAAAGGGGTTGACCCGTGGGTGGGATGCCATATAGCCCGAGAGAAAGGGCAAAAGAACGACGACAAGGAGGATGTAGTCCGACGGTCGGCTCACCATCCGGTGCCGGGTGAAGAAGATCCTGAGAATCAGGAGCAGCATCCCGCATCCCAGGGTCAGGAGGGTGAGAAAGTCGGCCGTTCCCTCACCCAGGGCGGGGAGATTCAGGCCCAGGAACCCCTCCCAGAGAACGATGTGGTCCAGGAGGAAGAGGGGGACCAGAAGGACCCCGATGTGCATGAGGAAGGAGGACCAGGTAAAGAGGCCGGTCCCCGGTTCGGTATGGCTGACGGGAAGGGTCCAGGAGAGGGTTTCCCGTGCTATGCTCTTCCAGGGCGCGCCTTTCAAGCGGCGTCCCTTCTTCACGAACAGGTGGTAGGACTGGAGCACGACCTGGCGCGCGAGTCCCAGAACCATGATGAGAAAGGTGACGGCGAAGAGGGGGCCCTTGGCGAATTCGATCCAGGCGTTCATGGTCATGATTCGATCGTCCCGTTCACATGGCGAAAAGGGCCGCTTCTTCCTTGCGCTCGGCTGGAGACTTGCCTCCAGGGATCTCGATGGCCTTCAAAATCAGATCGTGAAGGCCCATGACCGTGCAGGGAAGCTCGTAGTGCTCCACGATCTCCTTGAGCTGCTTCTTGCAATTGGCGCACGGCGCCACGACGATCTCGGCCTCCGTGGCGGCAATCTGCTCCGCCTTGACCTTTCCACCGATCTCCATGCGGTAGTCGTGCAGCTCGTCGATGGAGACGAGCCCGCCTCCGCCGCCGCAGCAGAAGTTGTTGGCTCCCTTGGGCGCCATGTCCACGAAGTCGGGCACGAAGGATCGGAGGATCTCCCGGGGCTGCTCCACGATCCATCCGGACCGAGCGATGTTGCAGGGATCGTGGTACGTGACCCGCTCGGTGACGATGCTCGGGTCCAGGGTGATCTTTCCCTTCCGAATGCAGTCCAGGGTGTACTCCATGAAGTTGTAGACCGGCGGGGCTTCCTTGCCCATGAAGGTGGGAATGAAGTCGTGGGCCGCGCGGGAAGCGTGGCCGCACTCACCGATGAGGACGCTCTTGCCCTCCAGGCGGTTCACCTCCGAGACGAGCTGTTTGATGATGTTCTCCAGGTGCCAGTCACTGTAGAACAGCCCGTAGTTGATGCCGTCGTAGTTGCAGAGACCGATGGTCCAGCGATCCCAGTCCCCGGCGGCGTAGAAGACCGCCGCGTTGCCCATGAGCGTGTCGGGCTCCATGAGGTAGTCACTGACGGCGCAGAAGAAGACGTAGTCCCTCCCAACCTTGTCAGTGGGGAATTCGGCCTTCACGCCCAGGGTCTCCTCCATCTCCTCCGAGAGAAAGTCCAGGACGTCCAGGAGCCCGGCCCTGGGAACCTTCGAGGTGTTCCGGGTCTCGCCCTGGAGCTGTTCCTGGACGCTCACCTGCAGAGCCTTGGGGACGATCCCGATGAGGCTGAGGATGTAGCGGCCCAGGCGGGTGATGAGACCGTGATCGAAGCCCAGCGGGCACGAGCGGGTGCACCTGCGGCACACCGTGCACCGGTAGAAGACATCCCCCATCTCATCGATCATGTCCTCGGTGAGCTCGAAGGGCGTGGAGAGCTTGGAGCTCATCCACCCGTCCAGGGTGAAGTACCTCCGGTAGGTGTCCAGGAGCAGATTGGTTCGGTAGCAGGGAATGTCCCTGGGGTCGCCGGAGGCCAGGAGCACGGGGCAGGACACCGCACAGCGGTTGCACTTGGCCGTGGACCGGCAGTAGGAGTCCAGAAGGGCTTTGTAATCGGTGTACTCGAGAACCCAGGCAAAGGCCTCCAGGAAGCGATCCACCAGCTTCTCGTCGGGGCGTTCCAGAACGTGGTAAGGGAAGACCCTTCGCTCCCGGGTCTCGGCTTCTTCTTGTATGCGGGGTACCGTTGCTGTTTCCATGTCGATGGGCTCCAATGGGCCGCTTGGCGTGATCGTGTCGCCGACAAAATGGGCAAGGGGTGTACCACGCTGTTCCCTGGGGTACCCCTCTCCGGTCCACCTCCTCGCCCCCATGGGCCTCGGAGCCGCATGGTGCCTGAATTCTCTGGCTCTTCGGGCCCCTCCAGCCGGTTCAACGGATCCGGTTTCCCGGCTGACTTCACCCCGGCCCAGACCGTTGCGCTTGTTGCAACAAAGAGTTGCACTGCCACACCTGCTGCAACAACAGGGAGACCGCTCCCTCCAACACCTCAATCTCTACAGATCATATGAGGACCGGATTCCCTAATGTTTTAGGGGATTATCCCGAAAACAGCCTCGTTGAATCCGTCGGGCACGGGTGTTGCCAGGTGTTTTACCGAACACTCACGATTGAGGAGAAGATGCGCTTCGGAATTCCTCTGCTGGCCGACCGGGTGGCCCCCCGCTGCACCCACGCCGACTCCGTGCTCCTGGTGGACACGGGGCGTCGGCGCATCGACGCCCAGAGTGTGATCCCCCTGGAGGGCACCACCTGGGTGGATCTGGCGGCGGTCCTGGCCGACCACCAGGTACAGACGCTGGTCTGCGGCGGGATCAGCCCCACCACCCGGGAGTCCATCCAGGGAAGGGACGTGTCGGTCATCGACAACGTGGCGGGCACCTCGGCCGAGGTCCTGGAGGCGCTGCGGAAAGGCCGGATCCATCCCGGATACGGCCTGGACCGAAAGGCGCCTCCACCCGGCGACGGCACGGGCCGGTCCAACGGGGACGAAGACTCCCGGAGGACCTCGGAGGATGAGGCGACGGGCGAGGCATCCGGGGAATCGGTTTTCGTGGACTGCCTCGAGTGCACCGCCCGGCCATGCCTGGCCGGGGAGGTTTGTCCTTACCTGGAGCTACCGGAGCCGGTCCCCTATTCCCAGGAGCTGAACGCCATCCTGGATGCCGCGTGGGACGTGGCCCTGGAGGAGGAACGGGCCCTCTGCCGACTGGCCGAGCTGGTCTACTTCGCCCTGGAGATGGGCTACGCCCGTCTGGGCGTGGCCTTCTGCGAGGATCTCCGGGAGCCGGCAAGCATCCTCACCGGCGTCCTGCGCCGCTTCTTCGAGGTGATTCCGGTGAGCTGCAAGCTGCGGGCCCAGGATCCGATGGCGGAGGCGGAGGCGACGGGCGCGGCCCCGAAGCGGATGTCCTTGCCGGAGGGCGGCTGCAACCCGGAGACCATGGCAGCCTTCTTCAATCAAAGGAAAACCGACTTGAACGTGCTCGTGGGACTTTGTGTGGGCGCCGACGCGGTCTTTCAACGATCGAGCCAGGCCCCGGTCACGACCCTCTTTGCCAAGGACAAATCCCTGGCAAACAACCCCATCGGAGCACTCTACTCCCACTATCACCTGAGCGACATCTGACTCGAGTCCGGGTGCCGAAACCCGGACCAAAAACGCATGGAAGGAGACATCAAATGGCCATCCCGACTTTGAATGCAGTAGGATTTTGCGCCCACTACTCCCAACAGGGGGACTGGGCCTTCGACTACGCGCTGGAGCTCTCCCGGCACCACGGAATCCAGCTCAACGTTTTCCACTTTCTGGCCGACCCCTACGATCCCGACGCCGAGCCTCCACGGCATCTGCCCCGGAAGGAATTGGAAGCGCTGGAGGTGGAGCGGGAGCGGGAGCTCCGGATGTACTACGACCAGCGGGCCGGCGACTATCTGGATGTGGGATTCCGCCTCTGCGAGGACCGGGAGTGGCTGGAGCTGCACCGGTGCCTGGTGGACCGTGAGTTTCAGATCCTGGTCCTGGGATACGTGGATTGGGAAGCCCGCTTCGCAGGAAAGCCCATGGAAGAATTCGCCGAGAGCTTCGTGTGCCCGGTGATTCTTGTGGGACCCGACAATCCCCGACAGTTTTACCTGAATGGAGCGGCGGCCCTGATCTCCGAGAAGCTGGGGCTCCCGGAGGGAAGCTGGGAGAAGGTGAGCCTGGTAGCCCAATGAGCGATTCGTCCGGATCCCCCCGCCGCAACCGGAAGGGTTCGAATGGCATGCAGGACGTGAGCGAGCTGATCTTTCAGAGCATCAGCGACGGTGTTTTCACCGTGGACCACAACCGCATCATCACGGCCTTCAACCAGGCGGCGGAAGAGATCACGGGGTTCTCGGCGGAGGATGCGGTGGGGCGACACTGCTTCGAGATCTTTCGCACCGAGTTCTGCCATACCCAGTGCCCCCTGAAGGACACCCTTCAACACCACGGCACGGTGGAGGACGCCCGGGTGTCCATCCTGACCAAGGAGGGGTGCGAGCTTCCCATCAGCGTCTCCACCGAAGTCCTGAGAGACGAGGACGGCCGGGTGGTGGGAGGTGTGGAGTTCTTCCAGGATCTCTCGGACCTGGAGGACCTTCATCGTCGCCTGGAAGAAAAGAAGGCGCTGGAAGACATCGTCAGCGTCAACCGCCGGATGCAGGAGTTGGTTCAGCTCCTTCCCGACGTGGCCAAGTCGGAGTGCAACGTCCTCATCCAGGGGCCCAGCGGCTCGGGCAAGGAGCTCATCGCCCAGGTCATCCACAACCTGAGCCCCCGAAAGTACGGGCCATACATCAAGATCAACTGTGCGGCCCTGCCCGCGACCCTCCTGGAGTCGGAGCTCTTCGGCTACGAGAAAGGGGCGTTCACCGACGCCAAGAGGGACAAACCCGGGCTCTTTTGCCTGGCCAACGGCGGGACCCTCCTCCTGGACGAGATCAGCGAGATGGATCCGGCCCTCCAGGTCAAGCTCCTCAGGGTCCTGAACAACGGGGAGTACCAGCCGCTGGGCTCCACCAAGACCATGCACACCGATGCCCGGATCCTGGCGGCTACGAACGCCGATCTGCAGGACGCCATCGCCACCGGCCAGTTTCGCGAAGACCTCTACTTCAGGATCAACGTGGTGGGCCTCCAGATCCCGCCCCTCAGCGAGCGCCCCGCCGACATTCCCCTCCTGGTAGATCACTTCATGAAGAAGTTCCGGATCAAGACCCGGAAGTCCATACGGAGGATGGCTCCGGAGGCCCTGGCGGCTCTAAGGCGCTACGCCTTCCCGGGCAACGTCCGGGAGCTGGAGAACGCCATTGAGCATGCCTTCGTCATGTGCCACGAGGAGGAGATCCAACCCCAGCACCTCCCCGCCGTCATCACCCGGGAAGGGAAGATGGTGAACGGAGTGACGCCGAAGAAGAAGGATGAACGGGAGGTCATCGCCGAGGCCCTCCAGCGTCACGGCGGCAACCGAACCCGGACCGCCGAGGAGCTGGGCATTCACCGCACCACGCTCTGGCGGAAGCTGAAGGTGTACGACCTGGTGGAATCGGAGCTCTTCGGGTACGAGAAGGGCGCATTCACCGGGGCGGAAAAGAGGAAGCCCGGCCGGGGCGGTCGCTCATGAAATCATCGGCAGCGGACGGGGAGCCCAGGAGCATCCCTCCCACCTGCCCCCAGAGCTCCTTCAGCGCCAGGCTGGAAGGACACTCGGGTCGGTGCTCCGTGATAGGCTTCCCCTGAACCAGCGCACGAGTCACCTCTTCGTCAAAGGGGATGGATCCCAGGACGGGCACGCCCATTTCCTCCGCACGCTCCTCGATGACCCTCGTGCCTTCGGGATGCAGATCCGCTTTGTTGATGCAGATCATGACGTCCACATGGAAGTGCGCGGCCATGGCCAGGGCTCGCTCCAGGTCGTTGAGTCCGGCCACGGTGGGCTCCGCAACCAAGAGTAGGAGGTCGGTCCCGGTGACGGCGGCGATGGCGGGACAGGCGATGCCGGGCGGACCGTCCACGATCATGAACGGGTGATTTCCCTCCACCGCCGCCTCACTGGCCTTTTCCTTCACCAGGGTCACCAGCTTCCCGGAGTTTTCCTGGGCCGGCCGGAGCCGGGCATGGAAAAAGGGGCCGAAACGACTCTCGGACCGATACCAGTACCCCGAGAGCCTGGGGATCATGGTGATGGCCTCGTCGGGGCACTGATAGAAGCAGGCCGCACACCCCTCGCAGCCCAGCGGGTCCACGGCGAACTCCACGGTGCTCTCCGAGTAGGTGATGGCATCGAACCGACAGGTCTCCTGGCAGATCCCGCAGGCGACGCAGAGCTCGGGTTCGATGCGGGCAATCTCACCCCCGCTGAACTCATGCTCCGCCACCACCGACGACCCGATGAGGATCTCCAGGTTCGCCGCGTCCACGTCGGCGTCCACGAAGACGCCCCGGGCTCCGTCGGGGTCCAGGGTCGAAAGGTGGGCGAACGCCGACGTCACGGCAGTCTTTCCCGTACCGCCCTTCCCACTCAAGATGACGAGTTGCTTCATGATCCTCGCCCCCGGTCCTGTGAAACCCGCCCCTCGATCTCCGTCACCATGGACCGGAAGAGAGGACGGAATTCGGGTCGTACGGCCAGGAGGGTCTCCCCCCGGGCCAGACCCTCGGCAACCTCCCGCTCGAAGGGGATCCGCAGGAGAATCGGGAGACGGTTCAACGCGCAGGACTCTTCCAGCAGCGTGTATCCGTCATCGTCCCGGTTCACGATGACACCCGCCGGCACACCCATCTCCTGGAGGACTTCGTCGGCCAATTCCAGATCGTGGAGACCGGACGGGGTCGGTTCGGTAACGAGAACCACGAAGTCCGCACCGTCCACCGTTTCCACCATGGGGCAGGACGTCCCCGGCGGTGCGTCGAGGATGGCGATCTGGTCCTCCGGCCCCTGCAGGGCCCAATCCTTCAACTGCTTGATGACCGGCACGGCCAGCGGCTCACCGACATGCACCGTCCCCCGGGCGAAGCGAAGGTCCCCGTCCCCGGCCGTGCCCCCTTCCAGCACCCCGATTTCCCGGGGCTCCTCGGCGATGGCTCGAAGCGGACAGATCAATCCGCAACTTCCGCACCCGTGGCACAACTCCGGAAAGACCATGACCTCCTCGCCCATGAGGGCCAGAGCGTTGAACCGACAGACCTCGGCGCAGTCCCCACACAGGTTGCAGCGATCCGGGTCGATGCGCGGGACCTGAACCGTGGCGGGATGGCTGTCATCGATCTCGGGACCCAGGGAAAGGTGGGCATCGGGGGCCTCCACGTCACAGTCCAGGAGAAGGAGGGGACGCTTCGAAGCCGGACCGTCCTCCGGGTCATCCAACAGACTGAGAGCGAGACTCACGGCGACGGTGGTCTTGCCCGTGCCGCCCTTCCCGCTTGCAACGGCGATCTTCACCAGCCTCCACCTCTACCCCGGCCGCGACCACCACCCCGACCCCGGCCTCCACCCCCACCACCACCACCGCCACCGTGGGGAGCATCTGCCTTCGCGAGCTTCCCCGCCTTCAGCAGCTCCAGGGCCTCCCGCACCGACGTGCTCGAATCGCACCGGTACATGTCGATGCCCCCTTGGATGAGGGCATCATGGGCCTTCGGGCCGAAGTCGCCGCTCACCACGGCTTTGACACCTTGCTCCGCGAGGAACTGTGCCATCTGGATCCCCGCGCCACTGGATGCTCCCCGCGCCGGGTTCGTCAGCGCCTGATGATCCATGCTCCCGAGATCCACCAGGAGCACGAGAGCTGCCCTACCGAACTTCGGCTCGATGGTTTCGTCAAGATTCTCGGACCTCGCTGTTACTGCGATCGTGCCCTTCTTCATGCTGTCCTCCTCGACAATCCGGGTGGCCGATCAACTCATAACGGGCCACCACCGAAGGTGCCCCGCCCCGGTTCCTGCTGGCTCGAGACGGGACAACACCCTTGATTCGTAATGTGCATATGCACAATATAAAGAGAGGGTTCCGGCGTCAACCGGAACGTGCAACCGGGTCGGCATCACGCTATCAGGTGAAGGAGAACGGGCTATGGAAGAGCAAGAACAGACTCCCCGGACGGCACACGTTTTCGGCCCTGTCGCCTCCCGCCGCCTGGGCCAGTCCCTGGGCATCGACCCCGTCCCCACCAAGACCTGCAATTGGAACTGCGTCTATTGCCAGCTCGGGCGGACGATGCCCGTGCAGGGGGAGAGGAGCGCGTTCTTTCCCTCGGATGAGCTCGTTTCGGAAGTGCAGCGTGTCCTTGCCCGGCAGGAACCGGGCGCCATCGACTGGGTGACCTTCGTGGGGTCCGGCGAGACCCTCCTCCACTCGGAGTTCGGGGCAATGCTGAGGGGTGTGCAGGGACTCACGGACCTTCCCGTGGCGGTCATCACCAACGGCTCCCTCCTCTCCCGTCCCGAGGTCAGGGAGGAGGTTCTTCCGGCCCAGGCGGTCCTGCCCTCCCTGGACGCGGGAACGCCGGGCCTCTTCCGGCGCATCAACCGGCCTCATCCGGGAATCTCCTTCCAGGAGCATCTGGAGGGATTGGAGGCCTTTCGCCGAAGGTACCGGGGAGAGCTCCTCCTGGAGATCATGCTGGTCAGGGGCCTCAACGACACGGAGGAAGCGCTGGAGGAGCTGGCCGGGGCAGTCAAGCGGGTCCGTCCCGACGGCATCCACCTCTCCCGCCCCGACCGGCCCCCTGCCGAAGCCTGGGTGGAACCCACCACCGACGAGGGCTTCCTGAGGGCCGTGTCGGCCCTGGGATCGGTGGCCCGGGTTCTCCATCCCACGGAGAGCGTGCTTCGTCTCGGAGACCCGGCCGTCGCCCTGGAGGAGCTCCTCGCCGTATTGGCCCGGCACCCGTTGAGCGAGGCTCAACTCCAGCGAGCCCTCGGCCACTGGAACGCCGAAGACGCCCAGGACTTCCTCCGGGCGTTGGAACGATCACCGGAGGTCAAGAAAGCCCAGCGCCACGGAAAGAGCTTCTGGGTATCCGACACGGCTGAATTCCCGGACTGAGCGTCGCCTTCCAGGGGTCCGGCGGGGCCGCTCCCCTGTCAGAAGCCGGGCAGATGGGCTCGCGGCCGGAGACCGCCGGATCGACCGGGAACGAGGGACCGGGCGGGCCTACTCGTACTCCACCCGGGTCTGGGGCGTGGCCATGAGATCCAGGCGGGACAGGACCCCGTTTCGGCTGGAGAGCTTGCCGTGGATCTCGGCGTAGTGCTCGGGGATGGGATGGGTCCCCACCACCACCGGTACATGAAAGCGGGTCTCGATGTAGTCCTTGAAGTAGTCCAGCCAGGGGCAGGGGGGGAAGCCCACCACGAGGCCCGTGGCCAGATGGATGGCCTCGGCCCCGTTCTTTACCATCTCTTCCGGAGCATACTCCACGTTTCCCCCGGGGCACCCTCCACAGGACGTGTACCCCACCACCTCCAGCGGCTCGTCAGCGGGATAGCGGGCAAAGCCTCCTGCCCTTTCCCGCATGGACCGGAAGCACTTGCCCCCGGCACAGTCCCGGTAACGGTCACAGATGATAATGCCGATCTTCACGGTAACTCCTTTTCGGAATGCTCGGGGTAATCGCTGTGGGATCCTCTTATGTCGACACGCCCGCGGGAGCGGCCTGGCTCTCAAGGGCCAGCACCAGGGACCGGATCCTGTCCCGGAACGGAGGAGCGTCGACTTCCTCCCCTCTCAGCCACTGAGTCTGCAGCATCCTGTCTTCTGAGAGTGCCCCCAGAACCGGAGGACCTACCATGGCCTCGAGCTTCCCTCGCAGATAGGCCTCCGTGTCATCGTCCGGTACCCGGTTCAGGATGGCCGAGACGCCTCGTACCCGGGTGTTCCGGAACTGCCTACGGGCCATCTCCACCATCCGGGGATCCTCCAGGTGGGCCGTGGCGGGAGGGACTCCATCCTGGATCTTCTTCACCATCCGCTGAAGGTGGACGGCCATGTGGAGGGCCGCCGTGGTTGGATCCACCACCGTCAGGACCCAGTCCAGACCGGTGAGAACACCCCGGGCGGAATCCTCGAATCCCGCCTTGAAATCCACCAGGAGGAGGGGGCGGCCCTCGCCGTCCCGAACGCGGACATCCCGGGCAATCTTGGCGATGGGACCGTCGCACCCGGCCCCGGGCCCGAGCTCGCCCATCTTCCCTGCCACCAGGACCCGGATACCGCTGGGAGTCCTGGCGAAGAAGGGGCTGGGCAGGTTGGAGAGATCGATCTCGGAGTCGGGAAGGGGGGTAGGATCGTCCACGGGACAGGTCACGGCACCCCCGGAGAAGGCCAGGCCGCCGAAGTACTCCATCAGGGGCTTGGGCGTACGGCTCGAGCCCAGAGCCTCCAGGAGGCCCAGGTTGGTGGAGTCGGCGTCGAGAACCACGGGATCGTACCCCAGCTCCGTCAATCCCCGGGCCAGCAGGACCGTCATGGTGCTCTTCCCCGCTCCACCCTTGCCGAAGAGGCCGATCCGCAGACCCTGCAGCGGTTTGTCTCTCATGGGTCGTCGTCTTTCCGGCGTCGCCCGGAGCCGGATGTGCGGACGCCGGCAACGCCCAGATCCCTTGACTCTAAATGTGCATATGCACAATATAAGGTCGGGAAACCGCCGTCAACCGGTCACAGTTCCCTCCTCGCCGACACTGCCGCCCTTCAGCGGAAGAACCCATGAGCGAAGCGAATCCAGCCGTCCAGGACTTTTATCCCGACGACGTCGCCCACTGCTACGGATGCGGACGTTTGAATCCCCGTGGCCACCAGCTCAAGACCGTATGGGAAGGAGACGAGACCGTCTCCCGGCTCACGCCGGAGCCCTACCACACGGCCATCCCCGGGTATGTGTACGGGGGGCTGGTGGCCTCTCTTCTGGACTGCCACGGTACCGGGGGCGCTGCGGCGGCCATGCTCCGGCGGGAGGGCCGGGAAATCGGAGACGGTGAAGCACCCAGGTTCGTCACCGCTTCCCTCAAGGTGGACTTTCTCAAACCCACGCCCCTGGGCCCGGAGCTGGAGGTGCGGGGGACGGTCGTCGAGATCACCGACCGGAAGGTCGTCCTGGAAGAGACCCTCTCGGCGGAGGGCGTCGTCACGGCCAGGGGGCGGGTGGTGGCGGTGAGGATGCCCGAGAAGATGGTGGCCGGGTAGAGGGGTGTTGCCCTCCCTAGTCCCCCTGCTTCGTTCCCCGGGAGATGACCCGGAGGGGGTTCACCTGCTCCCCCCTGGAGTCCAGGGCAACGAGGACGCCGGTCTCGGACTCGGCCTGCAGGCGAAGGAGCTCCCCGTTCATCTTCCAGATGCCCTGAACGGCCTGGATCCACTGGGGGGTGGGTACGATTCTCGGAACGGTCCGGGTCTCTTCGCCTTCGCTCGCCATGACTCCTCCTCCCGATGAGCAATGTCGCAACCCAAACTGGCACTCGCCAGGAATGAAGATGGTAGCAATCCGGCGTCATATGAGCGTCAATGCTGCTTGACGCTCTCATCCGGTAGGCGTGGATTGAAGCCGATTCGCCTCGGCTGCCGCCCGGATGCCCTCCGTCTCATCCACCGTGGCGAGGACGATGCCCCCCGCCACGAAGAAGAGAGCCACCGTCCCCATGCCTATTCTGGCGCTGTCGAAGAAGAGGGTGGCCAGGCCCACGAGGAGGGGGCCGGCGAAGGTCGTGACCTTTCCGCTGAAGGCGTAGAAGCCGAAGAACTCGGCCTGCTGGTGCTCGGGGGTAAAGCGGGCCATGAGGGACCGGCTGGCCGCCTGGTTCGGACCGGCGAAGACCGCCGCCGACAGCCCTGCCACCCAGAACCAAGTCTCGCTCCGGGTGCTGACCCCCAGGATCACGCCCAGAGTTAGGGCCACCACGGAGATCATGACGGTGGCCTTTCCTCCCAGGCGGTCGTCCAGGAACCCGAAGACGAAGGCTCCGGTCCCTGCCGTGAGGTTGGCGGCGATTCCGAAGATGAGGATCTCGGCCGTGTTCCACCCGAAGACGATGCCGGCGAAGACCCCGATGAGCCCGAAGATGGTCCCCAGGCCGTCGTTGTAGATGAGTCGGGCCAGGAGGAACTTGGCCAGCTCCCTGTAGTGGCCGATCTCCCCGAAGGTCCGGCGGAGCTCCCGGAAGGCCGCTCCCACTTTCAAGCCGGACCTGGTGGGCTCGGGATCCCTGACCAGGACGAACATGGGGATGGAGAACACCAGAAACCAGCCGGCCACCAGGAGGTTCACCGCCCTGACGTTGAATCCGTCCTCGGTGGGGAGGTTCAGCCACGGACCGGGCCCGGCGGGGATTCCGGTGAAGGCAAGGAGAGCCAGGAGCATGGACACGATCCCCGCCATGTATCCCACCCCCCACCCGATCCCCGAGATGGTCCCCACCCGGTCCGGTGGAGCGATGACCGGCAGGAAGGAGTTATAGAAGACTCCCCCGACCTCGAAGGCCACATTGGCCACGACGAACAAGGAAAGCGCCACCAGGACGGCGTGCGGCGTGCCGGGGGACACGAAGGTGAGTAGGGCCGTGAAGGTCACGCACACCAGAGTGGAGATGATCAGGTACCGCCGCCGCCTCCCCCCCCGGTCGGCCATGGCGCCCACCACCGGCGAGAGAACGGCGATGATCACCGCGCTCACCGAGATGGCCCGAGTCCAGTAGGCCAGCCCCATCTCCTCGTCGCCGGCCATGGCCCCGGCGAAATAGGCCGAGTAGACGAAGGTGACGATGATGGTGGTGAAGGCCGAATTGGCCCAGTCGTAGAGGGTCCAGGCTACGATGGGCCCTGTGCCGCCGCCCCGGGGATGGGACGCAACCGCACGTTCATCGGGGTCGGAGGAGGTTGGTTTCACCGGGAGATGGCCGCAGGAGTGAGGATACGGGACGGGGAAGGATAGCCACATGGGAGCGGGGACGCGAGGCTACCCTTGGTTGCCATGGGTTGCCCCGCACCCCGGTTCCCGACGGCAGGGGCAAACTCCTCGCCTACGCGCCCCCGCCTCGTCCCGACCGGCAGGCCACCTGCTCGGGCGCCTACTCCTCGATCCCCTCCAGCACCGCCTTCCGTCCCCACTTGAAGGCTTCTTCGTTCATGGGGATCATGGCGCACTTGCTGGCCAGGGCCTGGCGGATGGCCTCCAGGAAGGTCTCAGCGGGAAAGATCTCCGTAACGGCCTGCAGGGCCCCGAGGGCCACCACGTTCTTGATGACCCGCCGGCCGATGTCCACCGCGATATCGGTGAAGGGGACCCCGTACATCTTGACCTTGCCGTTGATGGACGGCGGGTCGGAGATGACGGAGCTGTCGTAGATGATGATCCCCCCCGGAGCGACGTCCGGGGCAAACTTCACCAGCGACGGGGCGTTGAAAGCCACCAGGATGTTGGGCCGCGGCGAGGCCGGAGACAGGACCTCCTCCCGGGCAATGTGCACATCGGCGTAGGACGTCCCCCCTCTGGACTCGGGGCCGTAGGAGGGGATGTGCGTGGAGTCCAGCCCCTCGTTGATGGCCATGCGGGTGAGGAGAAGGGCTGCGGTCTGCGCGCCGTCTCCCCCGGCTCCGGCCAGCTTGAGGGAGATGTCCTCTTTGGCCAGGTGCTCCGGAAAGACGGTGCTGAACCGATCCGGCGCCTCCTCCATGCCCTCGGTGATGAGGGTCTTCACCTCCACCGGATCGAAGCGGGGCGTGAAGGACTTGAACTCGTGCTCGGAAGTGATCTCCTCGGTGATGTCCTTTTTCACCCCCAGGGGGAAGATGGGCACCATGTTCTCCTCCACCCACTTCTCCGCCTCCACCGGTGTCATCTTCAGATGGGTGGGGCACTCGGAAAGAACCTCCACGAAGGAATAGCCCTTGTTCTCCACCTGGAGCCGGATGGCCTTCTTGATGGCCTTCTTGGCCTTGACCCTCATCTTGGGCTTGAAGAGGCCCACCCGCTCCACGTAGACCGGCCCGTCCATCTCACCGATGAGTTCGGCCATCCTGAGAGGGAGGCCATGGACCTTCTCCCGGCCCCGGGGCGTGGTGGTGGTGGGCTGGCCCAGGAGGCTCGTGGGCGCCATCTGACCCCCGGTCATCCCGTAGATGGCGTTGTTGATGAAGATGACGCTGATGGGAAGCCCGGTCTGGGCCGTGTGGAAGGTCTCGGCCAGGCCGATGGAGGCCAGGTCCCCATCCCCCTGGTAGCTGATGACGACGGATTCGGGGTTGGCGAGCTTGTGGCCCAGAGCCACCACGGGAGCCCGCCCGTGGGCGGCCTGCGTGTTCCCCACGTCCATGTAGTAGTAGAGGAAGACGCTGCACCCCACCGGCGAGACCGCCACCACGCGGTCCTGGATGCCCAGCTCGTCGATGGCCTCTCCGATGTACTTGTGGGCCAGTCCATGGCCGCACCCGGCGCAGTAGTGGGTTGCGTGGCCTTTGAGGCCCTCCCCGTGGGCGTGGCGCTCGAAGCGGTCGTAGAAGGTCGAGACGCTCATGGGGCCACCTCCTCTCCCTGGAGCACGGCATCCACGATCTCGCCCTGCTGCGGGAGGATGCCGCCGAAGCGGCGTACGTGATCAATGGGCGGGGGCTCGATGCCCGCCTTGCTCAGGGCCAATCGCAGCTCGTCCTCGAGTTGGCCGTTGCTGGCCTCCACCAACACGATCCGTCGCGTGTGCCCCAGGACCGAAGAGAGGTGGTCGATGGGGAAGGGCCAGACGGTGATGGGCCGGAAGAGCCCGGCTTTGACCCCCCTGTCCCGTAGCTCCTGTACGGCCCCCTTGGCCATTCGGGCCGGCGTATTGGCGGCCACCACCAGGATCTCGGCGTCACCGGTGTGGAAGAGATCGGCCCGCTGCTCGTTGGCGATCATCTCCGCGTACTTCTCGTTCAGGTGAATGTTGTGGGCCTCCAGGTCGGGCTCGGAAAGAGCGATGGAGCAGATGAGGTTCCGCCTGTGATCCAGGTCCCCGTAGACGGCCCACTCGGGGATCCCCGGCTTCTTCATCGTCTCGGGGAGGTTCACCCGGCCGGTCATCTGTCCCAGGTACCCGTCGCCCAGAATGACCACCGGGTTCCGGTACTTGAAGGTGAGGTCGAAGGCCAGCATGGTCAGGTCCAGCATCTCCTGGGGCGTGGAGGGGGTGAGAACGATGGCATGACTGTTCCCGTGCCCCAGCCCCCGGCAGGCCAGTTTGATGTCGGACTGCTCCGGTGCGATGTTGCCCAGCCCCGGCCCGCCCCTCATCACGTTCACGAACACGCCGGGAACCTCGGCGCCCACCATGTACGACACACCCTCAAGCATGAGGCTGAAGCCGGGGGAGGACGTGAAGGTCATGCACGGCAAGCCGGCGCCGCCGGTCCCGTACATCATGTTCACCGTGGCCACCTCGCTCACGGCCTGCAAAAAGACCCCGTCCATGAGGGGCTGGAGCTTGGCCATGAGCTCGGCCCCCTCCGTGGAGGGGGTGATGGGATACCCGTAGACGTGGCGGCACCCGGCGAGAATGGCCCCTACCGCCGCCGCGTAGTTCCCCTTGAGGATCAGGGGCTCAGCATGGTCCAGGTGCAGCCACTCGTCGGGAATGGGCTCCGGTTCCGGCGCTTCGGTCTCCCGGGGGCCGAAGAGCTCCGAAGGATCCTCCAGCTCGTAGTCGGCCTTGTCGAAGAGCTCCACCACCTCATGGAAGGAGTGCACACCTTCCAGAGCCTCGTTTTCGATTTCCTCCACATCCACGACCCGCATGTGGAGGCCGAAGGGCTCGGGACAGGCACTCACACAAAGACCGCAGCTCGAACACTTCTCCAGGTCGAGCTGTATGGGTGCCACACCCGTCTCGGGATTGATCTCCGTTCCCTCGGTGATGCATCCGAACCGACAGGTCTCGATGCATCGGCCGCATGCCTTGCAGAACTCGGGGTAGAGAAAAGGCTTCGGCTTGACCTTGAGCTTCGCGACTTTGCCTTCCATACGTGCTCTCTGCGGTTCTCGTGAGGTCCCCTCTCGTCACCGGGCCAGAGGGGGACAGGTTTGGGCAATTGTGTCCCACGAAGGCGGGGTTTCTTCCCCCATCTATTCCACAACCCATTGTCATGAAGTCACTTAGCAATGTAACCCGTCAGATATTCGCGCAAGAAGGGTGCCGGGTGTATGTGGGTGGGCTCTTCCGGGTTACGCACAACCCATCCGGGAAGGTCGCTACTCCTTCTCCGGCAACCGGCCTCAGTAGCCGTCCAACCCGGGATCCCTGGGTCCGGGCCAGCGTTCGCTGTCCGGGTCTTCCCCGCGAGGTTTCCCGCCGCTCTCATCCGGCGTCGGTCGGTCCCCTCCTCTCGGAGGAGATTCCGGACCCGAGGTCTCCGTGTCCCTGGCCAGCTTCGCCTTGCAGGTGGGACAGATTCCGTGGGTGAACTGGGTTCTGGCCTGCTTGGTGATGTAGCTCTCCAGCCCCTCCCAGTAACCCTCATCGGTTCTGACCTGCCGGCACCAACCGCACATGGGCAGGAGCTCAGCCA
>CAYXGM010000037.1:0-39831 GCA_964464555.1 uncultured Gemmatimonadaceae bacterium | reverse complement strand
GGGGGGGGACGGGAGGGGACCCCGACCCCCTGAAAGGGCGAGCCCGCCGGTGCCGGCGGAGCCCCCTCAAGGAGGTGTCCATGGCCAGGACCTCACACCCCGTTTTTCGCGCCATCCGTCGATGGGAAGAAAAGGGGCTTCTACCTCCCCATCTCGCGAACAATCTCCGGGACGAAACCCGAGAAGAGTTCGAGGTGGAGAGCCGCCGCTGGTCCCAGTACCTCCTCGCCGCCACGGGCGGGGCTGTTCTCGTCATTGCCGGCTCCACCTTTCTGGCCTGGGCCTGGCCGGCCATGGGGCCGGCGGGTCAGTCCCTCACCCTGGCCGTCATCGGTCTCGGGATCTTTACCCTGGGCGTCCGGCTCCCGGGGGTCGGGCGCTGGGTCCCGGTGGCGTATCTCCTCCAGGTTTCGGGACCCGTCCTGGTGTTCATGGGCCTGATACACTCACGGGAAGCCTGGGCCGACGGGAGTGCAGGGGGCGTGGCCGTTGGGGTCGCGGGACTCCTGGTGGCCCTCGGCGCGTTGGGAGTCGCCCTGAGGCGGGACCCGGGCCTGGCCGGCCTCCAGGCGGCCATGGCCTTCCTCTTTGTGTACGGTTTTTTTGATCGTGCCACGGTTCTGGGAGACGAGCCCATTCTCTGGATCCTGGATGGGATTCTGGTGCTTGCGTTGGCCTTTCTGGGGTACCGGCTCGAGGACCCCGACGGTCCCGAGTGGGCCCTGCCCATGTTTGCCGCATGTGCCGTCACGGGATTCGTCCTCCTGGCCTTCAGTGGGGAGATCGCCTGGGACCTGGACGCCTTCACCATCCTCCCCATGGACGTCTGGCTGATCCTGGTAGCGGGGTTGGCCTTCTGGGGTCTGCAGGACGGCGCTCCACCCCACCTTCGCAGGGACTGGTTCGAGAAGGTCCTGGCACTGTGCGTCCTGGCAGGGATTCCCTTCGGGTTCATCACCACGCTGGAGGCCCTGGATACCCCCCCGGAGCCGGCTGCCCTCACGGTGGGAGGGGTGGGAGGGGTGGGTCTCTGGTACGGCCTCGCCAGGGGAAGCAGGCCCGTTCTGGTGGCCGCCTGCGTGGCCCTCCTCATCGCCGCCTGGTACTACGGCGCCGAGAAGGCCGGAGCCCTGGGATCGGTCCTGGCCCTGGGGGTCATGGCGGCCCTTCTCTTCTGGGGTGCAACCCGAGTGGGGAGGCCCGTTCCCGGAGGTGCTGCATGACCACGGACCTTCCCGACGACCTGGGCACTCTGCTCCCGCATCTGGAGGTGCCCCCCCCGGGGCCGCGCTCCCGGGAAATGGCCGAGCGACTGGCCAAGGTGGAGTCCCGGAACATCACCCATGTCACGCCCCGCTTTCCCGTCTTCTGGGAGGCGGCGGCCGGCGCCAACGTGGTGGACGTTGACGGAAACCTGTACCTGGACCTCACGGGGGCCTTCGGCGTAGCGGTGGCGGGACACACCCCCGGACCGGTGGTGGAGGGGGTCCGGGACCAGGCCGGGCGGCTCATCCACGGCATGGGGGATGTGCACCCGCCGGCTCGGAAGCTGGAGTTTCTGGAGGCTCTGGCCGATCTGGCACCCTGGCCGGAGGCCCGGACCATCCTGGGATCGTCGGGGTCCGAGGCCGTGGAGGCGGCGCTCAAGACGGCGGTCCTGGCCACGGGAAAGCCCGGGATCCTGGCCTTCGAAGGCGGCTACCACGGGTTGACCCTGGGGGCTCTGGCCACCACGCACCGGGAGGAGTTCCGGGGCCCCTTCCTCTCCCGCATCTACCAGGGAGCCCGATTCGCCCCTTTTCCCGACTCGGGTGCGAACTGGGAGAGAAGTGTGGCCCGGAGCCTGGAGGCGGTTCACTGGATCCTGAGGGAAGGCGACCGGAAGGACGAGGTGGGCGCCGTCATCATCGAACCCATCCAGGGGCGGGCCGGGGTGCGGATTCCCCCGCCGGGCTTCCTCCACGACCTGGCTCAGATGACCCGGGAGGCCGGCGCCCTCCTCATCTTCGACGAGATCTTCACCGGACTGGGCCGGACCGGCTGTCTCTTCGCCTGCCAGGAGGAGAAGGTCGTCCCCGATCTTCTTTGCCTGGGGAAGGGTCTGGGTGGGGGGCTTCCCCTGAGTGCATGCATGGGATCCCCCACGGTGATGAACGGATGGCCCCCCTCCCGAGGTGAGGCCATTCATACCAGCACCTTCCTCGGCAACCCCCTGGCCTGCGCCTCGGGGCTGGCGTTTCTCGAGGAGCTGGAGGATCGGGGGCTGGTGGAGCGGTCGGCGACGCTGGGAGCCAAACTCCTGGAGGATCTCCGGGCCGCCCTGGACGGTGTCCCCGAGGTGACCGATGTCCGGGGCCGGGGGCTCTTCGTGGGCATAGAGATGAGGCGTCCGAGCGTAGATCGTCCCATGACGGGAGGAGCGGTGAGGGCCTCGGAGGCGGCTCTTCGCCGGGGGATCCTGGTCCTGCCGGCGGGAGAGCGGGGTCACGTTCTGGAGCTCTCCCCTCCCCTGGTCATCTCCGAGGAACAACTCGAGTGGGTGGTGCCCCGGATCGAGGCCTCCATCCGGGAGGCAATCGAGGAGGATGCCTGAGCCCCGGGCTCTCGTCGGCGGCAATGGGTGCGGTTCGCCGCGTCGCCGAGCCGGGCACCCTGCCGGTTCAGACGACGATCTCCTCGCCCCCGTCCACGTTGATGACGTTCCCGGTGATCCAGCGGCTCCGAGGAGAGCAGAGGGTCACTACCGCATCGGCCACGTCCTCGGGGGTCGTGAGACGGCCGGAGGGGTTCCTTTGGCTGGCGCCGTCGATGAGAGCGGCGTTGCCGGGGATCTTCCTGAGGGCCGGTGTGTCCGTTACGCCTCCCCGAAGGGCGTTCACCGTGATGCTCAGGGGGGCGAGCTCATAGGCCAACTGCCTGCAGTGGGACTCGAGGGCGGCCTTGGCGGCGGAAACAGGCCCGTAGCTGGGGATGACGCGGTTGGAGCCCGAGGATGTCATGGCGAAGATCCTACCGCCTCTTCCCAGCAGGTCCCTGCGGACCGCTGCCTGGGTCCAGTCCACCAGGGAATGGGCCATCACCCGGAGGGTCATGTCCATCTGGCTGGTGGATACGGCTCCCTCGCCTACGTAGGGCCGGAGCGTGCCGAAGGCCAGGGAGTGCATGAGCACACCGATGTCCTCCCCCTCCCCAAGAAGGGCTTCCATCTCCCCCAGGGTGTCCTCCATCTTGTGGGGATCCGCGGCGTTGATGTTGAAGAAGTGCGCCGCAGTCCCCATCTCTTCCAGATCGGATTTGATCTGCGCCACGTGCTCCAGACCGGCTCGACGATCCAGGTGAACGCCGAAGATGTCGTACCCGACCTCGGCCAATGCCCGGGCACATGCTTCTCCGAATCCGCTGGAGGCTCCGAGGATCAGGGCCCAACGCCCCTCGCCAATGCCTTTCGACATCACCCACCACTCCGATTGCTTGGGAAAGGACCTCGGAGCCGGAAGGCGGCCTCCGAGGAGTGTAGGAAGATAGGAAAGAGGCCATCCAAGGCAAAGCGCCGGATTGGGGCTCTTATCCTGGCCCTGGCCTTTACCTGCGGCCCGGGTGTTGCCGGAGCCCAGGAATCGCGCCTGACGGGGTCGGCGGATCCGCCGCCGGGCCATCATCCGGTCCTCCTGGTCCCCGGGTGGTTGGGCCAGGCCATGGAGTTGGCGGCCCTCAGAGATCGATTCATCCGGGAAGGATGGGACGCAACCGAGGTCATGGCCCTCCAGTTCGTGGATCCCGTGGGCAGCAATCTGGAGCATGCAGAGGAGATCGAGGGAGCCATCCAGATCCTCCTGGACCGGACGGGGGCCTCGAAGGTGGACGTGGTGGCCCACTCCATGGGAGGGCTGGCGCTATGGGCCCTTCTCCACGAGAAGGGGGAGCAGGTTCCGGTGCGACGCGTCGTCTTGCTGGCCTCACCCCTGCAGGGGACGATGACGGCTTACCTGGCTTGGGGAGAGGGTGGAAAGGAGATGCGCCCGGAGAGCGGCTTCCTGCAGGCCCTCTGGACCGGTCCCCGGCTCCAGGAGTGGGTGGAGGAGGTCCTCACCATCCGGACTCCGGTGGATCTGAATGTGCTGCCGGGGGACGCGGCGACGTTGCCGGGTGTGCCCGATACCCTCATCTGCTGTCCCACGCACGAGGGTCTCCTGGACCACGAGGAGACCTTCCAGGTCACGAAGACCTTCCTTCTCCAGGGACTCCCCGGGTAGGGGATGCGGGGAAAGAGTGGCTCGGGGAAGGATGGGGGAGGGCAGGAGGCGCGGGGTTCGCCGGGGGCGGGTTTACCGGGCCGAAGTCGCGAAGTCGATGCGTTGAGCCATGTCCAGATCCTTCTCCGAGATGCCTTTCACCTCGGGGGTCGTGAGGGTCAGCCGGACCATCTCGTCGCGAATGTCCATCCCGGGCCGGTGCCCGCCGTCGTCGGCCAGGCTGGCGATGCGGTTCACGAACACGATGGTGTTTCGAAACGAGGAGAACCTGAACTCCTTTACCAGGGCATCGCCCTTCTGCTTCCAGCCGTTTCGCTTTTCCAGCCAATCCCGGATGGATTCGTCGTTCAGCTTCTCGGCCATGATTCTCCCCTGAGGATCGCCGCGCCTGGACAGGCTCTGGAGGCCCAATAATAACGCTTCTGGCAAGGGAGAATTGAAGGGCTTGAGCCCTTCTTTCGGTTTGAATATGTTTAGGGCCGCCCTGGAAATCGGGCGCAGCTTTTTTTTGCCCCCATCGTCTAGTGGCCCAGGATACCTGGTTCTCAGCCAGGAGACGGGGGTTCGATTCCCCCTGGGGGTACTGAAAAGGGAAGGAAGGTGAGGGGCCGGGTCCGACGATCTGGCCGCTTCAGCTTGAAGGGGCGCCGTAACGGCCCCCGAGGATTGCGGCCGCTTAGCTCAGTTGGCAGAGCACATCGCTCACATCGATGGGGTCGCTGGTTCGAGTCCAGCAGCGGCCATGAGACGGGGCTGAAGGTCCGGCGGAGACGCTGGGCCTTTTTGCATTCAGGTGCCGGTGGCGTTGCCCTCGAACGTGACTCTTCCGCCGCTCACCGTGTACCGGATCCCCACTTCCCGCAGAGCTTCCGCCGGGACCCCTTCGAGCTTTTCCTCCAGGACCACGAGATCAGCGAGCTGGCCTGTCTCGAGACGTCCACGGAGCTTCTCCTGATACTCGGCATAGGGGGGGCGCTCGGTGTATCCCCCGACGATGGCGGACAGGGCGAGTCCCTGGCTTGGAAGATTCGGGAGCCACGGTCCCCGGGTGGCCGCTCGCTGAAAGGCCTCCAGGCAGTCGCTCGACACGATGGGCCAGTCGCTTCCGAAGATGAGGGTGGCCCCCGTCTCGGTGAGGTCCCGCCAGGGGAAGGCCGTCTTCCAGTGGGTCCGGTCCACCTTCCGGTGCCAGAGGGTCGTGGGAGGGCGCTGGTGGAGGGGCTGCATGGAGGCGATGACGTCGAGGCGGGTGAAGCGGGGGATGTCGGAGGGTAGGCACATCTCGATGTGCTCCACCCGGTGGCGGATCCTGTGGCCCCTCTCCTCGTCGATGCCCGCGTTGGTCTTCCGAGCCTTCTCGATGGCGTCCAGGATGGAGTGGACGGCGGAGTCCCCGATGCAGTGGGCGGCCACCTGAAGACCGAGGGAATCGGCCAGCATCACCACCTCATCGATCTGGTCCTGGGTGAAGGCGGGGACCCCGTCCACGGCTTCCCGGTCCGAGCGGTAGGCCGTGTCCTTCTCGATGACGCCGTCCATGAACACCTTTACCGCCGTCATCTGCACACGCCCCCGGGGATCCAGGAAACGGCTCCGGGCTTCTGCCTTCCGGTCCTCGCCTCGTTCCAGGTGATGGGCTGCGTGGTGGGCATGGGCCTGGGCACGGGCCAGTTGGGCCGTCTCCCTGAGGAGCTTTGCCAGAGGACCCCATCCCTCTTCTTCGTGCCTGTCGGCTGCATCCAGGGACGCCTGATGGCGCAGATCGGTGACCTTCTGCATCTGCTCCAGGAGGAAGCTGTGAAGCTCGCCGGCCGAGATCTCACCCTCCCTGGCCCGGGACAGGGCGTCCCGGATCTCTGCGGCGTGCCGCACGTCATGCAGGGCATGATCGTCGGGGAGGGCGGAAAAGGAGGAATGGACCCTCAGGGGGAGCCGGTCCTTTTCCTCCAGCTCCAGGAGAAGGAGGAGGAGCTCCACGTCCTCCTCGGGCACGGCCAGGCCCATGTTATGGATGGCGGTGAGGCCTCGGGCCGCCAGGTCGGCACAGGCCTGCTCCACGTAGTTCAGCTTCTGGTCCGCGGAGAGGGGGTGCCGGCTGCGAAGGAGCCCCTCCACCAGGAAATAGACGTCGGGCTCCTTCAGCTCGCCGCTGGGCAAGCCGTCTTCACCGAGTTTCACGTTCTCGGTGAGGTGCAGGTGTTCCAGGAGGTCGGGAAAGGGGGGCATGGGCCGAAGGAAGTCGGCCTCTTCCATGGCCTTCGTGTTGGCCCATCCCGTATGCAGGTCATGGGCGTACACGAAGACGGGGCGATGGGAAACCGCTTCGTCCAGGATCAGGCGTGCACGGTCGGCGGGGAGGAGGGGGGGCTCCAGGTAGTTCAGGCCGTAGAGGTGCAGGGCTTCCAGCTCCGGGTGTTTTTCGGCGAAGGCCCTCAACCGTGCCAGCAGGTCCTCCCTGGACCGGACATCCTCCACGTCCAGCCCCTGGTAGCGTTCGGATCCCACCAGGAGATGCACATGGCTGTCACAGAAACCCGGGAGGACGGTGCCGCCGTCGGCGTCCAGGATGGTGGCCCCGTGTTCGGCCATCCGTCGGCCCTCCTCCGTTTCGGGACCCACGTGGACGATGCGGTCCCCGCGGACGGCCACGGTAACGGTATCCTCTGAGCCCAGCAGGCGGCCGTTCCGAATCAGGAGCAGGGGTGTGGTCTCCGGGGAGGGGGCGTCCGGCTCCCGCACCTGGTGGAGGGTGTGATGGCCCGGATGCTCCACGGGAGCCAGGGTGTGCCCTTCCCGGTCCGGGTGGCGCCTCAGGCGATGAAGGTTCCGGTGCAGGTGGGCGAGAGACCGAAGATGGGTGTCCATGGAGTCGCCTCCCCTGGAGGCCGGGTTCGCTGGATGGTGGGGCGGTGACCGGGCCTCCCCGGGGTGTCCCGGGGGACGCCCGCTCACCGGCGGCGTCGGCACGGAATGTGGACCTTCCCGGAGGGGGCGAGCAAGGAGGAGGGGTCGACCGTCCCGGCCGAACCGGGTCTCCAGGATGCACTTCTTGATGTATCTTTCGGGGTCCTTCCCGGCTCACGGGTCCTCATCGCTTTTCGATTGCTCGGGTTGCGAATGTTCCTCCTGATCATTGCAGCGGGCGGCGCCCTCGGCGCCGTGGCCCGCTATTCCCTCAGCGGCTGGGTTCAGGGCCTCCTCTCGACCTCTTTCCCCCTGGGGACGATGGTGGTGAACATCCTCGGGTCCTTCCTCCTCGGTTTCGTCTTCTACCTGTTGGAGGGGCTGGCCCTTTCAGCCGAAACCCGGTCCTTTCTCACCATCGGCTTCCTGGGAGCCTTCACCACCTTCAGCACCTTTTCCTACGAGGCCCTGGTCCTGATCCAGGGAGGAGAGTGGGGCCGGGGGGGGCTGTACGTGGGCGGCAGCGTCCTCCTGGGACTTTTCGGCGTGCTCGGCGGGCTGTACCTGGGATCTCTTCTGCTTCAAGCAAGGGGGTAGTCCATGGCGCATCGGTTCAGGGGGGAACGCACCCTCATGCGGATCCACGTAGGGGAGGGTGACCGGGTGGAGTCGGGTCCCTACAAGGGCAAACTGGTCTACATGGCCATCCTCCTCACCCTCAGGGAGAGGGGGTTCGCAGGGGCCACGGTTCTCCGGGGCATCGCAGGTTTCGGGGCCAGCGCGAAGCTCCAGACGGACCGGGTCCTTCGCCTGTCCATGGACCTGCCCGTGGTGGTGGAGGTGGTGGAGACGGAGGAGACCATCGAGGAGGTTCTTCCGGAGTTGGATGAGCTCATCGGCGGCGGCCTGGTGACCCTGGAGCGGGCCCGGGTCATCCTCTACCGTCCCTCCGATCTTCCCGAAACGGAACGGTCAAAGCATCGCATGCAGGGGCTCGAGCCCAGCGATCCCGTGGAGAGCGGGTCCGGTCCCACTTCAGCGGATTCCGGATCCCGGGTGTCGGGGGCTGAAGTGCCGGGTGGGGATGAGGCATGAGAGGGATTCGAATGAAGACGAGATGGAGGGTAGTCCGCTCCGTCCCGCTTGTTTGCGCTTCGGCAGTGTGGGCTGGGGAGTCCGGCATTCATGCAGGCGGCACGGGACACAACCTGTCCCGGGGCGATACGCTGATGGTGGGCGAGTTCGGAGCCCTGGCCCCCGTGGATCCGGACGGCGGGGAGGCTCCGGCGGCCAACGATGAGGTTCTGTCCGGATGGAAACCCCTGGCCTTTGGCGGCGAGCGTGGAGAGACCCGGTACACCCCCGGCCGCGTAGAGGATCGAGCCTGCCTCCGGGCCGATGCCGATGCCGGCGGCTCCGGGCTCTTGAAGCTTCTGGAGGACACGGCGGACCCCCCCTCCCTCATCCGCTGGAGTTGGTGGGTTCCGGGGCCGGTGCCCGGCGGGGACCTGACCCGAAAGGAGGGAGACGATTTTGCGGCCAGGGTCTACGTGAACTTTCGTTTCGAACCGGAGAGGGCCGGGATCATGCACCGCCTCAAGCAGCGCCTGGCGGGTCGCCGTTTCGGCGGAGAGGCTCCCGGAAAGGCCCTGGTATACGTGTGGGGGAACCGGGCCCGGGTGGGAACGGTGGCTCCCAACGCCTATACGGATCAGGCTATGGTCGTGGTGGTGAAGAGCGGCCGGGATCATGCGGGCCGGTGGTGGACGGAAGAGCGAGATCTGGACCGGGACTTCGTGGAGGCTTTCGGCCATGAGCCTCCGCCGTTGCACAGCATTGCCATCATGACCGATGCCGATGATACGGCCGGGGAGGCCGCCGCCTGCTACGGGGACATTCTCCTCTTCTGAACCGAGGAGTGGATCAACCGGTCCCGACCTCTCGAGGACCGGTCCGGCGCAGCGCCTCGGGCGTCAGGAACTCCCGAATGGCCGCGCTGATCTCCGCCGGGGCGTCCTCCTGTATGTAGTGCTTGGCGTCCAGGCGGGCCACGTGGGTGTCGGGGAAGTCCCTGCGGAAGGTATCCATGAAGGCCGGGGTGAAGGCCAGGTCCTCGATGCCCCAGGTGAGGAGAAGGGGGAGGTGCCCCAGGGTGCGGCCGACGCGCATCTCCAGGTCCCCGAGCCAGTTGGCCGAGAGGGTGAGCTGGCGGACCAGCTCGGCGACCCCGGCCCGGCTGTCCACGTCGGGAAAGGGGCCCCGGTAGTGCTCCATGACCTCCGCGGCTACGGGGTGCTTCAATCCCAGGGGAATCATCCGGTCCACGAAAATGTTCTTGCGGAGGATCAGGCTCTGCATGTACCCCAGGGACATGAGCCAGCTGAAGGCCCGGAGGTGAAGGGCCTGCATGGGCCAGTACCAGGTGTTTCCCATGACCAGCGCCCGCAGGCGGTCTGCCTCGTTCACCGCCACCTGCATCCCCACGGGCCCCCCCCAATCGTGGCCCATGATGGTGAGCCCCCGGGGATCCAGTTCCCGGACCAGCTCGGTCATGGCCCGGGCATGCTCCTCCGGGGTATACCGGTAGTCGGCCGGGTGATCGGATCGGCCGAAGCCCGGGTAATCCGGTGCGATGCACCGGAAGTCCTTCCTGAGCCGGATGATGATTCCCCGGTAGAGAAAGCTCCAGGTCGGGTTACCGTGGAGAAAGAGGATGGGTGGACCTTCTCCCTCGTCCACGTAATGGATGAGCCCCGTGGAGCTCTCGAACCAGCGGGACTGGAAGGGGAAGAGGTGGGGGTCGGGCTTGAAGCGGTGTGAGGACATTCAGATCCGCTCGGGGTTCTCGACTGTAAGCTGGTTTCGCACGTTGCCGGTGTTCAGAGTGGAGACGGGCTCGAAGAAGAGCACATGCGCCTCTTCTTCAGCAACCGGTCGATGCTCTATACCTCGGGGGACGATGAACATCTCCCCCTCCTGCAGCGTTACCGCTCCGTCTCGGAGTTCGAGGCGAAGCCTACCGTCCAATACGAGAAAAAGCTCGTCTTCGTTCTGATGCCGGTGCCAGACGAACGCACCCTCGAGCTTGGCCAGCTTCACATGTTGGCCGTTCATCTCTCCCACTACCTTCGGACTCCAGTAGTCCCGGATGGATGAGAGCTTCCGAGCCAGGTTCACAGGTTCGTACTCCATGACGCCTCCCCGTGGAGTATGCTCGTGCGCGCTGTCACAGGAAAGGAGAATAGCGGTGAGGAGCCGTATCGGAAGGGGGGCACCGGGCTGGGAAGCCCGGCGGAATGCGGTGGGAAGCGGGACCCGATTCACGAGGTTGACGGCCTGCCCCGTCTGCCCTTCTATTGCCGGATTCTGTGGAGGGTGCCGGAATCGGCTCCTCCAAGGCCTCGATCTCCAGGCGGTTGTTTCGTGGAGGCGGGGCGGCACGTGTCTCTTCTGAGGCTGAGGTCATCATGCACCATAGCGAGGGCGGCCAGCGAGAGTTCTTCAACACCCGCCTCGGGTTCATCCTTGCCGCGGTGGGAAGCGCCGTGGGGCTCGGTAACATGTGGCGGTTCCCCTACGTGGCCGCCGAGGGTGGGGGGGCGGCCTTCGTCTTCCTCTACATCATCCTGACGCTGTGCGTGGGAATTCCCCTCATGCTCTCGGAGTTTTCCGTGGGTCGGGGCTCGGGGCTCTCCCCCATCGGGGCACTCCGGAAGCTGGGAGGCGGGAGGTGGTCCCTCCTGGGGTACATGTACGTCCTCACCGGCTTCATCATCCTGGCCTACTACTCGGTCATCGCCGGTTGGGTGGTGCGCTACGCCCTGGACGGGATCCTGGTAGGGTTTCCCGGGGATCCCGGTATTCGCTTCGGTGAAGTCACCACGGGATGGACCCCCGTCTGGTTCCACCTTGGAATCATGGCCACCACCATCCTCATCGTGAGCCTGGGCGTTCAGAAGGGCATCGAGCGGGCGGCGCTGGTCCTCATGCCGGTCCTCTTCTCCATCCTGGTTCTCCTGGCCATATGGTCGGCCACCCTCCCCGGGGCCATGGAGGGGTATTCCTTTTACCTGAGCCCCCGGATCTCGGACTTGATGGATCCCTACATCCTGAGCCAGGCCGCCGGGCAGGCCTTCTACTCCCTGAGCCTGGGAATGGGATGCATGCTGACCTTTTCCTCCTACCTGCCCAAGGACACGAACATGAACCGGGAGGGAACGGTCATCGCCTTCTCGGATTTCGGGGTGGCTTTCGTGGCGGGTCTGGTGGTCTTCCCCGTCATCTTCGCCCTGGGCATCCAGGGTGAGGTGAGCGAGAGCACCGTGGGCGCCCTCTTCATCGCCCTTCCCGGTGCCTTCGTGGAGATGGGAGCCATGGGTCGGGCTGTGGGGATCCTCTTCTTCACGGCGCTGGTGGTGGGAGCGGTGACCTCGGCGGTCTCCCTCCTGGAGGTGGTCACCTCCTCGGTCATCGACGAGTTCGACCTGCCGCGGAAACCGGCCTCGGTGACGGCGGGGATCCTCATCGCCATCATGGGACTCCTGCCGGCCATGTCCCTCTCCATCCTCTCGGTGGTGGACCGACTGGCCGAGGCCATGCTGGCCCTGGGGGCCTTCTTCATGGCCATCTTCGTGGGATGGGTGGCGGTGGGGGCATCCGAGGAGCTGAAGACCGGAGCCTCGGAGGCGTCCAAGCGGTTCATTCCCCTGGTGATGAGGCTGGTGCGGTGGGTCCTGCCTCCGGTGATCCTTTTCGCAACGGTCTATGCCTTCATTGCCGTATGGCGGACCTACCTGACGGAGTTCATCACCGTAGCGCCCTGAGCCCGTCGCGGCGGGTTTTGGGCCTTGCCGCGCCCGTCCTGAAAGCTTTTGGCCGTGGGGGGTGGGCCCTCAATACCCGAAGTCGTTGTACGAGCGGCTGAACGAGAGGGACTGATCCACCAGCGTAAAATCGACCTGCTCGTATTCCAGGTCCCCGTCCACCCAGACCCGCATGGTCACGATGGCGGTGGTGGTGTCCGGGTTCGTGAGCTCGGCGTAGAATGCGTTGGCAGGGGCGATGTCGTAGATCTCGTCATGGACCGCTGCCGGGTCGATGTAGACGGTGTCGGAGTTCTGCAGGACGACCACCGGATTCCCGCCCGCATCGGGCACGTGGCTGAAGTTGTTCGAAGTCACCACCAGGAGCTCGTTCGAGGCCGACCCGCTGACGAGGACTCGAGCCTCCCTGGGAATCTCATTGTCGGCACCCAGGATGTCACAGGCGCTCAGCACGAGGAGCGCCAGGAGGGATCCCAGGACGGGAGGGATCAGCCGTGCAGGCCGGGGGTGAAGCTTGGACATCGTCGGACCTTCCGGGTTCATGACTGGATGTGTATCGCCGCTGGAGAAGGCGCTCGTTGCGTTCCTGAAGACTCCCCTACCTTCGAGAGGGGTGTCGGGTTCCCGGATGTGCCGGGTCGTGTAACAGAGGTACGCCTTGCCGAACGGATGGTTTCACTCCGATCGCGATCCGTCGTTGTTCGGGGCCTGGTTCCTGGAACCCCCGCCCTGCATGGAGGGTTGCAGCCAGGGTCTATGGTCAAGCTACTCAAGAACCCCCTCGTGCTCCTCGTGGCCCTCATCCTCTTCGGTGCGGGTCTGCGGGCTCCCTCCATGGCGGCCCAGGAGGACCGGTGGTCCCGGGGGAGCGTCGGGACGGGGCTCCTCCTCAGAAGACTGGACGGGGTGAAGCGGGTCCTGATGATCGGGGCCCATCCCGATGACGAGGACACCTCCCTCCTGACGGCGCTGTCCAGGGGGATGGGCGTGGAAACGGCTTACCTTTCCCTCAGCCGGGGAGAGGGTGGACAGAACCTCATCGGGCCGGAGCTGGATGCGGGGCTGGGGATCCTCAGGACGGGAGAGCTCCTTGCAGCCCGGGCCCTGGACGGCGGCCTGCAGTTCTTCACACGAGCCTTCGACTTCGGGTACTCCAAGACGGCGGAGGAGACCTTCAGGAAGTGGCCCCGGGAGGAGCTGGTCCGGGACGTGACCTGGGTGGTTCGAACGTTCCGGCCCCAGGTGATCCTGTCCGTCTTTTCCGGGACGTCCCGGGACGGCCACGGCCACCACCAGGTTGCCGGCATCGTGGCCCGGGAGGCGTTCGAGGCGGCAGGAGATCCGGATCGCTTCCCCGAGCAGCTTGCAGCGGGGGCCGAGGTCTGGAGCCCCAGGAAGCTGTACCGCCGGACCCGGGGTCGGCCGGAGGGAGAGACGGCCACTGTGGAGACCGGGACCTTCGATCCTCTCCTGGGTCGTTCCCACTTTCAGGTGGCCATGCAAAGCCGGAGCCAGCACCGGTCCCAGGACATGGGGATGCCCCAGCCTCTGGGCTCCCGGGAGTCAAGGCTGACGCTCGTGGCTTCCAGGGTTTCCGTGGAGGGGCCCGACGAGCTCTTTGCAGGGGTGGACACGAGCTTCCTTTCCCTGGCCGAGGGCTTTGATGCGTCGGTTCGCCCCGCGGTCCTGGAGCTGCTGCGGGAGTACCGGGAGGCCGTGGCAGCGGCAAGGGACGCCGCTTCCCTGGCGGCTCCCTGGCAGGCGGCGCCGGCCCTGGGCGAGGCCCGGGAGGCCCTGGCCGGGGCGCTTGCCCTCGGGAACGCCGAAGGGAGGGGCTCTCCTCGCGTCTCCGGAGCCGAAACGCATGTTCAGGGCGTTCTCGACCGACGCATGGCCATCCTCCAGGAGGTCATCCTCAGCGCCTCGGGCGTGGTGGTGGGAGCCACGATGGAGGACGATCTGCTGGTCCCCGGGGAGGTGGTGGAGGGCGTGGTGGAGGTCTGGAACGGCGGGCCCTTCCACCTCCGAAGCGTCCACGGAACTCTCGTGAGCCGGGACGGCTGGACGGTGGAACCGACGGGGGAGGGCCCGGATGGGGAGATGGATCTTCCTCCGGGTGCGCTGGCCCGTTGGAGCTACCGGCTCACCGTGCCCGATTCGGCGGAGCCGTCGGCGCCCTACTACCTCCGGGAGCCCAGGGACGGGGAGATGTACCGGTGGCCCCGGGATGCGTCCCTCTGGGCCAGGGCCGTGAATCCCCCCATCGTCCGGGCCCGGGTGGAGCTGGAGGTGAATGGAGTGGGGAAGGCTGCGGTGACACCGGCCGCTTTCTACCGGGGCGTGGACAAGGCCAGGGGGGAGTTCGTGGAGCCCGTGCTGGTGGTTCCGGCACTCTCCGTGACCCTGGATCCTCCCGTCATGGCCTGGCCCCTGGGCGCGACCGAGCCCCGGAGCTTCACCGTGACGGTCCGCAGCCGACAGGAAGCGCCTTCGGGGGGAACGGCCGAGCTCGTGCTGCCTGCGGGGTGGGTGGCCGAGCCCGCGTCCCGGTCCTTCGCCTTTTCCGGGGCCGGCGAGGAGGTGTCTCTGACCTTCCGTGTCAGGGTTTCGGGAGAGCCGAAGGAGGGGAGCTACACCGTGGAGGCCCGGGTGAGGGATGGACAGGGTCGGGTCTTCACTGAAGGCCTCTCCATGGTGGACTACCTCCACGTCCCCAGGGGACTCCTCGTCTCCGAGGCCCGGTCCAGGATTTCGGTATTTCCCGTCGGGGTGGAGGGCGACCCGGCGGTGGCCTACGTCATGGGTTCCGGAGATTCGGGTCCGGAGGCCATCCGGCAGATGGGCCTGGACGTGGACCTCCTCCCGCCCGGCGCCGTCCGGGGTGGGGAGTTCTCGGGCTACGACGTGGTGGTCCTGGGCATCCGAGCCTACGAAACCCGGCCGGACCTGGTGGCTGCCAACGAGCGGCTCCTGGACTTTGCCCGGGACGGAGGGACGGTCATCGTCCAGTACAACAAATACGAGTTTGCGGACGGGAACTTCGCTCCCCACCCCGTGGCCATGTCCCGGCCCCACGACCGGGTGACGGACGAGACCGCCGAGGTGCGGACCCTGGATCCCGGCCACCCGGTCCTGACCACGCCCAACGCCATCGGGCCCGGGGACTTCCGTGGATGGGTCCAGGAGCGGGGTCTCTACTTCCTCAGCAGCTGGGAGGGGCCGTACGTCCCGGTCCTGGAGATGGCTGATCCCGGAGAGGAGCCCAAGGAAGGCGGCCTCGTGGTGGCGCCCCTGGGAGAGGGTGTCTGGGTCTATACCGGGATCGCCTTCTTCCGCCAGTTTCCCGAGGGGGTCCCCGGGGCGTACCGTCTCTTCGCCAACCTCCTCTCCCTGAGCGGGGAGGATGTGGCCCCGGGCCACGGAGTGTTCTTTTGACGGGGGGGCCGGAAGCCCCCGGGAACCCTGTGGCAGACCCCGGGGACGGAACGGTACCTGAGCCGACTGACCGGTCTCCTCCGGTCCCGGAGGAGACGCCGGGGGACGAGGGGCCCGTGGGGCCCTTCCCCTCCTGGAGCTGGCTCTACGGGGTGGTGGTCGCCTACGGCCTCCTGGTCATCGTGGTCCTCACCCTGCTGACCCGCCTCCTGGACCCGGGGACGCCGTGACCCTCCTGGACTGGTGCCTCTTCGTGATCTACTTCGCCGGGGTGGTCTCCTTCGCCCTCTATCAGAGCCGGAAGAACCGGGGGGTGGAAGGGTACTTTCTGGCCAACCGGCGCCTCCCCTGGTGGGCCATCGGCCTCTCGGTCATGGCCACGCAGGCCAGCGCCATCACCTTCATCGGGACCACGGGGCAGGCCTTCGACGACGGGATGGAGTTCATCCAGTTCTACCTGGCTCTTCCTTTCGCCATGGTGGTCCTCTGCGTGGTCTTCGTCCCCTTCTTCTACCGGGCGAGGGTATTCACCGCCTACGAGTACCTGGAGAAGAGGTTCGACGGGAAGACCAGGGCGTTGACGGGCTTCCTCTTCCTGCTGTCCCGGGGCATGGGCGCGGGAATCATCCTCTACGCTCCGGCCATCGTCCTCTCGGTGATCCTGGGGTGGGACGAGCGACTCACCATCGCGGTCATGGCCCTGGTGACGGTTCTCTACACCATGGCGGGTGGCATCACCGCGGTGATCTGGACCGACGTGGTGCAGATGCTCATGGTCTTCGGAGGCATCGCCGTGGCCCTGGCGGCCCTCTTCGCCAACCTTCCTGCGGAGGTGGGGGTGGGGGACGTGGTCTACGTGGGCGGGATCCAGGAGATGTGGCGGGCCGTGGACCTCTCCTGGGATCCCGACAACCGGTACACCCTCTGGTCGGGACTCTTCGGCGGGTTCTTTCTCTTCCTGGCCTACTTCGGGACCGACCAGAGCCAGGTGCAGCGCTACCTCACGGCCACCTCCCTCAAGGACAGCCGCCTCTCCCTCATCTTCAACGCCTTCCTCAAGGTGCCGATGCAGGTGCTGATCCTCTCCATCGGCGTTCTCCTCTTCGTGTTCTACCACTTCGAGAAGCCCCCGCTGGTCTTCAGCCCTGCCGAGGTGGCGGCCGTCATGGAGAGCGATCGGGCCGGGGAGTTCGGGGCGCTGGAGGCGGAGCAGGATAGGCTTCACGCCCGGCGGAGGGCCGCGACGCTGGAGCTCCTGGAGGAGCGGAGGGCCGGGGCCGACGTGGAGGAGGCGAGGCGGATCATCGAGGGGTTCGACCATCGGCTGGCCGAGCTGAGATCTGAAGCCAAGGGGCTCGTGGAGGAGGTCCGGGGCACGGCCTCCAACGACGTGAACTACGTCTTCCCCACGTACATCATCGACTTCATCCCCACGGGGCTACTGGGGCTCCTCATCGCCGTGATCTTTGCCGCCGCCATGTCCTCCCTGGACTCGGAGATCACCGCCCTCTCCAGCGCCACGGTCATGGACTTCTATCGCCGGTGGTTTCACGCTGATGCTACCGATGCCCACTACCTGATGGTCGCCCGCCTGGCCACCCTCTTCTGGGGCCTCTTCGCCTTCGGTATGGCCCTCTACGCGGGCCAGCTCGGCTCCCTCATCGAGGCCGTGAACCAGGTGGGCTCCTTCTTCTACGGCTCTCTCCTGGGCGTCTTTCTCCTGGCCTTTTTCGTGAAGCGGGCCAGCGGCACCGGGGCCTTCTTCGGCCTCATCGCCGGCATGGGCACCGTAGCCGCGGTCTGGTACGCCACCGACATCTCCTGGCTCTACTACAACGTGGTGGGCGCAGGGGTCGTGGTGCTGGTGGGGATCCTGGTGGGGGGAGGATCAACCTCCCATCCCCCTCACCGGACATAGGTTCCCCTCCTCGGTGCATCCGGGGCGCCGGATGGTGCGCTCGAAGAGCTCGAAGATTCGCCGGTATTCGTCGGTCCAGCTCGACGGCACCTGGAAGCCGTGGCCCTCTACCGGGTACACGGCCAGCTCCCAGTTGTCCTTGCCCAGCTCGATGAGGCGCTGACTGAGGCGCACCACGTCGGAGAAGTGCACGTTGGTGTCCACCATCCCGTGAAGCATGACCAGGTGACCACGGAAGTTCTCGGCGAAGTAGATGGGGGAGGACTTCTCGTAGGCCTCGGGGTCGTCCTGGGGGAGGTTCAGAATGTTGCTGGTGTAGCCGTGATTGTAGTGGGCCCAGTCGGTGACGGAGCGGAGCGCGGCTCCGGACGTGAAGACGTCGGGCTCTGTGAAGAGGGCCATGAGGGTGATGAACCCCCCGTAGGACCCGCCGTACAGCCCGACGCGGTCCGGATCGATGCCCTCCTCCCCCACCAGCCATGCGGCGCCGTCGGTCTGGTCCGAGAGGTCCTTCCCGCCCATCCAACGGTAGATGCCCACGCGCCAGTCCCGACCGTAGCCCGCCGAGCCCCGGTAGTCGATGTCCAGGACCGTGTAGCCGTTGGCCGCCAGGAAGTGGTTGAACTGGTACTCCCGGTAGTAGGTGGACCAGTAGTGGTGGACGTTGTGCAGGTAACCCGCACCGTGAACGAAGATGACGGCGGCCCCGTTGGCCTCGGCTCCCAGGTCCGAGGGCCGGTAGATGCGGGCGGGGACCTCCGCCCCGTCCCGGGCGGTGAAGTGGATGATCTCAGGCTTGATCCAGGGGAAACTCACCCACTCTTCCGTGGGAGAGTGGGTGATCCGCTCCATCCGGGACCCAGGCTCGAAGTCGGCCAGGTAGAGCTCCGGGGGGCGGTTGGCCACGGAGTGGATCACGGCCATGCGGTCCCGTTGCGGCGACAGGGCGGCCTCGAAGAGTCCCGCTCCCGTGGTGATGGCCCGCTTGTTCGATCCGTCGAAGGCCATGGTATAGACGTGCTGGTTGAAGGGAGAGCCCTCGTTGGTGTGGAGGAGGAACCAGTCCTCTCCTTCGGGGATCTCCACGTCCAGGACCTCCCACTCCCCACGGGTGAGCTGGACCTTGTCGGAGCCGTTGGCATTCACCGCATAGAGGTGGGCGTACCCCGTGGCCTCGCTGGAGAAGTAGGCCCGGTCCGTACCGGGGAGCCATCCCATGCACCGGCTGCAGGGCCCTCCAACCCACGCTTCGTCGTGGAGGGCGTCCAGGAGGGTGAGCTCCCCGGTGCCGGCCTCCACCGCGTAGATCCAGCGCCATTGGCGGTCGGCGGAGGTGCTCACCACAAGGGCGTGGGTCCCGGCGTCGTTCCATCCGGCGAAGTAGGCGTACCCCTGACCCAGAGCCTCCCTCCTTTCCTCGTCCTCCTCTTTCACCTCGTCGTCGCCCGGGTAGAGATCGAACCAGGTGAGCTCCCCGTACGCCACGTCCAGGAGCCCCACCCGTGAGGACCCCTGTGCGTCCCCCACCTTGGTACGGACGTTCATCTCCTCGGTGTAACCCGACTCGGTGATCCAGCGGGGGACCATGGTCCGCTCGGCCTCCTGGCCGGAGCGCCTGGCCTGCAGCATCGCGTAGGTTCCCGTGGCGTTGATGGAGGGTGCGCCGGCCCGTTCACCCGGGCCCAGGTACGTGGGCTGCGGGCCCTCTTCGGCTGCCGCCGCCTGGGCCGAGTCCCGCTCTGCCCGGTCCTCCTTCAACCTCCGGATGTAGTCGAAGAGCTCCTCCTGCTGCTCTTCCAGGAAGGCCTCCTGGCCCTGGGACTCCGCCTCCTCACCGGGGGCGGGGCCCGACCGGACGTCGGTGATCTGGCGGACCCTGGGACCGTCCAGCGCCATCTCGAAGACGTTGTTGTCCAGGGTGAAGAAGATGGAGGATCCGTCGGCGGAGAAACGGGGGGAGCCCTCTCCGTCCCGGGTATCGGTGAGACGGGTGACGGTGAGGCGGTCACGGTCCACCAGATAGAGGTCCCCGTCGCTGGAGGTGACCCGGGTGCGGCGGTCCGGGGAGATGTCCCCTCCGGAGAAGAGGAGGCTGAGGGAGTCCATCTTCTCTTCGGGCACCGCTTCGGCCTGGCCTCCGCTTCCTGCCACGCGGTACCAGCGGCTATCGTCGTCCCAGGCTCCGCCGCCGGGGCGCCACCGAAAGTAGACCCACCGGGAATCGTCGGTCCAGCGGATGGCCGATGGGGGGGAGCCCACATGTTCCGGGCCCCTCATGATGGACTCGATGGTCAGGGGAAAGGCCACGTCCCCGGCCACCTCCGGCTCGTACTGGGCGGAGGTCTGGCCCGTGAGGGGCCCGGAGGGCAGGACGAGGAACAGGTGACAGATGAAGATGGAGGCGCTGAGACGGAGACCGGACATCGTCCACTCCAGGACCGGGGATAGGGAGTCGAGACAAGGGACGGGTCCCAAAATAGAGTCGGGGCCCCCGTGGAAAAGGGGGCCCCGGAGGGAAAAGAGGTCCGGGAGGAAAAGGGGCACCGAAACCGGTCGGGGCCGGACCTCAGTCCCCGAAGCTGATCCCCAGGGCCCTGGCAGTGCGGACGATGTCGCCGTTGACGGGGACGATCTTGGGCTGGGACAGGGCCTCGCCCAGGGGGACGGCACGGACGTCCGGGGGATCCAGGGAGACCATGGAGCCGAAGTCACCACGCTTGACCAGCTCGATGGCGGCAGCCCCGAAGCGAAGGGCCAGGAGCCGATCGTAGGAGATGGGCTGCCCGCCCCGCTGGAGATGTCCGAGGGTCAGGGACCGGGTCTCCACGCCGCAGTTCTCCTCGATCTGGCCGGCCAGCTTGTAGGCCAGACCCCCGTACCGGGCTTCCTGCCCCGGCTTGGCCTCCTCCACGTAGCTGGCCTGGCCGCCGGCGGGCTTCGCCCCCTCCGCCGCCACGACGACGGCGAACTCACGCCCCATGTCGTAACGGTCCCGGACCTTGTCGAAGACCTTGGGAAGGTGGTAGGGGATCTCGGGAATCAGGATGACGTCCGCCGTGCCTGCGACTCCGGCAAAGAGAGCGATCCAGCCGGCATGCCGCCCCATGAGCTCCACCACGAAGGTGCGTTTGTGGGCTTCGGCGGTGGAGTGGAGCTTGTCGATGGCATCGGTGGCGGTCTCCACGGCCGTGAGAAAGCCGAAGGTCATGACCGTGGACCCCAGATCGTTGTCGATGGTCTTGGGAATCCCGATGACGGGGAGACCCTTGTCCCGCAGGCGTCGGGCGATGGTGAGGGAGCCGTCCCCGCCGATGGCGATGAGACAGTCCAGGCCCCGGTCCTCGAAGGCCTGGATGATCTCGTCGGACCGATCGATCTCGACGATGGACCCGTCCTCCTGCTTTTCGGGCCACTTCATGGGGTTGCCCCGGTTCGAGGTCCCGAGGATGGTGCCCCCCATGTGGGTGATGCCCTTCACCGAGAAGGGTGTCAGGCGCACCACGCCATCCCCGTCGTACTTCTGGGGTGAAAGGAGTCCCCCGAACCCGTCCCGGATTCCGTAGACCTCCCATCCCTCGCTCACTCCGGCCAGAACGATGGCTCGAATGACGGCGTTCAACCCCGGGGCATCGCCTCCTCCGGTATTGATTGCGATTCGCTTGCTCATTGAAGTGGCCCCGCTTCCCGCTCGTGTATCGGAGAATATGGTGGAAAAAGAAAGCGCCCGGCGAGGCCGGGCGCAATCACTATGGGGTAACGTGCCTCACAATCGCCATCGGATGGTCAGGCCCGCTTCCACACCCCAGAGGCTCAAGCTCTCCCCGTTCGGAGCCTCGAGCTGCCCGAAGGAAAACTTCCCCCGAGGAAAGATATCCATCCCGCCGAAAAGTCGAAGGGGGATGTCGGCCCCGGCCCCGGCAAGCCAGCCTTCGCCGTTGGTTTGCTCCCGGGCCTGATAGCGGACGTCGAAGGTGGGGCGGATGCGGAAGCGGGAACCGACGGGTACTGAACCGTTGAGGGCTGCCACCGTGAGGTTCTGCCAACCCACGGTGACGGTGGTGTCCCCTACGAGAGCGCCCTGGTCGTCCACCAGATCCAGGAAGGCGTCGCCCTGGTCCCGGTAGACGTTGACGCCGGCCAGGGCCCAGGTGGAACGTCCCGTCCGGAAGACCAGGGAGATGTCTCCCCGGAGCCGGTTCCCTGCCTGAAAGAGATTGCGGCCGTCGTACTGGTCCTCGGAGTAGTTCTGGAAGGTGAAGCCGGCGGTGAACTTCCCTCCCTCGCCCATGTTACGGTCCACGGCCACGTGAATCCGGATCTCGTTGCCCGGGGTGTAGGTGATGTTCACGTCCTGGGTCGGCTCGAACCCGTTGGAGAGGCGGTAGCTCCCTCCGACGCCGATCCCCCACTCTCCGGCCTGGCCGGCAGCGGCGAAGCCGGAGGTGACGGCTGCGCCGGTTCCCCAGTTCGCCTCCCGAAATCCCAGGATGTCCGTGGCGAGGACGGAAGCCACCACGGCCTCTTCGTCGTTGTGGGTGGCATGCCCCGTGGGAGCGTTGACGGCAGCGGTGAGAACGGCCCAGGGAGCCACTTTCAAGGTGGCTCGCATCCGGGTGTCCACCATGCCGGCCAGCTCGTATTTCACGCCGCCCTTTTCCACGGCGCCGAAGGCGTAGGCTCCGAAGAAGTCCAGACCCACGCGCTCTCCCAGGGGGATGCTGTAGGCCATGGGAACCATGAGGAGGTTGGCCACCTCGGCTCCGAGGCCCCCATCGAAGGAATAGGCCTGGAACTGTGCTCCGGTGCCGAAGGCGTGGGGAGTCTCCTGAGCGGTTACCGGGGTGGTCGCCAGAAGGAGGCCGAGAGCGCCGGCGGCCAGGAGCCTCCCCGTTTGCCGGATGGATGAAGTCATGGAGATCATGTCAGCTTCCTCCTCCCGGCCTGCGGATGGTGATGCTAATGGAGGCCGTCGTGGGCGTCGTCACCCCCTCCTGGCCCTTGGATTCCGTTGTGGGGTCCCGGTTCTTGAACTGGTTGTCCTCCACCGTCGTGCCCTGATTCAGCATGGAAGTGGCCGGGTTGTCGGCGACCTGGTTGAGGGTTCTGCTCAGCAGGTTCGAGGAAGTGCCCGTCCCGGGGACCGGGGCGTCCTGCTCCGGCGGCGATTCCAGCGTCGGAGGGGTCAGCTCGGGCAGGGTGCGCGTGGCGACCTCGGCGGTGCTGGTCTCCTCGGCTCCCTCGAGAGCCGCGGCTTCCATCTGGGCTTCCTGGGCCGCCCCGAAACCCGGGTCGAGCTGGCGGGCCTGATTGAAGAACTGGACGGCAGCCCCGTAATCGCCCCGGTCCAGAGCCATGAGGCCCCGACCGTACGCCAGAAAGGCCTGGAGGTTTTCGGTCCGATTGGCGCCGATGGCTTCCCGCTCCGCCGGGGTCAGGGCCACGCCCAGGATGTCCAGCACATCGAAGACCGCCTCCTTTTCCAGATCGAAGATCCGGGTGAGCTGGTCCTGACCCGTGGCCTCGCCGGCGGCCTGTCTGCGAACCGTGCTGAGGACGTCGGCATCCAGTCGAAGATCCTCGTCGGTGAGGGTGGTCAGCGCTCCCTGGATCACATGCTCGGCCTGGAGGAGGCGTCCCGCCCGGGCCCCCGTCTCCGGCGAGCTGAAGCCGGCTTCCGTGAGGGCCATCTCGTCCAGGAGGGTCTGAACCTGGGTACGCTCCAGGACGGTCAGGGCCCCCGAGAGCGCCAGGTCCGTGGTCATCATGTCGGCCAGGGCCACCTGGAGGGGCGTGAGCTCCTCGTTCTCCGACACCAGGAGGAAGGGGAAGACGGCGACGCTTCCCGGCGCCGGATCCGTCTGGGCCAGCTCCGACTCACGGACCAGGGCCGCCTCCACCCGGGCTTTGAGCTCCCGGCGGGCGATGTAGGTGAGACGGTCCTCGATCTCGGCCTTGAGGGGACCGTACCGACCTTCTCGCACGTAGGAGGTGTATGCTTCCCTGGCTCCGGCCCAATCTTCCTGGTCTTCCCGGGCCAGGCCCAGGTAGAGGTAGGCGGCGCCCGGGGCCTGGCCGGTTTCGGTGGCCTGGATGAGAGCGGCCTCCGACTCGTCCAGCTTTCCGGCCTTGTAGTGGGCCATGCCGAGCCGGGTCAGGATCTCGGGGTTCCCGGGGTCCCGATCACGGGCGTCCTCAAGCCTGGGAACGTCGGCCGGGGTGGGCTCGGGGATGGTCCCGGCGCACCCTGAAACCAGGATCGACCCGGCCAGGAGCAGGGACAGCACGTACAGTCGTTTCATGAGAAATGGCTCCTGTGGGGAGCGACGCGCCACACGTGGCGACGCGAGAGAGGAGAGAAAAAGTCTCGCATCCCTGTTTGGGGGCTCTTAAATTTAATGAGGTGGTTTTGGGCGGGCAAAGGGTTTTTGAAAACCGGTGATGCCCGCCTTTTCAAGCTGCTACATTGTATGCTCTCGGGAGCTTTTTTCCCATACAGATGGAGGATAGCTACTTGCGCATCCCTCTATGTCGTGTCCTCGTCGCCGCCATCCTCGTGGTGTTTTTGGGTGGCAAGGACGGGCTCGCGCAAGAAAATCAGGAAGACCTTCCCGGTGTCGCGGTCATGGACTTCACGGGTCTGATGCTCGGTGAGGGGGGAAATTCGGCCCCCCTGGGGAAGGCCGTTTCTACCATGCTCACCACGGAGCTTTCGGACCGGGGCGAGATGCGGGTGGTGGAACGCCAGAGGCTCCAGGACCTGCTCACCGAGCAGCGTCTCGCTCTCTCGGGCCGGGTGGATGAAAGCACGGCCATCGAGGTCGGGAAGATGCTCGGAGCCCAGTTCGTCATCCACGGATCGGTCACCAGCATAGGGCCCCAGACCCGCATCGACATGCGGGCGGTGAATGTGGAGACGGGCGAGATCCGGGAGGCCAACAAGATCATGGGTGAGACTACGGAGCTTCTCACCCTGGTGGTCCGCATGGCGGACATCTTTTCACAGCAGCTCGAGTTGCCGGCCCTCTCCGAACGCCCCGATATGGAGTCCATTCCCGTTCAGGCCACCATCGCCTTCTCACGGGCCGTGGACTTCGAAGACAAGGGAGAGACGGAGCAGGCCATCGAGCAGTACCGGAGGACGCTGGAGCTTCATCCCGGCCACAGAGATGCAGAGAAGGCTCTGGAACGGCTTACCGGGGGAGGAGGGGTTGACCGATGAGCATCAAAGCAATCGTACGTTTGTCCATTTTGAGTGCTCTGATTCTGGCCGCCGGCCTGCAATGGCCTGCGCCGGGGAGAGCTCAAGAAGCAGAGATCGCCTTCCAAACCGACCTCCCCAGGACGCTTGTCTTCGTGAGTGAGGAGGGAGATGCCGGCGTGGCCGCCGGGGACCTCTCGGAGTTCCTGCGGGAAGCCGGATTCCCCCTCATCGATCCGGCCCTGGCCCACACCGCTGCCCAGCGGGAGTTGGTGCAGCGGGCCCTGGAGGGTGACGAAGGCGCCGCCACGGACCTGGGTAGGGATTTCGGGGCCCAGGTGCTCGTCATCGGCCGGGCGGATTGGGGCGCCAGGCCCGATCCCGTGGACGGGACCCTCATTACGGCGACCAGCGAAGTGGCCGTGAGGGCCCTGCGCCTGGATTACGGGAACGTCATCGCTTCGGCCCGGAGCGATGCCCGCGGCATAGACGCCACGGAGCAGGCGGCCCGGACCAAGGTCATCCACCAGGCCACGGAGAAGGTTCTCACCGAGACCTCCTTCGTGGGACAGCTCATGAACAACTGGGCCGAACAGCCCTGGGCCGACGCCGAGTACTGGCGTCCCGACCCCGGCTCCGTGACGGCTGCCGCCCGGGAGAGCTCCGGGCCGGCGCCGGGGCTGGCCATCCTCCTGGCCGACGTGCGTCCCTCCACCCAGGGGGGCACCCGGGGCCTGGGGGTGGTGAAGAAGGGTGACCGGAACGCGTCCATCTTCAACCCCGTCCGTCTGGAAGGCGTGGTGGTGGGTGAGGCCCGGACCGTGTCCGTGGAGGGAGCTCCCGCGAACCTGGAGCCCATCGATGCCGATGAGGCACGGAGGCTGGGGTTGGAGGGGACGGACGCTCAGCGCTTCTGGGCCGAGACCAACCTGCCCATGAGCAGAGACACGGTCCGCGTGGTGGCTCAGGGCCCGTCGGGAGCTGTGTCCGAAGCCGTGGCGGCTCCCCGTATCGACGAGCGGTGGGCGGTGATCGTGGGGGTGGGAGACTATCGCTCCGACGAGATCCCCGACCTGGAGTTCGCCGGGGCCGATGCACGGGCCATCCGCGACTTCCTCACCAGCGACCGGGCGGGACCCTTTGAGGAGGATCACGTCCTCTACCTGGGGGATGACGAGGCCACGGGCTCGGCCCTCCGGGAGGCCCTCTTCGTGTTCCTGCAGCAGGCCGATTGGGACGACCTGGTGGTGATCTACTTCGCCGGGCACGGTGCTCCGGACCCCTCCCGGCCGGACAATCTCTATCTCCTGCCCCACGACGCCGACCTGAATGCGTTGGCGGCCACGGGATTCCCCATGTGGGACGTGAAGACGGCCCTGCGGCGTCAGATCAGCGCCGAGCGCGTCATCGTCATTGCCGACGCCTGCCACTCGGCGGGTACGCAGGAGGGGCTCTCGGCCTCGGACGGCGACAATCCCATCGCCGGCGGGTTCTCCCAGCTCTTCACGCCCTCCCGGCGGCTCAGCATGACGGCGGCCAACGCCAACGAGTTCTCGCTGGAGGATGCCCGGTGGGAAGGACACGGGGTCTTCACCTACTTCCTCCTGGAAGGGCTGGAGGGCGCCGGGGACGCCGACGGAAACGGAATCGTGACCTTCAGCGAGGTCTTCGACTACGTGGCCCGGAACGTGACCGAGGCCACGGAGGGTAGGCAGAATCCTCAGCGAGCCGGGATCGGTGACATTCCCCTGGCCGTGGTGGAGTCGGACACGGCGCCGCAGGAGGGAGGGCGGTAGAGGGCGTCCTGCTTCCTCAGCCTCCTCGCATCCGTTCCCGGGTGGCCTCGATCTTGGCCCAGGAGTCCTGCACGGCGGCTGCCACCTCCGGGGAGGAGGCGGTGAGGGGTTGCCCCATCTGAATGAAGGCTTCGAGTTGGCGGATGGCTGCGGCTCCGGTCCTGAGGAGGTCCCTGGGCTCTTCGGCCCGCATGAACTCCTGGTGGGCGCAGAGGGCGTTCTGGTAGGCTGCCAGGGCCAGGGCCTCATCCCGCCGGCCGGCGGGGATGGATCCTTCCATCTCGGAGATCCGGTTCAGAGATTCCCGACCCTCTTCGAAGCGGCCCACGGTGCATCGGGCCTGGCCCAGATACAGGAAAGCCTCATATCCGGCGCCCGGATAGGTGACGGCTTCCTCCAGGGCGTCGAGGGCTCCACCCCACTCCCCCCGGTTGATGTGGCTCCGGGCCTGCCGGACCTTGGCCTGAGCGTACTGATCGGCGTACGTTCCACGCCCCCGCTCGGGTTCGGGCATGCTCATGTAGGCGTCGGTGGCGGCGGCCCAGTTCCCCTCCCGGAACGCTTGATCTCCGGCCCGCATGGCTGTTCGGTCCATCCCGTCTCCGGGGTCGGAGACGGGCGCCTGGGCTGCCGGAACCGGACCGGGCCGGTTCTCTCCTCCCTGGGTCGGTGTCCCGCCTCCGGAGCCCGGAGAGCCCTGAGCCACCCTCCGGTCCCCGCTGAGACGGCGGGTCATTCGAAGGGTGATCGGGCCCACGGACGAGCCCCGGGCCGCGGTGAGGACGGTGTCCAGACGGTGGTAGGATCCGGCTTCCACTCTCACCTCCACCACCAGGCTGTCCCACGCCACCGCGTGCTGGATGGTGTAGGGCTCCTCCGAGGGCACCCGGTCCACGCGTGTGGCGTCCAGAGTGATGGGAAAGCGGACGAGGTGCCGAATGGTGACTTCGTCATCGGCGAGGGCGGCGCCGGTGCCGGCGTCCACGGCCTGAAGAGTCACTTCGCTCGACTCCGGCGTCCGGTCCGGAGCCTCGGGTAGGGGGCTTCCTTCCTCCCCGCTGCAGGAACCGAGAAGGGTCAGAAGAAGGAAGCTGACGAGTCCGCTGCGTCGCATGGGTGCACCGTGGGCGAGTGGGAGGATTCCCGAAGGAAGTCGCCGGTTGCCGTTGCCGGGTGATGGAGTAAATGGAATGCCGGGGTCGGAGTGCGGCAAGTCCCGCTGTCCACCGGCAGCGGCTCGTCCGGGTTGAAGCAAGTTGACCTGCGTCCCGGCGAATCCGTATCATTTTTTCTCTTCCCGATCCACGACGAGGCGTACCGTGTCAGACGCTGACGATTCTCCGAAGAAGAAGGAACCCCAGCCCACCCTCCAGTGGGACCCCGATGCTCCTCAACCCGGTGAGGAGGGGGAGGGCGCCCCGAGCGGGGAGTCAGAGGATGACTCCCTGGTGGGAACCCTTCTACGCGACAAATGGCGGGTCCTGAAACGGCTGGGAGCCGGAAGCTTCGGAACGGTCTACAAGGTCCAGGATGTGAAGGGGGGCTGGATCGAGGCCTTGAAGATCCTGGGCGTGGACCGGATCACCGGTTCCGAGGCGGAGACCGTGCGGAAGCGCTTCCTCCGGGAGGCCCAGATCATGAAGCGACTGGGCACCCAGTCCCAGCACATCGTGGGACTCAGCACGTATGAGGAGGACCTGGAGGCGGGCCTCATCTACTTCCTCATGGAGTTCGTGGAGGGCCGGAGCCTGGCGGACGTCCTGGCCGAAGAAGGCCCCTTCGACGTGGATCGAACGGTACGGTTGGCCCTCCAGGTGTGCGAGGCGCTGGTGGTGGCCCACGAGGACGAAGCCGGCGTGGTCCACCGGGACCTGAAGCTGGAGAACATCATGCTCACCCGGGACCGGGCCGGAAACGAGATGGGCAAGGTCCTGGACTTCGGCATTGCCAAGATCGCCGAGCGGGAAGCCGACAGCCGTCTCACCACCGTGGGGACGCTGGGCACCCCGGGCTTCGCGGCGCCGGAGCAGCTCCGGGCCGAGGAGGTGGATGGGCGCACCGATCTCTTCGCCTTCGGCGTCATACTCTACTGCCTCCTCACCGGTCGGGATCCATGGTTCGGGAACCGGGCCTGGGAGGCCACCACGCAGGTCTACGAGCTCATGGTGGCCACGGAGCGGGCCGAGATGAGGCCCTTCTCCGAGGCCGGGGTGGAGGTGCCCCCGGCCCTGGCCAATGTGGTGACCCGCCTCATGGCCCGGAATCCCGACGACCGGTTCGCGTCGGCCCGGGAGCTCAGAGACGCCCTGCAGAGGATCGCCCAGGGCGGAGAGGCACTGGAGGAGGGGTCCCTCCGCGTCCTCACCGAGGAGCCCGGGGTGGAGGTGGCCGTCCGGTCCGGGCGTCAGGTGGTGGCCCAGGGGCCGACGCCCTGTCTCGCTCCGGGTCTGAAGGAGGGCAGCTACCGGGTCGCCGTCACCGATTCCCGGTTCGAGCCCACCGACGTCACGGTGACCCTTGGCCCCGGGGCCATGGAGGAGGTGACCCTCCTGCCGGCCCTGCGGAAGGAGGGGATCGCAGCCACCCTCCGGCGGAGGATGGGCATGGTGGCGACGGTGGCCGGTCTGGTCCTCGTCGCCCTGGGGGTGGTCTTCGTCCAGCCCTGGGGACGGACTCTGACCCTGGAGGAGGTCAGGGCCCGGGCCGCCGCCGGTGAGATCAGGGAGGCTCGCCTCACTGCCGAGGGACTGGCCGGCACCCTGGCCCTGGGACCCGTTCCCGCGCCGTTCAGGACGCCTTTGCAGGAGGGGCAGCCCCCGGCGGTGGTAGAAGAGCTCCGGTCGACGGGTCTGAAACTGGATACGTCCCTGGAGGTGGCCCGCCTGATCCGGCAGGCTGCGGAGGCCCAGAGGCGGATGCGTTACTTCGGCGCTGAAGGTGATGACGTGCTTACCTTCGCGTCCAGGGCCCGGGCCCTGGAGCCGGAGAGCCGGGAGGCCCGGTCCCTTCTGCTGAAGGTTGCGGAGCGGATAGCCTGGGATGCCGATGCCGCGGAGGCCGAGGGGGCCGTGGACCGGGCCCGGGAGCTTCGGCAGGAGTGTCTCTCCCTGGTTCCAGGTCATCCCCGTTGCACGGCAGGGGCCGAGGAGGGATAGGCTTCCGTGCCGGACCCGGCCCGAAAAAAGAGAAACTAGACAGGGGGAGGGGTCGGGTCGCATTTTCAACCAGTTTTCGTCTTTGCTTTCGAGATCCGCTTGTGGGATCGCCTCATGCGGGGGGCTGTGCGGGAGGGTATCCCGGATCCACACTTGGAAGGAGACCGAAGAATGCCGAAGTTGACGGTCCTCCTGGGCCGCAGGACCATCCAGGTTCACGACATCGACAAGCCGGTGATTCAGGTCGGACGGGATGATGCCATGGACATCCTCATCGACAACCCGTCCGTGTCCAGAAAGCATGCCGAGTTCCGGCAGGAGGGTGAGGGGTGGGTGGTGGAGGACCTGGGATCTTCCAACGGCACCTTCCTGGGAGGGGAGAAGCTCCAGGCTCCGGCGGAGCTCCAGGTCGGCGATGAAGTGGGCATGGGGAAGTTCTCCATCGTTTTCGGTAAGGTGGTGGGCGAGGGTGCCGACACGGCAGCGGCGACCAAACCCCAGATGCCCACAGGGAGCATCGGGGGCACGACCCAGATCCGGTCCTCGGAGGTGAAGGAGCTCCTCAAGAACTCGGAAAAGCAGCGGAAGGCTCAGATCGAGTGGCAGGCGGGCGGCAGGAAGGGGACCCACTACCTGGCGGATCAGCCCGCCGTCCTCTTGGGAACCGATGAGCTATGCGACGTGAAGGTTCCCAAAGGTCCCAAGCACCACGTCCTCATCGTCAACCACGAGGGGAAGTGCGAAATCAGGAACCTGGCGTTCTGGTCCAAGATGAAGGTGGGTGGATCTACGCGGAAACGACATGTCTTCAAACCCGGCGAGAGTGCCGAGATCGGTGGTCTCAAGCTGACCTTCGTGGGGGACATCGAGTAGGACACCCCCCTTTCCGATCAGCCTCCTGATAACTGAGGGTGCGTCGTTGGATCAGCCCGGCAGGCTCGTCCCGCCGGGCTGATCTCGTTCGGGCAAAGTTTGCGGTCAGGAGGATCCGCCGAAGGGCCACCATCTCTTCTTTTTCTTCCTGGGAGGGGGCTCCTCTTCCTTGCCCTGGGCGGGCGCCTGTTCCGCTTCGGCATCCTCCTCCCGGACCGACGACTCAGGGTGGCCCTCGGGGGGAGTCCATTCCAGGGGCATGGTGCCGGCCGGTTGGTCCCTCCGGACCTCTCCGAACTCGGCGATGACCACGGAGATGTTGTCGTCGCTCCCCTTCTCGAGAGCCGTGGAGGCCAGGGTCTGGGAGGCTGCCCGGGGACCTCCGGACCGGAGGAAGAGGGCCAGGACATCGTCGTCGCTCAGCGTCTTGTAGAGCCCATCGGAACAGAGGAGGACGGCGGTATCGGGGTCCACGGAAAAGGGCCCGAAGAGATCGGCGTCCACCTCGGGTTCGCCCCCGATGGACCGGGTCAGGGCGTCCTTCCACTGAGAGGCCAGCATTTCGTCCTCCGACTCCCCTCGTTTCACGGCCTCGGCCACGAAGGAGTGGTCTTCCGTGATCTGGCGTACCGCGGTGGCGGAGAGGAGGTAACCCCGACTGTCTCCCACGTTGGCAACCGTGTAGCTGTCGTCGTCCAGAAGCATGGCGACCAGGGTCGTGCCCATGCCTTGCTTGCCGGGGTCCCGGGCTTTCGCGTGCACCCGCTCATTGGCCAGACTGAACGCTTCTTTCAGGTTTCGGCCGTCGGTTACGGCCTCGACGAGCGTTTCCAGGGCAAGGGCGCTGGCTACCTCACCCGCCGCATGCCCACCCATCCCGTCGGCCACCGCTACCAGAGTGCGGCCGTCGGGAAGGGTCTCGATGAGGACGGCGTCCTCCTGGTAGGGCCGTTGACCGGCGATGGACTCGGACGCCATGCGGGGCACGCTCGCTGCATCGCTCATTGGTTCTCCGTTCCTCCTACGGGAGCCAGCCGACTCCTTTACACGACGGTAACTGATAGGCCATCGGTTCCGGGGGAGCAAGGACGGGGAAAACAGATGAAGGGCCCCGAAGGGCCTCCGGGGCACTTCCGCCAGTTGATCAAAACGTCCACCCCTATCGCAATGGCCTTCCTTGTCAGGATCCGGGCCGAAGATCGGGATGCGGTTGCGAGTAGGGGCTACAGCTCCCGCCAGTCGGTGTTCAGGACCTTCTCGTAGACCTTGGATTTCACGAAAAGGTCCACGGCATGGGCGTCGAGTTGCCCTCCTTCGGCCTCCATCCGGAGGATGTCGAGAGCCCGATCCACGGGCATGGCCTTCTTGTAGGGACGGTCCGAAGCCGTGAGGGCATCGAAGATGTCGCACACGGTCATGAAGCGGGTTTCGAGGGGAATCTCCTCCCCGGTGACGCCCCTGGGATAGCCGGTGCCGTCCAGTTTCTCATGGTGCCCCTGGACAATTTCCGCGATGCGGGAGAGATCGTCGGTCCAGGGGATCTCCAGGAGGTAGTTGTAGCTGTGAATCACATGGGACTCGATCTGTTTCCGCTCCCCGTCGTCCAGGCTTCCCCTTGGAATCCTCAGGTAGTGGAGCTCCTCGTCGGAGAGGTAGGGCAGCTCGCTTCCGTCCGGTCCCGTGAAGGTGGCTTCGGCGATCTCGTCCAGGATGTCTGCGGCGTCCTCGGGTAGGACCCTTGGAGTGTTGGCTTCCAGGACGGCCTCCCGGTAGCGGTCCAACCGGTTCAGCGCGTCGGCGAGCTCCCGGTCGAAGGTTTCCCGGGCTTCCTTCCAGCCGTCGGGGCCCTTCTCCACCAGGAAGCGGTTCTTCTTCCGTTCCGCTTCGGCTTCCAACCACTTCTGGATGTAATCGAACCGTGCCAGGACCCGAGCCTCCAGGACAGGGGAGAGCTTGTTCATCTTTACCAGGATTTCCTCTCGGACCCCGACTTTGCCGAAGTCATGGAGGAGCCCGGCGTACCGGAGCTGCTTCATCTCTTCTTTTGTAAAAGAGACGTCCTCGTAGGGCCCCTCGGTGGCTTCCTGTGCCGCCTGGGCCAGGTCGCAGGTCAGGGCCGTGACCCGAACCGAGTGTCCCGACGTGGTGGGATCCCGCTGGTCGATGGCCGTGACGGCGGCCTTGATGAAGCCCTCGAAGACGTTTTCGATGTCCCGGTAGAGCTTTCCGTTCTCGATGGACACGGCGGCCTGGCCCGCCAGGGAACGGACGATCTCCACGTCCCGCTCCGAGTAGGGGATCACGTGGGCATCGGCGGAGGCCTCGTTCCGGATCTCGGCCGCCGGATCGGTCTTCCGGTTGATGAGCTGCAGCACTCCCACGACCTTGTCCCGGTGGTCCATCATGGGCACGACGAGCTGGGACTTCCCCCGGTACCCGAACTGTTCGTCGAAGCCACGGTTGAAGGAGTAGGGCCGGTCTTCGGGGATCTCGTAGACGTCATCGAGTACCAGGATGTCCCCCGTGGAGGCGACGTACCCCGCGATGCTCGTCCGGTCCATGGGAAGAATGAAATCCGGGTTGGGAAGGTCCGGGAGAGTGTCGTTGTGGGCCAGGAGGAAGTGAAGGCAGTCCTCCCCGCTTTCGTCCTCCTCAACCAGGTACAGACTCCCGGCGTCACTGGTGGTCAGGCGACGGGCCTGGGTGAGGATCAACCCCAGAAGACGATCGGGATCCCGCTCGCTCATGAGGGCCATCCCGATTTTGTTGACCTCCCTCATTTCCCCCTGGGTCCTCTCCAGGTCCCGGAGGGCCGCGGACTGTTGAGCGGCCGACCGGAGGAGGCTCCGCCCTGCCTCGGAGTCCAGGCTCACATCCTTCGGGAGAGGGAGGAAGATGCGCCTGGCGCGGTTCGCTTTCCCCTGGGCTTCACCTCCCCGGGTCAGAATCACCACCTCACGGGGAAGGGCCGAGAGATGGGCCTCGGTCCATTCGCTGGCCTCGTCCAGAAGGAGAGCCACGGGCGTATCGTCGGAGGGCACGGAGCCGGGCTCCGACACCGTTTCGATCTCCAGGGAATCCGATCCCGGGGGGGCATCGGGCCCTCCGGCGGGAGCGTAGAGGCGGAGCTGCGTCAGGGGGACGGTGGTGTCCGGGGTCATCGGGCCACCCTGTCGGCTTGATCGAAGGCTTCCTGGGCCGCTTCCAGGTCGCCCAGGGCGTCCATGATCTCACCCTTCAACAGGTAGGTGTCGGCGCTCAGGGGAATGCCCGCTTCCTCCAGGAGGTCCAGGGACCGGGCCGCATCGTAGAGGAGTCCGGCTTCATGGTAGACCACCGTGGCCAGGAAGGCTCCGTCCCCTTCCGGGTCCAGCCCGCTTTCGGCCAGGAGGGAGATCTCCTCGTTGATCGTAGCACGATCGTCGGCGCCCAGGACCTTGAACCGCTGCTGTTCGCTGGTGCGCCCCCGGCCCGCCGGTCCCACCACCCACCAGTAGGTGGCTCCCGGCTCGAGGCCCTCGGCGTCGTCGGGGAGGGTCCAGGTGGTCGTGGCCCCCACGTCGTAGCGGACGGGAGGAGCCCCCTCTTTCCGAATCTGGACGATGTACTCCTCCGTGCCCTCAGCCGGATGCCACCGGAAGGTGGGTCGGGGACCCATCACTGTCATCAAGTTTCTAGGGGCGATGATTTCCGGGGCTCCGGGAACAGGCCGAATCATGCCCTGGCGGTTGGGCTGGCTCCGGGCATCGGAGGCAGCCGCCTGGGCGAGGACGTCCACGGTCCGGGAGAACATGTCCCCCTGGGTCTCCCCGGAAGGAGCTTCGATGGTGATGTCCTCCGTCACGTGATGCGTGGCCCCGGTCTGGTATACCACCACGGCGTGACCGTCTGTGCCCGGGAGGATCCTGTCACCGATGGAGAGACGGATGCCCACGGCGGCGGACTGGGCCTCGCCGTCGGCGAGCTGGACCTGGACCGGGCCCTGGACCTTCACCAGGACGGCGGCGGGGGCATCCTGACCGGACGGTCCGCCTGCCCCGAGGAGGAAGAGAGCGATGGCCAGTACGAGAAGCTTTTTCATGGTTGACTCCGGTTTACTTCACCGTTCGGCGGACCACGAAATCCCAGTCCGTCGGCGGTGGATTCGCGATGCATTCCCGTGCTCGATCCAGGTAGACCCTGCTGGGCCCGTCATCAGGATCGGCAGAAAGGGCGGCCTGGAAGTACTCTGCGGCCATGGGCCAGTCCCGCCGGTGATAGGCGGCCAGACCCTGGTTGTAGTGAATCAGGACATCCCTCCTGGACTCCGAGAGCTCCCGGTCCCGGGTCTCCAGGACCTCATACACACGCACGGGCCTGGACTTTCCCTTTACCGCCATGAGGTCCAGCTCCCGGAGGTAGTAGTCCGATGCCACCGCCTCGGTGAGGGTGAACTCCGAGGCCATGGTCAGAGTGTCGTAGCTCTTGTTGGCCGGCTCCAATCGAGCGGCGAGGTTCACCGGATCACCGATGGCGGAATAGTCGAAGCGATCCCGGCCTCCCACGTTCCCCACCACGGCGGCGCCCGTGTTGATTCCTATGCGGACCACGAGCCTCTCCCCCCCGTCCGTGTTCCAACGCTCGTTGAGCTCGTTCATCTTACGCTGCATCTTCACGGCGCAGCGCAGGGCCCGGTCGGCGTGGTCCTCCACCTCCTGGGGAGCGTTCCAGAAAGCCATGATGGCGTCGCCGATGTACTTGTCCAGCGTGCCGCCCTCCTGGAGGACGATGTCCGTCATTTCGGTGAGATACTCGTTCAGGAGGGTCACCAGATCCTCGGCATCCAGTTGTTCCGAGAGGGTGGTGAAGCCCGCCAGGTCCGAGAAGAGAATGCTCAGCTCCCGTTTCTGCCCTCCCAGCTGCAGAGCCTCGGGGGTTTCCGCGATCTGGGCCACCACGGCCGGGGAAACGTATTTCCCGAAGGCTCCGCGGATGAAGCGCTTTTCCCGTCCCTCCACGATGGAGACGTAGGCCGTGGAAGACACGTAGCTGAGAAGGATGGCCCCGATGGGCGAGACCACGGGGACCCAGAGGTAGGCGCCATCCCAATCCAGGACCGTGCCCACACCGGGGAGAAATGCCTCTCCCAGGAAGGCCCACCCGGCCAGTAAAAGGGTGGCCGGGACGGTGAGGAGGACCCCTGCGGCTCCCCACCCGGCTCCTCGCCGGAAGGTGAGGACTACCACCGGCCCGGCGACGGCCAGGAGGAGGACCAGCAGCCAGCCCATTCCGAGGGGCTTGACGTACTCCCCGTCCAGGAGGTTCTGGAAAGCGTTGGCGTGGATCTCCACCCCGTACATCCACCCGTAGCTGCCTGCCGGGGATTCGGCATTCTCCGCTTCGCCGGCTTCTTCTGCCGGCGGCGTCGGGCGATTCACGTCATAGAAGGGGGTCCGAAACTGGTCGGCGTCGTGGAAACCCGTTCCCACCATGACGATCTTGTCCCGGAAGAACTCGGGGCTGAAGGCCGTGAGGACGGGTACGAGAGAGGAGGAGAAGGCTCTGAACGTTCCCAGGGCGTCGGGATCCCCGGCCCTGGACGGTGGTCCGTTGAAACGGATGGGGAAGGGGATGGCCGTGCTGGCTCCCTGGTTCTGCCCATACCACTCGGGTGGGATGACGCCCCAGGCCTCGGGAAGATTCGGAAGGGAGATCCGTCCGTTTCCGTATCCGGCCTCCAGGATGGAGTCCACGTCCACGCCGCGGAAATGTCCGTCGAGGGCCAGGGCCCACCCGGGCTCCAAGCCATCTCCCGAGCGCACCGCCAGAACCCCGTCCCGGACCGTTTCGAAGGGAGTGGGGAGCTCCGCCGCTCCCACGTCGGCGGCGACATCGGCGAAGTAGGGGTCGGGATGGGCCAATCGGGTGCCCTCTTCGTCCTGCCTCACCGGGGCGACCAGGACTACGTTTCCTGCCCGCTCGATGGCGTCGTGGAGGAGGTCGTCCCCTCCCTCGTCGGCATTGAGTTCGGGGTAGAGGCGCTCCAGGTAGACGTCCAGCCCGATGGTTCTGGCCCCGGCCCCGGCCAGGGCATCGATGAGATCGGCAATGACCGGGCGGGGGAAGGGGGACTCGTACTTCCACTCCCGTACCGCGTCCTCATCGAAGAAGACGAGGACGATGTCGCTCTCCCCGCCGCCCCCGCCGGGGGCCTTCCGGCTCTCCGCGGCGATCTGCTGCCGCAGGTCGAGGGTCCAGTACTCCAGCTCGTCGGCTCCCAGGAGGTGACCCAGGAGACCGTCCTCCCGCACCAGAAGCCCTCCGGTGAGAGCCACCAGGAGGGCTATGGCGAATGCGAGGATCCGTTGAGCCTTCATCTGCCCTCGAAACTCGGCGCGTCCCGTCCGGGGACGCTGGGGTTCACCGTCCGATGTCGTACACTACCGATGCGCTGGCCCACCCTTCCAGGCGAACGGCATCGGGCGCGTCAGCCAGGCCGCCGGCAGCCTTGTGGACGGCCTCGGCGAGGAGATCGGCCAGGAGGACGTCTCCGGAGATGAAGTCCTGGCCCAGGGGGATGTCCAGGGGCTCGGGTGTGAGGAAGGCCCGCACCATCCCTCGGCCTGCAGGCGGCTGGACCCTGATCTCCGATTCCATGCTTTCCGTGGGAAAGACGATCTCCTGGCCCGCCCTGACCCGGTTGTCCCGATCGTAGGGGTTGGGGAAGAGGACGGTCACCGTGCCGTCGGTTCCCAGATCCACCAGGGTCAGGTAGCCGTCGGCCTCGGTTTGGGCATGAAAGACCACGGCTTCGCCGATGCCCAGAGAGGTGCCGCCGCCCTCCAGCCAGACGTTCATCCCGAAGCCGGGGGCGGGGTTCTCCATGTCGGCCAGGGACTTTGCCGCCCCCTCGGCCTTCAAGGCTGCCACCAACTCGCCGGTTCCCTCGTCTCCAGCTGGGAAGGTGTGTCGGATGGCGCCGTCCATCCCCACGACCCGGGTCTCCTCCCCTCGCCGGCGGACGAGAAGGTGGGAGAACTCGTTTTCGCCCTCCACCACCTGGATGCTGGGAACCTCACCGAAGGCCCGGTCCAGGGCTTCGGCGGTCCGGGAGTCCACGCCGGCTACACCGACCCGGAGGACCGCCTCGGGGAAGCGGTAACCCACCAGTCGGGCCTTCTCGTTTGCCCGGACGGAGCCTTCCACCACCCTGACCCCGGCCCTCTCGGGGGTCACCGACTCCACCAGAAGGCGGGCGCCCTCACGGGTCTCGAAGAGGGAGCCGGGAGTGATGCCCAGGGCCTGGCCGCCCACCATCTCCGCCATCTCCCCGGTTCCGGAGGACCCGGTGATGCGCAGGGAGGCGTTGGGGACGCCCGCCCCTCCCCCGGGCACGGCGAAGAGATTGGACGCGGCCAGGGAGACATCCTCGGAGATGTAGGGATCCTGCTCGAAACGATTTCTCTTGAGGGCATCCCGCACCCGAACGAAGACCTCCTCGTAGGTGGTTTCCGCCGGGGCCCTCCAGAGCTCTCTCACCAGGAAGGTTGTGAAGGCCCCTCCATGGAAGGCCTCACCCCCGTCCTGGGCGGGGAAGTAGGCATCGACGGCCGACTGATACGGCTGAGCTGCCGAGATCTCCAGAGCCCGCCCGTCGTTGGAGTCGAAGCCCGTTTCGTCCTCCCGGGTCCCGATGGCCCGGCGGCTCACCGAGGCCGGCTGAGGAATGGCTTCGATGTCGCGGCCCAACTGCCGGGTGCGGGAGAAGGGCGTGACGGCCCGGGTCCCGGTGCCGGAATTACAGTTGTCCAGGTACACCACCACGTTGTCGGTGGGCAGAGCGGCGAGCCACTCTCCCATCTGGTCATCGCTGATATCGAACTCGGTGGTTTCCGCTCGCACGTCGGCGGGGGCAAGGGTCTCGTCCAGACCGTCGTCCTCGTCGCCGCTCTCGTCCCACATCTGGGATCCGTGGCCGGCGAAGAAAATGGTGATCTGGTCCCCGGCCTCGGCCCGGGAGGGAAGCCATTCGGTCATGGCCTGGGTGATGGCGGCCTTCGTGGCGTCCCGGTTGAGAAGCATCCGGATGTTTTCCGCCGGAAACCCGTAGCGCTCCACCAGCACGTCCCGCATCACCCGTGCGTCCCGTTCGGCTCCGGGAAGGTCTCCCCCTGCTTCGTCGGCGAAGTGGATGTAGTCGCTGATCCCCACCACCAGAGCCCAGTGGGTGGGGGGCTCCTGGATCAGCGGGCCGGCGGCCAGGAGAGGAATCATGGCCATGAGGATGGCGAGGGGTCCGTACCGTTTCACGTCATGCCTCCTCAATCTGTATCTGTTTGCCCTCGAAGGCGGCGTGCACCCCGAGGTCCAGCCCCCGATCGGCCCCTTTCTTCCTGAACCGATCCAGAATCTGGTTCAGCTCAGCGTCGGAGCGTTCGGGGGCGTGATGGAAAAAGAACAACTGCTTCACCCCGCCTGCGGCGGCGAGATCCAGGGCCTGGTTGAAGGTGGAGTGGCCCCAGCCTTCGTGGGACGCATACTCCTCCTCGGTGAACATGGCATCGTGGAAGAGAAGGTCGGCGCCCGAGATGAACTCCTCGAGCTTCTCCCTCCACCGCTTGGGCGTCGGGAACTCTCCCCCGACGAGCTCGTTGTCGGGAATGAAGACCATGGTTTTGCCCAGGGCTTCCACCCGGTACCCTACCGTAAAGGAGGGGTGGCGCATGCGCATGGCCCTCATTCGGACTCCGTTGTGTTCCCATACACCTTCATTCAGGTGGTCGAAGGTGAGGGTGGCAGAAAGAGCCTCGTAGGGGATGGGGAAGTAGACGGGACCCATCTGGCCCGCGAAGAGAGACTCCACGTCCATCCCCTCCTGGCCGGGGCCGACGATGCGGAGGTTGAACTCCGGGTTGTAGACCGGCCCGAAGAAGGGAAATCCCTGGATGTGGTCCCAGTGGAAGTGGGTCAGGAAGATGGAGGCCTTCTTCGTGCCGGGGTCGGTCAGGAGCTTGTTTCCCAGCAGACGGATTCCGGTGCCGGCGTCGAAGATGATCCGGCACCTTCCGGCCAGGACCTCGACGCAGGTGGTGTTGCCTCCGTAGCCCGCCGTGGCCGGACCGGGACTCGGTATGGAGCCCCGGGCTCCCCAGCACCGCACCGAAAAGGTGTCGGCTACCGGCTCCTCCTCGGTACGGGGGGCTTCCCGTTTGTCAGTCCCGAGATCCAAAGGTCGGCCTCCGGGATGGTGAAGACGATCGAGTAACCACAGTGTTGTAATTTAGCCAGAGAAGCGGCGGGGGGGCGAGTGTTTTTCCTCGCCCCCCCGCCGGTGCCCGGGAACGGACCCGTTTTTCCGACCCCCTTTCGCAACACTTCTCTTTAGCCGCCTCCCGATCCGGAGGAGGGCCTGACCCCGGCTCCGCCCCCGGGGTCGGTGGGGTCGGCGAGGGCGTCGGGCTCGGAAACGAGCACCGCGCCGATGCGCGACTGGTCGA
>CAYXGM010000036.1:0-40011 GCA_964464555.1 uncultured Gemmatimonadaceae bacterium | reverse complement strand
CTCGGTGATGCGAGGCGGATTGGACCGCCTCGGGACCGGCCAGGTCGAAGGCCACGACCCCCCGTTCCCGGTTGGCCACGGCCACCCGGGCGAGGGCCACGGAGGTGGCCGGATCCATGCTCCGAATCCCACACACGATCAGACCCGTGAGGATGGGGCCCGGAGCACCTGCCTCTCCCCGCTCCAGGCCCCTGAGGACGGCATCCACGGCGTCCTGATGGGACATGCCGTTTTGGGTGTGGAGGGCCGGGGAGTAGCGGACCTCCAGGTAGCGGACGTTCTCCCCGGCCACGTCCATGACCAGCTCGAACGCTGCCCGCTCCAGGGCCTGGGGGGTCTGGAGGAGGGAGATGGGAACGGCGTACTGCTGCAGGTAGTGGTCCAGGTCCCGGGAGTTGTCGGCCAGCAGGTGATCTGCAAGGACATCGGGATCGGCGGCGGGCAGGCTCACTCCTTGCTCCCGGGCCAGCTCGATCATGGTCTCGGGCCTCAGGCTTCCGTCCAGGTGCACGTGGAGCTCGGCCTTCGGGAGCGCGAGGATCTGCTCCCGGATGGGGTCCTCTGGCATGGGAGAGGTCTCTCCGGGGTGGGGGTGGCGGGTCAGGAGCCTTTCGCGGGGCCCTTCAACAGCATCCGACCTCTCCCGGCTTGATGAGCCCCTTCTCCAGGTCCACCAGCGGGGCCGGGTAGTCGCCGGAAAAGCAGGCGTTGCAGAAGGGACCGGCATCCTCGGCGGCCCTTTCCATCCCTTCCAGGGAGAGGTAGCCCAGGGAAGTCACCGCCAGCCGCTCCTCGATCTCGGGGATGCTGAAGCGGTGCCCCATGAGCTCTTCCTTGGTGGGCATGTCGATGCCGTAGTAGCAGGGGAAGCGCACGGGAGGGCTCGCGATCCTCAGGTGGACTTCCTCGGCTCCGGCCTCCTTCAGGATGTTTACCAGGCTCCCGGAAGTGGTTCCTCGTACCAGGGAATCGTCCACAACGACCACCCGCCGGCCCTCCAGGACCTCCCGGACCGGGGCATACTTCACCCTGGCGCTGAAGTCCCTGTCGGCCTGGGAAGGACGGATGAAGGTGCGCCCCACGTAGTGGTTCCTGAGGAGGCCCAGCTCGAAGGGGATTCCGCTCTCCTCGGCGAACCCGAGAGCCGCCGAATTGGCGCTGTCGGGGACGGCCAGGACGGCGTCGGCCTCCACGGGGTGCTCTCTGGCCAGTTGGCGCCCGAAGGCCCGCCGGGCCCGGTCCACGCTGATGCCGAACAGCTCGGAGTCGGGGCGGGCGAAGTAGACCAGCTCGAAGATGCAGGGGGCCTGTTGGATGGCGGGTTCCAGGTTCCTCAGGGGCTTCACCTCGTTCCCTCGTACGCGGAGGACCTCACCGGGATAGATGTCCCTCACATAGTCGGCGGCGATGATGTCCAGGGCACAGGTTTCGCTGGCCACGATGTGGCCGTCGGCCTTGCGACCCAGGACCAGGGGACGGAAGCCCCGTGGATCCCGCACGGCATAGAGGGTCTCGCCCACCGAGATGATGAGGGAGAAGGCCCCTTCCAGATACGTGAGGGCATCGTCGATCTGTGCTTCCACCGTGTTGTGCCTGGAGCGGGCGATGAGGTGGATGATGACCTCCGAGTCCGAGTCGGTCTGGAAGATGGCGCCCTCCTGGACCAGGCGGTTTCGGATGTCCTGGGCGTTGGTGAGGTTCCCGTTGTGGGCGATGGACAGGTCCCCTTCCGCGTAACGCACCATGATGGGCTGGGCGTTGGCGAGTTGACCGCCCCCGGCGGTGGAGTAACGGACGTGCCCCACCGCTGTCCTACCCTTCAGTGTCTCGAGCACGTCTCCCTCGAACACCTCCGCCGCCAGGCCGAGCCTCTTGTGAAGGCGGGCCCGGTCCCCCTCCACGGCACAGATGCCCGCCGACTCCTGGCCCCGGTGTTGAAGGGCGTAGAGGGCCAGGAAGGCCTGTTCCGCCGCTCTTTCGAGTCCGGTAATCCCCACCACCCCGCATTCGTCCCGGGGGGAGTCGCCCACCCGGTCCAGGCGGATGGGAAGGGGCGGTTCGGAGGCGTGAAGAGAATCGGAGGTCACGGGGTCGTCTCTCGGGGTCAGGGGGAAGGGGGGGGCTCGTTCCGGTCCTTCGGCTTCTTCTTGGTCCGGTGCCGCTTCTTGAACCGGGTGGGAGCTACCTCCCGGTAGTCCATGGTCCGAACCTCGGCTCCCGATTCGTCCTCCTCCTCGTCATCATCATCGTCCAGGAGGGGGTCCCGCTCGGGCAGCCGGTCCCAGAGGCCCAGGAGGATGGACTTGAGAAGTCCCCAACTCGTGTAGAGGACCGTGGCAGGGAAGAAGTAGTAGCGCGGCACCGTGATGGCCAGGGCCAGGAGACCCATCATCCAGGCGGTGTTGAACATCCCCCCGGGCGTCCGGACGCCGATGCGGGGAACCAGGGCGTAGGGAACGTTGCTCACCGCCAGCACGGCGATGATGACCGTGATCACGCCCATGACCTGGGGCCAGGCCAGATCTCCCAGGAACTGTTGAAAGAGCGGAGTCTGGCTGAAGGGATAGGAGGTGGCCAGGATCATCCCGGCCGTGGGGGAGGGGAGGCCGTGAAAGTGCTTCTTCGCCTCGCCGCCCTGCTCCACGTTGAACCGGGCCAGGCGAACCACGATGGCCGCCACGTAGAAGAAGGAGAGGATCCACCCCCAGGCGTTGTCCGAAAAGTAGATCTGGAAGACGATGAATCCCGGCGCCACGCCGAAGGAGATGGCATCCACCAGGGAGTCCAGCTCGGCGCCGAAGTTCGTGCCCGTCCGGGTGAAGCGGGCCACCCGCCCGTCGATGAGGTCCAGCACCGCCGCGAAGACGATGAACCAGGCCGCCCATATGAAGTCCCCCCGGGCCGCCGTGACGATGGCGTAGAGCCCGAAGAAGAGGTTGGCCAGGGTGAAGGCCGACGGGAGGATGATGATCCCCTGCTGCAGGGGGCGCCTGCGTCTCGTTTCCGGATCGCCGGGGCTCATGGTTCCTCACCCTCCGCCCCTCCGGCGAGGGGGATGCGGGCCAGGACCGTCTCTCCTCCCACGGCCCGTCCTCCTTTCCGGCAGACGACCTTCCACTCGGGAGGGAGGAAGAGGTCCACCCGGGAGCCGAAGCGGATGATCCCGATGCGCTCCCCCCTGCGGATGGTGTCTCCCTCCCGGGGATCGGTGACGACTCTTCGGGCCACCAGACCGGCGATCTGTCGCACCAGGACCCGCCAGGGTCCGGCCTCGATCCCCACGGAGGCCTGCTCGTTCTCCTCGCTGGCTTTCTCGGCCCACGCGGCGGCGAACCCGCCGGGCCGGTAGCTCCGGTGCTTCACGCTTCCCGAGATGGGAGCCCGCTGCAGGTGGACGTTGAAGATGCTCAGGAAGATGGAGATCCTCGTGACCCCCCGGCCCATGAAGGAGGGCTCGTCCACCGTGGAAATCTGGACGATCCGTCCGTCGGCCGGCGCCACCACCGCGTCCTCGTCGGCCGGTGGGGTCCGGGGCGGGTCCCTGAAAAAGTAGAGGATGAAGAGGGTCAGGATCGCCGCCGCCCCGGCGCCGTTCAGGAGGAGGGTCCGCGCCCCGCCCCCCCACGCCACGCCCCAGCCCAGTGCGGCCAGGACGGTCGCGACCACGAGTCCCATGATGATGAAGGGTCGGCCCTCGGGGGCGATGCGGGGCATGGGAAGGGGAGTCCTAGCCGAACCGCGGCGGCACGTAGTCGCCGAGCTCGGTGCCCGTCAGACGCCGGAAGATCTCCCGGTACCGCTCCGACGACTCTTCGACCACGGTGTCGGGGAGATCGGGTGGCGGCGGCTTCTTGTCCCAGTCCTCGAGCCCGTCCAGGAAATCCCGGATGGGCTGCTTGTCCAGGGAGGGCTGACCCCGCCCCGTCCGGTAGTGCTCCCGGGGCCAGAACCGGGAGGAGTCGGGGGTCATGACCTCGTCGATGAGGATGATCTCGCCCTTCTCGTCCCTCCCGAACTCGAACTTCGTGTCGGCCAGGATGATCCCCTTTTCCTCGGCCACCCGGGACCCGAAACCGTAGATCTCAAGGGAAAGGTGGCGGAGCTCGTTGGCCAGCTCCGGCCCCAGGAGCTCCTTCATGGTGCCGAAGGTGATGTTCTCGTCGTGGTCCCCCTCCTGGGCCTTGGTGGCCGGGGAGAAGATGGCCGGCTCCAGCCTTCCGCTCTCCACCAGACCTTCGGGTAGGGGCTCCCCGGCCAGCGTCCCCTCCTTCTTGTATTCCTTCCAGGCCGAGCCGGTGATGTAGCCCCGGACCACGCACTCCACCAGGGCCGGGTCCGTGCGCTTGACCAGCATGGCCCTCCGCGCCCATTGGTCCTGACTGTCCGCCAGCTCCGGGAGCTTCTCCACGATCTCCTCGGGGGTGACGGAGATGAGGTGGTGGGCCACGGTGTCCTCCAACCGGGCGAGCCACCAGGCGGTGATCTGGGTGAGGACTTCTCCCTTGGCCGGAATGGGCTGGGGCAGCACCACGTCGAAGGCGCTTACCCGGTCGCTGGCCACCAGGAGGAGCATGTCGGGGCCGGCTTCGTAGATGTCCCTGACCTTCCCCCGATTCAGGAGAGGCAGGGGCAGGTCGGACTCATGAAGAGGAGGGCGGGAGCCGGGAGGGGAGTCAGACACGGACATCAGGATCTCCGATGATTTGGGTGTGAACGTTGGAATACCGCTCCAGAACGGGATCTACCCACTCCGAGAGGAACCGATCCACCTGCTCAGGGGCCCGGCCCACGAAATCCCTGGGGTCGATGAGCTCCTGGAGCTCCTCCATGGACATGCCGAAGGCCTCGTCGGCGGCGATGCGCTCCAGGAGGTCGGCCCGGGCTCCTTCTTCCTTCATGCGCCGGGCCGCCGCCATGGAGTGGGTCCGGATCCTCTCGTGGAGGTCCTGGCGGTCCCCCCCCCGCTGGGTGGCGAGCATCATGACCGTTTCCGTGGCCAGGAAGGGAAGGTGCTCCTCCAGGCGGGTCCGGATGACCTGGGGGTTCACCACCAGTCCCCGGGACACGTTCTCCACCAGGACCAGGACCCCGTCCAGGGCCAGGTAGGCGTCGGGAACCGAAACCCGGCGGTTGGCCGAGTCGTCCAGGGTTCGCTCCAGCCACTGGGTGGCGGCGGTGAAGGCAGGGTCCTGGGAGAGGGTGATGACGTGGCGGCTGAGGGCGCAGATCCGCTCGGCCCTCATGGGATTGCGCTTGTAGGGCATGGAGGAGGAGCCGATCTGCTCCGTCTCGAAAGGCTCCTCCACCTCCTGGAGGTGGGCCAGCAGCCTGAGGTCGTTGCCCATCCGGGACGAGGAGGCCGCGGCGGAGGCCAGCGTGGCCAGCAGGACCTGGTCCACCTTTCGGGTGCAGGTCTGGCCCGTGACCCCGAAGGTCTTTCCGAAGCCCATCTTCCGGGCCAGGAGATCCTCCATGCGATCCACCTTCTCGTGGTCCCCGTCGAAGAGGGAGAGGAAGGATGCCTGGGTGCCCGTGGTTCCCCGGATTCCCCGGAACCGGAGGGTGTCGAAGCGGAACTCAAGCTCTTCCAGGTCCAGGAGGAAATCCTGGATCCAGAGGGTCGCCCGCTTGCCCACGGTGGTGGGCTGGGCCGGCTGAAAGTGGGTGAAGCCCAGGGTGGGGAGCTCCCGGTGATCACGGGCGAAGGCGGCCAGGGCCTCGATGCAGCGTAGGACCCGGGCCCGGATGATGGTCAGGGCCTCCCGGTGCTGGATGAGGTCGGTGTTGTCCCCGATGAAGGCGCTGGCGGCCCCCAGATGAATGATGCCCCGGGCCTCGGGAGCCACGTCACCGAAGAGGTGAACATGAGCCATGACGTCGTGGCGAAACCGCTTCTCGTACTCCGCGGCCTTGTCCAGATCCAGGTCGTCGAGCCCCTCCCTCATCTGGGCCAGGGCCTGGTCGGTGACGGGGAGCCCCAGCTCCTGCTCGGCTTCGGCCAGGGCCAGCCAGAGGCGCCGCCAGATTCCGAACCGGTGCCCGGGAGAGAAGATCTCCTGCATCTCCGGCGAGGCGTACCGGTCCGTCAGAGGATGGGTGTATCGGCGGAGGTCCTTGTGGTCGCTCACGGCGTATTTCCCCTCGGAAGTCTGAAAACCTCTGTCACGATCAGGGTTGCGGGCCCATCCCGGATCCGCCCCTCCTGACGGTACCCCGGCAGGCCGTTGAATCACCTCATCGGCGGATGTAGAAGCGCTGGGACATGAGGCTGCCCTGTCGCACCCAACGGAGGATGGCCTGGGACCCCGCCCGGAGGTCACGGATGGCCCGGGCCGCCTCCTCGGCCGTCAGGATTCGCTGGTTGTTGATCTGTACGATGACGTCGCCCCTCCTCAGGCCCAGGCTCTGCTGCAGGGCCGGCGAGATCCCCGTGATGAGGGCGCCGAAGTCCACCCCCAGGTCCTGCTCGGCCTGGATCTCGGGGGTCACGGTGACCACCTCCAGATCTTCCAGGACCTCCACCCGTTCGGCCCGGGTGGTGGGGAGGGTCTCCGTGGAAAAGCGGAACGACCTTCGCCGCCCCTCCACCTCCAGCTCCACCGTCTCACCGGCTCTCAGGTCCAGGAGCACGGCTTCCAGGTCCAGAGGCGTGCTCAGGACCCGACCGTTGGCCCGGACCAGCCTGTCCCCCGCCTCGAGCCCCGCTTCGTCCGCCGGGGACCCGGGCACCACCTGGGCAATGCGCACGCCCCGGGTCCGGCCCCAGACGTCGGCGTCCACCGGCTCCACGTCCACCCCCGTCCACGCTCGCCGGACCTCTCCGAACTGGACCAGGTCCCGGGCCACCCGTAGCGCCCGGTCGATGGGGATGGCAAAGCCCAGTCCTTCGCTTCCCCCGCTCCGGGAGAAGATGGACGTGTTCACCCCGATGACCTCGCCCAGGGCGTTCACCAGGGGTCCGCCGGAGTTCCCGGGATTGATGGAGGCGTCGGTCTGGATCATCCCCAGATAGAACCCCTGGTCCGCATCGTTGGGGATGATGTGCCGGCCCACCGCGCTCACCACCCCGGCCGTGACCGTGGGCTCGGAGTTGGAGAGGAGGTAGGCGAAGGGATTCCCGATGGCCAAGGTCCACTCACCGATGAGGAGCCCTTCGGAGCTTCCCAGGGGCGCACTGGGAAGGTTCTCCTCCTCCTCCTCCACCTTCAGGACCGCCACGTCGGTGAGGTGGTCGCTTCCCACCAGCTCAGCGGCCAGGTCCCTCCCGTCGGGGAAGGTGACCCGGATCTCCTCGGCGCCCCTGGCCACGTGGTCGTTGGTGAGGATGTAGCCCCGGGCGTCGTAGACGAAGCCCGAGCCGTAGCCCACGGAGGGTCTGGAGCGGGAGCGTGGGAGGAAGGGGGCGAAGAAGTCGTTGAACCCGGGGCGGGATCGAACCTGCTGACGCCTGAGCACGTTTACGCTCACCACGGCCGGCGCCACCCGCTCGGCGGCCCGGACGATGGCCGTGCTTCGTTCCCCGTCCAGGTGCCGGCTCACCGGCGAGGCTCTCTCCTGGGGCGTTGCAGATGGTACGACGGCGCTTCTCCCCGCACCCAGGGATCCCGGAACGCTGACCCCCGCCTCACGGGCTTTGAGCCCTTCCTCGGTCCCCTCCGCGGAGCATCCCCAGGCGCCCGCGAGGAGGAGGGACGCCGCCAGGGACGCCGCCGTTCTCTTCAGGCGTTTCCGGGGGCGGCGAAGCGGGGAAGGGGTTTGCCGGATCATGGGATCTACAATTCCTGCCCCAGGGTCTCCCAGTCCTCGAGGAAGGCCTCGATTCCCCGGTCCGTCAGAGGGTGCTTGGCCATCTGCCAGAGCACCTTCGGCGGTATGGTGGCGCAGTCGGCTCCCAGGACGGCGGATTCCACCACGTGTTGGGGATGCCGGATGGAGGCGACCAGGATCTCCGTGTCCATCCCGTAGTTGTCGTAGATCATCCGGATCTGGGAGATGAGCTCCATCCCGTCGTGGGAAATGTCGTCCAGGCGTCCTACGAAGGGAGAGATGAAGGTGGCGCCGGCCTTGGCCGCGAGGAGAGCCTGGAGGGGGGAGAAGCAGAGGGTGACGTTCACGCCGATGTCCTCGCTTCTGAGCTGGCGGCAGGCCTTCAGCCCGTCTTCGGTGAGGGGGACCTTGATGACGATGTTGGGGTGGAGCTCGGCCAGACGGCGCCCCTCGGAGAGCATGGTGTCCGCTTCCAGCCCCACCACCTCGGCGCTCACCGGCCCATCCACCATTTCGGCGATCTCACGGAAGATCTCCTTGGCGTCCCGGCCGCCGGAGGCCCGGGCCAGGAGGGTGGGGTTGGTGGTGACGCCGTCGATGAGTCCCGCGTCGGCGGCTCTGCGAATTTCGTCGAGGTCTGCGGTGTCGAGGAAGATCTTCATGGCTCGTTCCGATGAAGGTAGCGGGAAAAGACCTAATTTAAGGTGGTTTCCGGCTCGGGGTAATCCACCCGGGTCAGGAAAAGCCCTTCCGGTGGAGCCGGGGGAGAGGTGCGCAGAGAGGTGTCCGGGTCCTTCAACAGCTCCACCATCTCGTCCAGGGAGCGGCGACCCGTGCCGACGTCCACCATGGTGCTCACCAGGTAGCGAATCATATGGTGCAGAAAACGGTTGGCCGTGATGTAGAGCGCGACGCCCAGTCCCTCCCAGGGCCTCCAGCAGGCCTCGTCGATCCGGCACCGGTAGCCACGGGCCTCCTGGCCCGACTTGGCGAAGGCTCTGAAGCTGTGCTCTCCCGGGAGGATGCCTGCCCCCTGATGCAGCCGGTCCGGTTCCACCTTCCGTTCCAGGGCCCAACACCACCGGGCGTGGAAGGGGGAGTGGGCGGCTTCGGCCAACCCCACCCGGTACATGTAGCTCCGGGCCACGGCGTCCCTGCGGGGATGGAAGTCCTTCGGGGCCTCCCTCACCTCCTCGACCCAGACATCGTGGGGGAGGACGGCGTTCAGGGCTCTCCGGAGCTCTCCCGCCGTCCATCGCCGGGGCAGGGTCAGGGAGGCGACCTGGCCCGTCGCGTGGACGCCCCGGTCCGTTCGCCCGGCGGCGGTCACCATTCTCCGCTTCCCCGTGAGCTGCTCCAGGGCAGCCTCCAGCTCGCTCTGGACGGTCCTTCCCCTGGGCTGGCGCTGCCAGCCGAGGAACTCGGACCCGTCGTAGTGGAGGGTCAGCCGAAAACGCAGGGTGTCGTCCGGGGTCACGCCGACAAGGTAGAGGGGAGGGGGGGGACGTCAAGAAAGGGTGGACCCGGGGGTGTGGGGGTGTGTACCCTTAGCGGTTGTCGGGGACCGGGTGGACATGACCAAGGAGAACGGAAGAATGGGGTTGGATCTGAGACCCTACATCGAGGAGGTGGCCGAGGGACAGGCTCTGACCGCCGAGCGGGCCGAGGAGGCCTTCCTGGCCATCGTGGCCGAGGATGCGCCGCCGGTCCAGGTGGCGGCCTTTCTCATGGGACTGAGGACCCGGGGCATCCTCCCGGCAGAGGTGGCGGGCGGGGTCCGGGCCCTCCGAAGGGTCATGATTCCCGTTCCTTCCAGGAACCCGGAGGAGCTGGTGGACACCTGCGGCACCGGGGGGGGAAACGTGACCACCTTCAACATCTCCACGGCGGCGGCGCTGGTGGCGGCGGGGCAGGGGGTCCGGGTGGCAAAGCACGGGAACCGGTCCTTCACCTCCAGGAGCGGAAGCGCGGACGTCCTCGAGGCCCTGGGAGTCGGCATCCAGATGACGCCCGAAGCCATGGGCAGGGTCCTGGAAGAGGTGGGTATCGTCTTCATGTTCGCTCCCCTCCTCCACCCGGCCATGAAGAATGTGGCCCCTGTGCGCAGGGAGCTGGGGATCGCCACCATCATGAATCTCCTGGGCCCCCTCACCAACCCTGCCGGAGCCCTCCGTCAGTTGGTGGGCGTGGCGGAGCCGGGAATCCTCTGGCTCATCGTCGAGGCCCTGAGGGAGCTGGGCCACGAGAGGGCGCTGGTGGTCCACGGATCCCCGGGAATGGACGAGCTCAGCCCCCTGGGGCCCACCCAGGTCGCCGAGCTCCGGGAGGACGGATCCATCATGGAGGGGATGATCTCGCCCGGGCAGATGGGTCTGACCACCTATCCGGCCGAGTCCCTGGCCGGGGGGTTCCCGGAGGAGAACGCCGACCTCATCGTCCGGGTGCTGGAGGGGAAGGAGGACGGTGGAGCCAGGGCAGCCGTGCTCCTCAACGCCGCAGGAGCCCTTTACGTCGCCGGGAAGGCCGAGTCTCTCCCGGAATCCCTGGCCCTCGCCAGGGAGGCCCTGGACAGCGGAAAGGGCCTCGAGAAGCTCCGGGAGCTGAGGGAGGCGTCGTCGGACCTGGCCGGGTAGTCCGGACCGGTCAGTGGACGATCTCGGACGGTCGCCGGGTGGTGGATGGGGGGTCTTTGCGTCGTCGCACGACGGCCCGAAGGCTCCATGGGCCGGGGATGGGGGCAGGCCTCTCCCCGTCCACCACCACGATCTCGGTGCTCCTCTGCGTGCGCCGTCCCACCAGGAAGGTCGTTCTCATTGTCCTCATCGTCCTCATCTCCTCAAAATCGCCGGATCAGCCCCACGACGACGCCCTGGACGACCACGTCGTCGGCGTCCACGACGATGGGATCCATGGCCGGATTCGCCGGCTGAAGCCTGACCCGATTCCCGTGTTCCCTGAAGATCTTCTTCACGGTGGCCGAGTCCCCACCCACGAGGGCCACGACCACTTCACCGTCCTCGGCCGTGGGCTGGGAGCTCACCACGATGTAGTCCCCGTCCCGGATCTGCTCGTCGATCATGGAATTCCCCTCCACCCTCAGGACGAAGTTGTCCTTCCCGGGGCGGACCATGTCCATGGGCACGGCCAGGGACTCCTGATCCTGGATGGCCTCGATGGGGAGGCCGGCGGCCACGGCGCCGAAAAGGGGGAGATCCAGGGCTCCGGAGGAGGCGTCCTCGAGGACCATCTCGATGGACCGGCTCTCGTTGTAGGACTTCCGGATGTACCCCTTCCGTTCCAGATTGCTGAGGTGCTCGTGCACCGTAGCCAGCGACGAGTAGCCGAAGGAACGGGCGATCTCCTCGAAGCTGGGAGCGTATCCCTGCTCGTCGATGAACGAGTGAATGTAGTCGAGGATCTCTTTTTGACGCTTCGTGAGAGGCATCGCTGATTACCCTCCCTGAAAAAACCGAACAAGACCCGAAAAAAGGATACCCGAAGGTTGCCCGAAACGCAAGGACGGAGTGAAGGACCCGAGATCCTGGCCCGGATCGTCGCGACCAAGACGAGGGAGGTGGCCCGCCTCCGGCCCAGGGAGAACGCTCTGGGAGAGCGGGTCGCGGAGGCACCCCCTCCCAGGGACCTGGCAGCGGCCCTCCGGGGAGGGGACGAGGTGGCGGTCATGGCGGAGGTGAAGCGCCGCTCCCCGGGCGCAGGGGCCATCCGGCCGGGGCTGATCCCCGCCGAGATCGCCGCGGCCTACCAGGAGGCCGGGGCCGCAGCCGTGAGCGTCCTCACCGATGCCGAGTATTTCGGTGGATCCCTCCGGGACCTGGAGGAGGTTCGGAAGGCCGTTTCCCTGCCCATCCTGAGAAAGGACTTCGTCATCCACCCCCTGCAGCTCCTGGAAGCCCGGGGGGCCGGCGCGGACGGGGTCCTTCTCATCGTGCGCATCCTCACCGACGTGGAGCTCCGTTCTCTGCATTCCCGGGCCCTGGAGCTCGGCCTCACGGCCCTGGTGGAGGTCCACGATCCCGGGGAGCTGGACCGGGCTCTCGCTGCGGGTGCCGAGGTGGTGGGAATCAACAACAGGGACCTGAGCACGTTCACCACGTCTCTGGACGTGACCCTCGGCATGGTGGCCTCCCTACCCTCGGAGGTGACGGTGATCTCCGAAAGTGGAATCAAGGGGCCCGAGGAAGTGGACCGGTTGGGAGAAGCCGGTGTGCATGGCATCCTGGTGGGGGAATCCTTCCTGCGAGCCCCCGCTCCGGGACGGGCCGCAGCCGAACTGGTGGGGCGTCCCCGTGTAGAAGCACCGGATGCCTGACCATTCCTCCTTTTTCCCGGCTTCTCCTCCCCGGCCCCGGGTGAAGATCTGTGGCCTCACCCGAAGAGAGGATGCGGCCTTCGCCGCCGAGGCCGGGGCGGACTACCTGGGGGTGGTCCTGGTCCCCGGGAGTCCCAGGGCTCTGAAACCCCTGGAGGCCAGACGAGTGGTTGAAGCGTTGCCCCGTCCTTCGGTGGCCGTCGTGGCCGACCTGCCCCCGGAGGCCATGGCCGAGACGGCGGAGGCCGTGGGCGCTTCGGTGATCCAGCTCCACGGTGACGAGGCGCCGGAGGCCCTGGCGAAGCTGAAATCCCTGGGAGAATGGGAGTTGTGGAAAGCCTTGAGGATCCGGGAGCCGTCGGAGGTGTCGGAGGGCCTTGCCCGCTACGGGGACCTGGTGTCGGGTCTCCTCCTGGACGGGTGGCATCCGGAGCAGAAGGGGGGCACCGGAACCGCCTTTCCCTGGAGATCCGTGAGTCGTCTCCGGGCTTCCTTCCCGAACGACGTGCTCTTCATCGCCGCGGGAGGGCTCGGACCCGGGAATGTGGCCCAGGCCGTGACCCGCCTCGGTCCCGACGTGGTGGATGTGAGCTCAGGTGTGGAGACGAGTCCGGGAATCAAAGACCGCGCTCTAATCCAGGCCTTCCTTCGGGCGGCGGGAGGAATGGGATCCCTGGAGGATGGTTGATCCCGGGAGAAGGCGGGTGAGGAGTGTCGTGACTGAAGAGGAGGGCGAACGGTGAATGCCGAAGAGGAGCGGGATCTCATGGACGTGGTGAAGGGGGACACGGCGTCGGGCCGTTTCGGTGCTTTCGGGGGCCGGTACGTCCCCGAGACCCTCATCACGGCCCTGGAGGAGCTTCAGACGTCGTACGATCATCTTCAGAACGATCCGGCCTTCTGGGCGGAATTGAACGAGCTCCTCGAAAACTTCGTGGGTCGCCCCACCCCTCTTTACCGTGCACGGAGCCTGGAGGAGGAGCTCGGGTTCGGACCCGTGTACTTCAAGCGGGAGGATCTGAACCACACCGGAGCCCACAAGATCAACAACACCCTCGGGCAGGTCCTCCTGGCCCGCCGCATGGGCAAGGAACGGATCATTGCCGAGACCGGCGCCGGACAGCACGGAGTGGCCACCGCCACCGCGTGTGCCCTCTTCGACCTGGACTGTGTCGTGTACATGGGAGAAGAGGACGTGTCCAGGCAGGCTCTGAACGTGTACCGGATGGAGCTTCTGGGGGCGGAGGTCCGCACGGTCCGTTCGGGTACCCGGACCTTGAAGGATGCCACCAACGAGGCCATTCGGGACTGGGTGACGAGCGTACAGGGTACGCACTACATCATCGGCTCGGTGGTGGGGCCGGACCCCTTTCCCCGCATCGTTCGGGACTTTCAGTCGGTCATCGGCCGGGAGGCCCGAGAGCAGATCCTGGGCGCCGAGGGAACTCTTCCCGGGTCCGTTGTCGCCTGCGTGGGCGGTGGCTCCAACGCCATGGGGATCTTCCATGCCTTTATCGAAGACGAGGAGGTGGTCCTCATCGGAGTGGAGGCCGCCGGGGAGGGGATTGACAGCGGCCGCCATGCTGCGTCCCTTTCCGCGGGAGTTCCTGGTGTGCTTCATGGCTCCCTTAGTTATCTTCTCCAGGATGGGGACGGACAGGTGGCCCCGGCTCATTCCATATCGGCTGGCCTGGACTATCCGGGAGTGGGTCCCGAGCATTCCCATTTGAAGGAATCGGGTCGTGCGGCCTATGTTTCCGTCACGGACGAAGAAGCTCTGGAGGCTTTTCACCTTCTGGCCAGGACCGAGGGGATCATCCCGGCTCTGGAGACGGCTCATGCCGTGGCATACCTCGGACAGATGGAGGAGGATCTCAGGGTGAAAGGGCCCGTTCTGGTCTGCCTGAGCGGACGAGGCGACAAGGACGTGGCCCATGTGGCGAAGTACGAAGGCAAATCTCTGACGGGACGCTGAATGGCACTCCGACGACCCGAGTAGGCCTGTGACGAACCCCCCCCGAGAATCGCAGGAAGCCCCCCCGGGGGCCGCGTTGGATTGGGACGATCCCTCCACCTTCCCGGTGGAGGAGATCAAGGAGGCCTTCGTCGTCCTGGGCAAGGCCATTCGGGCCCATCAGCTCTATGACGAGAACAATCCCGTCTACCAGCGCTTCGTCACCCAGATGGCCGAAGCCCTCGAGGGGCTGTGGGGGGAAATGGACCGCCTGCAGGTCGGGGTGGAGGAGGAGCGTCTGACCTGGATGGGGGAGGAGGTCTACCGTAGCGCCTCCCGCACCGATTCCCTGGCCTTCCTCCTCTACAAGGACGGGATCCGGGAGTTCACCATACTGGAAGGGCTGGAAACCCACGAGCTGGGCAGCCTCCTGAAGGTCCTGAACCGGGCCCGGGACCTGCGTCCGGAGGGGGATGACCTCCTCACGGTGCTCTGGGAGGAGGACCTCCAGTACTTCGAGTATGCCCATGTGGACGTCCTGGCCGAAGGGGTGGATCTCCCCGAGGCGGGAGAGGGGTTCGAACAGGGCTTCCAGGCCGTCATCGAGGAGGAGATGGGCGAGGGAGAGGGGGAGGAAGCGGAGGAGCTCGAAGAGGCCGGGGAGGAGGACGGTGCGCCGGCGCCGAGCCAGGTCAGCGCCGACGACTTCAACCCGACCCTCTACTCCCTGGATCCCCTGGAAAAGGAGAGGATCGAGGAGGAGGTCCAAACGGAGATGAAAAGGGACCTCCGGGGAGACGTTCTGACCGCCCTCTTCGATCGGGTGGAGGAGCCCCGCTTTCCGGAGCGCCAGCACGAGATTTTCGACATCTTCAAGTTCCTCCTCCCCAACTTCCTCAGCCGGGGAGCCCTGAGCTCCGCCGGCGCGATCCTGGAAGAGACCAGCCGGCTCCTGAGAGCCGAGGGGGCGTTGAAGGAGGATGGGCGGGCGGTGGCGGAGGAGATCCTGGACGAGGTGAGCGGAGCCGAGACCCTCAGAGAGCTGATCCAGGCACTGGAGGACGGGACCATCTCTCCCGACCCCGTGGAGCTGTCCGCCCTTCTCAAATACCTCCGGGCCGATGCCCTGGAACCTCTCCTGAGAGGCGCGGAGGAAACCGAAGACCAGGGGATCAAGGCCATCATTCAGGAGGCGGTGGCGGGGATCGCCGCCAAATACCGGGATGCCCTGGTCAGGTGCTTGAGATCCTCCGATCCGGTCGTGGTGGCGGGAGCCTGCGGCCTCGCCGGGAAGATGCAGTTGGCCGAGGCAGGGCCCCAGATCGCCTCCCTCATGTCCCACGCCTCCCCACAGGTTCGTTTGGCTGCCGTGGAGGCTGCCGCCGAGCTCAAGGCTTCCACGGCCGTAGGGGCTCTCCAGGACGCCCTCCGGGACTCGGACCGGGAGGTTCGGATCGCCGCCGCCCGGTCCCTGGGTGCTCTGCGCTACCAGCCGGCTGCCCCCTACCTCCGGGAGGCGATTCAGAGCCGGGCCATCCGGCAGGCCGACATCTCGGAGCAGATCGCCTTTTTCGAGAGCTACGGCATGCTTCAGGACCCCGAAGCCGTGCAGGTTCTGGATGGTCTGCTCAACGGCCGGGGCTTCCTGGGCAAGAAGGAGACGGGAGAGATCAGGGCATGCGCGGCCCTGGGTCTCGGGAAGATGGGCACGCCTGAAGCCCGTGAGGCCCTGGAGAAGGCCCGGGACGAGCAGGACGCGGTGGTTCGAAGTGCCGTGAACCGGGCCATGAGAGGGGAGGGGTAGGAGAATGACGAAGACCAACGAGGCCCCGCCCAAGGGAGGCTCGGCCGAGCTTCAGAGCCAGGGCCGGAAGGTTCTGTCGGCTCTCTACGCCGCTCTCAGGGCCCTCAAGCTCTATCCCCTGGAGAACTCCGCGGTCCAGCAGGCTCTGGCCGAACTCCATGAGATCGTCTCCGCCCTTGCCAAGCGGGAAGGCGGTGTGGAGCTGCGAGTGGTGGGGGACTTCTTCTACCTGAACGAAACCCGTCTGCGCCTGGACCTCTCCAACTACTCCACCTTCGGTAGCTTTGCCAGGGCCCTCACGGATCACGGCCTCGGCGCCGTGGAGGTGAATCCAGGTGTGGAAAAGGGTGAGTGGGCACCCTTTCTCGCCCTTCTTCTTCGGACGCCCGACGAGGGCGATCCCTACCAGGGGTTCATGAATCGCCTGGAGGGGGCGCCCATCCTCCACATCCAGCTCCTCCCCGAGAGCGAGGTTCAGGAGCCCGAGATGGAGGAGGAGGAGGCCCTCCACGCCGCCAAGAGGACCTATGCCCAGTCGGTCCGGGTGGCCAAGGATGCCCTCACGGACATGCGGGTGGGCCGGGCCGTGAACGTGAGGAAGGTGAAGCGGGCGGTGCAGGGCATCGTGGATCAGGTGCTCTCCGACGAGCCCTCCATGATCACCATGACCACGCTGAGGGACTTCGACGAGTACACCTTCACCCACTGCGTCAACGTCTGCATCTTCAGCGTCATCATCGGGCAGCGCCTGGGACTCAATAAGCTCCACCTGTACGAGCTGGGCATGGGGGCCCTCTTCCACGACCTGGGCAAGAGCCGCATCGATCACGAGATCATCAACAAGCCCGGCGGACTCACCGACGAGGAGTGGTTCGAGCTTCAGCAACACCCCACAGAGGGTCTCCTGGCCCTCTTCGGCCTCCACGGGTTCCCCGACGTGCCCTACCGCCAGATGCTCATGGCCTACGAGCATCACATGAAGATCGACCTCACCGGGTATCCGAAGAACCGGCGTCCCCGTGAGCCCACCCTCTTCTCCCGTATCGTGGCCGTGGCCGACGCCTTCGACGCCGGGACCTCGGTCCGGAGCTACCAGTACGAGCCCTGGCCGCCGGACGCCGTGCTCAAGGAGATGAGGGACAACCCCAAGCGGGGGTTCGATCCGGTCCTGGTGAAGGCCCTCATCAACGCCACCGGGGTCTACCCCATCGGCACGCTGGCCATCCTGGACAGCATGGAGATGGCCGTGGTCTCCGGGGTGAACGAGGACCCGAACAAGCTCCACCAGCCGGTGGTCAAGGTGATCTCCGACGAGCTGGGCACGCCGCTTTCGGAGCCGGTGACCCTGGATCTCTCGGAAAAGGACCCGGCCACCGGAAAGCCCAAGCGGACCATCATCAAGACCACCGACCCCCAGAAGTACGGGATCCAGGTCAGCGACTACCTCATCTGAGTCCCACTGACGCCCTGACCTCCGAGGCCGCCCGAAGACACTGCTCCCCGGCTCGAGCCGCTCCCTCCACCCCGTTCGATACCCATGTCACCCTCGCCCATGACGATTCAGGAATGTTTTTCCCGGAAGAAGGCCCGGGGAAAAAGCGTGCTCATACCCTACGCCACCGCGGGCTATCCGGATCGTGACACCACCGTCGGGCTCCTCGACACCATCGTGAAGGCCGGAGCGGATCTCATCGAGCTGGGCATTCCCTTCAGCGATCCGTTGGCCGACGGGCCCACCATCCAGCGTTCTTCCTTCCGGGCCCTGGAGGGGGGGATGACGGTCCGGGGAGTCCTGGAGATCCTGGGGGAGTTCAGGAAGAGCCATGCAACTCCCGTGGTCCTCTTCACCTATCTGAATCCTCTTCTCCGGTTCGGTGTGGACGATTTCCTGGCCGAGGCGTCCCGCCTGGGGGCCCAGGGGCTCCTCCTCACCGACCTGCCCTCAGGTGCGGATCCCCATCTGGAAGACCGCATCACCTCGTCCGACCTGGACCTGATCCGCCTTCTGGCCCCCACCACCCCCCGTGAGCGCCTGCCGAGGGCGGCCCGGGGGGGGACCGGATTCCTCTACTACATCTCCCGGACGGGGGTGACGGGAGCCCGCCAGGAGCTCAGGGAGGAACTGGGCAGGGAGGTGGATGAGCTCAGGAAGACGGTGGCTCTTCCCATCGCCGTGGGATTCGGGATCTCCACTCCGGCCCAGGCCTCCATGGTCGCCGGCGTTGCCGACGGGGTGGTGGTGGGAAGCGCCCTCATCGACGCCCTGGACGAGGGGGGCGTCGCCGGGGCCGGGACCTTCCTGAGGGGTCTCCGGGAAGGGATGGACGCCTGAAAGAGGCTCTGGAGCCGAGCAACCCCTTCCGGCTGGATGTCACTCTTCCCGGGCCAATCGTTCTTCCAATCCGGGTGTGGGCTCCACGAAGACCGTCTGAACACGGTCTGGGACCACGGCGCCGGGAGGAGCTTTCCGGGGCTTCCTGACGTACTTCCGGCGGGTCCAATCCACCGGGACCACGCCGGCGTTTCGGGCTCTGGAGCCCAGGGCCGCCAGGGTCGCGGCCTCCGCCAGGTCCTGAGGAGGCGGGCTCCCGTCTCCTTCCCAGCAGAGGATGACGTGGGCCCCGCTGACCTCCCGGGCGTGGAGCCATATATGGTCGGGACGGGAGTGATGGAAGGTCAGGTCGTCGTTGTCCGCGCCCCGCCGTCCCACGCGGATCTCCAGTCCGCCCGAGCTCCGATATCGTCGGTAGGGAAGCCGGGTCTCCTCCGCTTCCGCCCGTCCCGCGCCGGTCCCGGGGGCCGGGGGGAGAAGGGACTCGGCCTCCCCGGGCGGGAGGTCGCCGGACTCCAGACCCTCCCGGATGTCCTCCAGCTCCTCGAGCTGTGAGCCCGTTTCCGCGATGAGGCGAGGAAGGGATTCCAGGGCCCGTTCCCGTCTGGCCGCCTCCTCGTAGAGGGCGTCGGCGTTTTCATGGGGGGAGAGGGCAGGATCGAGGGGGATCTCCACCTCTCCGCCGGTGAAGTCTTGCACACGAACACGGTCTGCCCCCGAGGGCACCTGGGTCAGACGGGCCAGGAGGAGGTTGGCCCGGTCCCGTAGCTCGGCCGGGTCCTCGGCCTCGGCGAGCTCACGCTCCAGTCCCCGGATTCGCCCTCGGGCCCGGTGAAGGGCCCTGTCGGCCCGCTCCAGGAGGGCCGCAAGGGTCCCCGTTCCCTCTCCGGTCTCCCGTGCCTGGACGGCAATGGCGTGCAGGAGGGAGGGCTGAGGGTGTCCTGCAAGTCCCTGCAGGGGATAAGGATAGCTCTGTGGTCCGTCCCGGGTCTCCAGAAGGTGCGGCTCGGGATCTTCCGGTGCCCCGAGGCAAACCCAGAGGGGGTAGCCGGCCAGGGGCTCTCCGGCTTTTCGTTCCGGTCCCGAGTCCGGTGCCAGGAGGGCGGGCAGGTTCACCGGGGAGGTAAAGGCCAGCTCACGAAGGAGCTCCTCCGGCCGTCCCGCTTCTCTCTTTTCCTCCACCAGCTCCAGCCACTCTCCTCGGCGCAGGGGCCCTCGGGCTCCCTTCCGGTCCGAGGGAGCCGGAGGCCGGTATTCTTCTCCGATGGACAGGGTCCGGCCGGGGAGGCGCCGGGTCCTGAGGAGGTGCCGGATGGTTTCGGCTTTCCCCTCCAGGAGGAGGGCGTTCCACTGGTTCGTCATCAGCTCCACCATCAGGGTAACGCGACGGGTTCTGCCCCTGCGCCGGCGGAGATGGATGCGGAGAAGCCTCTCGTCGGGAGGAGCCTCGACTCCCACCACGTCGGCGGAGAGGGGCCGGGCGTCTTCCGGGGGGGCTTCGGCCGGGTGCTCCGTCACCCACCCCTTACCCGGGTGGAGGTGCCACCGAAGGGTGAGAGACCGGAAGAAGAGCTCCAGCCTCCGCTCCTCCCAGAGGAATCGGTGGGAGCGCAGGCGTCTCCCTTCCAGAAGGGAGTGGAGCTCCCTTCCCGCGGCCGCCACCAGGGGGGCATCCCAGATCATGGACATGGGGCAAAGGTAGGAATGGGCCGGGGACCATTCCAGGGCACCCCCCGGAAGAGTCGGCCGGTCCCCTCTCCCGGACGGGCTCCTCGCTCCACGACGGGGAGGTGGTTTGACACCCCCGATGGCCGCATCTAACCTTGAGGATTAGCCCATTCCCAGGGCTCGATTCAAACCCCCTGGCCTCAGGGAAGGAAGCCTTTCGTGTCCGCCGAAAGCCGTCAGACAGCCCCCGGGGGCTCCTCGCCCCCACGCGTCCGTACCTCCATCCCGCGGCTCCTGAAGATGAAGGAGAACGGTGAGAAGATCGTGGCCCTAACCGCCTACGACGTCCTCTTTGCCCGTTTCGTGGAGAAATCGGGCGTGGACATCGTCCTCATCGGGGATTCCCTGGGACAGGTGGTACTGGGCTATCCGTCCACGATTCCGGTGACCCTGGACGAAATGATCCACCACGCCAAGGCCGTCCGGAAGGGTGCTTCCGACTCCTTTCTGGTCCTGGACATGCCCTTTCTCAGCTACCAGGTATCCCCGGAGGAGGCTCTCCGCAACGCCGGCCGGGTGCTGAAGGAGACGGGGGTGGAGGCGGTGAAGCTGGAGGGGGGCGGAGCCGCCACCTGCCGAACGGTGGAGACGCTGGTCAGGGCCGGGATCCCCGTGATGGGCCATCTGGGCCTCACTCCCCAGTCCGTCCACGCCCTGGGAGGGTACCGGGTCCAGGGGCGGGAGGAGGCCGCGGCGGAGCGCCTGCGGCATCAGGCCCGGGCCCTGGAGGATGCCGGCTGTTTCGCCACCGTTCTGGAGCTCGTGCCTGCCCGGCTCGCCTCCGAGATCTCCGAGAGCCTCGCCATCCCCACCATCGGGATCGGAGCCGGGCCGGGGTGCGACGGCCAGGTTCTGGTTCTCTACGACGCCCTGGGCCTGAACACGGGCTTTCGCCCGAAATTCCTCAAGCGGTTCGGCAATCTGGATGAGGAGGTCCGGGAGGCCCTGGAATCCTACGTGCAGGAGGTTCGCTCGGGACGCTATCCCGGGCCGGAGCACAGCTTTTCGGAGGACTCGTGATCCAGACCTCCACGCGGCAGGAGCTCAAGGAAGCCCTGGCCGGCCTGCGAGAGGAGAACCGGTCCGTGGGGCTGGTGCCCACCATGGGTTTTCTCCACGAGGGCCACCTCTCCCTGGTGGACCTGGCCCGGAAGAAGTCCGATGTGGTGGCCGTGTCCATTTTTGTGAATCCCCTCCAGTTCGGTCCCGGGGAGGATCTGGAGGAGTACCCCAGGGATCTGGAGAGGGACCTGACCCTCCTTCGGAAAAGAGGCGCGGACCTGGTGTTCGCACCGCCGGTGGAGGAGATGTATCCCTTCGGCGAGCCCGAGATCACCGTGGATCCCGGCCCCATGGGGACCATTCTCTGCGGGACCTACCGTTCCGGCCACTTCAACGGGGTTCTCACCGTCGTGGCCCGGCTCTTCGGGATCTTCAGGCCCCAGGTGGGTGTCTTCGGTCAGAAGGACTACCAGCAGGCCGTTCTCCTTCGCCGGATGGCCCGGGACCTGGAGCAGGGTGTGGAAGTGATCATGGGGCCGGTGGTCCGGGAGGATGACGGTCTGGCCATGAGCTCCCGGAACGTGTATCTGACGCCCGAAGAACGAAGAGACGCCGCAGGAATTCATCGGGCGCTGTTGACCCTCCAGGGGGCCTTCGGGGAGGGGGAGTCGGATCCGGACGAACTTCTGCGGGGGTTGAAAGCCGAAATCGACGGCCATCCGTCCCTCTCCGTCCAGTACGCCGAGCTGGTCCACCCCGAGACCCTCGATGCCCTGGACCGGGCCGTGCCTGGAGGGGTGGCTCTGGTTGCGGCCCACTGCGGGGAGACACGCCTCATCGACAACCACATCCTCATCGGGTGATCGATTCCGTGTCCCCCGGATCTTCTCCCTGCGAGCTGCTCCATCCCATCCTCGCTGAAGCCGCCGAGGGCGTTCTGCCCGACTGGGCCGAAGCGTCGTCGGGCCGGAGGGAGCACATGGCCCGGGTGGCCGAGCTCCTCAGGGCCTGGGCCGGGGACCGCGGCGAAAAGGCCGCAGAGGTTTGCCGTTGGAGGGCCGCCGGCTACCTGCACGACGCTCTTCGGGATGCGGATCCGGCCCACCTCCGGACCGAGGTGGACGACCCCTTCAGGGAGCTCCCGGGGAAGGTGCTTCACGGGCCCGCGGTTGCGGCCCGCCTCCGGTCCCGCGGGGTCGAGGATGAGGAGCTCCTTCACGCCATCGCCTATCACACCCTGGGCTCCGGTGAGTTCGGTAGCCTGGGTATGGCCCTCTTCGCCGCCGATTTTCTGGAGCCGGGAAGAAAGCGCCGGCTCCGGTGGCGGGCGGACCTGAGAGACCGTGCGTCCCGGGAGCTGGAGGAGGTGGTCAAGGAGATCCTTTTGGCCAAGATTCGGTATCAGGTCGAGAAGGGGCGGCCGGTTCATCCGGCCACCCTGTCCTTCTGGAACCGTTTTTCGGAGGGGAAGGATTGGGCCAGCGCGTCGGAACTCTAGTACTCCTGGCCACTCTCCTGGCCGCAGGGGCCCTCCTGGGCTCCGCCCTCTCCCAGTGGTGGGAGGAGGCGCCGCCCCTGGAAACACCGGACCCGGCCCCGAGGATTCAGGGTCGGGTGACGGTGGAGGTCCTGAACGGCGCCGGGCGTTCCGGGATGGCCAGGGAGGCCACGGGCGCCCTGCGGGATCTGGGATTCGACGTGGTGTACTACGGGAATGCGGAAACCTTTACCAACGATCCCTCCGTAGTGTTGGACCGGGTGGGACGTTCCGAGGCGGCCCGTTGGACGGCCCAGGCCCTGGGCATCCGCGAGATCCGTTCCGCGCCCGACTCCAGCCGGTACGTGGACGTCACCGTCAGGCTCGGACCGGAATGGGCCCTTGACGCCGGCAGGACCAGAGAAGAGGACGCGCCCCGGCCCTGGTGGGACGTGCGGCGGTTCTTCCCGGGGGACGGTCCGGCGGAGGAGCCGGACTCAACGAGACGATAGGCATGGCGAAAAAGAAACGTCGGAACGAGAACCGGCCCACCTCGGCGCCGGCCAAGGACGGGGGCGAGCCCGGAGGCTCAAAAGCGCCGGGGACCCGGGGACGACGGGAGGAAAACGCCCTTCTGGAGTGGACCAAGTCCCTGGTCGTGGCCTTCGTCCTTTTCCTCTTCATTCGCACTTTTCTCCTCCACACCTTCGTGATCATCTCCGGCTCCATGGAGAACACCCTCCTGGTGGGGGATCTCCTCCTGGTGAACCGGGCCGCCGTGGGGAGCCCCGTCCCCTTCACTCCCTGGCGCATTCCCGGGTACTCCGAGCCCAAGCGCGGGGACGTCCTGGTGTTCGATCCGCCCCACGAGGAGAACATGAAACTGGTGAAGCGCCTCATGGGTCTTCCCGGGGACACGCTGGAGATGCGCAACAAGATCCTGTACGTGAACGGCGAGGCCATGAACGAGCCCTACGTGCAGCATGTCGGGGTTGCCGACGACCGCCATCCCTGGATGTCCTGGCAGAGAGACTATCTCCTCACCGATGGGGACAACGGCCCTCGGGCGAGCTATGAGCCGACCCGGGACAACTGGGGCCCGCTGGTGGTCCCGCCGGATCGCTACTTCATGATGGGGGACAACCGGGACACCAGCCTGGACAGCCGGTACTGGGGGATGCTGGAGGGCTGGCGGTTGGAGGGGCGAGCCGTCTTCATCTACTTCTCTTACGACAAGGAATCCTTCAAGCCCTTTCCGTGGCTGCGTGAGGTCCGCTGGGGACGCATCGGGCACCGGATTCAATAGAGGGATGTTGCGACAGGGGGGAGCCGGCCGACCCGCTACTCCTGCTTTGCCTCCGGAGGTTTTCGAGCCTCCGCCAGCTTCACCGTGGCTCGGAGCTGTCCGCAGGCGGCGTCGATGTCCCTGCCTCTGGGCTCCCTCACCGCCACCGCCACCCCTCTTTCTTCCAGAACGTCGGCGAAAGCTCGGATCCGCCCCGGGGGACTGGGTTCCCAGTTCCGGGAGGGAATGGGATTGAAGGGAATGAGGTTCACGAAGGCCTGGAGCTCCGCCGCGAGATCGGCCAGCTTCGGAGCCAGGGCGGGATCGTCGTTCAGATCCCGAATGAGGGTGTACTCGAAGGTGATCCGTTTTCCCCCGGCGGCATCGAAGGCCCGCAGGGCATCCATGAGCTCGGGCAGGGGGTAGCGCTTCTCCAGAGGAACCAGCGTCTTCCTCAGCTCGCTGACGGGGGCATGGAGGGAGAGAGCCAGGCGAAATTGCTCGGGTCTCCGGGCCAGCTCCAGGATTCCCGGGACGAGCCCCACCGTGGAGACGATGATGCGCCGGGCTCCCAGGTCGTACCCCCGGTTCAGGATGCTCAGGGCCGGGAAGAGGGCCTTTCGATTGGCCAACGGCTCCCCCATCCCCATGAAGACCACGTTGCTGATCCGGCCGTATCCTTCCGCCTCGGCCCATCGCCGGGATGCCCGGTACTGGCCGGCGATCTCCCCGCTGGCCAGGTTCCGGCGCAGTCCGCCGAGGCCGGTGGCGCAGAAGGTGCATCCCATGCCGCAACCCGCCTGGGATGAGATGCAGAGGGTCAGGCGCTCGCTCGAGGGAATCAGGACGGATTCCACCAGCTCCCCGTCGTCCAGACGCCAGAGGTGCTTCACGGTGCCGTCGGCGGAGCGGGAAATGGTGGCAGGGTCGGGTTCCCCGAGTCGGAAACCCCGGGCCAGGGCCTCCCGCTCCTCCTTCGGGAGATTGGTCATGGAATCGAAGTCCGGAGCCAGGTGCTCGAACACCCACTCCCGGACCTGCTCCCCCCGGTAGGAGGGCTGGCCGCGGCTCCCGAAGTGCTCCTCCAGGCGTTCCCTCATCTCCTCCGGCGGTAGCCCCAGGAGGTCCACGGGCTCCCCCGTCATCCCGGGAACCGTATGGCGGCCCGGTAGTGGTGAACCGCCCCGAAATTGTTGGCCAGGGACTCCCTGAGGATGGCCAGGGAGTATCGGCCCACGTCCACGCCCAGCATCCAGAGGGGTATCCAACCCTCTCCTTCCATGTGGTTCAACCCTGCTCCCAGGAGAAGCTGGCCCATCCAGGATCCCCGGAGGGAGAACCGTTGCTCCAACGGAGCATCCCCCCAGTCCATGTTCAGTCCGTAGGCTGCCTCGAGGGGGATCCGGCCCGACGCCAGGGCCAGGGGGGAAGCTCCCACCCCCACCATGGTGCTCACCTCTCCTCCCAGCCCCCTCAGGCTGAGCCCGAGGCGGGGGCTCAGGGGCAGATCGGGCCGAAGATGGACCCCCAGGTCCCCGCGAGCCTCCAACCCGTGATGTCCCGCCACGGAGCTCCGGAGGACGCGCAGGGCGACCCCGGCGCCGGTGGAGGGGGTGATTCCCCTGGACAGGGCCAGGATTCCCACGTCCTCGGCCACGCTCAGGCCGCCGGGATCCGGCTCCGGCGAGGTGGTGGTGCGGGGGATGTCCTCCACACCCAAATGCCAGAAGCCGAATCCCCCCCCGGAGGCCCAGGGGAAGGTCCAGAACACCGGCTACGGCCGCGCCACGGACCCCGGTGGCATCGGGACCGTCCACATGGGCGATCCAGGCCTCCTGCGTGGTGCCGGCTTCCGCCGCCAGGCTCCCGGCATTCCAGAAGACTGCGCCGGCTCCGGTAAGGATCGCCTCAGGCTCGGGCGTTGCCCGGATGGGCCAGTCGAAGACGGTCTGGCCCAGGGCGGGGCCGGGCAGGAGAACCGCCGATAGGATGAGTGCGGGAATCGTATGGGAGCGAGACAAGGGCCAGGGTGTCGACTGGGTGACAGGAGCCGGGGCGTGATCGTTATCGTGATCGTTATCGTGATCGTTACCCGGGCGGCCGAATTCGGTTTCTTGTACGCAAAATACCCCATGGTTAACTTAGCGAGGCTGCAGCGGGATCGGAACGCGGGCCGAGCTCCCGCCCTGTGGGTCCATCTCTTCTTCCCTTTGACTGTTGCCCTCGGAGGTTCCGGGGAGGGGTTCGATTTCGGAGGTGCTGATCGAGAGTCCGGCTCTTGAAGGTTCGGGTACCGGGTGATTCAGACCCTGGTGACGTGGGGACCCGCTGCAATCTGGGCGGCGGTCCTTTTTTTGTTGAGCGAAACCGAGCCGGGGTCCGCAGGGGTCTGGAGTCTCGTGAACGACAAGGTGGCTCACCTGGGTATCTACGGGATCCTGGGCAGCGCCCTGGCCTGGGGAGGGCTCCGCACCCGGCGGAAAGTCTCGCCGTTGGTCCTGGTCCTGGCCGGGACCGGGTACGGGGCCCTGGACGAATGGCATCAGAGCTTCGTCCCGGGAAGGACTCCCTCCCTGGGCGATCTGGTTGCCGATGCCGGGGGTGTGGCCCTGGGAATCCTCCTGGTCCACCTTTTTCTCGGTGACCGGATCCGGCCGTCGTCCCCGGATTCGGACTGACATCACATCCTGAACGTTTTGAGAGCCATGACAACTGAGCTCGACATCCATAGCCAGAAAACCTCGTATCGGTCCTGCCTCCTGGGGAACGTCACCGCCGACCATGAGGGCGCGACCCTCCGTCTGTGCGGTTGGGTCCACCGGAGGCGGGACCTGGGAGGCCTCTTTTTCCTGGATCTTCGGGATCGGGGCGGGATTCTCCAGGTGTCCGCGGGTCCGGACTGGACCGACGCCGAGTCCCTGGCCCTGGTCCGGGAGCTGGGGGCCGAGTCGGTGGTGGAGGTGGAAGGTGAGGTCCATCTCCGGCCCCCGGAGGCCCGGAACCCGGAGATGCCCACGGGCGAGGTGGAGCTGAAGGCCCGCAGGGTGAAGCTCCTCAACGGTGCCCGGACTCCGGAGATCCCGGTGTTTCGGGGTCCGGAGGAGGAGCCACCCTCGGAGGACCTGCGTCTCCGTCACCGGGTTCTGGACCTCCGCAGACTGGAGATGCAGCGGAACCTCGAGCTGAGACACCGTCTGGTCCTGGAGGTGCGGAACACCCTGGACAGGTTCGGCTTCGTGGAGGTAGAAACGCCCATCCTCACCAAACCCACCCCCGAGGGAGCCAGGGACTACCTCGTGCCCAGCCGCAACCATCCCGGGGAGTTCTTCGCCCTGCCCCAGAGCCCCCAGCTCTACAAGCAGCTCCTCATGGTCGGGGGACTGGACCGGTATTTCCAGATTGCCCGGTGCTTCCGGGACGAGGATCTCCGGGCCGACCGGCAGCCGGAATTCACCCAGATCGATGTGGAGGCCTCCTTCATCCAGCCCGAGGACCTCTTCGCCTGGGTGGAGGAGCTCATGGCGGCCCTGGCCGGGGTTGCGGGCATCGAAGCTCCCACGCCCTTTCCCAGGATGACCTACGCCGATGCCATGGAGCGGTACGGCTCGGACCGGCCGGATCTCCGCTACGGGCTCACGATCAGGGACTGGTCCCGGACGCTGGCCGGCACGGAGTTCCGGGTCCTGGAGGGCGCCCTGGAAGCCGGGGGCCGCATCCGGGGACTGGTGCTGGAGGGGGGCGCTGCCCTGTCCCGCAAGGAGATCGAGGCCCTGGAGGCCCGGGCCAAAAAGGTGGGGGCGCCGGGACTTCTGTGGCTCAAGAGGACGGAGGACGGCGCTTCCGGCCCCCTCTCCCGCTTCCTCGTCGAGGGCCATCTGGATGCCATGGATATGGCACCGGGCGATCTGGCGCTGGCCGCCTCCGGCCCCGACCGCATGACCTCTCCGGCCCTGGACGCGGTGAGGGTCCCGGCCCTCCGGGCCCTGGGCCGGGAGCCGGAGGGGGACGCGGCATGGCTCTGGGTCACCGATTTCCCCATCTTCGAGGTCGAAGAGGACGGGAGCCTTACCCCGGCCCATCACCCCTTCGTGCACCCGGACCCCGAGGATGCTTCTCGCCTGGACGAAGAACCTGCGGGCGTCAAGGGCCAGGCGTACGACCTGGTCTTCAACGGAGTGGAGTTCGGCTCCGGGAGCATCCGTAACCACAGGGCCGAGGTTCAAAGGGTGATCCTTCGGCACCTGGGACTCACGGACGAGGAGATCGACTTCAAGTTCGGATTCCTGCTGAGAGCGTTGGGCTCCGGGGCGCCCCCCCACGGGGGCATCGCGCTGGGGATGGACCGCATCGTCAAGGAGTTCGTGGGAGCGGCGAGCCTGAGGGACGTCATCGCCTTTCCCAAGACCACGGCGGCACGGGCGCTTTTCGAGGGGGCGCCGTCCCCCCAATCCGACGAAGAACTCCGCGAGCTCCACCTCAGGACCATCGACAACCAGGGATAGTCCGGGGGTGTCCCGGAGGAGAGGGAACCACAGAGGACCTTCATGGGAAACGGCGAAGACACCATTCTGGAGCATCGACTCGATGCCGAGGGGGCCGACCAGCTCCTCCTGGCGGGGGTCAACGACGCCAACTTCCAGGAGCTGGCCCGTACGTACGGGATCCGGGTCGTTCTCCGGGATGACCAGGTGGTCCTCTCCGGGGAGCTCCTCGCCGTGGAGAAAGCCATCCCCGTGGCCCACCACATGATCGAGCTGGCCCGTCTCCGGGCCCCCTTCGACACCACCGACGTGAGCCGTTTCGTCCAGGAATCGGAGGATCAGGGAGACGTGGGCCTGGTGAACCCCGAAGACGAGATGCGGATCGCCCTCCCGGGAATCCGAAAGGTCATCTCGCCCAAGACCGACGGACAGCGGAAGTACCTGGAGGGCATCACCGAAAACGACGTGGTCATCGGGATCGGTCCCGCGGGGACGGGAAAGACCTATCTGGCGGTGGCCAAGGCCGTGGACGCCCTCTACAAGAAGAGGGTGAAGAGGATCATCCTGGCCCGGCCGGCCGTCGAGGCCGGCGAGAATCTGGGCTTCCTTCCCGGCGACATGCAGGAGAAGGTAGACCCGTACCTGAGGCCCCTCTACGATGCACTGGAAGACATGATGCCCACGGATCGAATCCAGCGGGCTCTGGAGGCCAGGACCATCGAGATTGCGCCCCTGGCCTTCATGCGGGGCCGGACCCTCTCGGACGCCTTCGTCATTCTGGACGAGGCCCAGAATGCCACGGCCCTCCAGATGAAGATGTTCTTGACCCGGCTGGGTCTGAACTCCAGGGTAGTCATTACCGGAGACAAGACCCAGATCGATCTGCCTCGCCGGGAGGACTCGGGGCTGCTGCAGGTGGAGCGGATCCTCGCCGGCGTCGATGGAATCGCCCTCATCTACCTGACCGGGAAGGACGTCATCCGGCATCGCCTGGTCAAGGACATCATCCGGGCCTATGCGCTGGATGAAGGAGTCGAGGAAGGGTGAGTCGAAAACGCGGAATGAAACGAGAGTGGAAGCTGTTCAAGGTTCTCTCCGGGGTCCCGGAGAAGCCCTGGCCCGAGGGAGTCCTGCATCATGGTTCCAGGATCGTCCTCCTCCTGATCCTGGCGGGGGCCCTGGCCCTCATCTTTCCCTCCGCGAGCCTTCGGACCCTGACTCGCTACCAGGTGGGGATGGTGGCCGACGAGGATATCGTGGCCGAGATCGGTTTCGAGGTTCCCAAGGCCCCGGAGGACCTGGAGCGGGAACGGGCCGAGGCAGAGGCCTCGGTTCCCCCGACCTTCGTCTATCGGCCCGAGGCCAGGGATTCCATGGCCGCCCGGCTGAACCGGTTCTTCGACGAGATCGCCCAGGCGGTTCAGGGACGCGGACTTCCGGCGGTGGAGACCATCCTGAGCCGGGAGGCGATTCCGGCTCTGGAGGGTCAGGTCCAGCAGTTCCTGAATCCATTCGGCCTCCAGGCCCTTCGCCGGGCCACCGACTCCATCACGCAGAAGCTCGTTCCCAGCGTCCTGGACTACAACGACGCCCTCCTGGTCAGCACGGGGAGCATCTACGTCCGGGACGATTCGGGGATGAGGCGGGAGATTCCCACCGACTCACTCCTCTGGGGTCGGGAATTCATGGAGCGGGCCCAGGAGGAGCTCGAGCCCTCCACGCCCGAGCTCGCCGCTCTCCTCCGGGTGCTCATCACGCGATTCCTGGAGCCCCCCTTCTCCCTGGACGTGGTGGCCACCGAGGCCGCCCGCAACCAGGCCCGCCAGGCCGTTCCCACCACCCAGGGATCCGTGGTGGCCGGACAGGTCCTGGTGCGCCGGGGGGACCCTATCCGGGAAGCCGAGAGCGAGGTCCTGCAGGCCTACGAGGACGCCATGCGGGATCGGGGCCTCCTGCAGGATCTGGGGAAGGACTGGAGCGTGGTCTTCGGGAGCTTCCTTCTCAATCTCCTCCTCCTCGGCATCTTCGGCCTCCTTCTCTTCTTCGTTCGGCGGGAGGTCTACCGGAACTTCCGTTGGGTCCTCCTCCAGTTCCTTCTGGTCTCGGCCTATTTCACTGCGGCCTGGGTCATCGCCGGGCAGGGGTTTGCGCCCGGGCTCCTTCCCATAGCCTTCGTTGCCCTTCCCGTGGCCATCCTCTGGGATGGGCGGATGGCCCTGGTCCTGGCCCTCCTCCTGGCCGTGGTCACGGGAGTGCAGCCCCCCTTCAACGACTTTCACATCCTCATCGTGACCCTCGTGGGTGGTGGGGTGGCGGCGCTCTCGGCCAGGGCCATCCGCCGGCGGTCCCAGACCTGGATCTTCATCGCCCTCATCACCCTGGGGTATGCCCTGGCCATCCTCTCCCTGGGCCTCGCCGGCATCTCGGGGGAGGGCACCGTGCCGGTGGAAGTCCTCTGGGCGGCGGGCAATGCCACGGCCAGCGCGATCCTGGCCATGGGCTTCATGCCCGTTTTCGAGTGGTTCACGGGCATCACCACCGACCAGACCCTTCTGGAGTGGGCCGATCCGAACCGCCCCCTCCTCAAACGCCTCTCCATCGAGGCCGGGGGCACCTACGCCCACACCATCAATGTGGCGAACCTGGCCGAAGCCGCCGCCAACGCCATCGGAGCCAACGGCCTCCTGGTCCGTGTGGGGATCTACTACCACGACGTGGGGAAGATGCTCAAGCCCCACTACTTCGTGGAGAACCAGCCCGGCGGGCGGAATCCCCACGACAAGCTCAAACCCCATACCTCGGCCTCCATCGTCCGGGAGCACGTTCTGGAAGGGGAGCGAATGGCCCGGGAGGAGGGCGTACCGGCCGTCGTGGCCCGTTTCATCCCCGAGCATCACGGCACCCAGCTCATCGGGTTCTTTTACCAGCGGGCGGAAGAGGAGTCGGAGGAGGAGCCGGATCCCGAGGAATTCCGCTACCCGGGCCCCCGGCCCCGGTCCAAGGAGACGGCCATCGCCATGCTGGCGGACTCGGTGGAGTCCGCCACCCGGGCCCTCCAGGATCCCACACCGGCGCGGATCCGTCAGCTGGTCCGGACCATCGTGGACGGTAAGATCAGGGACGGGCAGCTTTCCGAGTCCCCCCTCACCCTTCGGGAGATCTCCCTCATCGAGGAGCAGTTCGTGAAGGTGGTGAGCGGGATGTTCCACCACCGGGTGGACTATCCGGCCACGAAGCACCTTACCGATGCTCCGGAGGAAGCGGCTGAACCCCCACCCGCCTCGGCGGGAGGGCAGGGCATGCTGGAGCTGGAGGACGAGGAGGAGGGCACGGAGGGCGGCGCCCATGGGGGAGGCCCGGGCCCGGACGGGGGTGAGGCCGACGATGATGGCGGAGACGAGGGCGACCGTGCCCGGTGAAGCCACGGGGTTCAGGGTGTTCGTGAACGATCCGGGAGAGCGGTCCGTGCCGGAGGCCCTTCTCGAGATCGGCGCAAGGGCGGCTCTGGCGGAGGCCGGACCCCGGGGGGGGGAGCTCTCCGTGACCTTGGTGGACGACGAGGCCATAGCTGCCCTCAACCGTGAGCACCTGGATGGAGAGGGGGTCACCGACGTCATCGCCTTTTCTCTTCATGCGCCGGGAGAGCCCATTCTCGGGGACGTCTACGTGGGGTATGACCAGGCCCGGCGCCAGAGCGCGGCGCTGGACATTGCCCTGGAGGAGGAGCTCCTCAGGCTCACCATTCACGGGGTTCTCCATGTCCTGGGCTACGACCACCCGGAGGGGGAGGACCGGACGGAAAGCCCCATGTTCCGCCGTCAGGAAGAGCTCGTTTCCCAGACTCTGGCCCTGGAGGACTTCTCGTGACGGCCTTCCCGTCGGGAGACATCGAGGGAGTCCGCCTCCGCCTTCGGGAGTTGGTGGCCCAGGGGGACGAGGAGGCCATTCAACTCCTCCTCCAGGAGCTCCATCCCAGCGACGTGGCCGACCTGGTGGAGGCCCTGGAGAGCGACGAGGAGCGGGTGGCGCTCCTGCAGGGGCTCTCCGTGGAGCTGGCGTCGGAGACGCTGGCCGAGATGGAAGAGGAGGAGGATCCCGGCGAGCTCCTGGCTGCCCTGGATCCCCGGCTGGGCGCCAAGCTCATCCACGAGCTGGAGTATGACGATGCCGTGGACCTGGTGGCCAACCTGGAGCCCGAGGAGCGGGCGAAGATCCTGGCGGCTCTTCCCCTGGAAGAAGCCGGCGAGATCCGGGGCCTTCTCCGCTACGACGAGGAGTCAGCCGGTGGCCGGATGGACACGGCTCTGGTACGGGTGGTGGGCTCCGTCACCTGCGGGCAGGCCATCGCCGAGGTTCGGAGGCAGGGCAGGGAGGTGGAGGACTTCTACACGGTCTTCGTCGTGGACGAAGGCCATCATCTTCTGGGCACGGTTCCCCTGGACGACCTCATCCTGGCCGATCCCCTGCAGCCCGTCGTGGAGCTGGTTCAGCCGGTCCTGGCATCGGTCCTTCCCGACGAGGACCAGGAAGAGGTGGGCCGGCTCATGTCTCGCTACAACCTGGTCTCCCTCCCCGTGGTGGACCAGTTCGGCGTGCTCCTGGGCCGTATCACCTTCGACGACATCCTGGACGTCATCGAGGCGGAGCAGACCGAGGACATCCTGCGCCTGGTGGGAACCTCCGACGAGGAGGAGCTCCGGGGGAGCTGGTCCGAGACGGTGAAGCTCAGGCTGCCCTGGCTGGCCCTGAATCTCCTCACGGCCACCATCGCCGCGTCCGTGGTGTACTTCTACCGGGACACGGTCCACGACATCGTCATTCTGGCGGCCCTGGCGCCCATCATCGCGGCCCTGGGCGGGAACGCGGGAACGCAGGCCCTGGCGGTGACGGTTCGCAGGATCTCCCTGGCCGGTGATGGTGAGCTGGGAGCGGGGCCCTACGTGACCGTGGCCAAGGAGTTGGTGGTCGGGTTGGTGAACGGGCTGGTTCTCGGGGGTGGCATCGCCCTCCTGGCCCTCCTCATTCCCGACGGCAATCCTCGCCTGGGACTGGTGGTGCTCCTGGCCATGTGGGGGAATCTGGCGGTGGCCGGATTTGCCGGGTCTTTCGTTCCCACGGTGCTGAGCAGAGTGGGTGTGGATCCGGCGGTGGCCTCGTCGGTCTTCGTCCACACCTTCACCGACCTCGTCGGTTTCTTCCTCCTCCTGGGTCTGGCTACGGCCATGCTCCTTTGACGAGATTCCCACCGTGAAGAGGTCCGTTCGAACCGTCTCCATCCTGGCCCGACTGGCCCCGTTCATCCTGGCCTTTCTGAGGGATCGGCGGCGCTTCATCGTTCTTGGCCGGCCCCCGGTCAGGAGTCGTGCCCACCACGAACGCCGGGCCGAGCGTCTCACGGCGGTCCTGGCGAGGCTGGGCCCCACCTTCATCAAGCTGGCCCAGCTCTTCAGCTCCAGGGCCGACATCATTCCCGAGCCGTACCTCTCCAACATCGGGACCCTCCAGGACCAGGTTCCACCGGATCCCTGGGAGGCGTTGGCAGGGGTTCTCGAGAAGGAGCTGGGGCGTCCTCCCTCGGAGGTCTTCGACGATCTGGAGGAGGAACCCCTGGCCGCCGCCAGCCTGGGACAGGTCCACCGGGCCCGGTTCCGGGGAGAGGACGTGGCCGTGAAGGTCCTGAGGTCCGGCGTGGAGGAGACGGTGGCCCTGGACCTGGAGATCTCCTTCCGCTTCCTCTTCTGGCTGAACATCCTCTTCGCGAACCATCACGTTCGCGCCCTCACCAATGTGGTGCGGGAGTTCAGCGTCCGGGTGAAGGAGGAGATGAACTTCCGCCACGAAGCCGAGAACATGGCGTCCTTCCGGGAGCACTTCTCCGGGGAGCGGCGGGTCACCATTCCCCGGACGGTGGAGGAGCTCACCACCCGCAGGGTCCTGGTCATGGAGTACGTCTCCGGCACCAAGATCGACCGGCTCCAGGACCGGTTCGACGCAGGAGAGCTGAATCCGGACACCATCATGGAAACCCTCACCGGGCTCTACCTGAGGATGATGATGGTGGATGGGTTCCTGCATGCCGATCCCCATCCCGGGAACATCCTGGTGCAGGACGACGGTCGCATCGTCCTCCTGGACTGGGGCATGGTGCTCAGGGTCCCCAAGTGGACGCGGGAGGCCATCCTGAACCTGGCGCTGGCGGTGGGCCGGGAGAACCTGGACGGGACCATCAACGGAATGTACCAGCTCGGGATGATCTCTCCCGAGGTGTCCCGGGGGGAGATCCGGGAGGCCGCCACGGAGATCCTCCGGATCATGGAGAGGGCCCGGGGGACCAGCCGGGAGCGGATCCAGGAGATCGTGCAGGAGATCTTCGACACCTTCTACACCTGGCCCCTCCTCCTCCCTCAGGAGCTGGTCTACTTCTTCCGGACCTCTGTCCTCCTGGAAGGCATCGGCTACGGCTACGACCCGGGGTTCGACGGGCTCGGGCTCCTCCGGCGGGTGGTGGTGGACAACAAGGGGGAGATCCAGCGCACCACCGGGCGGGAGCCCGTCACCATGGCCCGGGACCTCTTCGCCGAGGCCCAGTCCACCCTCCTCTCCATCCGTGAGCTTCTCGTCCGGACCCAGAGAGAGGAGCTCAGGGTGCGGATGCACCCCCGGGACGTCCAGAGCCACGAGAGGGTGCTCCACCTGCAGGCCCGGAGGGTCCTCCTGAGCATCTTCGCCACCGGGGCCGCGGTCATCACGGCCGTCCTCTTCATCGCCCTGAGGAACTACTGGCTCCTGGCGGGAGGGTTCCTGACCTCGCTCCTCCTGTTCTTCCTCGCCTTCTTCATTCCCACGCATCTGCTGGAAAATCCCCTCCGGCATGCCAGGGGGATTCGTCCCGATGACCGCTATTACTGATCCCGAGCTCTCCAAGGAGGGCGCGGCCCTCCTCGAACGCTTCAGGGCCGGCCAGAAGGTCGGGCTGGCCCGGGCCATCTCCCTGGTGGAGGATGAACGCCAGGGATTCCAGGCCTTCTTGCACCACGTGCTCGAAACTCCCCGCTTCTCCAAACGCCTGGGGTTCACCGGGCCTCCCGGAGCAGGCAAATCCACGCTGGTCTCGGCCCTGACACGGGCCTACCGGGAAACGGGGGAAGAGGTGGCCGTAGTGGCCGTGGACCCCACGTCCCCCTATTCGGGGGGGGCCCTCCTGGGGGACCGGATTCGAATGAACGATCTGGCCACCGACCCGGGGATCTTCATTCGGTCCATGGCCACCCGGGGCTCCCTGGGGGGATTGGCCACCACCACCAAGGAGGTCCTGGACCTCATGGACGCCTTCGGCTTCAGCCGGGTCATGGTGGAGACCGTTGGCGTGGGACAGACGGAGCTGGAGATCACGGGGGCCGCCGACACGGTGGTCGTCATTCTGGTGCCGGAATCCGGGGACGCCATCCAGGCCATGAAGGCGGGCCTCATGGAGATCGCCGATGTCTTCGTGGTCAACAAGGCGGACCGGCCGGGGGCCGACCGGCTGGTGAAGGATCTGAAACTGGCCCTCCACCTCCGGCAGGGGAAAGCGCTGAAGGACGTTCCGGCCCACCACGGCGTGGATCTGAGGCGCCTGGGGACCCCGGAAGAGGCGTTGACCGAGGCGGAAACCGCGGCGGAAACCGCGGCGGCGGAGGCCCCGTGGGAGATCCCCGTCGTGAGCACGGTGGCCCAGTCCGGCGAAGGGGTCGAGGACCTCGTGGAGGCGGTGGCCGGCCACCGGAGCTTTCTGGAGTCGTCCGGGGTCCTGGAAGAGCGAAGGAAGGCCCGGGCCGCCCGACGGGTCCGGGACGTTGTGGAGCGGGAGCTGAAGCGGGTGACCTGGAGTAGCCCCGAGGTTCGGGAAGTTCTGGAGGGTGGGGTGGACGAAATCATCCAGGGTCGCCAGACTCCCTATTCCCTGGGAGCCCGGATTCTGAGGCAGGTGTTGCGTTCCCGATGATTTTCGAAGGAGACGATGGTTCATGTCCACAAAGGAACAGGACATGTTGAGCTCTGCGGAGCTCGAGGCACGGCTGGCCGAGCGGGAAGAAGAGATCGAGAGGCTGAGGACCGAGCTGGCCCGTTGGGAGGAGGCCCGGGGGAAGACGCCGGTCCGCGACGATACCCTCTTCACCTCCATCTCGGGACGGGAGATCGATCCCCTCTACACGCCGGTTCATCGGGACGTGGCTCCCGACTACATGGATGTGCTTGGCTTTCCCGGTGAATATCCCTTCACACGGGGACCCTACACCACCATGTACCGGACCCGTCTCTGGACCATGCGCCAGTTCGCCGGGTTCGCCACGGCCGAGGAAACGAATCAGCGCTACAAGTACCTCCTGGCCAACGGCCAGACGGGGCTCAGCGTGGCCTTCGACTTCCCCACCCTCATGGGGTACGACTCGGACCATCCCCGCTCCCTGGGGGAGGTGGGGGTGTGTGGGGTGGCCATCTCCTCCCTGGCCGACATGGAGACCCTCTTCGACGGGATCCCCCTGGATCAGGTCTCCGTCTCCATGACCATCAACGGCCCCGCCATCATCCTCTTCGCCTTCTACGTCGCGGCGGCGGAGAAGCAGGGCGTGTCTTCTGAAAAGCTCCGGGGAACGGCCCAGAACGACATCTTGAAGGAGTACCAGGCCCAGCACGCATGGATCTATCCGCCTGAGCCGGCATTGCGCCTCATCGTGGACATGTTCGAGTGGTGCAGCGGCCATGCCCCCAAGTACAACCCCATCTCCATCTCCGGATACCACATCCGGGAAGCCGGATCCACGGCGGCTCAGGAGCTCGCCTTCACCCTGGGCAACGGCTTCGAGTACGTGGAGCGGGGAAGGGCCCGGGGGTTGGACGTGGACCGCTTCGCTCCCCGCCTCTCCTTCTTCTTCGACGTCCACAACGACTTCTTCGAGGAGGTCGCCAAGTTCCGTGCCGCCCGGCGGATCTGGGCTCGCCACCTCAAGGAGAAGCACGGCTCCACCAACCCCGAGTCCTGGCGCCTGCGGACCCACGCCCAGACCGCCGGGGTGAGCCTCACCGCCCAGCAACCCGAGAGCAACATCGTGCGGGTGGCCTACCAGGCTCTGGCCGCCGTCCTGGGGGGCACCCAGTCCCTGCATACCAACTCCATGGACGAGACGCTGGCCCTCCCCACCGAAAAGGCCGTGCGCATCGCCCTCAGGACCCAGCAGGTCCTGGCCTACGAGACCGGTGTGCCCAACACCACCGATCCCCTGGCGGGCTCCTACTATCTGGAGACGCTGACGGACGAGCTCGAGGCCGAGGCCGAGGCCATCTTCGAGGAGGTGGAGGAAATCGGAGGCGTGGTCCCGGGCATCGAGGCCGGCTGGTTCCAGAAGGGGATCGCCGACTCCTCCTTCCGCCAGCAGCAGGAGCTCGAGGCCGGCCGGCGGAAGATCGTAGGGGTCAACGCCTTCACCGAGGGCTCCGAGAAGGTGGAGATCGAGACCCTGCGCATCTCGTCGGAAATCGAGGAGAAGCAGCGTGCCCGCATGGCCAGGCTCCGGGAGGAGCGGGACGAGGATCGGGTGAGGGATACGCTGAGTACCCTGGAGGCCGCAGCCGGGAGGGAGGAGAACCTCGTGGAGCCCATCCTCGCCTGCGCCAGGGCCTACTGCACGCTTTTCGAGATTCGCGAGGCCATGGAGAAGGTCTTTGGAAGCTACAAGGAGCCGGTTTTTTTCTAAGAGCCCGGCAGCCTTTCCGACCTGATCCTGTCATTCATCGGGGACCCGCCACCGAGACCATGAAGCTCACGACCATCCTCTTCGACGCCGGCAACACCCTCGTTTTCATCGACCCCGACGTGGTCCTTCCCATCTTCAGGAGATACGGCGCCGAGGTGGAGCCGGATCGCTTCTGGAAAGCGGAGTTCGAGGCCCGGACCCGGCTTTCCCGGGTCGTGGAACAGGGTGCGAAAGGGACCGAGTCCCATCTCTGGAAGGACTACTTCCTGGACCTGTTCCGGGGGTCGGGAGTTCCGGAGCAGCACCTCCAGGCCGTGGGAGACGAGATCAGGGAGGTGCATCGGGAGAGCCACATCTGGAGCTGGATCGATCCCGAGACGGCTCCGGCCCTGGAGGCCTTGAAGGAGGCCGGCTACCGGCTTGCGGTCATCTCCAACGCCGATGGACGGGTGGAGGGTCTCATCGAGGGGGCGGGAATCCACCACCACTTCGAGTTCGTCATGGACTCCCACCTGGAAGGCGTGGAGAAGCCCGACCCGGAGATCTTCCGGCGGGCGGCGGAGAGGATGGGAGTGGACCCCGGTGAATGTCTGTACGTGGGGGACCTCTACCCCGTGGACGTCCTCGGGGCCCGTGCGGCGGGGATGGAGGCCGTCCTCCTGGATCCGCTGGAGCGTCTGGACTACCCCGTGGACCGGATCTCCCGGGTGGCGGATCTCCCGGAGTTTCTCGAAGGCCGGATGGAGGGCCGGGGGCCGAATTGAGGGGGCCGGCTGCGGTGATCGGGGGATAACGCCCCTGCCGGACCGGGTTTCCGCGGGGCCGGAGAATTTCCTATCTTCAGTGTCTCATGAGCACGTCCGCTCCAGGGAGACAGGGAGCTCGGCATGACCGAAGGAGAACGCAAGATCCGGATCCTGGTGGCCAAGCCCGGCCTCGACGGCCACGACCGGGGTGCGAAGGTGATCGCCTCGGCCTTCCGTGATGCCGGATTCGAGGTCGTCTACACCGGTCTTCACCAGACGCCCGAGATGATCGTCAGCGCCGCCGTCCAGGAAGACGTGGACGTGGTGGCCATGTCCGTCCTTTCGGGTGCGCACATGACCCTCTTCCCCCGGGTCCTCGAGCTCCTTGCGGAGGCGGGTGCCGACGGCATCCTCCTCACCGGGGGCGGGATCATCCCCGAAGAGGACATGGAGGCCCTTCGAGAAAAGGGTGTGGGGCGGCTCTTCGGTCCCGGGACCCCCACCGGCGAGGCCATCGAGTACATCCGCGGGTGGGGCGCGGCCCGAGACAAGACCGACGGTTAGGAGCCTGCCCGTGGCCGAGAATTCCTTGATGTCCGATGGCTCCTCCGGGGGGCTTCGAGCGCTCTCGGGGGAGCTCGAAGAGCTTCGCCGGCGTCTTCGCCAGGGGGGTGGAGAACGCCGCATCCAGCGTCAGCACGACCAGGGGAAGCTCACGGCCCGTGAGCGCATCGACCTCCTCCTGGACGAGGGTGAGCCCTGGGTGGAGCTCGGGCTCCTGGTGGCCCACGACCGCTACGAGGGCGAGGCGCCGGCCGCCGGGGTGGTGACGGGGGTGGGGGTCGTGGAGGGGAGGGAAGTGGTGGTGGTGGCCAACGATGCCACCGTGAAGGCCGGCTCCTGGTGGCCCGAGACCATCACCAAGATGCTCAGGGCCCAGGAAGTGGCCATGCGCTGCCGGATTCCCATCATCTACCTGGTGGATTCGGCGGGGGTGAACCTCCCCTATCAGGGTGGAGTGTTTCCCGGGCAGTACGGCGCCGCCAGGATCTTCTACTACAACTCCATCATGCGCCGCTATCTGGGCATCCCCCAGATCTCTGCGGTCATGGGGCCCTGCATTGCCGGAGGCGCCTACCTCCCGGCTCTTTCCGACGTCATCCTCATGGTGGACGGGACCAGCTTCATGGCCCTGGGCGGGCCGAACCTGGTGAAGGGTGCCACGGGCCAGACCGTGGATGCAGAGGAGCTCGGAGGCGCCCGGGTCCATACCGAGGTTTCCGGTGTGGCCCACTACATGGTGCCCGACGACGAGGCCTGCGTGAGGCGGATTCGCCGCCTGGTGGTGGAGCTCCCGGACATCAACGGGGG
>CAYXGM010000035.1:38315-41674 GCA_964464555.1 uncultured Gemmatimonadaceae bacterium | reverse complement strand
GCTCTTCACGTATGCTCTTGGACATGTCCATATTATCGTATGCATAATATCATAAAAGGATAGGAACTCCAAGGGCCCTACGAGGTCCCGCAGCCACTGTGGGAATGTGGGCGAGGCGGTCGAGGAACTCGATTGCCGAGAGACGCAGGGCTGTGCGGCCGGCGGGGTCAGGTCCCGGCAGGATGTAGAGAATCTGGTCAGAGCGGTCGCCGACCAGGTGGAGCCGTTCGAGGGCAAAGGGAGGCCGGGCACAATACCGGATCAACCGTTCGAGCCCCTCCCGGTCGGTGGCCTCGATGCGGACGCTGCCGTCCAGGCTAAAGCCACCCCCGTGATCCCAGGCGAGCATGTCCAGGGCCTCGTCGGGTTCCAGGAGGCCGTGGCGGCGAAAGTGGCGCAATACCCGTTTTCGCACCGTGTGCTGGAGGCCCTCCAGGAGACGGGAGGTGAGGGAGGAGGACTCGTGGAAACGGAGGCGGGTGTCAGGGTTGTGTGGGTTGGGAGGTACCTGATCCGCATCCGCACCGATCCCCTCGAAGAGGCCGTCGACGACGAGGACGTGGAAGTGGAAATGGGGGTTCAAAGACGAGCCGAAGCGGTGGAGGAAACTGACCGCGCCGATGGAGGCTGAGGTCGGAGCGGTGGGACAAGCCTCCCTGAGGGTGGCCCGGAGGGCACGGAGGAGGATGTGCAGGACGGCGCTGGCGGTCCGGGGCCTGTGATGGAGGAAGGGCCGGAGGCGTTTGGGGACGGACAGGACCCATTGACGGACGGGTACGTGGGGGATGACGTGGTCCACCAGGTGAGCCGCCGTCCCGGCCATCCGCTTGGCGTTACAGGAGGGACAAACGCCTCGGGCCTTGCAAGAGAATCCGACCAAGAACTCGTGACCACAGCCGGAGCACCTGGCCCGAGCAAAGCCGTGGGCCAGGATGCCGCATGTCAGGTAGCTCCTGAACTCCTTCTCCACATGATCCGGTACGCCGTCGCCCATGGGGTCGGACTCATTGGCCAGGGCCAGGTAGGTCTCCAGGTGTTCCCGGACGATGCGGTGGAGCGTGGTGGTCTCGGGGCGGCGCCGGCGATAGAGCTGGGGCTGGGGGGCGGACGACGGCCTGGCCGGCGGCGTGGACCACCGTGTTGTTCTCTGTGTTGGCCGGGCTTGTGTGGGCACCGAAAGCCCCCGGCGTCGAGAGGAGCGAGGCGGAGCGTCTCGACGCCAAGGACGGCAAGGGGGTGGAGCGGAGGAATGGCGGAAGCGGCCGGCTCAGACGGTGGGCGGAGCCGCTATTGACCATCAGCTGATGGTCTCCGCGCTGAGGAGCAAGCGCGATCTCGTCCCTGAGAACGCGGCGCTCCGCTACCAGATGGTGGACGGTTCCCCTCTGTTAGACACCATTTTGCGTGCGATATTTTGTTTCTGATTTGTTTCTGGAGAATTGCGCTATACAGGACAACGACTTTTTCGCCCTCCTGCCGGCTTTGCAAGCCGGAGGTCGCCGGTTCGAGCCCGGCTGGCTCCATTGTTTCCCCCACGCTCATCTCCCTTCCATCATTCCCTCCTCCACCAGCCCCGCCAGGGAGCCGTCCTCGTTCCTCACCGGCACCAGAGTTTCCAGGGTGTCCTCCATGTAGAAGGTGCCGTCGGGCTGCAGGTAGAGCCTGAACGTCCCCTGGAAGGGATGGAAGGCCACCAGGTGTCCGTCTCCCAGCTTCACGCTGAGGGTGGTTTCGGGGCCCTCGCCCACCGAAGGCGGCGGATAGGGCCAGTCGCCCACGAACTCCAGGAGCTCGTCGGTGGGGACGTGGGTGACGAGGGGATCGGGGGCCACCTCCAGGGGTCGCAGGGTCGCACGCTCGGCCGGGTCTCCGGTCCGGGCCTCCAGCACCTCGGCGATGAGGTCCAGGAGTTGGTCCATGGGGGTCCGCTCGCCCTCGTAGGTGTTGGCCCGATTCACGATGACCATGTCTGACCGGGGCAGCACGGCGATGAATTGGTTCCCCACGCCCAGGGCCGCGTACATCCCGTGATCCAGGAAGGGGGGCTGGCGGAGGATCCACCAGTAGAAGCCGTACCCCATGACGTCGGAGTCGATGGAGTAGAGGGCGCTGCTCCGCTGCACCCAGTGCCGGGAGAGGATCCGCTCCTCGTCCCACATCCCTTCACGGGCGAAGAGAAGGCCGAAGCGGGCTGCGTCCCGGGCCGACATGCGGAAGGGGTAGGCCGGGTAGCGAGACTTGTCCAGTTCGTAGTGGTAGTAGCCGTCGGACACCCGCCAGTCCTCCATGGCCAGGGGCCCGCCGAAGTGCTCGTCGAAGGCCTGGAAGACGTCGGCTCCCGTCTCCTGCATGAGGATGTAGGCCGAGGTGTTGAAGTCCCAGTTGTTGTAGGCGAAGTAGCGACCGGGACCCTGGCTCCCCCGGGGGCGGGAGTCGGTGCGCCCGGCGTACGCCGCGGGGTGGAAAACCCCGGATCTCGCCTTCAGGAGGTCCAGGATGCGGGCCTGCCGCTCCGACTCCAGGAGGGGGCCGGGCCAGTCGTCGATGCCCAGGTCGGCCAGGGTCTTGTTCAGGGCGATCTCCCCCCGGTCCCAGTAGACGCCGTAGAGGGCCGAGAGAAAGCTCTTCCGCACCGAGTGGCACATGAAGCGCCGGCTCACGTCCCCCCAGGAGGCCACCACGGCACCGTCGGCGATGACCAGGAAGGCCGAGGAGGGGATGCCCTCCCAGGTTGCCCGGGCCGCCTCCAGCTTCCCGGCGTCGAAGCCCGCCTCCTCCACGTCGGCGTACCGCACCCACGTCTCGCCGGGGTAGTGGGCGGCGGAGGACTGGGCCTGAAGGGGGAGGGAAGTGGAGAGGAGGAGGGCCAGGACCCCCATCAGCACCACGGCTCGCTGTGACTGCTTTCTCATGAAACGCATGGCATTCCCTTTCGTTCAGGCTACCCGATCATTTCCGCTTCCAGGCGCTCTTCCACGACTCGCCCGTTCACCACGCTCACGTAGTAGACGTTGGCGCCGGGGCGGGTGTGCACCACCCGGGCCACCTGGTTGTCCCGGAAGAAGATGCCGGCGTCGTTGTCGCAGGCGTACCCGGGCTTGAGCTCCCCGGAGCCGATGAGCCCCTGGTAGATGGGCCTCCGCTGGCCCTCGGCATCGTAGTGGGGGGAGTGGCTCCCTTCCAGGAAGCCGAGGCACTCGATCTTGCTGAGCTCCTTCGGCCGGGAGTCGGTGGTCCCCTCCTCGAACCAGCAGAGGGAGCCGGCGCTGGATCCGCCCAGGACAATGCCCCGGTCCCAGGCTTCCCGGAGAACCTCGTCGATTCCCTGGGCTCTCCAGATGGCCTGCTGATTCAGGGTG
>CAYXGM010000035.1:11664-38215 GCA_964464555.1 uncultured Gemmatimonadaceae bacterium | reverse complement strand
GGTGGTGCCGAAGCCGCCTCCGGCGATGAGGATCTTCCGGTTTGGGTTCCGGGCTCGGCGTCCTCGTTGGGAACCGGGACCGGCGGCGGGATCACCGCTGGATCCGACGGCGGCTTCGCCGGAGGTCTCGGCGGCCAGGGCGGAGTTGGTCAGCCCCAATCCCAGGGACCCGGCGGCGGCGGACAGGAGGAAGTCTTTTCTCTTCATGGTGAGGCTCTCAGTACCTGAAGTGCTTGATGGTCTCGCCCTTCTCCCCGATCTCGGAGAGGGCGTCGATTCCGATCTGCAGATGGAGGTCGGCCCAGTCCCGGGTGACCTTCCGGTCGCTCTTTTCGGTCTTCACCCCCTCGGGGGTCATGGGCAGATCCGAGACCAGGAGGAGCGCTCCCCTGGCGATCTGGTTGTTGTGGCCCGCCACGAAGATGGTGGCCGTCTCCATGTCGATGGCGATGGCCGTCATCCTCCGGAGTTGCTCCCGGAAGTCTCCGTCGTGCTCCCACACACGTCGATTGGTGGTGTAGACCACGCCGGTGCGGTATTCCAGGCCTCTCTCCACCAGCTTATCGGAGACGAACTTGTGGAGCTTGAAAGAGGGGAGTGCCGGCACGCTGGGATGAAGGTAGTCGTTGGAGGTTCCCTCGCCACGTATGGCGGCGATGGGGAGAATGAAATGACCGATCTCCGATGACTTCTTGAGGCCCCCGCACTTGCCCAGGAAGAGGACGCCCTTGGGCCGCCGGGCCTCCAGGAGGTCCATGATGGTGGCGGCGTTCGGTGATCCGATCCCGAAGCGGACCATGGAGAGCCCGTCTGCGTTGGTGGCGGCCTGCATGGGACGGCCGGCCCCCCGCACCTCGCAGCCGAACTTCCCGACGAAGTTCAGGAAGTAGTCGTCGAAATTGGTGAGGAGGATGTAGTCCCCGAACTCCTCCGCGGGCATCCCGGTGTACCGGGGGAGCCAGTCCCTGGCCAGGCTTTCTTTCGATATCATCCTCGTCTTCCCTTTCGTCTCTCTCTGGTTGGTTCCTTGGATATTCCCGTGATCCCGGCTCTTGCCGGGCATGGGAAGTAGCGGCAGATTCCCGGCTTTCCCTGTCCGTTCCCCGCACCCCCGGTCCCATGTCGCACCTGCGGTCGGCTCCCCGGTTCCTGACGATCCTCCTGGCCAGCACCCTCCCGACGGCCTGCGGAGGGGGCTCCTCCAGCGAGGGGCCCACGGACCCGGAGACGCCGGTCCCTACCAACATTACCATCACGCCTCCCAGCGCCACCCTCAATACCGTTGGTGGTACCGTCCAGTTCACCGCCACGGTCCGGGACCAGAGGGGTCGGGCCATGACGGGCCAGACCGTGACGTGGAGCTCCACGGAGACCGGCGTAGCCACCATCTCGGCTTCGGGCAGGGCCATCGCCGTGGCCGAGGGGACCAGCACCATCGTGGCTACCGCCGCCCCGGGCGTCACGGGGTGGGCTGGACTGACGGTAGACCTGTTGGAGCTGGAAATCACCACCAGCGGCCTGGCCTCGGCCGTCGTGGGCCAGGCCTACGAGGAGACGCTGGAGGCTACGGTGGCCCTGGGGCAGAGCTGGACCGTCTCGGATGGGTCCCTTCCGCCGGGTCTGAGCCTCGATGGCTCCACGGGCGGGATCACGGGGACGCCGACGGCGGCGGGTGTCTTCACCTTCAGCGTCTTCGTCTCGGTGGCGGGAGGCCAGACCGCGACCCGCCAGCTCAGCATCACGGTGGTTCCCGGGAACCTGGGGATCGGCTTCGAGGACGACCAGTTCGTCCTGGTTTCCAGCGGTTCGTTCCAGATGGGGAGCGCTACGGGGCAAGCCGACGAGCAGCCCGTCCACGAGGTGAGCATCACCCAGCCCTTCTACATCCAGAAGACCGAGGTCACCCAGGCTCAGTGGCGGGCCATCATGGGCACGAACCCCAGTTCCTTCGCCAACTGCGGGGATACCTGCCCCGTGGAGCGGGTGTCGTGGGAGATGATCCAGAGCTTCCTTCAGGCGCTCAACGCGGCCCATCCTGACAAGGACTTCCGTCTCCCCACCGAGGCCGAGTGGGAGTATGCCGCCCGGGCCGGCGCCACCGGGGACTATGGCGGGACGGGCAACCTGGACGAGATGGGATGGTACTCGGCCAACAGCGGAAGCAAGACCAAGTTCGTGGGACTCAAGGAGCCCAACGCCTGGGGCCTCTACGACATGCACGGCAACGTCTACGAGTGGGTCGCCGACTGGTACCAGGCGGACTACTACGACGGAAGCCCCGCCGACGATCCGGCGGGGCCTCCGGGCGGGACACAGAAGGTGTTGCGGGGAGGATCGGTGGACCAGGGCGCGGCCCATGCCCGCTCGGCCAACCGCTTCGCCGCAGGTCCCTCCTCTCAGGGCTTCACCATCTACTACGGGTTCAGGCTGGCGAGGACGGGGAACTGACCCCTACCCCCTCTTCGACCCGTTCAGCACGGCGTCCTTCACGTGCTCCACGATGAGGTCCACCTCCGCCGAGGTGACCTGGAAGTGGGGGGTGAAGCGGAGTGAGTTCTCCCCGCCGTGGATGACGCCGATGCCCTTCAGGCGCATGTACTCTTCCAGACTATCCTTCCCGTAGGCTTTGTAGACCGGATCCAGCTCCACGGAGAAGAGGAGGCCCGTGCCCTGGACCTTGGTGATGGGTCCGTCCAGCTCGTCGGCCAGGGCCTGGAGCTTGTCCACGAATTCCTTCCCCCGCTCCCGGATGTTCTCCCGGACCTCGTCGGTGACCATGCCCAGGACGGCGGTGCCCACGTCCATGGCCCGGGGGTTGGCCGTCATGGTGTTTCCGTAGACGCCGGTGCGGTAGAGGCTGGCGGCCCGACCGTTCATGGCCAGGATGGAGAGGGGATACTGGCCGGCGTTCAGGGCCTTGGAGAAGGTCTCCATGTCCGGAGCCAGGAGCCCCTCGAAGCCCGGGTAGTCCACCACGGAGAGATCCCCGGTGGCCCGGAGCCCCGCCTGGATGGAATCCATGAGCAGCATGGCGCCGTGGGCTTCGGTGAGCTCACGGGCCGCGGCGTAGAACTCAGGCGTCACCGCCATCCCGGGATCGCCCTCGCCCATGACCGGCTCCATGAACATGGCTTCGATGAAGAAGCCCTCGCGGTCGGCCCGGGCGAAGACCTCCCTGAGCTCCTCGGTGTTGTTGGGCTCCACGATGAGGAGGTCGTCCCGGCTCCGGAAGGTGGCCAGGTGGGTTTCGTAGGCCTTCCGCGTGGAGTCGGAGAAGGAGGCCGGACGGGCCGTGCGCCCGTGGAACCCGCCCTTCAAGGACAGCTTGCGGATGGGCTTGCCCTCGTGGAGCCCCCCGGCGTCCGTCATGATCCGGGCGTTGATGTCGGTGATGCGGGAGGCAACCTCCACGGACTCGGAACCGGAGTTCATGGCCAGGAAGTGGCTGAAGGGACAGCCCTCGGGCCGGCCCCTCCCGATCTCGGCCTGCAGGGCCCGGGCCAGCCTGAGCTGGCTCACGTGGGGGGTCATGACGTTGGCCATGGCCTGGGGCTTGCTCATGGCTTCCAGGACGGGCGTCGGAACGTGGCCGAACCCGAGCATCCCGTAGCCGCCGTTGTCGTGGATGACGGCGCCCTTGGTGGTGACGATCCAGGGGCCCCGGGCCGCAAGGGACACGTAGGGGTTCACGGCGTCGTGGGCATAGAAGTTCACGAAGGCAGCCTGGACCGTCGCCATTTGATTGGCCTCATCCATGGCCACCAGCTCGGGGTAGCTCGTCTGGAACTCCTCGAAGGCCCATCCCGCAGCCTCGATGGCCTCCACCAGGGTCGGATCCGCGGCGGCAAATCGTTCGATGGTGTCGTCGGAAAGCCCCTGCGTCAGGCGGTGGCCGGCGGCGGAACGGATGGAATCGAGCTTCTGGATGAGACTCGTGGTGGTGACGCTCATGGCGAGGACCTCGTGTATGTTGAAACCGTGAACGCTGCTCGACCGAGTCGGATGCCGGCTGCGGTCGCGAACCTGAAATCACCCGGACGCTAGCGCCGCCTCGTGGCAAGATCAAGGTGGGGAGAACCCCTTTCTTTCCGGCCCGTCCCGGGACCCGAAAAGAGGCTCCCCTGTCTTCCTCGTACCCCGGGGCTAGATTGGGGAGTTCCGACCCTATGTGACGGGGATTCACCCAACTTTTCAAGGACCTTCGAGCCATGGCCGCCGACCCGTTCCCCACCCTCGATGCCCTCGTCGCCCTCGCCCAAAGATTGGTCCGTTCACCCTCCCTGAGCTGCGAGGAGGATGCCACGGCGAAGCTGGTGGAAGAGGAGATGCGCACCCTGGGCTTCGACGTCGTGGAGGTGGACCGGAACGGGAGCGTCATCGGGATCGTGGAGGGTGAGGAGCCGGGCAGGACCCTGCTCCTGGATGCCCACACCGACACCGTGGACGTGGGGGGGGCGGTGAGTTGGGATCTGGATCCCTTCAGCGGCGCGGTGGCTGATGGCCGCCTGCACGGGCGTGGCAGCGCCGACATGAAGGGGGCCCTGGCCGCCATGGTCCACGCTGCCGGGGGGGTGGACCGAAGCCGGATCAGGGGGCGGGTCGTGGTGAGCGCCTCTCCCATGGAGGAGGTCCTGGAAGGGGTGGCCCTCCAGGCCGTAATGGAAGCCCATCCCCCGGATTTCGTGGTCATCGGAGAGGCCACGGGGCTGAACCTGGCCCGCGGGGGGCGGGGCCGGGCCGAGATCCACCTGGAGACCCGGGGCATCCCCACCCACTCCTCGGCGCCGCACCTGGGAAAGAACGCCGTCCTGGACATGATGACGGTGATCCGGGCGGCGGAGGGGCTGGAGCTGCCCGAGGATCCCCTCATGGGCCCGGCCATTCTGGCCCTCACCGAGATCTCTTCGGCTCCCTTTCCCGCCAACTCGGTCATCCCGAGCATCTGCCGGGCCACCTACGACCGGCGCCTCATCCCCGGGGAAACGGAGGAAGACGTCGTAGGGGCAATCACCGGACACCCCGACGTGGAAGACGTGGAGCTCAGCGCCGTGGTGGGCGTGGGAGAGTACTCCACCTACACCGGAGCGACCCTCCGCCGGGAGAAGTTCTTCCCGGCCTGGATCTTCCCGGAGGACGACTGGTTCGTGACCCGGTCCATGGAGGGGCTCGCCTCCGCGGGTCTCGGCCCGAGCGTCCGTGCCTATCGCTTCTGCACCAATGCCGCCTACTCCGCCGGGGTGGCCGGCGTCCCCACCGTGGGTTTCGGTCCCGCCGAGGAATCCGATGCCCACCGGGTGAACGAGAGCCTGAGCCTGGAAGAGCTGGAGGCCGCCGCCCGTGGGTACAGGGGCATCATGGAGGCCGTCCTGGGGGCGTAAGAGGTCCACTCAAGGAATTTCCACCTCCGTCCGATACTAGCCAGCCAGGCGGTGGCCGAGGTGTCGGCTACCGCCATGACGTGCATCGGAGGGAGGAACCGGCATGGCTGCGCCAAAGTACCTGGAACACCCGGCCTATCGATGTCTGAGGGTGGATGACATCGAGGGCTATCACATGGCCATCATCAACCATTCGAAGGTGGACTTCACCGGGGCGGACCTACGGGGGATCGACTTCCGAAAAGCCGATGTGGGCAAGTTGATTCTCCGGGACGCCTATCTCCGGGATGCCGACCTTCGGGGGCTGGACATCAGGCACATGGACCTGGAAGGAGCTTCCTTCCACGGTGCGAAGATCGCCGGGGCCTACTTCCCCACCAGCGTATCTCCGGAAGAGATCCGGTTGAGTGTGGAGCATGGCACCAGGGTCAGAACCCGACTCTCCGCCGAGGAGGTCGAGGAGTGAGAGTCGGTTCGGGCATCGTCGCCCTCGGACTCGCTCTCCTTCTGACGTCCCTGACCGGCTGCCAGGACCACCTGACCGGTCCGGACCAGAAGAGGGTGGGAGCCGAAGGAGGGACCACCACCCTGGCCGAGGGGGCCGTTTCTCTCGCCATCCCCCCCGGTGCCCTCTCCCAGGAAGTCTGGTTCACCGCTGCTCCCGCCACCCTCTTTCCGGCCTCGGACCTCCTGGTGGCCGGGACAACCTGGGAGGTGGGGCCTCCCGGGACAGGCTTCGCCTATCCCGCCACCCTGACCCTTTCCTACGACCCGGCAAGCCTTCCCGAAGGAATCGGGGCTACCGGTCTGGCCCTGTACCAGGTCATCGGGACCGAATGGGTCCTTCTGGAGGGCGGCTCGGTGAACACCGGTGCCCGCACCGTCTCGGCCGAGGTCAGGACCCTGGGGCGTGTCGGCGTCCTGGGGGTTCCCGTGGCCTCGGTGGACATCACCTGTCCATCCTCCGTCATGGAGCCCGGTGAATCCATCCAGCTTACCGCCACCCCCAGGGGGGCCGACGGCCGATCCCTCACGGATCGGGCCGTCACCTGGTCCAGTTCCGACGAGGCGGTGGCCACCGTGGATGCCCAGGGGGTCGTGACCGGGATGGCTGAAGGCATGGTCGAGGTGAAGGCCGAGGCCGGAGGAGAGTCGGGGGAGGCGGAGCTTCAGGTTTCCATCCCCGTCGCTTCCGTTGAAATCGCGCCGGAGTCCGGCTCACTGAAGGTGGGCCAGACGCTCCAATTGGTGGCTACGGTGACGGACGCCCATGGAAACGAGCTCACGGGCCGCACGGTGACCTGGTCCTCCAGCCAGCCCTCGGTGGCCACGGTGGACGATCAGGGCCTCCTCTCGGCCGTCGCCACCGGGTCCACGGCCGTTTCCGCCACGGTGGAGGAGGTCTCGGCCACCGTCACCGTCCTGGTGCATGCCGAGCTCCGGGTCCTGACCCGTTCCCTGGCCGACGGCATGGTCGGCTCGTCCTACAGCCAGACCCTGGCCGCCACGGGCGGGAACGGGACGTACCAGTGGGCCGTGAGCCAGGGGTCTCTGGCCCCGGGGCTGAGCCTCGACCCGGGCACGGGAGTCATCAGCGGGACTCCGGCCTCCGAGGGCACGACCTCCTTCACGGTCCAGGCTCTCAGCGCGAACCAGACGGCCACCCGGGAGCTCTCCGTCACCATCACGCCGGTCCCCGTGGCCTCCGTGGAGGTGACACCCTCCTCGGCTTCCCTGAAGCCCGGGGAGACGATCCAACTCTCGGCGGTGGCCAGGGACGCCGGCGGGGACGTGATTCAGGGTCGCACCGTTGACTGGAGTTCCAGCGCGTCCTCGGTGGCCACGGTTTCGGCCACGGGGGTGGTGAATGCCGTGAAGGCCGGGACGGCCATGATCAACGCTTCGGTGGGAGGGCAGTCGGCGTGGTCCCAGGTCACGGTCCACGACGAGCTGGCCATGGAGGTCGCGGAGCTCGAGGACGGCGTGGTGGACCAGGAGTACAGCCAGACCCTCTCCGCCGTGGGCGGGGACGGTACCTACTCCTGGCTGGTCACCTTCGGCACCCTCCCGCCGGGACTCACCCTGGATGCCACCACCGGGTCCATCAGCGGCACCCCCACCGCCGCCGACACCTTTGCCTTTACGGTGCAGGTGACCAGCGGCGATGCCCAGACCGCTTCCGCGGAGCTGTCGATCCTGATCCTGGATGAGTTGGAGGTCAGCACGACGTCTCTCCCCACGGGCGTGGTGGGGAGCAGCTACAGCCAGACGCTGGAGGCCTCCGGAGGGGACGGGGAGTACGCCTGGTCCATCACCGACGGCGGTCTGCCGGTGGGGCTCAGCCTCAACGAGTCGTCCGGGCTCATCAGCGGGACGCCCACGGCCGACGGCTCGGCATCCTTCGTGGTGAAGGTCACCAGCGGCGACGAGCAGGAGGCGACCCGTGCCCTGACACTGGAGGTCAGCCCGGTGCCCGTGGCCTCGGTGGAGGTGACGCCCACGGCGGCGTCCCTCACCCCCGGTGCCTCGGTCCTCCTCACGGCCACGCCCAGGAGCGCTTCGGGAACCGCGCTGGCCGGGCGAGCCATCACCTGGTCGTCCAGCAACGCCGCGGTGGCCCGCGTGGCCACCAACGGGCTGGTGGAGGGCGTGGCGGTGGGCTCGGCCACCATCACGGCCAGGGTGGAGGGGCATTCGGCCACGGCCACCATCACGGTGCATGGTGCTCTGGCCGTTTCGACCAGCTCTCTTGCCGGGGGCACGGTGGGCTCGGGCTACAGCCAGACGCTGGCAGCCTCAGGGGGGAACGGGGCCTACACCTGGTCCGTGACCAGCGGATCCCTTCCGGCGGGCCTCTCCCTGGCCTCCTCCACCGGGGTCATCAGCGGGACACCCACCGCCGCGGGGACCTCCACCTTCACGGTCCGGGTCGAGAGCGGGGACGGCCAGTCGGCCACCAAGGAGCTGACCATCGTCATCTCCTGAGAGCGGGGGCCTGGGACCTCCCCCACCCTCCTCGGCACCTCGATCACGGCTCCTCGACTTGCCGCCCCAAGCGGTGGGGTCGCACTTTCCCCTCTCGACCTTTCGCCGTCCGCAAGCACAAGTCGAGGGGCACCATGGTCCGCTACGCTGCAGTGACGATTCTCGCTCTGGCCGCTCTCCTTCCCTGGCCGGGGCCGACCGAAGCCCAGGACACCCGTCCGCCCATGCTGGAATCGGTGGACGAGGATCTCCTGGAGGGATTCCAGTTCCGCCTGGTGGGGCCGACCCAGGGGGGCCGTGTCACCACGGTGACCGGCGTGCCCTCCCAGCCCAACACCTTCTACATGGGGGTGGCCAGCGGGGGACTGTTCCGCACCACCGACGGGGGGGAGACGTGGGTCCCCATCACCGACGGCGAGGTGCCCCTGGGCTCCTCCGGGGACGTGGCGGTGGCCCTCTCGAATCCGGACATCATCTACTTCGGGACCGGCTCGGACGGCGTGCGTAGCAACGTCTCCACGGGCCGGGGGGTGTACAAGAGCACCGACGGGGGGGACACCTGGGACTTCGCCGGCCTCTATGACGTGGGACAGATCGGTGCCGTTCGCATCCATCCCACCAACCCGGACATCGTCTGGGTGGCGGCCAACGGGGACATCTTCAAGCCCTCCCCGGACCGGGGGGTCTACAAGACCACCGACGGGGGCCAGAGCTGGACCAAGACCCTCTTCGTCTCGGACTCCACCGGCGCCATGGACGTGGAGATCCAGCCCGGGAACCCCGACGTGGTCTACGCCTGGATGAGCCGCATCGAGCGGAAGCCGTGGACCATCATCAGCGGCTCCTACGAGGGTGGCTTCTACAAGAGCACCGATGGTGGGGAGACCTGGACGAACATCCGCGACGGGCTGCCCACCGAGCTCATCGGGAAGGGGAATCTGGGCGTCACGGCGGCCAAGCCCGACCGCATCTACGCCCTCATCGAGGCCAAGCCCGGGGGCGGGTTCTACCGCTCCGACGACTACGGGGAGAGCTGGCGGATGGTGAGCGACATGCCGGCCATGATCCAGCGCCCCTTCTACTACACCACCCTGGGCACCGATCCCACCGATGCCGACGTCGTGTACGGAGGCGCCGAAGGGTTCTGGCGCTCCGAGGACGGGGGCGTGACCTGGGACCGGCTCCGCACCCCCCACGGGGACAACCATGACATCTGGGTGAACCCCAATGACGGGAACATCATGGTGCAGGCCAACGACGGCGGGGCCAACGTCTCCTACGACTACGGCGCTACCTGGTCCACCCAGATGAACCAGCCCACCGTGGAGTTCTACGGGGTCTGGACCGACGATCGCTTTCCGTACCGCCTCTACGGCGCCCAGCAGGACGACGGGACGCACATCCTCTCCAACATCGCCGACGGCGGGGAGCGGGGGGAAAACTGGTGGAGCGGGCCCGGATGCGAGACGGGGCCCATCATCCCCCATCCCGTCCGCGACAACATCGTCTACGGCTCCTGCAAGGGGCAGTACCAGTACCTGAACACCGACATGGGTCAGACCCGGAACTTCTGGATCGGGGGGCAGTCCCTGTACGGGAACGAGCCGCCGGACCTGGAGCTCCGATTCCAGCGGGTCTCCCCCATGGATGTCTCGCCCCATGATCCCGAGGTTCTCTACTACGGGTCGAACAAGGTGCACCGGACCCGGGACCTGGGCGCCACCTGGGAGACCATCTCCCCGGATCTGACCTGGAATCCGCCCCACAGCCAGCGGGCCAGCGGGTGGCCCATCACCCGGGACGTGACGGGGGAGGAGGTCTACAGCACCCTTTACGCCATCCGGGAATCCCTGCACGAGCCCGGGGTCATCTGGGTGGGCTCCAACGACGGGCTCTTCCACATTACCCGGGACGACGGGGAGACGTGGACGGACATCACGCCGCCGGACCTCCCGGAGGGGGGACGGGTGCAGTTCCTGGAGCCCTCGCCCCACCGGCCCGGCTCGGCCTACTACGCCGTGCACCGCTTCCTCCTGGGGGACTACCGTCCCTACATCTACCGGACCGACGACTACGGCGAAACGTGGACCCTTCTCACCGACGGGACGAACGGGATCCCCCAGGACTGGCCCACCCGGGTGGTCCGTGAGGACCCGGACCGGGAGGGGCTCCTCTACGCCGGCACGGAGTTCGGTCTCTTCATCTCCTTCGACAACGGGGAGCACTGGCAGTCCTTTCAGCAGAACCTGGCCAACGTGCCGGTGGCGGACCTGAAGGTCTTCAGGAAGGACCTCATCGTGGCCACGCAGGGCCGGTCCTTCTGGGTTCTGGACAACGTGAGCGCCCTTCATCAGATCGGGCCCGGGACGGCCGGAGAGGATGTGGTCCTGTATGAGCCCAGGGACGGCTACCGGACCGAGGACGGCGCCATGTACGTGGGCCCCACCATCGAGTATTACCTGGCGTCGGTCCCGGCGGGCTCGGTGTGCATCGAGATCATGGACTCGGAGGGGAACGCGGTGAACCGCTACGACAGCGGGACCATGCCCTCGTCCACCGAGCGTCCCGATCCCAACACGCCCGAGGCCATGATGATGGCGGGCCGGGGGAGGTCCAGGGGGAGAACTGCGGCCTCCCGGCCCACCCGGGCCGAAGGGCACAACCGCTTCGTCTGGGACCTGGGGCACGAGAGCGGCCTGACGGCGCCCCCGGGGGAGTACGTGGCCCGGCTCTCGGTGGGGAGCACCACCCTCACCACGCCCTTTACGGTCCTCCCCGATCCCAGGCTGGCCGAAGAGGGCATCACCGCCGAGGACCTGCAGGAGCTCTTCAGGCACAACATGGCCATGCGGGAGATGGTGGCGGAGGTGGGAGCTGTGGTGGAACGGGTCGAAGAGGCGCTGGAGGAGGCCTCCGGCCGCCTGGCGGTCCAGTTGGAGGAGATCCACGGGGAGCTGTTGGCCGGCCCTGTACGCTACAGCGCTCCCGGGCTCCAGGATCACATTCGCTATCTGGCGAGAATGACCTCCCGTGGCGATCAGAAGGTGGGGAACCAGGCTCCGGAGCGTCGCCGCTTCCTGAGAGACGAGCTGGACCGGATCACGGCACGGGTCAACGAGATCCTGGGCGGCTCCGATCGATGAGGGCCGGCGGGCTCGGGAGGGGGGTAGTCAGGATCAAAACACCCGGGTCCGGGGTTGGATGGGGCATGAAACGCTCATCCATCATCGTTGCTCTCGCGGCAGCCGGCCTCCTTGTCCTCCCTCCTGCCCTCCGGACCCAGGACAGCGCCCAGCGGGTGCTGGAGTTCGACGATGTATCCGAATCCGAGGTGGGTGAGTTTCCCGCCAAGTGGCAGTGGCGGCGGCATCGCTCCACCGGGGACGACGAGCAGGCCGCCCGGGAGGAGGGGGTGGATGTATCCCGATGGGTAGTGGAGGAAGAGGACGGGAACCGGTACATCCACATCCGGGACGAGTACCGGCCCGGCCACTCCGTCTCCCTCTTCCTGGACGACGACCAGTTCGACTGGGATCTGAGGGAATACCCCATCCTGAGCTGGCGTTGGAGGGTCAACGAGATCCCCCCGGGAGCCGACGAGCGGTACACCGAGACCAACGACATCCCTGCGTCGGTTGCGGTAGTGTACGGGACCCGGTGGCGCATCTGGCCCATCACGATCAAGTGGGTCTGGAGCTCCACCCTCCCCCTGGGGGCCGTGGCCCACCGGGGCGGGCGGGGCCAGGCTCATACCGTGGTTCTGGGCACGGGGACGGATCGTCTGGGCGAGTGGATCACGGTGGAGCGGAACATCGTGGAGGACTACATCGCCATCTTCGGCGAGGAGCCCCCGGACCATCCCAAGGCCATCCAGATCTCCACCGACGCGAACCGGACCGAGGGAGCGGCGTCCGAGGCCGACTACGACGACTTCAAGGCCCTCTCGACATACTCCCCGGGCTTTCCCAAGGAGCCCCGGGTCCTCCTCATGGAGTACGTGGAGGGGAAGGGGTAACGTCCCCGTGGAACCGGGGCCGGAACCGGGGTCCGTCTGCCGAGGGGGCGCCATCCCGAAACCCCGCATGTTTCTTGACTTTCCCGGAACGGCGACCCAGCTTTGCTCTGGGTACCCGTCGTTTCATGGAGCCGACGGCACCTTGCATAATCCACGCTGATTCAGGGACTTACGTTGTTGGATGGGCTCCGGCGAGGACGGAGTTCTCCTGCCCCTTTTTTCTGATTTTCCGAGCTGTGACGACCTCAATCCAGGAGGACAAGAGCATCATGTTCGCATCATCGTATAAGGTTGCCCTCGCCGGGGCCTTCTTGGCGCTTCTCGTGGCCCTGCCCGCCGGTGGGCTCACGGCGCAGAAGATCACCCTCGAGGAGCAGAGCGAGTGGGGTCCGGCCCTGACGTATCACAACAACATGCTCGTCATGGCCTGGACCGGTAGGGACGATCTCACCAACCACAAGCTCAACATCATCCAGTCCGAGATGGGCATCGACTGGCGGCGCAAGATCACCCTCGAGGAGCGGAGCGATCATCCCCCCTCCATCACCTCCTTCAACGGCCGCCTGTACATGGCCTGGACCGGCCGTGACGGGAAGCTGAACATCATCCGGTCCCAGGACGGGATCGACTGGGGCGGCAAGATCACCCTGGAGGAGCGTTCGGAGCTGGAGCCCAACATCGTGGCCCTCAACGGCCGCATCTACATGCTCTGGCGGGGCCGGGACGAGAAGATCAACATCATCCGGTCCAGCGACGGGATCGACTGGGGCGGCAAGGTCACCCTGGAGGAGCACACCGAGGATCGCCCGGCGCTGGGCGCCCTGGGTGACCGCCTCTTCATGGCCTGGACGGGCCGTGGCAACGAGCAGATCAACATCATGCGCTCCAATGACGGCATCGACTGGGGCGGCAAGGTGATCCTGGAGGAGCAGAGCAACGTCGGGCCGGGGCTCACGAACTTCAACGGACGCCTCTACCTGGTCTGGACCGGCCGGGACGAGAAGCTCAACATCATGCGCTCCGACGAGGGTATCGACTGGGGGGCCAAGATCACCCTGGAAGACCACACCAACGACTCGCCCATGGTGGCGGCCTTCAACAACAGGATCTACATCGCCTTCACCGGCCGGGGCGGGAACGATCAGTTGAACATCATGATGTCCTCCGACGGGATCGATTTCTATTAATCGGTAGACCGTCCAACCGAAGCGCCCGGGCGCGGGGCGGAGGCTCGGAAGTGAACCGTATCCATGGACACTCCGACTCCGTCCGGCGCCCGGGCGTCTTGGTCCCGTCCGAGACTCGTTCTCCTTTGGAGCCGAATCGACCTCCCCTCAAGGTCCTCTTCCTCAGTGCCTGCACCGGCCGGGGCGGTGCGGGAAACAGTCTCTACTACATCTGCAAGTACCTGGATCGAGCTCTCATCGAGCCCCTGGTGGTTCTGCCCAACGAGGGGGTCATCGGGAGCAAGCTCCAGGCCCTCGGTATCTCGACGGTCTTCGCACCCCGCCTGCGGGAGCGCTTCCACGAGTTGAGGCTCAGCCGGGCCAATCCCCTGACCATGGCCCTTTCCTATGTCCTGAACGCCTGGGACAGCGTCCTCTTCACCCTCCAGCTCGCCCGGATGGCCCGGCGGCGGAGGATCGACGTGATCCACTGCAACCACATGATGGTGAAGGTCATGGGTGTGGTGGCCGGGGCGTTGGCGGGGTGCTCCGTGGTCCTGCACACCCGCACCATCTACGGGACCCCTGTGGAGCGGTATCTCTACCTCAGCTTTGCCCGCTTGCCTCACGTGAGGAGGATCGTTGCCGTGTCGGAGGCCGCTGCGGCGAACTTCGGGGAACTCTCGGAGAAGGTCAGAGTGATCCACAACGGCGTGCCCCTGGATGATTTGGAGCCTTCCCGGAATCCGGGGTTCCTGGCCCGTGAGCTGGGCCTGGAGCCCGGCACCCGCATCGTGGGATTCGTGGGCAGGTTGGTGGAATGGAAGGGGATCGACGTCTTCTTCCGGGCGGCGGAGATCCTCTCGAAGTTGCGTGACGACGTCGTTTTCGTGGTGGTGGGGGACGTGCCGGTGGGCTCCACCCACAGAACCCTGGAGGGCTACCGCCGGGATGTCCGGGACCGGGGGCTCACGGAAACGGTGGTTTTCACCGGGTTCAGGAAGGACGCTCACGACCTGATCAGGGAGCTCGACGTCCTGGTGGTCCCGTCCATCCGGCCCGATCCCTGTCCCAGGGTGGTCCTGGAGGGGCTCGCCATGGGCACGCCGGTGGTGGGATCGGCCTCCGGAGGGATTGCCGAGACCATCCGGGACGGTCGGACGGGACTGTTGGTGGAGCCCGGCAACCCCCGGGACCTGGTACGCCAGCTCCAGCGGATCCTGCAGGACCGGGACCTGGCCGAGGGAATCTCCCGTCAGGCCCGGGCCGAGGCCAGGGAGCGTTTCTCCGCGGAGGGCGTGTCTCGCCGGGTCCAGGACGTCCTCCTGGAAGCCGGTGGGGGCGCCTCTCCCCGAGGGACCCCGGGTCGAAACCCATGAAGGCCCTCCTGGTCACCTTCGAGTTCCTCCCCTTTTCCGGGGGGATTGCCACGTACGCCGACGCCATGGCCGAGGGGCTCTCGAAGCTCGGATGCCGGGTGAGGGTCCTGGCGCCCCGGTACCCGGGGGCGGAGAGGGTCGATCCCGACCGGGTCTACGAGACGGTGCGGATGGGAGTGCGCCACGGGCGGTGGGAGCTCTTCCGGTTCCTTCCCGGGTTCGGGGCCCTGAGGAGGGAGCTGAAGACCTTCGAGCCCGACCTCGTTCTCCTGGTCAGCGACCTGGCCCACGGTCTCGGCGCCCAGGTCTGCGGCCGGCAGGGAGTGCCCTTCGTCCCGGTGGTCCACGGGTCGGAGGTCGCCAAGCATTTTCCTCCCGAAACCCTCAAACGGTACGTTCAGTCCATCTGGCTCCGGCGGGCCTACTCCAGAGCGGACGCGGTGATCTGCGTGAGCCGGTACGTCCGCGACCTCATGATTCGGGGGGGACTGCCTGAAGGGAGGCTCCGGGTGGTTCACAACGGCATTCCGGAGGACTATCTCCGGCGCCCGGCAGACCCGGAGAGGATTCACGCCCTTCGACGGTCTCTGGGGGTGGAGGGGAAACGGGTTCTCCTTACCCTCTCCCGGCTGGTCCCCCGGAAGGGCCAGGCCGAGATGATCCGGGCCCTGCCGGCGATCCTGGAGCGGCATCCCGAAGCCTGTTATGTGATCGCGGGAACCGGCGAGGACCGTGAGCGCCTGGAGGAGCTTGCCGCCGGGCTGGGACTGGAGCGATCGGTGGTGTTCGCCGGGGAGATTCCTGCCGAGGACAAGATCCCCCTCCTGGATCTCTGTGACGTCTACGTCCTGCCCAGCCGCCGGGAGGGTCGGCGGGTGGAGGGGCTGGGCATCGCCCTCCTGGAGGCGGGAGCCAGGGGAAAGCCCATGGTGGCGGGTCGCCATGGAGGCATTCCGGAGGTGGTGAGCCACGGGGAGACCGGGTTGCTCGTGGAGGCCACCGATCCGGCGGAGCTGGCCGTTGCGGTCCTCCGCATCTTCGGGGACGGCGCCCGGGCCGAAGCCATGGGAGCCGCTGCCCGGCGACGGGTGGAGGAGGAGTTCCTGGCGCCCCGCATGGCCCGGGAGGCCCTGGATGTCATGAGGGAGGCCCTGGCCGAAAGGGACGGCTTCGGTCCCGACGGAAACCCGGTCCGGTCTTCCGGACACGCGGCTCGCACCGGTTCGCGGACAGGCGGTTAGCAGAGGAGTCGGATCAATGGCCGTTCAGGTGACGGAGATATCGGACCGCAAGGGGCTCGAGCGCTGGGTTTCCTTTCCCTACGAGCACTACCGGGACGATCCGGCCTTCGTTCCCCAGCTCATCTCCGACGAGCTGGACACCATGGACCCGTCGAAAAACCCCGCCTTCGAGGTGGCCGATGTTCGGCTCCTCCTGGCCGAGAGGGATGGCCGGGTCGTAGGGCGCGTCTGCGGGATCATCCACCACCTGGAAACCGGGAAGCTGGGCCACAAGCGAGGACGTTTCGGCTGGTTCGAGAGCGTGGAGGACCGGGTCGTGGCCCACGCCCTCCTCTCTCATCTGGAGGAGTGGTTTCGTGAGGAGGGGTGCGGGGAGATGGCGGGGCCCCTGGGATTCACGGATCTGGATCCGGAGGGGCTTCTCATCGAGGCCTTCCATGTCCTTCCCACCATCGCCGGGAGCTACAACAAGCCCTACTACCCGGCTCTGCTGGAGGGGTATGGCCTGAGCAAGGAGGTGGACTACAAGGAATTTCGCCTGGCCGTTCCGGAGGAGGATCACCCCGTTGTCCAGCTCATGAGAAAGAAGTCGGAGCGAGACCGTGAGAAATACGGGCTGCGCCCGGTGCGATGCCGCCGGCGAAAGGATCTCCAGGCCTACGTGCCCCGGTTCTGGGAGGTGATGGAGAGGTCCTTCGCGGAGCTCTACGGCGTCACCCCCCTCACTCCTGCCCAGGTGGAATACTACACGAAGAAGTATTTCGGCTTCGTGGATCCGGATTTCGTGCAGTTCGTGGTGGACCGGGAGGATCGGCTCGTGGGGTTCTACCTGGGCCTTCCCAGTTTGTCACGGGCCTTCCAGAAGGCCCGGGGACACCTCTTTCCCCTGGGATTCTGGTACATCCTGAGGGCATTCCGGAAGAACGATACCGTGGACTTCCTCCTTGCCGGTGTGGACCCGGAGTGGAGCACGAGGAAGGTCCTCCCCACCCTGGCCGTGGAGATGCACCGGGCGCTGGTGCGACGGGGGATCTCCTTTGCCGAGACCAACCACGAGCTGGAGACCAACACGACCGTCACCGGCATCTGGTCCAGGTTCGAGATCCTGAACACCCGGCGGACCCGGGTATTCGGCAAGACTCTCTGATCGTCCAGGGGAGCTGACGGACTCCCGGGGGGCGGGCGCTACCCCGAGATGGTGCGGAAGGCCTCCAGGACCCGGTCCATCTGCTCCGGAGTGTGGGCGGCGCTCACGCTGCACCGGAGGAGGGACTGTCCACCGGGAGTGGCCGGGGGGAGCATGAGATTTACATAGATCCCCTCCTCCTCCAGGAGGCGCCGCCAGGAGGTGAGGGCGTTCTCGGGGGAGTCCAGGAAGGCCGCCACCACAGGGCTCACCTCCGGCCCCAGCCTGTAGCCCATGGACTCGAGCCCCCGATAGAGGCGCTCCGCGTTCTCCCGGAGGCGTTGCCTCAGTTCCGGCCGGGTGTGAAGGGCACGGAGGGCCGCCCGGACCGAAGCGACGACCGATGGAGAAGGGGAAGCGGTGAAGATGTAGGGCCGGCTCGCCAGGCGGATTATCTCCAGGTCTTCGGAGTGGCTGACGCAGAAGCCTCCCACGCCGCCCAGGCTCTTGCTGAAGGTCGCCACCACGAAGTCCACGGCGTCTTCCATGCCCGCCTCCTCCACGAGACCCTTCCCCTCCTCTCCCAGGACGCCCAGGGAGTGGGCTTCGTCCACCATGAGAGCACAGCCGAACCGGTCCTTGACTTCCACCAGGTCGGCCAGAGGAGCCCGGTCCCCCAGCATGCTGTAGATCCCTTCCACGATGACCAGGGCCCGGGATGCCCGGTCTCCCAGGCGCTGAAGCCGTTTTCGGAGGCTGGCGGGATCGTTGTGGCGGAAGCGGATGACCTCGGCCCCGCTCAGCTTGCAGCCGTCGTAGATGCTTGCGTGGCAATCCCCGTCGATGAGGATGGTGTCCTCCGGCCCGGTGAGGGCGGAGATCATGCCCAGGTTGGCCAGGTATCCGGCGGAGAAGACCATGGCGGAGCGCCAGCCGTAGAATTCGGCCAACTCCCGCTCCAGGGCCAGATGACCCGAGAGGCTCCCGTTGGCCATCCGGGAGCCCGTGGTGCCCGTGCCATGGGCGTCCAGGGCGGCGTGGGCCGCTTCCAGGCAGTCCGGGTCGAAGGTCAATCCCAGGTAGTTGTTGGTGCCCACCATGAGCACTCGCCGTCCCCGGATTCGGGCCTCCGTTGCCGAATAGACCTCCTCCACCTCCACTCCGAAGGGATCCACCCCGTCCCCCATCATGCGCCGGCGCTCTTCGGCCAGCCCGCGGAGCCCATCAAAGAGGGACATCATTCTCCCTGAATGCGATCGTTGATGACGGTGGCAAGGTCGCCCACGGTCTGTACGTCCACCAGGTCTTCCATGGGGACCAGCACGTCGAAGTCGTCTTCCAGGTCCAGGAGAAGATCCAGAACCCGCTGAGAGTCGAGCCCCAGCGTCTCCACCAGGTTGGTCTCCTGGTCCACGTTCACGCCGGGTGCAGCCAGGGGCTGAAGGCGTTGAATGAGGCCCTGGAGGATCTCTTCACGGTTTGGCATGGTCTTCCTTCTGCTGATGTACCGACGCTCCCACCGGTGGGCCCGGGTTCAAAGCTCCCGCAGAGCGGCGGCCAGGTCAATGCGCGGCTCCCATCCCAGGGCTTCGCAGAGGGGGGTGTTGTCGCACCGCCAGTCCGGATGCCGGAGCTCCTGGACCTTGCCCGGTGTGAGCATGGGGCTCCGGCCCAGGAGGCGGCTGAGGTACAGACTGGCTGCCCCTGCGGACCCGAGGAGTACCCCGGGGATGGGGATCTGTCTCACGCGACGTCCCCGGATCCGGGCTGCGATCCCGGCGATTCCGGGCCAATCATAGCCTCCCGGCCGGCCATCGTGTAGCTCGAAAACCCCCGTGACGGGCTCCTCGGTCTCCAGCCAGAGGAGGATGGCACGGACGAGATCCTCCACGTGGAGGAGGGTGATCCGGGAGTCCGGGGCTCCCAGAACGGGGAGAATCCCCTTTTGGAGGGCCTCCAGGAGAGGACGCATCTCCGTGTCCCCGGGCCCGTGGACGGCCGTAGGCCTGAAGATGGTCTTGGGCATGGCATCACCGGCCGCCAGGAGTGACTCCTCGGCGTTTCTCTTGCTTTCGGCGTACCAGGAGAGGTGAGGCTCCCTGGCGGCCAGGGAGGAGAGGAGGAGGAAGCGGGGAGGAGGCTTCTGCCCGGCGGCGATCTCCGCCAGCCGGCGGGTGCCCTGGACGTTGACCTCCTGGAAGACCTCTCTCGACGCTCCGCGAACGGTGCCGGCACAGTGGATCACGGCCCCGGCGCCTTCGACGAGCCCCTCGAGCGCGGATTCCCGGGACAGATCTCCCCGGACCCACTCCATGCCTTTTGTCGTTCCCCCTCGGGGAGGAGCACGGCGAGTCAGGACCCGGAGTGAGTAGCCCGCATCCAGGAGGGCAGGGGTCAGGTTTCCGCCGATGAAGCCTGTTGCACCGGTCAGCGCAACAAGGGATGTCATCCGCCGCGGCCGGCGACCTCTCCCGTGGGTGTCTCCCGGCTCCATCCGGCCCGTTCCAGGAACCCCCGACGGGCCTCGTTCCGGGAGGGCTTCCCCGAAGAGGTCTTGGGGAGGGTGTTGGGTGGGACGAGATCCACCGTGCAGTGGACCCCCAGGGCCTGGTAGACATCCCTCTGGATTCCGGAAACCAGCCGTCTGCGTTCCTCCTCGTCGGAGGTCCGGCAGTGGACCACAAGGACCGCCATCTTCATGCCCTCGGGAGAGACGACCTCGAAGGCCGAGGCATCGCCCACCCTGACTTCGGGTTGTTGCTCGGCGATGTGCTCCAGGTCCTGGGGCCAGATGTTCCGGCCGTTGAGGATGATCAGGTCCTTCTTGCGCCCGGTGATGAAGAGACCCCCGTCGGTGACGTACCCCAGGTCCCCGGTGTCCAGCCACCCGTCTGTGGTGAGTGCTTCATCCGTGGCTTCGGCGTTGCAGAAATAACCCCGCATGACGCTGGGACCCCTGACGGTGACGGATCCCACCGTCCGGTCCGGCAGAGGGGTTCCGGAATCGTCCCGGATGACCACCTCGTGCTCGGGCAGCACCCGGCCGCAGTTGACGATGGAGCTGACACGGACCGTGTCGGCGCCCGACGGGCGGGCCGCACTCTCCTCGGCCAGGGCATCGGAATCCACCCGGTCAACGTCGGGCTCCTCCTCCAGGTAGGCGAAGGTGACGGCCAGGGTGGACTCGGCCAGCCCATAACAGGGGAGGAAGGCCCTGGACCGGAACCCCGCATCTTTCAGCGCCTCGGCGAAATGCTCCATGTCCTCGGCCCGGATCATTTCGGCACCGATCCCGGCGGCCCGCCAGGTGCTGAGGTCCAACTCCCGAAGATCCTCGGATCCCAGCCTTCGGACGCAGAGCCCGAACCCGATGGGGGGGCTGAACGCGATGGTGCCCCGATTGCGGCTGATGAGCTTGAGCCACTGGATGGGCCGGATGGCGAAGTCCCGGGTGCGCATGTAGTCGGCAGAGATCTGGCAGACCACCGGACCCAGGAGGAACCCCACGAGTCCCATGTCGTGGTAGAAGGGGAGCCAGGAGACGCTCCGATCCCCGGCACGGACTTCGAGGCCGTGTCGGCAGATCCCCTGAAGATTGCTCATCACGGCTTCCTCCGTGATGACCACCCCCCTGGGGAATCGCGTGCTGCCCGAGGTGAACTGGAGGTAGGCCGTCTCGTGGGGCAGGGTGGGCTCCATGGTGACGTCGGCGTCCGGGAGCTCTTCCAGAGCCGAGGCCGATTCGGTGTTCACCTCGGGTAGCTCGGCCGCAGCCTCCTCGAGGAAGGGAAGGAGCTCCACCGGCGCCACGGCAAGTCGGGGCTCGCTGGCATGGAGGAGGTAGCGGAGGCTCTCCACGTAGGCCCCGTGGCTTCCCAGGTTCAGGGAGATGGGGAGGGCCACCGGTACCAGCCCGGCGTACTGGCAGGCGAAGAAGAGGACGGGGAATTCCGGGCTGTTCTCAGCCACCATGGCGACCCTGTCCCCACGGGTCAGGCCCAGCCCGAGAAGTCTCCTTGCTACCCCACGGGCCCGCTCCCTCAACTCCGTGTACGGGAGGACGATTTCCAGGCGTCCCCGGGAATCGAAGAAGTTGAAGCCGGTCTCACCCCCGGCCGCGTAGTCCAGCGCATCGGCCAGGGTTGGGAAATCTGCCAGGCGCATGGGCAGATCATGTATCGTCGGTGTGATGCTTGTAACCAAAAAGCGACTCCCGTGGCTTATCACCCCTACCCCGAGCAAGCTCGTCCGTGCCCGGGTTCAGGTCAAGATGGCCGGAGGCACTGAATTTCTGTTACTGTTAGGCGATTCATGGGTACTTCCCCCTCCGCCCGGGGTGACAATGTCGTTGCGAAAAGCCGGCCGGGCTCGGAAGGCCGGCGTTCCCAGGGGCGGATGTTCTGGCCAGGAAGAGCCCGAAGAATCAGGACTCCCGGACCTTCACCCGGTCTGCTTAGCCGACAATCTCGAGTTCGACCTCCTGTTACGAAACCCCGAACCCTTCAACCGATGCCCAACAAACCCGCTTCAGAATATCACTTTGGCGTCAAGACCGGAATCCTCTGTAACACAAGAGGTGGGCGGGCCCGCGGTCGCCTGCGGGAGATCCGGGCCCTGACATCGGCCTTCCGCCGGGGCATCTACCGGGAGGCCACGGACGGGGGGGAGATCTCCAGGGCCCTCGGGGAGCTCCTGCGTGAGGACGTGGCCGTCCTGGTTCTCATCGGGGGGGATGGCACGGTTCAGGCCGCTTTGACGGCCCTCCATGCTCTCGCTCCACCGGCTGCCTGGCCGGTTCTCGCGGCCCTGCCGGGAGGAACGACGAACATGACGGCCAAGGACCTGAGGAGCTGGGAGTCCGTGGAGGAAGGCCTGAAGGCGCTGCAGGGGCCCGAGGAGGGACGCATGCTCACCCGCCGGCCCGTCCTGCGATTGGAAGGGGCCGGGGCCGGGACTCTGGGAGGGATGTTCTTCGGGGTCGGTGCGGTGGCCGCCGGAGTCCGTTTCTGGAACCATCGCTTCGACCGGGAGGATCTTCCCGGGGACTTCGCCGTTGGGACGACGATCCTCAGACTTCTGGGCTCTCTCGCCTTCGGAGGTGGGGAGGACACCCTCGTGCAGAGGATCGATCTGGCCCTGGACGGGCAGGACGGAACCCCTCATGACGCGCTGCTCTGCATGGTGAGCACCCTGGACCGGCTCCTCCTGGGCGTGCGGCCCTACTGGGGCGGAAATGGGGACGGCATGCACCTCACCCTGGTGGAGCGGGGAGCCCGGGGTCTCTGGTGGAGGCTTCCACGTCTGGCCATGGGGCGCCCGGGTCGGGTCATGAGGCCCGGGACCGGCTACCTGAGCTGCGATCCCGGACGGGTGGATCTCACCTTCGACGGCGCCTTCGTCATCGACGGGGAGGTCTTCGAGGCCAGGGCCGATGCAGGGCCCCTGACCCTCACTGCGGTGGAGGGTCAGGGGTGGCTGGTCCCGGCCGGTACCCGCCGTTGAACGGTGTCGTGAAGGGTGCACGGGGCCGAGAGGCGGCCCCTTGTTTGCCCCCCGGGCTGCTTCGATCTTCACACCCTGCTATGACGAACGCCGAGAGGAAGACGAAGGGGAAGGGGATCGTCCACCGGGACGTCCTCGTCATCGGGAGCGGATTCGGGGGCTCTCTGGCAGCCTGGCCCCTGGTGGATGCCGGCTTCCGGGTGCTGATGCTGGAGCGGGGCCCCTGGGTGGAGCGAGGCCCGGAAAACTGGCTTCCCCATGGCACCCTCACCCGGACGCCCTACTACCCGGAGGAAGGGCACTTCGTGGCTCATACCGACAGGGGGCGGGGGACGGGACGGAGCTGCTCCTGCGTGGGAGGGCCTTCGGTCTTCTACGGCGCCGTCTCCCTTCGATTCCGGGAGGAGGATTTCCGACCCGATCCGGAAATCGTCACCGACTCGGGAGCCCGGTGGCCCCTGACCTACGAGGACCTCCGCCCCTTCTACACCGGGGTGGAGGAACTCCTGGGCGTGGCCGGAGCAGGAGACGAAGATCCGACGGAGCCCCCCCGGGAGGCCGGTTATCCTGCTGCTCTCCCCCCCATTTCCCCCGTGTCCGCGACCCTGTCCGATGCCGCCCGGAAGCTGGGACTTCGACCCTTCCGGCTCCCCCTGGCCATCAATTTCGGCGACGTGGATCCGGGCCGAGATCCCTGCCGGGAATGCGCCACCTGCGACACTTTCGCCTGCGCCGTGGAGGCGAAGAACGACCTGGCCGTCCGCGTCCTTCGGCGCCTCCAGCGCATGGGGATGGAGCTTCGGGCCGACACCGTGGTGACACGCCTCATCGCGGAAGACGGGCGGGTGGCCGGCGTGGAATGCAGGGACCGGGTTTCGGGGCAGAGCTACACGGTGACGGCCGACACCGTGATTCTGGCGGCGGGAGCCCTGGGATCTCCCCACCTCCTCCTGAGCTCGGGCCTCGAGGCGCTGAACCCCGCCGGGGAGATGGTGGGCCGGTACCTGACGCGGCACTGCAGCGGAATCTCCTTCGGCGCCTATTCCTGGATGCCCCGTCACGAAGGTCGGTTCCACAAGCAGGTGGGGATCAACGATTTCTACTTCGGTGATTCCGAGGGCCGGGGGCCCCCGGGAAAGCTGGGAAACATCCAGCAGACCCAGACGCCCTCGGTGGGAACGGTGGCCTTCGAGACGGGACGCCTGGCGGCCTTCCTTCTCTCTCCCCTGATTCGCCGTCTCACGGGTCTTCTGGTCATGGCCGAAGATCGACCCCGTTTCCGGAACCGGGTCCTGGTGGATCCCTCTTCACTGGACGAGCTGGGTCTCCCGAGGCTGAAGGTGGAGCACCGCTACGACCCCCGGGACCTGGAAGCCCGGGATTCCCTGGCGGCGAGGGCCCGGGAGGTCCACCGGGCCGCCGGCTCCCTGGCCACCTATTTCCACAAGATCGACACCTTCTCCCATGCCCTGGGAACGGTGCGCATGGGGGAGGACCCGACCACGGCGCCCCTGGATCCCCAGGGGGCCTTCCGGGGGCTGGACAACCTGTACGTTACCGACGGGAGCGCCCTGCCCACCGCCGCCGGGGTGAACCCGAGCCTCACCATCGCCGCCAACGCTCTGCGCATCGGAACCGGCCTGGCTCACCGAGGAGGGCAGGGAGGGGCCGGGGGTCCCCGAAACCGGGAGGTGGAAGGGTGACGCGTCCGCTGAACCTGGCCTTCCTGGGATGCGGCTCCGCCGCCGCCCTTCACGCCCGGACCCTCGGGAAGGTGGATCCGGGGGTGACCCTCTCCTTCGCCAGCAGGGACGGAGACCGTGCCGGGGCTTTCAGGGAGGAACACGGTGGGCAGGCCTCCTTCCCCTCCTACCTGGCGGCCCTCGAAGCTCCGGAGGTGGATGCCGTCGTGGTCGTCACCCCCCCGGCCCTGCACCTGGAATGGACCCTCCGGGCTCTGGAGGCGGGCAAGCACGTCATCGTCGAGAAGCCGGCCTTCCTGGTCCCGGAGGATTTCGGTGCGGTCCGTGAGGCCGCGGACCGGTCGGGGAAGCGGGTCCTTGTGGCCGAGAACTACGTCTACAAGCCCCTGAGGGAACGTCTGCACCGGATCCTGGCCGACGGCCTCATCGGGGAGCCCACCTTCCTTCACCTCAATGCCGAAAAGCGCCAGGTGGCGGAGGGGTGGCGGGCGGACCCGGAGCTGGCGGGAGGGGGGGGGCTCTTCGAGGGGGGCATCCACTGGGTGAGCTTCATGGCCAGCCTGGGGCTGGAGGTGGTAGGGGTGGAGGGCTACCGGGCCGAGGAGCTCGGACGTCACGGTGGAGAGGCGGGAGACGTGGTGGCGGCAGCGGCGGCTGCCGGGAGCGTCCTGGCGGCGAAGGGTCCGCCCCGCAGGGAAGGCGAGGCACCGGCCCGTGACGCGGAGGAGAGCATTCTGGTGGTCTTCCGCTACCGGGGCGGGGCCGTGGGGACCCTTTCCTTCTCCTGGGAGGTTCCCTCGGTCCTGAAGGGGCTCCGCATCTCCCGGATCCACGGCCGGCGGGGCTCGGTGACCTTCGAGTCGAACGGGGTCTTCGCCTTTCTCAGGGGGACGAAAACGCGGCTCTACCTTCCGGGGCTCCTGGACCTGGCCGGCTATCGTGCCATGTTCCGGGACTTTCTCCGGGTCCTGCGGCAGGGGGGTGAGCCGCTGATGACGCTGGAGATGGCGGAGCGGGACGTGACCCTGGTCCGGAGCATCTACGATTCCATGGGAGACGAAGGATGACGGGGACGCTGGTGGGGCTGGCCACCGGGCTCGCGGCGGGACTTCACACCGCCACCTGGGGCGTCTTCAAGGATGCCCCCTTCGAGGGGTTCAAGTGGCGGACCTATGTCCGGAGTCCCGTGGTTTCGGCGGCCGTCGCCCTCTTTCTGGTGAGGGTCATGGAGCTGGATTCCGCCTGGCCCGTGGGCGTGGCCGTCCTCTTCGGCGTCACGTACGGGCTGGAACGGGTCCTGGCGGAGATCTACAAGTCATTCATCCGGGAGGAAGACCAGTCCAAGTACACCATCCCCATGCAGTTCGCCATCGGCGGCAGGGTTGTGGAGAGCCGGGCCCTCCGTCTCACGGCCGGAGCCGTTTACTTTGCCGGGGTCCTCGCGGTTCTCTGGGGGATCCACTGGCTGGACCGGAGCGGGCCCGACCTCCCGCCCCTCCTGGTGGTGGCCACCGCGGGGAGCGCCGGCGGCTGGATCTCGGCCTTCGGCGGGGCGTGGAAGGACGCTCCCATCGAGGGGTTCAGCCTGCCCAAGTTCTTCCGGAGTCCCCTCATCGCCTTCCTCTACGGGCTCCTCATGGCCTCCCTGACCACCAGTTACGTCCTCATCTTCATCGGTTCCATCGGGTACACCGTGGCCACCATCGAGACGTACAAGACCTTCTTCTTTCCCAACGAGCAGCGGGGAAAGTTCATGGGCAAGGACCCTGTGGACCCGGCTTTCCTCCGCACGCGCTACCGGTTCGTGCCCCTCTACGCCGCGATCTGGGCGGGTCTCATCGTGACGCTGGCGGCCGCCGTCGTGAACGGTCCCACCGGCCTCCTCTCCTGAGGAGGCGTGGGGTAGGACCCGCGCACAATTCCGGCTGCGTTGGGGTAGGAGAGGCTCAACCTGAGACTTGCAAGGAGACGTTAGGGATGCCCCGCGAACTGACCCTGATCATCAGCCTGTTGTGTCTGGCCTGGCTTCCGTCCCTCGCCACCGGCCAGGGGATCG
>CAYXGM010000035.1:0-11564 GCA_964464555.1 uncultured Gemmatimonadaceae bacterium | reverse complement strand
TCGCCACCGGCCAGGGGATCGACACCGGCCAGGGGATCGACACCGGCCAGGGGATCGACACTCTGGTGGTGAGCCTGGCCGACGCCGAGCGCCGGGCCCTGGAGAGCAGCCCCCTCCTCCGGGAGGCTCGAGCCGAGGTGGAGGTGACGGAGGCCGAACGTACCCAGGCCCACAACGCTCGCTACCTTCCGGAGCTCTCCCTCCGGAACGTCTGGGGTCCGGTTCCCAGGGCCCGGGGAGAGTTCAACGAGTACGGCGTCCTCACCTCCCCTGACGTAGCCGGTGAGATCGGAAAGCTGAGCTGGTTCACCCAGGTGGAGCTGGACATCCTCCAGCCGCTCTACGGCTTCGGGAAGATCGGCGCCCGCCTGGACGCCGCGGACCGGGGGGTGGAGGCCTCGGCGGCGGGCCTCGAGGGCGCCCGGGGCGAGGCCCTCCTCCTGGTCCGCCAGCTCTACTGGAACGTGGTCCTCACCAAGGAGCTTGCCCGTGTCCTGGAGAACGTCCGGGAGAACGCCGCCGAGGCCGAAGAGAAGCTCATGGAGCAGTACGAGGAGGGGGACGCCACCCAGAACGACCTCTTCAAGTTCGAGATCTTCGAGTACGAGGTGAGTCGTCGCTCCAGGGAGCTGGAGGCCGCCGCCCTGGAGGCCCGGGAGGGGCTCAGGGCCGCCATGGGACTGGACCGGGGGGTCCAGGTCCTGGTGGAGACCGATCGTCTGGAGCCCCTGGACGTGACGCTGGATAGCCTCTCGACCTACCTGGCCATGGCCCGGGAGGCCCGTCCGGAGCTCCTGCAGCTTCGGGCCGGGATCATGGCCCTGGAGTCCCTTCGCAAGGCGGAGGAGAAGGACGCCTGGCCCACCTTCATCCTGGCCGGGGGCATCCGGGCCAACTACGCGCCGGAGCGGTACGATCCCAAGAACCCCTTCCTGAACAATGGCTTCAACTATCTCAGGGCAGGGGCCCTCCTGGGTTTCGACTGGGACATGAACTTCATGCACCACCGGGACGAGATCCGGGTCCAGCGCCTGGAGGCGGACAAGCTTCGTTCCCAGGAGGGGCCTCTCTCCAGCCTGGTGGAAAAGGAGGTCCGGGAGGCCTTCCTGAAGGCCCGACGGGCCAAGGCCGACGTGGAGGAGGGACGGGACGCCCTCCAGGCCAGCGAGAACTGGTTCAGGGCCGAGATGCAGACCTTCGACATCGGCATCGGCCAGATCAAGGATGTCATCGATGCCTTCCAGGCCAACGTCCAGATGGAGACCCAGCAGCTCCAGAACATCGCGGCCTTCAACGTGGCCCTGGCTGAATTGAGCCAACGGGTGGGCCGGGACGTGGTGCCCCGGGGGGTGCCGGGACCCTCCAATCCCGGGATCACCGTGGCCGGCGGGGGGAACACCCGGGGATGGGACCGATAGAAACAAGGGGGGAGGAACGACGTGCTCCACAGAGCACGAGAGAGGAACGAATGAACAAGACCAGAATTCGCGCCCGCACGCTGCGAATGGGCGTTCTCCATATGATCGGGATGATGGCGGTCCCGGGCCTGGCCTTTTCCCGGGCACAGGCCCAGGAGTCTCCGGTGGATGGGGTACGGGACAGGAACCAGTCCGTACAGGAGGTGCTGGCCGCCGAAGGAGACTCGGTCTCCGACGAGACCCGGGAAGAGCTCAAAGACGTCATCAACAGTCTCATCGACTTCCGGGAGCTCTCCCGCCGGGCTCTGGGCCGGTACTGGGACGAGCGTACCGAGGCGGAGCAGTCGGAGTTCGTCGACGTCTTTCGCGAGCTCGTGAGGAACTCCTCGGTAAGGAAGCTGGGGATCCACCGGGCCGATAGCCTGGTGTACCGGCCCGCCGAGATCTCCGACGGTCAGGCCCGGGTCACCACCGTCGCCTGGAAGGGCGGCCGATCGGCGGAGATCGTCTACCACATGCACCGGGTGGACGGGGAGTGGAAGGCATGGGACGTGGTGGTGGACGGCTCCAGCACCATGCGCACCTACCGGGATTCCTTCTACCGGGAGATCCGGGCCACGTCCTACCAGGCCATGTTCTCCCGCCTCCAGGACCGCCTCGCCGAGGAATCGGGATGACGGAATCGGGAGGGTGACGGAGACCCCTTCGGGTCGGGTTCCGGCCAGGGGTCTTCGCGCCAGCCTCAACAAGATTCCCCGACATGATATCTTTATCCCCGCGGGGCCGTGGGGCCCCCGGGGATCCATCACTCTGGAGTGACCTCACATGGCACGCTTCCCACACCTCTGTCGTCCCATCCTGCGCTACTACTGGCTCATCCTCATCGTGGCGGCGGGAATGACCGCGGTGGGCGGCTACTTCGCCTCCAAGCTCCGGCTGGAGAGCGACATGGCGGCCCTCCTCCCCGAGTCCTTCGTGAGCGTCCAGGAGCTCAGGCGCATGGAGGCCGAGGTGGTCGGGGGCTCGGCCACACTGCGGGTGGCCCTGAAGAGCCGGGACTTCGACGCCCTGCTGGAGCTGGGGGACACGCTGGCCGAGCGTCTCCTGGAGAGCGAGTACGTGGGCTCCGTGGACTACCAGAACGACGTGGCCTTCTACGAGAAGAACGCCCTCCTCTTCCTCTCCGAGGTCAAGCTGGATTCCCTCCACACGGCCATCCAGGACGCCATCGACCGGGAGAAGCAGGCCCTGAACCCCTTCATGGTGGACGACCTCTTCGGGCCGCCGCCGGGGGAGGAGACGGAGGACGAGGAGCTGGCCCGCTGGGAGGAGGAGTATCAGGGGGACCTCCCCAGCCGCTACTACCTGAATCCGGACAGCACCGTCATGGTGTTGATCCTGAACCCGTCCCAGAGCGCCGTGAGCCTCTCCTTTGCTCGTCGCATGGTGGACGACGTGAAGGACCGGGTCGAAGAGGTGGAACCCACCCGCTTCGCCCCCGACATGGAGATCTTCTACGGGAGCAACATCAAGAACCGGGTGGATGAGGAAGCGGCCATCATGGCCGACGTGGTGGGGACGGCCAAGTACGGGATCAGCGGGGTGATCCTCCTTATCGCCATCGTCTTCATCGTGGCCAACGCAGCGGGGGGTGTCACCGGCCTCGGCTCCTTCCTCGTCATCAGCTTCCGGGGCATCCTGGCGGCCATCCTCGTCTCGGTGAGCCTCTTCAGCTCCCTGGCCTGGACCTTCGGCCTCAGCTACCTCCTGGTCCAGGAGCTGAACATGATCACGGCCTTCCTCATCGTGATCCTCTTCGGGATGGGGGTGGACTACGGCATCCACGCCATGGCCCGCTATGTGGAGAGCAAGCAGGCGGGCCTGGACACCGAGGGGGCCATCCACCGAATGGTCTGCAAGACGGGGTCGGCTCTGGCCACGACGGCTCTCACCACCTCGGCGGCCTTCTTCTCCCTCATGCTCCTCCAGTTCAAGGGCTTCAGCGAGCTGGGGCTCATCACCGGGATCGGGATGCTCTTCGCCTTCGTGGCCATGGTGGTGGTCCTTCCCTCCCTGGTGATCCTGGCCGAGAAAGTCCGCATCCTGGACGTGCCCCGGGTGGAGGGCCGGAAGCTCGAGGCCACGCGGCGGCCCCTTCTCCATGCCCGGACCATTCTCCTGGCCGCGGTGGTCGTGACCGTCCTGGGTGCGGGCTTCTTCACGCAGATCAGCTTCCAGTACGACTTCACCGACCTGCGGATCATCACCCAGGAGCGGGCCGACTATTCCCGGGAGACCACCGGGGTCTTCAGCGGCTCCGAGTCGCCGGCCATCGTCCTCACCGATTCCCGGGAGGAGGTCTCGGAGGTAGTAGAGGCCATCCAGGAGAAGATCCGGACCGACACCCTCACGCCCACCATCGCAAGCGTCCGATCCATCCTCTCGGTCCTCCCGGCCAACCAGGAGTCGAAGCTGGAGAAGATCCGGGAGATCCGGGAGCTGGTGGAGGAAGAGGCGGTGGGAGTCCTGGAGGGAGAGGACGAACGGCGGATCAATCGCCTCAGGGAGTTCCTGGCCGTGGACGAGACCTTCGACTGGGAGAACTTCCCCGAGAAGGACCGGATGCGATTTACCAACGCCCGGGGCGAGCCGGGGAACTTCGTCCTCATCTATCCCAACGTGGCCCTCAGGGACGGCCGGAACGCCATGATGTTCCGCGACGACGTGGGGACCTTCACCACGGACTCGGGGAAGGAGTTCCATGCCGCCAGCTCCAACATCATCGTGGCGGACATGCTCACCATGATCACCCACGAGGGGCCCATCGCGGTGCTCCTGTCCCTCACGGTGGTCTTCCTCATCATGACCATCTATTTCAGGAGCTGGAAGGCGGCAGCCTACATCGTGTCCGCCCTCCTCCTCGCCCTGATCTGGATGGGGGGTGGCATGTGGCTCCTGGGCTGGGAGCTGAACTTCTTCAACGTGGTGGTCTTTCCCAGCGTGGTGGGGATCGGGGTTGACGACGGGGTTCACATCTACCACCGCTACAGGGAGGAGGGCCCGGGGTCCCTCCTCTTCGTGATGCAACGCACGGGAGCGGCGGTTCTCATGACCACCATCACCACCATCGTGGGATATTCGGGTCTCCTCGTGGCGGCCCACCCCGGGCTCGTGTCCCTGGGGCAGGCGGCTGCCCTGGGTCTGAGCATGGCCTTCCTCACCTCGGTCTTCGTCCTGCCCGCCCTCCTCGAGTGGCTGGAGGAACGACGGGACACGACGGCGGAGGCAGGCATCTCGTGAGCGTGGGGGAGATGGACGGGGTTCTCGAAGATTCGCCTCCCGTCACCCGGGCCCTGGTCCTGGCCGCCGGACAGGGGAGTCGTCTGGGCCGGCAGACGTCCAAGCCTCTCTTCTCCCTCCTGGGCGTGCCTCTCCTGGCCCGGACCCTCTTCACCCTGGAGAAGGCCGGGATCACCGATGCCTGGGTGGTGCTGGGATACGAGGGAGAGCGGGTGCAGAGGGAGATCGACTCCATCCGACGGTTGAATCTCCACGTCCACTGGATCCACAACCCCCGGTGGAAGGAGCCCAACGGGGTCAGCGTGCTGGCGGCGGAGGAGGCGCTGGACGGACCCTTCATCCTCACCATGTCGGACCACCTCTTTCAGGCCGAAGCGGTGGAGCGGCTCATGGAGGGTGTGGACCGCAGTCCGGGGCTGGATCTGGTGGTGGACCACGAGACCGAGGACGTCCTGGATCCCGACGACGCCACGAAGGTCAGGCTCCGCGGGGACCGGATCCGGGAGATCGGCAAGGAGCTGGAAGCCTACGACGCCATCGATACGGGGGTTTTCCTGGCTACGCCGGCCCTCTTCGCCGCCCTGAAGGAGGTGGAGGAGGTCTCGGGCCGGGGTCCATCCCTCTCCGAGGGGGTGAAGGCCCTTGCGGAGGACGGGAGGGCCAGGGCCGTGGACGGGAGCGATCTGCCCTGGCAGGACGTGGACACGCCGGAGGACGTGAAGGCCGCCGAGTCCCTCCTCATGTCCAGGTGGCCGAAGGAAACGGACGGGCCCGTGTCCCGCTTCCTCAACCGGCCCATCTCCACCCGCATCACACGCCTCCTGGTCAACACCCCCATCACCCCGAACCAGGTGAGCATCCTGACCCTCTTCCTGGGTCTCTTCTCGGCCCTGTGGGCGGGGATCGGGGGATACGCCTGGTGGCTGGCCAGCGGGGTGGCCTTCCAGGTGGCCTCGATTCTGGATGGAACGGACGGGGAGCTGGCCATCCTGACCCACCGGACCAGTCCCCAGGGGGCCTGGATGGATACCCTCTGCGACAACATCTCGTACCTGGCCTTCCTGGTGGGACTCACGGTGGGCGTTTACCGTGCGGGTCTTCCCTCCTCGTACCTGATTCTGGGTGGAATGGGGTTGGTGGCGGCGGCCCTGAGCATGGCCAACATCAACGCCTATCTCATCCGGGAGGGCCGGTCCGGGAGCGCTCTATCGGTGGAGTACCGGTACCAGAAGGGTGAGGGGCTCTTCGACCGCATGCTCCGCTTCATGAAGCCCTTCGGAAAGCGGGATACTCTCTCCTTCCTGGTCTTCGTCTTCGCCCTGGTGGGGCTGCTTCCCCTGGGGCTCCCCCTCTTCGGTGTGGGGGCCACTCTTTTCCTCCTCCCCGCCACTACCCAGGCCAACCTCTCCCACCTCCTCCGGACCCGGAAGCTGGCCGCGGCCAGGGGCGGAGAGGACTGAGCCGATCGTGACCGGGCCCTCCTCGGACTCGAGAACGCTGGTAAGGGCCGCATCGGTCAATCTCCTGGGCATGATCGCCCGGGCCTCCCGGGCCCTGGTGACCCTCTTCGTCACCCGGGTGGCCGGCGCCGGGGTCTTCGGCATCTTCACAGTGGCCACGGCGGCGGTGGAGGTCGTGAGTCGCCTGACCATCTTCGGGATGGACAAGTCCCTCCTGAAGTTCCTCCCCGGGGCCACCTCCCCCTATCCGGTCCTCTCGGCGGTTTTCCGCACGGCCCTCGTCCTGAGCCTCGTAGCCACGGGTATCGTCGCCGTGTGGGCACCCTGGATCGCGGCCACCCTTCTCAAGACTCCCTCGGCGGCCGTTCCCCTGCGCATGGCGGCGCTGGCCATCCTTCCCCTGACCTTCGTCTTCCTGCTGCTGGCGGCGACGAAGGCGAAGAAGATCATGCGCTACGACGCCATGGTCATGGGCATGGTCCTGCCCCTCTCCCTCCTCCTTTTCGCCATACCCATCCTCTGGACGGAGGACGATGCCCTGACCATGGCCCTGGCCTACGGGGCCTCGGCCCTGACCGCCGTGCTGGTCTCCTTCCGGTTCTTCGGGAAGCACTATTCCCTGTCCCGGTCCGTTCTGGCTTCCCCGGGGCGGTCCATGGGCGAGCTCCTCTCCTTCTCCACGCCCCTGGGTCTCCACGACTTCGTCCAGTTCCTGGGCATGAAGCTCGAGCTCTTTATCCTGGCCTTCTTCATGTCTCCCGTGAGCCTGGGGATCTATGCTCTGGCGGCCGAGCTCTCCTTCGTCATCAAGAAGTTCCGGCAGATCTTCGATCCCATTCTCATCCCCCTCATGGCGGAGGCCCACGGCCTGGAGCAGATGGACCGGGTTCAGGAGAACGTGGCCCGGGTGATCCGCTGGATCCTCATGCTCGGGATCCTCTACGTGGGGGGGATGATTCTCTTCGGGCGGCCGATTCTGGGCATCTTCGGGGAGGAGTTCGTGGTGGGGGGAACGGTGCTCGTCCTCCTCTGCCTGGCCCAGTTGGTGAACTCCGCCACCGGGCTGCTGGACATGGCCATGATGGTCAGCGGGCGGCCCCGCATCAACCTCCTCAACATCTGCATTCTGCTGGTGGTGCAGGCGGGGTTGAACCTCTGGCTGATTCCCCGATATGGTCTCCTGGGAGCTGGGGCGGCTGCGTTGGCGGCCTTCCTGGTTCTGGGCCTGGTCCGGCTCGCTCAGAGCTTCTGGATTCTGAAGCTGAATCCCTTCGCGGCGGCCCAGCTCAAGCCGGTCCTGGCGGGGTTGGGGGGGGGAGCGGCCGTGGTGGGGGGGCGGAGTCTGGCAGGCCCCTGGGAAGGGACCTCCCTGTGGGTCGCTCTTCTCGCCCTCTTCATCCTGACCTATCTCCTGACGCTGAAATTCCTGGGCTTCGAAGAGGAGGACGCGGCCCTGTGGCGTCGGCTCAGGAGAAGGTCCCGGTAGAGGGCGTCGTCTGCCAGACGAACTCCACCCGGATTCCCTCGTGATCCGAAAGGGAATTTCCGTCTCCGTCCACGAACTCTTCGGCGATCTCCCGGACGGTGGGCACGAGGGTCACCGCATCACCTCCCCGATAGAAGATTCGGTCCACGTCGGGAGGGAGCCCTCGTTCGTTTCCCAGGGTCCTCGATGCCAGGGCCAGCCCCGTGGCGGCCATGAACTCCTGGAGGATCTCTTCGTCGGCGGGCACCGGGGTCTGGAGGTTCGTGTCTCCGGCCACGATGACCGGGAGGCCCGCCGAGCGCTCCTGGATGAAGGTGGCCAGCTCCCGGAATTGCTGTCTTCGGGCTTCTTCGTCCTCCGGGGAGCGTCCGGCGTCGCCGTGCACGTTGTAGACGTCGATGAAGATGCTGTCGGCGATCTCGTGCCGCGCGTAGCTGAACCCCTTGGGGGCCAGACAGTCGTTGGCGGCCTCGGTGAGTCCGTTGCAGGCCACCCAGGGATGCCGCTGGAAGCCTGTGAAGGGGAAGACGGAGAATCGGTTCAGCCCGTCGTTGGTGAGGCGGTCACTGCCCAGAAAGTCGGAAAGGTCCCCGAGATCCGAGACCGAGATGCCCCTGACCCTGCTCAGGAAGTCCTTGTTGATGATCCCCGAGAGGGGCTGGGGTTCGGACTGAAAGGGGTGGCGGGCCACCAGCTTCAGGAGCCGGTGAAAGAGGAAGTCCTCCTGGACCAGGACCAGATCGTAGGCGTTCAGCTTCGGGCTGATCCGGAGCATGTTCCGGATGGGCTTCGACTCGGACATTCCCGGGGGAAGTCCGGCCACGTTGTAGCTCAGGAGCGTGAAGGACCCGGAGTCGGGCGCCGTTTCAGGGGACGGGGCCGCTACCCGGTCTCGTCCGGGCTCGGCGCTCCACGTCCACCCTCCCGCCGCCAGGGGCAGGCCCAGGGCCAGGGGCAACGCAAAACCCATCCTCAGTCGCTTTCCCAACGCTGAACGTCCGCTCATGGCACCTCTCGGTTTTTCGCCTCAGGGTTCCGGTGGCCGGGGGATGCCGCCGGCCAACGCTCCCTCGCATACGGGTTCCTTTCCAACATAGCAGGGGGAGGGCGAGGCGCGCTCTCCCATTGCGGCCTCCCGTGTCCTTACGGAGCTACCCATGCAAGCGGTTTCCTGCCCCACAAAAACGACGCCAGCCCCGCACGGAGCGGGACTGGCGCCTTTGTCCCCCGTGGAGGCGCCACGGGATTTTCGGAGACCTGACCAGGGCCTCAGGCTGGGATTGTGCGCCCAGCGCGCGTCTTTTCGCGGTTGACGGGAGTCGGGGAAAATGACCGGATTGCCTGATCCGGACCCCCTCCCCCCCTATTCCGCACCTAAGAGTTTCGTCGGAGTCGGGCCATGACTCAATGTTCCTGGGGGGAATGCAAGCTGGCCGGGACGGGCCCAACTCTCCCGTTCCGGGCGTCAGGCTCCGGGACGTCCTCGGACGGAAGGAAGGGAATGGTGACCACCGAAACGGCTCCCGCCGGGGATCCGTGTTCGAGGGCCAGGCCCGGGGCGTCGGGGTGAGTGCCCTTGAGAAGTCCGTTCACCTTCTCGAGCCCCGTTCCCCAAGGCACCTCCGACGGCTCGGCGGGGAGCCCCGCGCCCGTATCCACCACCCGGATGCGGAGGTTCTCCCCCTCAACCTCCCCATGGACCTCGACCGTCACGCCTCCCGATACGAGCTGAACCCCGTGCCTGAGGGCGTTCTCCAGGAGGGGTTGGAGGAAGAAGCTCGGCACCAGGGCCTTCCGGGCCTCGTCGGCTACGTCGATCCGGGTCCTCAGGCGGGACCCGAATCGGATCTTTGCGATCTCCAGGTACTCCTCGGCGAAGGCGAGCTCCCTCTCCAGGGGCACCTCCAGGGCTGCAGATTCTGAAAAGACCCGCCTGAGGAGGTGAGTGAGGCGAGTGAGGACCTCATCGGCCAGCTCGGGATCATGGTGCACCAATTCCGTGGCGGCGTTGAGGGTGTTGAAGAGGAAGTGGGGGTGAAGGTGGGAGCGGAGAACCTGGCCCTGGGCCTCCGCAAGCATGCCTTCCAGTCTGGCAGACCGGAGCAACTGAGCCCGAAAGAGTCGGTAGTACTCAACGGCGTAGGCCGCAGCGACCAGTCCCCCATAGGCCAGGATCGAGAGGAGAAGGGTGCGGTTGAGCCGTTCCAACACACCTGTCTGGGGAATGCCCAGGAGGATCGGGAAGAGGTGTTCGATGATGAGCGCGTAGATCAAGGCTACGGCAAGGGCCAGCAGGAGGTGCAGGAGGAGGATCTGAATCCAGTTTCCTGCTGAAACCCAGAGCCGGCGGCTGACCCGGAAGATGAAGGGCGTCACGGCCGCCCACCCCCAGGCCGAGATCAGGGTGGGCCAGATGACGGTGCTCCACGCCGACTGGAGGGGTTCCCCACTGAAATTCGCCAGTGAGATGGAAATGCTCACCAGGCCCATGAGGGTCCAGCCCCCGAGGGCTCCCAGCCCCATCTGGACGTCCCGGGGCAGCGCCTGGAAAAAGGACTTCACAGGGACTTTCCGATTCGGTCGAAGAGCTTGTCCCGGTAGCCTCGACTGAGGGTGAGCTCCGTTCCGTCAACAAGGTGCACGTAGTAGGCGCCCGCGAAGGCCGGGCTCAGGCTTTTCACGCGATTCAGGTTGACGATGGTGGACCGGTGGATGCGGACGAAGCGGATGGGGTCCAGGGTCCTTTCCAGCTCACCGATGGAGCGGCGGACCATGTGGGTTCTGTCGGTAGCATGGATCTGAACGTAGTTCCCGTCGGCTTCGATCCAGGAGATCTCTTCCGTGGAGAGGAAGGTGGCCTTGGACCCGTCCTTGAGGAGGAGTCGTTCCGGAAAGCGGTCGCCGAGCTCAGCGATGGCTTCCCTGAGGGCAGCTCGTTCCTCGGACAACGCCTGGATCTCTTCAGGACGATCGTCCTTCCGGTCCGTGGCATTTCGACATCGCCAGCGCTCCCGAATCCGGTCCAGCGTTTCGGCCAGGCGGCCCGGCTCCACCGGCTTCAGCAGATAGTCCAGGGCCCTGGCGTCGAAGGCGTCCACGGCGTACTCGGCGTAGGCCGTCACGAAGACCACCATCAGCTCGGGGGCTTCGATGGACAGGAGGACCTGGAAGCCGTCTCGTCCGGGCATCTTGATGTCCACGAAGGCCACGTCGGGACGGAGCTCGCGTAGGGCGGCGACGGCCTCTTCCCCGTCCCCGCATTCCCGGGTAACCGTGACGTCGGGAGCTTTTCCCAGAAGCCGCGTCAAACGTCGCCTGGAGAGGGGCTCGTCGTCGATGACGACGACTTCGAGAAGATCGGAAGGAGGTGCAGTCGGTTCCCTGGCTTCCGGGGGGGCTGAGTCCAGGAGCTTGGCGGATCGTCCCATGGTCTCCGTCTTATCGGTCAAGAGCCCCGGGGTCACGGTCCTGCCTGCGGCCGGGTCTCTCTGTTGGTCGTAGGGAAGTCCCCGAGGGGTTTCCTCCGTCTCTGCGTCCGGACTTGCCTCCGTCCTGTATTCATACGGTCCTGCCGGCCGGAGCTTTCAAGGTGCCGGCTGGTACCTGGAAGACTCCCCGGATCGGGTTTTCGTTGACGGCACCGATGCAAGAAAGTCGCCGAATGGGGTCATTCCGAAACGGGACGGCCACGACCCGAAGAAGGACATAAAAAGGCCGGAGGGGTGTGCGGCGTTGGCCGCACACCCCTCCGGGTCAAGGGATCAGGTGGCTACCCGGCTACCCCTCGTGGGGGAAATTGTAGGTGCTCACGGCAGCGCCCATCTCGCCACCGGGCCCGCCGTAGCTGTTGCAGGGAAGCATCTGCAGGACCTGGAGCTCCTGGCAGGGCACGGGGAACAT